>NZ_JBEZJQ010000002.1:0-547679 GCF_040653135.1 Actinomadura sp. NPDC048021
GGACTCCGCGCTCGCGGGGGGGGGTGTCGCCACGGTCCTCGCCGGCGACGCGACCGTCGTTCACTCGTGAGAGGCGGCGGGGCGCCGCCCTGCCGCCCCGTCGCAGGCGGTGCCGATCAGGCGGCGCCCGTCGCCCGCCGCCGTGCCGCGAGCGCGATCCCGCCGCCGGCGAGGACCGTGGCGACACCCCCCGCGGCGAGCGCGGAGTCCATGCCGGTGGAGGTTCCGCCCGCGCCCGTCTCCACGCCGCCGGTCGGAATGACCCGGAGCTTGCGCAGGAACTTGACGTCGATGAACCCGTGCCGGAGCTGGACCGGGACGTTCCCGCGGATCTCGGTGAACCCCTTGGTCTTGCAGTCGGCCCACGGCTTGTCGTGGAACTTCAGGACGCCCACGACCTTCGAATGCACGTTGGGCAGCTCGTGCACGTTGAGTCCGTCCCGCGCCGTGACCAGGTACTCGCAGAGCTGGGTGTCGGTCTGCGCCTCCGCCGCCCCAGCCCCGATCACGACGAACGCCCCGGCCGCCGCCCCCGCGGCGGCCACGGCCATCGCTCTTCGCACGCTCATCCTTCTCCCCTTGCTCGTTCCCCCTGGTGGGCGAGGTCGCCCACCTCGGGGGGACCGATACCCGACGAAGATCAAGAAGAGCCATGGAGACGACAAAACAATGGAGTCGCCAGATTGGCGTCCATTCACTGCAAAAGGCTTTTAGTCGGACATTTTTCGAGACGTCGCGGTCGTGCCGCCGCGCAGGAACCACGAGGCGAGGAGGCCGCCGAGCAGCCCGAAGAGGTGGCCCTGCCACGAGATGGTGGGGTCGCTCGGCAGGACGCCGAGCAGCATCGTCCCGTAGACGGCGACGACGGCGACCGCGATGGCGATGTCGGGCAGCCGCCGCTCGAAGATCCCGCGTCCCACCAGGTAGCCGAAGAACCCGAAGATCAGGATGCTGGACCCGAGGGTGTTGGCGGAGCTGAGGAACCACACCCCGAGCCCGCCGACCACGATGATGATCAGGCTGGCGGCGAGGAACCTGGCGATGCCCCGCGCCGCCGCGGCGAACCCGAGGATCAGGAACGGGACCGTGTTGGCCGTCAGGTGCCCGAAGCCGGCGTGCATGAAGGGCGCGGTGAAGATGTCCGGCAGGTCGTTCACGTCGCGCGGCTGGATCCCGAACCGGTCGAGCCAGCCGTTCGTCGTGTAGTCGAACGCCTCCAGAACCCACATCGCGGCGGTCACCGTGAGGATCAGCACCGCCGACGCCAGGGCCCGGGCGCCGTGTTTCGCCAGGCCCTCGGAACGTTGCCGGTCGGGGGTAAAGCTCATGTCAGCCACCGTAAAGTCTCTGCGTCCCTGACTCCCCCAACGGACGGGACGGGCAGAAGGTGCCGGTGGCGTTCTAGGCGGCCGACGCGTGCTCCGACTCGGAGGCGTCGCCCCGCACCACGATCACCGGCAGCGGCCGCCGCGCCGGGGCGTCGGCCGTCCGGCGCAGGTAGCGCCGCTCCTCGGGGGTCGTCCCGCCCCAGATGCCGTCGGGCTCCCCCACCCGCAGCGCCCACGCGAGGCAGTCGGCCCGCACCGGGCAGTGGGAACAGATCTCCTTGGCCGCGTCCTCCTGTGCCTGGAGCACGGGCGCGGAGTAGCCGATCGGGAAGAACAGGTCAGGATCCGCGCCGCGGCAGATGGCGTGGTCGGTCCAGTGTTCCTCGTTCTCGTTGTTGTGCATTGACTTCTCCCTGCGCGGCGATGAGACCGCCGTCCGAGCCGGGGGGTCTCCACTCAGCGTAGTACTACACACCGTAGTACTACAAGACATGGGCGAACGCTGCAACTTAGCGTCCCGATAGCCTGGAAGGCGTGCAGAGTGATCAAGAAGTGACCTTCCGCGAGGCGACGTTGGACGATCTCCCCGAGATCGTCCGGCTCCTCGCCGACGATCCCCTGGGATCAACCCGCGAAACACCGGGTGAGGAGATACCGGAGGCCTACTTCAGAGCGTTCGCCGCGATCGAGAAGGATCCCAACAACAGCCTGGTCGTCGCCGAGGTGGCGGGGGCGGTCGCCGGCACGCTCCAGCTCACCTTCATCCCCGGCCTCACCTACACCGGCTCCGAGCGCGCCCAGATCGAGGGCGTCCGCGTCGCCGCCGAGCAGCGCGGCGCCGGGCTGGGCCAGCTGATGATCACATGGGCCATCGACCGGGCCCGCGCCCGCGGCTGCCGCGTGGTGCAGCTCACCACCGACCGCCAGCGCCCCGACGCGATCCGCTTCTACCAGAAGATCGGCTTCCGCCCGTCCCACATGGGGATGAAGTACCACCTCGTCTGAGGCACCCGGCGGGCGCCGCCGGTTCACGGGACGAGGGCGTCCCGCCACCGGGCCGTGTCGGTGTACTGGTGCAGCCAGGAGATCCTGCCCTCGGTGACGCGCCAGAGATGCGCGAACTCCGCCTCGAACGAACGGCCCGTCGCCCTGGCCGTTCCGCGGTACCGTCCCGTCACCACGACCAGCCCGTCTCCGGTCTCATGCCAGGTCTCGGCGTGGGGAGCCGTGTCGAACTCGGCGAAGATCGCCCCCCACACCCGAGCGAGGGTCTCCTCGGGGCCCCGGAAGTCGCCGCCCGCACCGCACGGCAGCCCCGGCGCCGTGTGCGCCTCGAACTCCGGATGGAGGAGGGCGAGGATCGCCGCCCCGTCGGCCGCCTGGGTCGCGGTGTAGAAACCCCTGACGATCTCGGAAGCCGACATGGCCGCTCCTTTTTAGAGGCTGTGTTCTAGAATGCTCTCACTACTATCATCCGGGAGGCGCGCGTGGGAAGACCGGCCAAGTTCGACGAGGACCGGATCCTCGACGCGGCGCTCGCGGTCACCGCCGAGGGCGGGCCCTCCGCCGCGACCATCGCCGCCATCGCCGAGCGCCTCGGCGCCCCGTCCGGCTCGCTCTACCACCGCTTCGGGTCGCGCGACCTGCTGCTCGCCACCCTGTGGACCCGCTGCGTCCGCCGCTTCCAGGATGGCTTCGTCGCGGCCCTGGACGCGGACGACGCCGAGGCGGCCGCCCTGCACACGCCCCGCTGGTGCCGCGAGCGCCCCGCCGAGGCCGCCGTGCTGCTCCTGCACCGCCGCCGCGACCTCGCCGCCGCCTGGCCCGCCGAACTCGCCGCACCCCTCGACGCCCTGAACGCCCGGGCCACGGGCGCGCTGAGCGCGTTCGCCCGGCGCCGCGGCGTCGACCGCGAGCGCGTGGTCTTCGCCACGGTCGACGTCCCCTACGGCGCCGTCCGCCGGCACCTGCTCGACCACCGGCCCCCGCCGACGCGGGTCGACGAGCTGATCGTCACCACCTGCCGCGCGGTCCTGGTCCCGTAGGGGACGAGGAGTTTTCGGCCGTTGTTCACTTTGACGTGGAATGCTGGCTATCTGGGTGTGCACCCGATTTGTCGCCCTTCCCTGAGGAGCAGCGCGTGGCCGAGCGGCATCTGGAGATCGAGCAGAAGTACGACGCCCCGGCCGGGTTCGTCCTGCCGGAACTGGACGGGCTCGCGGGCGTGGCGTCGGTCGGGGAGCCCGAGGTCCGGGAGCTGCACGCCACCTACTTCGACACCGCGGACCTGCGCCTGGCGGCCAACCGGATCACGCTGCGCCGGCGGCGGGGCGGGCCGGACGCGGGCTGGCACCTGAAGATGCCGGCCGGGCGGGACGGGGACGGCAAGCACGAGTTCCGGGCGCCCCTCGGCCGCCCCCTGCTCGTCCCGGCGCGCCTGGCCGGGCTCGTCGCCGCGCACACCCGCGGGGCGGAGCTGCGCCCCGTCGCGACCCTGGAGACCCGCCGGACGGTCGTGCGCCTGCTCGGCACGGACGGCGAGGCCCTCGCGGAGGTCGCCGACGACCTGGTGACCGGGCGCGGGCGGGAGGCCGACCCCGAGCGCTGGCGGGAGATCGAGGTCGAGCTCGGCACCGGGACGCCGGAGCTGCTGAAGGCCGCGGGCAAGCGCCTGCGCAAGGCCGGGGCGAAGAGGTCCAAGTCGGCGTCCAAGCTCGCGCGGCTGCTCGGGGACGGCGTCGCGCCGTCGGAGGCGGCGCGGCAGCGGGCCGCGGCCCGGTCGCGGATCACGGAGGCGACCAGCAACGGAAAGGCACCCTCGATCACGACGGGGGAGGTCGTGCTGGCCTATCTCGCCGAGCAGGTCGAGTCGATCCTGCGGTTCGACCCCGGGGCGCGGCTGGGCGAGGACGACGCCGTCCACCGCATGCGCGTGGCCGTGCGCAGAACGAGGAGCGTCCTGCGCAGCTACCGGCCCGTCCTGGACGCGGAGCGGACCGCGCCGCTCGGGCCCGAGCTGCGGTGGGTCGCGCAGGCCCTCGGCGAGGTCCGCGACCTGGAGGTGCTCCGGGCCCGCTTCGCGGACGCGCCGCCCTTCCTGCAGGACGACCTGGAGCGGCACGAGCGGGCCGCGTACCGGCACCTCAACGCCGCCCTGAGGGACGCGCGGTACTTCGCGCTGCTCGACGGGCTCGACAGGCTGGTCGCCGACCCGCCGCTGGCGGCCGTGGCCGGCAAGAAGGCCCGCAAGGAGCTCCCCGCGCTCGTCACGCGGGCCTGGGACCGGATGGCCGGGGACTACGCGTCGATCAAGACGTCCGCCGACCCCGACCTCGCCCGCCACGAGACGCGGAAGGCGGCCAAGCGCGCCCGGTACGCGGCCGAGCTGGCGGTTCCCGTGCTGGGCGCGGCGGCCAAGCGGGTGGTCAAGGACACCAAGCGCATCCAGGAGGTCCTCGGCGCCCACCAGGACGCCGTGATCGCGATGGAGCACCTGGAACGGGCAGCCGCCCGCGCCCGCACGACCGCGGACGCCTTCGCGGTCGGCGTCCTCTACGGCGGGGAGCGGGCGGAGGCGGAGAAGGCCCGCGACCTCCTGGCGACCACCTGGTCACGGACGCTGGGCCCCTCGTTCTGACGGGCCGGCGTCCGCGCCGTCCCCGGTCCCCCTAGTCCACGTTTCCCCTAGTCCACGATGCAGCCGGCGCTCAGGTTGGCGATCACTCCCGTCATCGTCCGGGCGCGGTCCGAGGCGGCGAACGCCGCGTACTCGGCCACGTCCTCGGGCGTCGGCAGGCGCCCGAGCAGTGTCCCCCGCGCGGCGCCGGCGAGCCACTCGTCCGTGGTCGCGCCCGCGCGGCCGGCCATCTCCTCGAAGGCCCCGGTCACATGGGAGGCGCCGACCGACGCGGGGATCGCGTGGGGCCGGATGCAGACCACGCGCACCCCGTCGGGGCCGAGCTCGCCCGCCAGGATGCGGGAGAACGCCTCGACCGCGGCCGACGAGACGCCGTTGCCCAGGAAGCCGCGTCCCGTCAGGCGGGCGCCGGGGGTGGACATCGTGAGGACGACGCCCGAGCCCTGCTCCGCGAGGTGCGGAGCGGCGGCCTTCACGGTGGCGAACAGCGTGCGCAGGTACCCGTCGATCGGGGCCATGAACCGGTCGAGGTCGAGCTCCGCGAGCGGCGGCCCCTGCACGTGCGGGACGCCGACCGCGTTGACCAGGATGTCGAGGCGTCCGGCCCGCCCGGTCACCTCGTCCAGGTGCCGGCGCACGGCGTCCTCGTCCGCGGCGTCGACCAGGGCGGCCTCCGCCCGGCCGCCTCCGGCGGTGACGTCCCGCACCACGCGGTCCAGGGGGTCGCGGGTGCGTCCGGCGACGTGCACCTGGGCGCCTTCACGCGCGAAGGCACGCGCGATCGCTCCGCCGACGGTGCCTCCGCCGCCGTAGACGACGGCGACTTTCTTGTCCAAGGTGGTCACGGTTCAGTCCTCGTCTCGTGCGGGTTCGTCTCGTGTGCGGGAGTCGCCAAGTTCGCGGAGAACGTCCGACCATCCGGCACGGTGCGAGGTCCGGGCCTCCTCGTCCGGAAGCCCGACCTGATGGATCTCCACCACGGTCGCGCCGGGCGAGGGCCGGAAGGTGACCGTCACCACCGAGTCCCGGTGCCGGGTCGCGGGTGAGGACCAGGTGAACACCAGCCGCCGGGGCCGGTCGATCACCCGGTAGGTGCCGGAGTGCAGGATGGACGACTCGTCGTCGACCATGACGATGCGGAACGTTCCACCCTCGCGCGGGTCCGTTTCGGCCCGGGTCTCCCTGATGCCGGACGGTCTGAGCCACGAGCCGAGGCTCCGCGCGTCCAGCCAGGCGTCGAAGAGGACCTCGGGAGAGGCGGCGATCTCCCGCTGGACGGTCACCGAGTACGCGTTCGTCACGACGCCCCCTCCGCGGTGTCACGGCCGGTGTCACGGCCGGTGTCACGGTCAGCGTCACGGTCAGCGTCACGGGCGGCCGCTTCGCGGTCGGCGACGAAGGCTTCGAGCGAGGCGAGCTGCTCGCTCCAGAACGCGCGGTAGTGCTCGATCCACGCGGCCGCCTCGGCGAGCGGCGCCGCGTTCAGGCTCAGGAAGTGCTCGCGCCCCCGCACGTTCCGCCGCACCAGCCCCGCCCCTTCGAGCGTCCGGATGTGCTTGGACGTGGAGTTCAGGGAGATCGGGAATGCTCCCGCGACGTCCGTCACCCGGGCGTCCGACTCGGCGAGCCGGGCCAGGATGGCGCGGCGGGTGGGGTCGGAGACCGCCGAGAAGACCGAATCGAGCAGGTCAGCAGAATATTCACCCATAAGGGTGAATGTACGGGTCGGCCCTGCGCGACCGCAACCCACGCGTTCGTCAGGCCCCCGCCGTCCGGGGCGTGTGGCGTTCGAGGGCGGCCAGCGCGCCGTCGGCGAGATGGGCGGTCCAGAACTCGGCCTTGTCGAGCTTCGTGTCGTCCGGGACCTTCTCGCCCAGCTTCCGGCAGAGGCCGGCGACGAGCTCGGAGACGATCTCGCCGTGCGTGCTCACCAGCGCGGGAGCGCCCGCCATGGACAGCAGCCGCTCCACGGCCTGGTCCGGATTGGTCTCGCCGACCGTGAACGCCGCCTCCGTCTCGACGGGCACGCGGACGCGCCGCGCGTAGGGCAGGACGGTCTCCAAGCACCGGGCGGTGGCCGAGCTGACGGTCCGCATGGGCCCGTAGGAGCGCAGCAGCCCGGCGAGGCCGGACGCCTCGGCGCGGCCAGCCTCGTCCAGCGGGCGCAGCTCGTCGGCCTCCCGCCACGCCTTCTTCTCCCCCGCGCGCGCGTGCCGCAGGATGACCAGCGGCGCGGTGGCGAGCGGGCCCCCCAGGAACTCGTGGAGCAGGTCGACGTCGTGCCGGTAGCTGAGCCGGTCCTCGGCCTCCTCCGCCGGCAGCCAGACCAGCTCGTCCACCTCGTCGTTCGGGGTGAACGCGCTCACCGCGACCGGGCGGGCGGCCCAGTACTCGACCCGCTTGGTCTGCTCACCGAGCGGATAGGTGACGGTCGAGAGGCGCCGCCCGAGGCGGGGGACGACGCCGGTCTCCTCCTCGACCTCGCGGACGGCGGCGCGCAGCACGTGCTCGCCCGGGTCGACCTTGCCCTTCGGGAACGACCAGTCGTCGTGGCGGGGCCGGTGGATCAGCGCGAACTCCGGGCCGTCGCGCCACAGCAGCGCGCCCGCGGCCCTGATGGTCTCAGGCATCGATCGTCCTCCACCGGCGGCTCTTCACCAGGTGGGTCTGGATGTCCCGCAGGGTCTCGCCGGGACGGGCCTGGTTGCGCGTCCAGGTGCCCTCCGCGTCGAGCGTCCAGGCGTGGGTGTCCTCGGCCATGGCCCGGTCCATCAGCGCGAGCAGGTCGTCGCGCTGGGCCCGGTCGTTGACGGTGACGAGGGCCTCGACGCGGCGGTCCAGGTTGCGGTGCATCAGGTCGGCGCTGCCGAGCCACACCTCGGGTTCGCCGCCGTTCTCGAACGCGAACACGCGGGAGTGCTCCAGGAACCGGCCGAGGACGCTGCGCACCCGGATCATGTCCGACAGGCCGGGCACGCCGGGACGCAGCGCGCAGATGCCGCGGACCCAGACGTCCACCGGGACCCCGGCCCGGGACGCCCGGTAGAGCGCGTCGATGATGACCTCGTCCACCAGCGCGTTGCACTTGATCCGGACGCGGGCGGGGTGCCCGGCACGCCGGTTGTCGATCTCGTGCTCGATCCGCTGGACGAGCCCGGAGCGCAGGCTGTTCGGCGCGACGAGCAGCCGGTGGTAGGAGCTCTGCCGCGAGTAGCCGGTGAGGTGGTTGAACAGGGCGCTGACGTCCTCGCCGACCTCGGGGTCGGCGGTGAGCAGCCCGAAGTCCTCGTACAGGCGCGCGGTCTTCGGGTGGTAGTTGCCGGTGCCGATGTGGCAGTAGCGGCGCAGGTGGCCCTCGGACTCCTGCCGGACGATCAGCGCGAGCTTGCAGTGCGTCTTCAGCCCGACGAACCCGTAGACGACATGGCAGCCGGCGGTCTCCAGCTTGCGCGCCCAGGCGATGTTGGCGCGCTCGTCGAACCGGGCCTTCAGCTCGACGACGACCACGACCTGCTTGCCGGCCTCGGCGGCGCTCATCAGCGCGTCCACGATCGGCGAGTCGCCGCTCGTCCGGTACAGGGTCTGCTTGATCGCCAGGACGCGCGGGTCGGACGCGGCGTCCTCGATCAGCCGCTGGACGGTGGTGGTGAACGAGTCGTAGGGGTGGTGGACGAGCACGTCGCGCTCACGGATGGCGCTGAAGATGCTCGCGTCCTCCGGCAGCGCCTCCTTCGACGGGACGAAAGGGGGGTACTTCAGCTCCGGCCGGTCGAGGTCGGCGATGGCGGCGAGGCCGCCGAGGTCGAGCGGCCCGACCACGCGGTAGATCTGGCCCTCGTCCACCCCCAGCTCGGAGGTGAGCAGGTCCAGCACCCCCTCGGAGATCGACTCCTCGACCTCCAGCCGGACGACGGGGCCGAACCGGCGGCGCAGCAGCTCGCGTTCGAGCGCCTGCAGCAGGCCCTCGCTGATGTCGTCGTCGATCTCCAGGTCCTGGTTGCGGGTGACCCGGAACGCGTGGTGCTCGACGACCTCCATCCCGACGAACAGCTGCCCGAGGTGGGCCGCGATGACGTCCTCCAGCGGCGTGAACCGGTCGGGGGACGCCTCGATGAAGCGCGGCAGCAGCGGGGGCACCTTCACCCGGGCGAACATCGTGGCGTCGGTCTCCGGGTCGCGGACGATCACCGCGAGGTTCAGCGACAGACCCGAGATGTAGGGGAACGGGTGCGCGGAGTCGACGACGAGCGGGGTGAGCACGGGGTAGATCCGGTCGCGGAAGAGCCGCCGCAGCCGCTCCTGCTCGGTCTCGGCCAGCTCGTCCCAGCGCAGGAGCTCGATGCCCTCCTCGCCGAGCGCGGGCAGGATCTCCTTGCGGAAGCACGACGCGTGCCGCTGCATCAGCTCGTGCGCGACCACGCCGGTGCGCGCCAGCACCTCGCGGGGCTGGCGGCCGCTGGCGGACTGGACGGCCAGGCCCGTCGCCATCCGGCGGGCGAGCCCGGCGACGCGGACCATGAAGAACTCGTCCAGGTTGCTGGAGAAGATCGACAGGAAGCGGACGCGTTCGAGCAGCGGCAGCCCCGGGTCCTCGGCGAGCTCCAGGACGCGCTGGTTGAACCTCAGCCAGCTCTCCTCGCGGTCGAGGAAGCGGTCGTCGGGCAGCGCCTCGGATTGCGGAGGGACATGTCCTGGATTGACGGTCATGCCAGAATTTTCCCCGATCTAGGTTAACGAAAGTCGAACGTACGGGTTCCACCGAGGTATCCGATAGGTCGATCATTCCCGCGGTTCCCGCAGATCACTCCGTCCCGGCCGTCGCCGCCGAACGTGGCCGGGGGGTTGCAACGACCTGGCCACCAGGAGACCTTCACTGCGCGCCCCCGCGTGGGTAGAACGAAGACCGTGACTCCTCACGAGGCTTCGCCGCCCACGGTGTTCTGGCCGCGCTGCACCGCCGTCGACGGCTGCACCGGCCGGGCCGCGGGCGACCTGGGCGGCTGCCCCGCCCACCTGCGTCCCCGCGAGTTCGAGCGGTTCACGGGCGCGCTGCGCCCCGGAGCCGATCTCGACCTGCGCGGCGTCACCGTCCCGCCGTGGCTGCTGGACGGGGTCCTGGACGCCGTCACCGGGCCCGACGGGCGGCCCCACCTCGGCCGCGCCCGGTTCGACGGGGCCGTGCTCCCGGCGGACGTGGGAATGCGCGGCCTGTGTGTGGAGGGCGACAGCTCGTTCGACGGCGCCCGCTTCCTCGGCGGCGCGTCGTTCTACGACGCGCGGTTCTTCGGCAACGTCTCGTTCCGGGGGGCGCGCTTCGGGCGAAACGCGTCCTTCCACGAGGCCCGGTTCCACCGGCACGCCTCCTTCGAGGAGGCGGTGTTCACCGGCGACGCCCTCTTCGGCGAGACGCGGTGGCACGCCGACGCCGCCTTCCGCGGCGCGGTGCTCATGGGCGCGGCCTGCTTCGACCGCGCCCGGTTCGGGCGGGACGCGGCGATGCAGGGGGCCTGCTTCCGCGGCGACGTGTCGTTCCGGCGCGTCCAGGTGGCGCGCCATGCCCGCTTCGAGCGGGCGCGGTTCCGGCACGGCGCCTGGCTCGGGCCGCTGGCGGCCGGCGGCCGGATCGCGCTGTCGGACGCGACCGTGCACGGCGGGCTGCGGGTGCACGCGGCGGCGCGGCAGGTCATCGCCCGCGGCGCGATCGTCCACGGGGAGGCCGACTTCCGGCTCCGGCACGCCGAACTCGACCTGGAGGACGCGGTGTTCGAGGGCCCGGCCGCCGTCCGGGCGCTGGCGCACCCGATCCAGGGGCTCCCCGAGCCGCCCGCCGGGGCCGGCCCGTCCGGCGTCCGGCTCCTCTCGCTGCGCCGCGCCGACGCGACCCGGCTGCTGCTCGCCGACATCGACCTCAGCGGCTGCGGCTTCCTCGGGCTGCGGCGGCCGGACGCGCTGCGGATCTCGGGCGACTGCGCGTTCGCGACCGCGCCCGGCCGGCGCCGGCTGCGGCCGTGGCGCCGCCGCGACCGGGCCGTCCTCGCCGAGGACCTCGCCGGCGGCGCCGGCCGCGACGACCGGCTGCGCACGCTGTACCAGGAGCTGGCACGCGCCACCGCCGACTCCGACCGCGACCGCCTCGCCCGCGACTTCCGCTACAGCGCGCTGGAGATGCGGCGGCACGGCGAGCGCGACCCGTGGCGCCGCGCCGGCCTGCACCTTCTCTGGATCACCTGCGGATACGGCCTGCGCGCGGGACGCGCCGTGGCCTGGCTCGCGGTCATCGTCGCGCTGCTGTGCTGCGGCGCGTCACTCGTCCGCCACGACGACCGGACGCGGCACGACGACCGCACGGGCGGCGTCCGCGCCGCGCACATGGGCGCCCGCCACACATAAGCGCCTCCGAGGTCCGCTAAAGGCGGGGGTTGTTTTGTCAGACCCACGCGTAATGATTGTTGTTATGAGCAGAGACACCCATCCGGGGGTGCAGTGCCCGCACTGCCAATCCCATCTCGCGCTCGTCCCCGTGACTGGAAACCCCGTGTCCGGAAACTCCGCCGCCGCACCCGTCCCCGTCCTGCCGATCGTGGCGAAGGAGGAATGGCAGCCTCCCCCCGTCGCCGAGGTGCTCGCCGTTTACGCCGGGCGCGCCAAGGACACCGTGACCGCGGCCCGCGGCGCCGCCAAGGTCCGCGAAAGCCTCAACCGCGCCAAGGCGGCCGCCGCGGGCCGCAAAGCCGCACAGAAAACCGCGCGCCGCACTCCCAGAAGCGCGTGATCACAACCCGGCCACTAACGCCGGGAAGGGACGGCACCGCGCCGGCACCGTCCCTTCCCCAATGACGTCAGCGCGGCTGGGAATCGGTCCATTCCGCGCCGATCAAGGCGGTCGAGTTCATCGTCCGCCCCGCCGGGACGCTCGCCCCGGCCGCCGGCGCCACCATGACGTTCATGCTGGCCAGCGCGGCGCCCGAGGTCAGATCAATGATCATTTCCTGCCTGATCACGCCCTGCCGCGTCTTCTCGTCCAGCGCGATGGCGTTCCCCGTCCGCCCCTGCGGATCGGTGACCTTCCCGAGCGACCGCACCGCCGGGAGCCCCGCCAGCATCCGGAACGCGGCCGCCCGCACCGCCGGCTTCACCGGCATCTCCATCACCAGGCCGCGCGCCACCGTGTAGAGCCACAGGTCCGACGCCATCGGCCGGTTCGACTCGGTGTCGTGGCCCTTGTACCAGCGCAGCAGCTCGGCCTTGAGCCGCCTCGGGTCGGACGGAAGCGCCCGCAGGTCCTTCATGGTCACGTTCCGGCCCAGCCAGAACACCTTGTCGCCGTCGACCAGCGCGGAGCCGTTGAAGCTGCGCGGACCGGGCGCGGTCTTCGCCGTGAACCCCTTCAGGCGGCCGTTGACGCCCGGAGCCACCGGAACCTGGACCTTGAAGGTCCCGGGCGACCCCGCGCGCCGCCAGGCCTCCTCGTCCGCCTTGGTCGCGGGCTTGGCCCCCAGCTCCTGCGCCGCGGCCCACGCCTTGCCGCCCGGCCTGCTCGGCGTCCAGCTCTCCGCCTTGCTCCTGACCGTGACGGCGTAACCGCCGCCGCCCTCGCCGACCGTGTACGTGGCGGACGACACCGTCACCTGGTGCCAGAAGGCCCGCATCGTCTCGGTCTGCCCGTCCGCCTTCTCGGCCGCCGCGAGCAGGACGGTCCTCGCGTCGAGCACCCGCTCGCCGCCTCCGCCCGTCCCGGCCGGCTCCGTCCCGCCCCCGCCGGGAGCGACGATCACCGCCGCCGCGGCGACGGCCCCCGCCGCGACCGCCCCGGCCAGCCCCAGTCCCCACACCGGCCGCACTCGCCGCCGCGCGGGCGCGGCGCCCCCGGCCTCCGGAAGCGGCGCCGCCATGGCCCGCGCCAGCTCGGCCCGGCGCACGCCCTCGTCCACCGGCGCACCCGGGTCCATCTCCTCAGGCCTGGCATCCCGCAACACCCGCATCACATCCTTCATGCCGTCTCTCCCTTGATGACTCCGACCTGCGACCGTGCCCCCTGCGCCGCCGCGCCTCCCGGCCCCGGTCCGGGGTCGGTCCGGGCGGGCGGCCTGGGCGGGTCCGGGCGGGCGGACGCGATCCGGGCGTCCGGCTGCTCGTCCTCGGCCGCGCGGACCAGGCGGCGGCGCGCGCGGTGCAGGCGCACCCGCAGCGCCGCCGGCGAGCAGCCGACGACCCGGGCGGCCTCGCGCGGCGTCAGGCCCTGCCAGGCGATGAGGATCAGGATCTCCCTGTCCCCCTCCGGCAGCGACGCCATCGCGCGCAGCACCGCGAGCCGCTCGGCCACGTCCTCGGCGACGTCGCCGGTCCGGCGCGGCGCCCACCGCCCGAGCTCGGCCGCGAACGACTCGCGGCGCACCCGCGCGCGGTGCCCGTCGCGCAGCACGTTCCGGGCGACGCCGAGCAGCCACGGCAGCGCCGGGTCCGGGACGTCGGCCAGCCGCCGCCACGCCACGGCGAAGGTCTCGCTCACCACCTCGTCCGCGACCTGGCCGCCGGCGCGGGCGGCGGCGTAGGCCCACACGCGCTGGCGGCACTCGTCGTAGATCGCGGTGAAGCGCTGTTCATCGGGGGCCTCGTCTGCCACCGCGTGCTCCTCCGTCCGTCCGTTCAGGTCATGTCACGGGGTAGTGGCGCGGGACGCGGCATCGTTACCGAAAGGACAGCAGGTTCCGCCGGAGGAGCGCCGTTCGGCCGTTCCGCGTGCCCCCGCGGCGCCCGATGCCTCTAACATTTGCTCGATGACAAGGGCCTCCCACCTGACATCCACCCGGCCTCGCCGGACAGAAGGAGCTGAGACATGGCCGCGATGCCCAGTCGCGGTGCGGAGCGGCTCCTCGGTGTCGCCGGTTCCCCGCACCTCCTTCTCGTCGAGGACGATCCCGGCGACGCGTTCCTGTTCGAGGAGCTGCTGACCGAGGCGCAGCCCGGCCTGCGGATCACCGTCGCGGCGACGCTCGCCGAGGCCCTCGACGCGCTGCGGCCCGACATCCAGTGCGTCATCGTCGACCTCTCCCTCCCGGACGCGCGGGGCCTCGACGCCCTCCACCAGGTGCGCGAGCACGCGCCGGGCACCGCCGTGCTCGTGCTGACCGGGCTCGCCGACGCGCACGTCGGCGTCGCCGCCGTCGCCGCCGGCGCCCAGGACTACCTCGTCAAGCAGGACGCGGACGGCGCGCTGCTCACCCGGGCGATCAGCTACGCGATCGAGCGCAAGCGCGCCGACGAGTCCGAGCGGCAGCTCGTCGAGGCGCGGGCGCTCAGCAGGGAGAACGCCCGGCTGGAGCGCGGCCTGCTGCCGGTGCCGATCCTGCACGACCGGGCGCTGCGGCACCACACCCGCTACCGGCCGGGACGCGACCGCGCGCTGCTCGGCGGCGACTTCCACGACACCGTGGAGACCGCCGACGGCGCCGTCCACGCCGTGATCGGCGACGTGAGCGGGCACGGCGCCGACGAGGCGTCCCTCGGCGTCCGGCTCCGCATGGCGTGGCGGACGCTCGTGCTCGCCGGGAACACCGGCTCCCGCCTCCTCGACACCCTCGACGCCGTCCTGCAGCACGAGCGGTGGAGCGACGAGATCTTCACGACCGTCTGCATGGTGACGATCGCGCCCGACCGGCGCAGCGCCCGGCTGCACCGGGCCGGGCATCCGTGCCCGCTGTTCTTCTCGCCGGACGGCGTGGAGGCCGTCCCGGACGAGCCGCGGGGCCCGGCGCTCGGGCTGCTCCCGGGCGCCCGGTGGCCCGCCGCCGACCTGGAGCTCGGCGACGAGTGGGGACTGCTGCTCTACACCGACGGGCTGATCGAGGGGTCCGCCGGCGAGGAAGGCGGGCACCTCGACATGGACGGCCTGCTGCGGCTCGCCAGGGCCGCGCACGAGGAGGGGAGGCGCGGCGACGTGCTCGTCGACGGACTCATCGCGGAGGCCGAACGGCTGAACGGGGACGTCCTCGCCGACGATCTCGCCCTGCTGATGCTGAGCCGGGGGGACGACCGGTGACCGGCGAGACGTCCGCCGGGACGGGCGAGGCCGCCGAGCCCGCCGGGACGGCGCGGGCCGCCGGACCGGGCGCCGTGCTGTCCGGGGCGCAGATCCCTGAGGGGCAGGGGATGGGCCGGGTCCGGCTCGTCCAGATCTACCGGATCGGCTCCGCCGTCCTCGGCGCCCTCCTGCTGGCCGCGTTCGTGCAGACCGGCATGGCGATGTACGGGAACGAGCAGGCCCGCGACGTCCTGATCGAGCGCGTCGACCCGGCGACGCTGGAGCAGTTCCGGCTCTCCACGGCCGTCACCGCGCAGGACATCGCCATCCGCGCGTACGCCGAGGAGGGCGGGCGCGAGCACGTCGAGCAGTACCGGGCCGCCGTGCGCCAGGAGGCGGCGTCCGCCGCCCGCATGCGCCGCCTCCTCGCCGGGGTGCCCGGGCACGGGGACGTCGACCGGCTCCTCGCCAAGGCGACCGCCGACTCGCGCGCCTGGCGGACCGGGTTCGCCGACCGGGTCGCGGCCGGGCCCGGCGGCCAGGGCATCGACCGCGGCGAGAGCCGGCTGGCGAGCCGCCTGCTCGTGCAGGCGCGCGGCGACATGACGCCGCTCCAGTCCGGCATCACCACGCTGCACGACCGGGCCGCCGCGAAACTGAACTCGCGCGCGAGGACCGCCCAGTGGTCCACGTTCGCCGCGCTCGCCATGGTCGTCGTCGCCGCGCTGCTGCTCGCCGTGCTGTTCCGCCGGACCGTTCTGACGCCGGTGTCGACCCTGACCGGCCGCGTCCGCGCCGTCTCGGAGGGCGACTTCGGGCACCGCCTCGACGTCCCCGGCCCGGCGGAGATCAACGAGCTGGCCGCGATCATCGACGCGATGCGCGCCCGGATCATCGAGGAGTGGCGCACCAGCGAGGACAAGTCCCGCCGGCTCGACGAGCAGACCGAGGAGCTGCGCCGCTCCAACGCCGAGCTGGAGCAGTTCGCCTACGTCGCGAGCCACGACCTGCAGGAGCCGCTGCGCAAGGTCGCGAGCTTCTGCCAGATGCTCGAACGCCGGTACGGCGACCAGCTCGACGACCGCGGGAAGCAGTACATCGCGTTCGCCGTCGACGGCGCCAAGCGCATGCAGGCACTGATCAACGACCTGCTGAGCTTCTCGCGCGTCGGGCGGATGTCGCGGCCCGAGGACTCCGTCGACCTCGACGACGTCGTCCGGCAGGCGCTGGACAACCTCTCCACCCTGCGCGATGAGACCGGCGCCGAGGTGGAGGTCGCGGAGCTGCCCGACGTGCCCGGCGACCGCACCCAGCTGGTCCAGCTCTTCCAGAACCTGGTCGGCAACGCGATCAAGTTCCGCCGGGAGGGCGTGCCGCCGCGCGTCACCATCAGCGTCCGCCGCGCCGGGGACGAGTGGGAGTTCGCATGCGCCGACAACGGCATCGGCATCGACCCCCGCTACGCCGACCGGATCTTCCTCATCTTCCAGCGGCTGCACTCGCGCGAGGAGTACACCGGCACGGGCATCGGCCTGGCGCTGTGCAAGAAGATCGTCGAGTACCACGGCGGGCGCATCTGGCTCGCCGTCGACGAGGACGCCGAGCCCGACGCGGAGCCCGCCCCCGGCACCACGTTCCGGTGGACGCTGCCCGCCCAGCCGTCGACCGCCGCCGGGGACGACGCCGAAGATCCGGACGACTGAGCGTCCCGGGCGACCTGGGCCGGGCCCGGCGAAGGCCGCCCGGCGTCAGCCGTCCCCGGCGCCCTTGCCGGCGCCCGGGTCCCGGCCCGTCCAGTCAACGCACACGATCACCGCGTCGTCGGACGGCTGGGCGCCCTCGTGGAAGCCGACGTAGTGCCGGACCATGGTCCGGACGGCCTCGGGCGGGTCCTGCAACCGGGTGGCGCGCATCGCCTGGAGCAGCCCCGCGTCCCCGTACACGACCCCGGCGGGCGACCGGGCGGCGTGCACGCCGTCGCTGACGATGACCAGCCGGTCGCCCGGCTCGACGGCGAACTCCTGGGGCACGTAGCGGGTGTCGCCGAACATCCCGAGCGGCATCTGCGGCTCGAACCCGAGCCGGTCCGTGGCGCCGCCCCGCAGCCGGGTGATCCTCGGCGAGCCCGCGTCGATGGCCCGGACCCGCCCGTCGGAGAGGTCGAACTCCAGGAGGAGCGCGTCCACGAGCCGCTCGCCCCGGTGCCGTCCGAACAGCGCCTCGTCGGCGAGCTCGGCCTGCTCCACGATGTCGCCGCCGGACCGGCGCGCGTTGCGCAGCGCGCTGATCGCCAGATGGGTGAGCTCCGCCGACTCGGTGCCCGACCCCATCCCGTTGCTGACGGTCAGGGTGAACCGCTCGCCGGACGTGGCCCAGTCGAACGCGTCGCCCCACACCGCGTAGGCGGGTTCGAGCTGGCCCGCGAAGCTGAGCTCGGACGCCTGGTAGGCGGACGCGGGCAGCATGTCCCACTGCATCTCGGCGGCCAGCGTCAGCCGCGTCCGCCGGCGCAGGCGCCGGTACATGTCGGTGGCCTGGTCGGCGATCTTGAGGGCGCGGGCGAGCACGCCGGCGAAGTCGTCCAGCCAGAGCGGACCGCCGTCCGGAAGCCGCACCGACAGGATCCCGATCCGCTCCCCCTTCACGGTCAGCGGCAGGTGGGCGAGCCCCTCCCCGTCGTCCCGGACGGTCCGCTGCGACGCGAACGCCCGGCCCGGCGGCGTGTTGTCCACGGAGACGTCGTCACCGGCGGAGACCGTCCGGACGAGGAACATCTGCCGGTAGTCGACCATCAGGACCTCGGTGTCCGCGCACCCGTGCCGGCCGAGGACGTCGGCCGCGACGGCGATCACCTCGTTCGGCGGGGCCGCCCAGATCGCCTTCCTGGCCGCCTCGAACGGCCCGTTCTCCGCGCGTGCACCGTGCATCTCGATCCTCGCCCCTCGCCGCACGGCTCCGGCGGCCGGCGGACCCGCAGGTCCCGGGATGCCGTGGGCGACGTCGTGTGTAACAGTGGAGGGCATGGTGGCCACGTCGGGTGAGGACGCCGCGGATCTCGCGGCTGCGCTCGACGATGCGGCCTCCACCCTGCTGAACGTATGGTCGCGCGCCCACAATGCCCCGGATGTCCCTATTCCGTCCACGCAACTGCGCGCGCTGTTCGTCCTGGAGCGGGGGCCCGTCAACATCAGCAGGCTGGCGGGCGAGCTCGGCGCCCTGGTGTCGTCGGCGAGCCGGCTGTGCGACCGGCTGGAGGCCGCCGGCCTGCTCACGCGCGACCCCGGCCGCGACCGGCGCCAGGTCACCGTCCGGCTGAGCGGGGACGGGCAGGAGCTGCTCGACCGGCTCCGGCTGCGGCGGCGCGAGAGCCTCACCCGCGTGCTGGCCGAGATGCCGGCGGCCGCGCAGGCCGCCCTGCTGTGGGGTCTCACCGAGTTCCACGAGGCGGCCACCCGCCCGGACGACGACGGCGGTTCCCTCTCCATGCTCGCGTGAACCGTCCATGGATTCCGTTTTCCCCGAAAAGTCGTGACCCTCCGCAAAGTGCCTTCCAAATAGAGCATTATCTACATTTACAACGGCCGCCCCGGGAGCCTTTTTCGCCATTCTCGATACGGCCGCCTTCACCACTACTAACATCCCCGCTCATGGCGACCATACGTGCCCCTCGGCATTCCCTGCGCGCCGTCACCGCGGGCGGGATCACCGCTGCCCTGCTCCTTTCCGCCGGCGGCTGCGGCGGCTCCTCCTCCGGGCACAGCACGGCGTCGGCCGGGACCGGGAGCGGTAGCACCGCCCCCGCCAACGCCCCCGCCAACGCCCCCGAGGCCACGACCTACAAGACCCTCTCCGGCGCCCCGGCGGACACCACGCCCGACGGCGCCACCGACGGCCTCGTCGTGCACCCCACCAGCCCGGCGCCGGTGTTCGACCGCCCGGCCGGCCACCGCTTCGCCACCCTCCCCACCACCGAACTCGGCGGCCCCACCTGGGTGCCCGTGGTGGAGACCTCGGGCGACTGGCGGAGGGTGCTCCTGCCGAGCCGTCCCAACGGGGCGACCGGGTGGATTCCCGGCACCGCGCTGAAGACCGCGCACACGCCGTACACCGTCCACGTCGACCTCGCCCGCAGGCGGCTCGTCCTGGAGAAGTCCGCGCGGCCCGTGGGCCGCTGGCCGGTCGCGGTCGGCGACACCAAGACACCGACGCCGACCGGCCGGACGTTCGTCATGGCGACGCTCGCCCCGGCCGAGAAGACGCCGAGCCCCATCGTCCTGCCGCTCGGTACCCACTCGGCGACCCTCGACACTTTTGGCGGCGGTCCCGGCACCGTCGCACTCCACGGCTGGCCCGACGCCTCGGTGTTCGGCAAGGCTGTCACGCACGGCTGCGTGCGCGTACCCGCCGACGCGCTGAAGGCGCTGTCCCGGGTGCCGCTCGGTTCCCTGGTGTTCATCTCGGCCTGACCGGCCGGCACCACCCCCAGCTCTCACAGAGAATCGGAGTAAGTTCATGCGTCACATCCCTGCCGCCAAACGGATCGCCACCGCCGGGCTCCTCGCCACCGGCCTCGCCGCGGCAGCCGCCCCGGCCCCGGCCTTCGCCGCCGCCCCCGGGAGCGAGGGCTCCGCGTACGGGCTGACCGTGACCGGCCCGCTCGCCGTCCCGCCGGTGCCCGCCGTCTCCTCCAGCACCGGCACCGTCCGCAAGAGCGTGCTCCGCGAGGACCGCACCAAGCTGGTCAAGGCGTCCGCGCTGGACGTCGACGCCTCCGCCGCCCGGGCCCGCTCGGCCGTGACGCACCTGTCCGTCCCGTCCGCGAAGCTGCTGGCCGACGCCGTCACCGCCAAGTGCACCGCCGGGCGGGGCGGCGCGCGTCTCGCCGGCGCCACGCTCGCCGGGAAGCACCTCGACTCCACCCCGCCGCCCAACACCACCGTCCCCGTCGACGTGGACGGCCTCGGCCGGACGGCCCTGGTCCTCAACAAGCAGCAGCGCATGGCCGACGGACGCCTCGCCGTCACCGGCATGGAGCTGGCCCTGCCCGGCAACAAGGGCGCCATCCGGGTCGCGTCCGCCACCTGCGGCAAGGCCGCCGGGCCCGCACACGGCCCTGCCGAGGCCCCCGCTCCGCGACCGGTCAAGCACGACCTGCCGGTCACCGGCTGACCGGTCACCGAAGACGCGGCCCGGCGAGCGCCAGCCCGCCGGGCCGTTCCATGCCGTCAGGTCGCCAGCGACTTCTCGAAATGCACGACCGACCCGTTCCGGTGAGCGCGCGCGGCGATCTGGACCCCCTCCGTGAACGCCCGCATCAACCGGAGCCCCCGCCCGTGCTCGGCCAGCGGCGGCGCCTCCACGCGCTCCCACGCCGCGGCCCCGTCCGCCCCGTCCCCCGAGCCCCCGTCGATGACGTCCACGACGCACCGTGCCCCGTCCATCCGCGCCCGGACCTCGTACTCTTTTCCGGCCGCGGCATGCTGAATGACGTTCGCGCACGCCTCGCCCAGCGCGAGCGCGATATCGGCACGGACCTCGGAACCCACTCCGAGCCCGCGGAGAGAGGCGTCGAGCGTGTGCCGCACCAGCGGAGCGCTCTCCGCGTTCCTCGGCAGGGTCATTTCAAGAACGACCTCCATGCCAATCGCCTCCGTTCCCTCTAGCACACAGATTTCCCAGAGCCAACGGAGAGAAACTCTTTGACGCCTATTGCGATGGACTCCCTCTTCGAGCCGAACAGCCTCGGGGAGGTGCGGCCCTTGCGACTTTTACTCGTTCGCGTCGCCGGCCAGGCGGCGGGCGGCGGCGACCTGGTCCTCGTCGAGGCCCTGGTAGTCGCTGCGGCGGTTCTCTTCGGCCTGATCTTCAATCCACTTGCCGTGCGCTTCCCAGGCGGCCTGCTTGCTGACGCCCATCGCGCCGCCGATCTGGGCCCAGGAGGCGCCCGCGCGGCGGGCCGAGCGGACGGCGAGCTGCCGGCCGTAGACCGCCTTCCGCGCGATCACCTCCCCGAGCGCGAGGAGTTCCAGGACCTCCTCGCGCCGGAGCGGCGGTTCGGCCACGGCGTCCCGGAGCCACAGCTCGTCGTACCGGGCCGCCGCGCTCGTCAGCGTGATGTCTCGCTCGATCCCATCCGGAGTGACCATGATGCGAGTGTGCGCGTCAAGCGGTCCTGACGTCAAGCCTTCTTGACCTCCAGGGCGTGCGCCTGCTTCACCCAGTCGGCGAACAGGGCGGCGTCGATGTCGTCCAGGGCACGCAGCTTCACGCCGGCCATCTGCCGGGACATGGCCTCCAGGCGGCCCGAGCCGTCCTCGATCAGCTGGCCGTTCCAGAAGCCGAACGTCACGTACTTCGGGTACGCCTTGAGGAAGCACACGGGCTGCTCGCCGACGCTCCAGGTCGGCTGGCCGTGCCACAGCGCGGGCTCCACCTCGGGCATCGCCTCGCCGACCACCGCGAGCGCCTTCTCCAGGACGTCCCGCAGGCCCTCCGGCACGTCCGCCGCGTACTCCTGAACATTCGCGTGCTTACCCATGTCGATCCCCTTTCGTCGCCAACGCGTCGCTCGGCGGGCGGGAGGATCGACATCCGGAAGAGATTTCTTGCATGTGGCGTGGGTCACTTGACCCTGGGAAGGCGCCGGGCAGACTGGGGCCGTGGTCAAGTCGCTGCGTCCCCAGAACTACAACGAGGTCCTGTACGTGGGGCACTTCTTCCGCAAGGGCGTGCCCGTGCTCATGGACCTGACGGACCTTCCGGACGGCGACGCCAAACGCCTCGTCGACTTCGCCACCGGCCTGGTCTTCGGCCGCGGCGGCGCCCTCGACCGCGTCGACCGGAAACTCTTCCTCCTCCAGCCCTGAGTCCGGCCGGGCCGCCGCGGCGGCCGCTGAAGCCGCCGGGCGCGGCATAGTTCGTCATACGAATTGCCGGGCACCTCGCTGTTACGCTGGCCCAATGGTGAAGCCTGATGACGGCCCGATCGGAATCGCGGCCGCACTGGTGCGGTCCTCGTTCCTGGTGAACGCCGTGTACGCCGAGTCGGGCCGGGAGCACGGCCTGACCTCGCAGCAGGGCCAGTTGCTGTGCGTGCTGATGGCGCGGCCGTACGGCATGAGCGAACTGGGGGCGACGCTGCGGCTGGCCAAGTCGAGCCTCACCGGCCTGGTCGACCGCACCGAGCGCAACGGCCTGGTCCGGCGCGAACCGGATCCGCATGACACGCGCGCGGTACGGGTGTCGCTCACCCCTCGGGGCGGCAAGCTCGCGGACGAGTTCTACACCGAGACCTGCCGGCGGATCGAGGAGCTGACCGGCGGTCTCAGCCAGGCCGAACGCGGCGCGCTCGCCGCCCTCCTCGGCCGCGTCGTGCTGGAGAACGAGGTCCCCGCGGTCTTCCTCGAACCGGGCGAAGGAGGAGCCTCCGGCGCCCATGGCGGCTGACGCGCGACACCGCACCCCTGGAGAGACTTGCGGTTCGTAGTACGAACTATTACGGTTCGTACTACGAACTTTGAGTTTCTTCTGTGGAGCCGCCCCCGATGTGCACGCCTGGTGACGCCTTCCCGGCCCTGACCGCGTGAGCATCGGTGAACGAAAGGCAGAACCTTGTCCGTGCATGATCTCGTCTTCGGTTTCGGTGCGCACAGCACCTTCGACGACGGCCCGGAGCTGCTGCGCACGGCCCGCCAGGCCGACCGCGACGGCCTGGACCTCTTCTCACTGTCGGACCACCCCTACATCGGCGAGCGCCTGGACGCCTACGCGACCATCGGGTTCGTCCTCGGGGGCACGCGGCGCCTCGCCGCCCTGGCCAACGTCACCAACCTGCCGACCAGGCCCGCGCCGATGCTCGCGCGGACGGTGGCGGCGCTGTCGGCCCTCTCGGACGGCCGCATCGTGCTCGGCATGGGCGCGGGCGGGCTGTGGGACCGGATCTCCGACATGGGCGTGCCGCGGCTGTCGCCGTCCGACGCCGTGGACGCCTTCGAGGAGGCGATCGTCCTGGTGAGGAAGCTGTCGGGCGGGGGCCCTCCGGTCACCCACCGGGGGCGGCACTACCGGGTGGAGCGGATCGAGCCGGCCCCGGTCGCGGCGCCTCCGGTGTGGACCGGCTCGGTCGGGAAGAAGTCCCTGGCCGCCACGGGGCGGGTGGCCGACGGGTGGATCCCCGGGCACGCGGCGGACTGGCTCAGCGAGCGCTACCGGACGTCGCGGCCGGTCGTCGACGAGGCGGCGGTCGCCGCCGGCCGCACCCCCGGGGACATCCGCACGGTGTTCAACCTCCCCGGGCGCATCACCGACCGGCCGCTGCCGGCCACCCGCGACCGCGACGGCCGCTGGATCGGCGGTTCCGTCGGGCAGTGGGTCGAGGAGCTGACCGGCGCCGTGGTCGAGCACGGGGCGTCCGGCTTCACCCTCTTCTCGCCCGAGGGCGGCACCCAGGACATCACGTCGGTCGGCCGCTGGGCCGCGGAGATCGCCCCCGCGGTGCGGGAGGCGGTCGCGAAGGAACGCGGCTAGCGGCCGCCACGGGACCGCTCCGCTCAGCCGAGCCGTTTGAGGATGCGTCTGGCGGTGCTCTGGATGTGGACCTCGTCCGGACCGTCGTAGATGCGGGCCTCGCGGGCGTGGCGGTACATGCGGGAGAGCGGGGTGTCGTCGGTGAGGCCGGCGGCGCCGTGGACCTGGATGGCGCGGTCGATGACGTTGTGCAGCATGCGGGCGCCGACGACCTTGATGGCACCGATCTCGATGCGGGCCTGGTCGCCTGCGTCGATCCGCTCGGCGGCCTGGAGGGTGAGCATGCGGGCGGCCTGGATCTCGGTGTAGGAGTCGAAGACGTGCTGCTGCATCAGCTGCTTCGCCGAGAGCGGCTCCCCGAACGCGACGCGGGAGCCCAGGCGGGCGCACATCAGCTCGAAGGCGCGCTGGGCCTGGCCCAGCCAGCGCATGCAGTGGAAGATGCGGCCGGGGCCGAGGCGCTCCTGCGCGATGACGAAGCCGTGGCCGCGCGGGCCGAGGAGGTTGTCCGCCGGGACCCGGACGTCGTCGTAGGCGACCTCGTAGTGGCCGCCGCTCAGCCCGAGGACGGGCGTCTCCCGGACGATCTCGTAGCCGGGCGTGTCCGTCGGGACGATGATCATGCTGAACGAGCGGTGCGGGGGCGCGTCCTCGGGCTCGGTGCGGCACATGACGGTGGTGTAGGCGGCCTCGCCGGCGCCGGTGGTGAACCACTTGCGGCCGCTGATGACCCAGTGGTCCCCGTCCAGGACGGCCGTCGTCCGGAGCTGGGTGGGGTCGGAGCCGGCGTGGGCGGGCTCGGTCATCGCGAAGCTCGGCGAGACCTCGCCGGCGACCATGGGCGCGAGGTAGCGCTCGCGCCAGCGGGGGCTCGCGTACCTGTGCAGCATCAGCGAGTCCTGGAGGGTGAACGTGCCGAGGGCGAGCTGCCCCCACTCGCTGCGCCCCTGCACCTCGTTGACGTAGACGTAGTCGAGGAACGGCATGCCGCCGCCGCCCAGTTCGGCGGGGTGCCCCAGGGCCCAGAGGCCCTCGTCCTTCGCCTCCTGGCGCAGTTTCAGGAGTTCGTCGCGGTCGCCCGCGTTGAGGGCGGGCTCGGCCGGTTCTACGCGTTCGGTCATGAAGGCGTGGACGGCGTCGCGGACGTCCCGGACGCGGTCGGGCACGGGGAACAGCATCAACCCTCCCCGGTGAGGTCGGCGGAGATGTCGCGGTCGCCGTACCCCTCGGGCGCAGCGACCTCGACGACCGGTTCGGGGCGGTCGTCGAACTCCAGCCGCAGGGCACGCGACATCGTCGCGTGCATGTCGTACATGCAGGTGATGTAGGTGAGCTGGAGGATCTCCTTCTCGGGGAGGTGCTCGCGCAGGACCTCGAAGACGCCGTCGGGGACGCGCCCGCCGTCGAGGACGAGGCAGTCGGCGTAGGCCAGCACGGCGCGTTCGAGGGGCGAGTAGCAGTCGGCCGTCTGCCAGTGCGGGATCGACTCGATCTTCTCCTCGGGCATGCCGAGGGCGCGCATCTGCTTGCAGTGCTGGGAGAAGACGAACTGGCTGCCGCGCGCCCACCCGGCCCGGCACTGGCCGAGCTCGCGCAGGACGGGGTCGAGGTCGGCGCCCCGGTACAGGGCGAAGCCGCGGACGGCGTGCCGGAACACGTCCGGGGACTGGGCGAACACCGTCCACCAGTCGCCGGGCGAGCCGGTCGCGGTGCCGTGGTCGACGGCCGGGTCGCGGTCGGGCGCGAAGAGGCGGTCGTAGAAGAAGAGGATCTGCTCGTCGGTGACTTCGGCGCGGGGGACCTCACGCAGTCGCGGCATGCCTGTCCTTCCCGGCGGTCCGGTCGGCGGCGGTCTTCGGTTCGTGGGAGACGTCGGACGCGTCGAACGTGCGCGTCCAGCAGGCGAACTCCAGCAGGATCCCGTCCGGGTCCTGGAAGTAGAACGACCGGACGAAGACGCCGTCGTGCACGTCGGCGGAGACGCCCAGCGGGCTGTCGTCGTGGTTGAGGACGGGGCTGACGGTCACGCCCTTGTCCCTGAGCCGCCGCCGGTACTCGTCGAACTTGTCGGTCGGGACGTGGAACGCGACGTGGTTCATCGATCCGACGGCGCTGAGCAGTTCGCCCTGCTCGGGCCGCCCCCTGGGGGCGGAGACGCCGGGGACGCCGTCCGGCGCGTCGGGGAACCAGAAGAACGCCACGCAGTCGCCGCCGCCGCAGTCGAAGAAGAAGTGCTGCCCCATCCCGCCCGGCAGGTCGATGGTCTTGATCAGCGGCATGCCGAGGACGCCGGAGTAGAAGTCGACCGTGCGTCGCATGTCCGACGACACCAGCGCCAGATGGTTGATGCCGCCCAGCTCGAACTCGGTGTTCATGGAACCTCCTTGCGGCGGGAGAGCGCCGCGGAAGCTGACTTGACAGTCATATCAACTTGCCTGATGCTCGGATACCGTTCCCGGGTTGTCAACCCCCGGCGAGAGGAACCACGGCGATGACCAGCGGCGACGACCCCGGCGCCCGGCCGCTCACCGAGCGCGGCGCCCGGACCAGGGAGCGCCTGCTCGCCGCCGCCCGCGAGGTCTTCGAGGAGCGCGGCTTCCTGGAGACCCGGGTCGCGCACATCACCCGGCACGCGGGCGTCGCCTACGGCTCCTTCTACACCTACTTCCCCACCAAGGAGGCGGTGTTCCTGGAGGTCGCCGACCGGCTGTTCGAGGAGATGACCGACCACGCGCTCGTGCCGTCGGCGGGGCCGGGCCCCGCCGACCGGGTCCGCCGCGCCAACCGCGCCTACTACGAGGCCTACCTGCGCAACGCGCGGATGATGGCGATCATCGAGCAGGTCGCCACGTTCAACGAGGAGTTCCAGGAGCTGCGGCGCAAGCACCGGGCCTCCTCGGTCGGACGGTCCGCGCGGGTGATCGCGCGCTGGCAGCGGGAGGGGCTCGTCCCGTCCGACATCGACGCGGAGACGGCGGCGGGCGCGCTCGCCACGATGGTCGACCACTCCCTGTACCTGTGGATCGTCCAGGGCAGCGATCCGCAGGGCGCCGAACGCCTCCTGGAGACCCTGGACACCCTCAGCGTCCGCGCCCTCGGCCTGCCCGACTAGGAGAGCCATGGAACCGACCCGCGACCTCGCCGCCGCACTGGGGGACCGGCTCGGCGCGCGGATCACCGGGCTGCGCCGGCTGTCCGGCGGCGCCAGCCGGGAGACCTGGGCCTTCGACGCGGACGGCCGCCCGCTCATCCTGCGCCGCGACCCGCCCGGCTCCCTCGACCCCACCGCCCTGGGCCGCGAGGCCGGCCTGCTCGCCTCGGCCGCGCGGGCCGGCGTCCCGGTCCCCGGACTGACCGACCACGGCGACGACCTGGACGGCGCCCCCTACATGGTCATGGAGCGGCTGTCCGGCGAGACGATCCCGCGGCGGCTGCTGCGCGACGAGCGCTTCGCGGGCGTCCGCCCCCGCCTCGCGCGCGAGCTGGGCGGCATCCTGGCCCGGCTGCACACGATGGCGCCCGTTCCCGGGCTGCCCGACGACGACGCCCTCTCGGCGCTCACCGAGCACTACGCGGCGTTCGAGGCCCGCCCGGCGGTGGAGCTGGCGCTGCGCTGGCTGGAGGAGCACCGCCCGGCCCCCCGCGGCCGGACCGTCGTCCACGGCGACTTCCGCGACGGGAACCTGATGATCTCCCCCGGCGGCGTGACCGGCGTCCTGGACTGGGAGCTCACCCACCTCGGCGACCCGGCCGAGGACCTCGGCTGGCTCTGCGTGAAGGCGTGGCGGTTCGGCTCCCCGCACCCCGCCGGCGGTTTCGGCACGCGCGAGGACCTCCTCGCCGGCTACGCCGCGGCCGGGGGCACGCCGCCCACGCTCGAAGAACTCCACTGGTGGGAGGTCTACGGCACTCTCCGCTGGACGATCCTGTGCCGCCACCAGGCCGAGCGGTTCCTCAGCGGCTCCGACCCGTCGATCGAGTACGCCGTCCTCGGCCGGAAGGTCTGCGAGCAGGAGCACGACCTGCTGCTGGCGCTGGGGCTGACGGAGCCGGCGACCGTCCGGGATCCGTTGGAGAGCGCGGCCCCGCCGGACAACGCACCGCACGACCGGCCGGACGCCCACGCTCTCATCGACGCCGTGGGCGCGTTCCTCGTGCAGGCCGAACAGCCCGACGACCGGCTCCGCTTCCATGCCCGCGTCGCCGCGTCCGCCCTGCGCATGGCCCGCAGAGAACTCCTCCTGGGCGAGGCCCACAGGATCGCCCACCGGAACCGGCTGAAGCCTCTCGGGTGCGCGACCGACGCCGAACTCGCGGAGGCCATCCGGACGAGCGCTCTCGACGACCGGATGGACGAGGTCGTGGCCGCGGTACGAGCCTCGGTGACCGACAGGGTCACGGTCGCGAACCCCCGCCACCTCTCCCTCCCCGGCGGCTGACGGCCCCTCCACTGCCCGCGGCCGGTTCGGGGCCGAAACGGCGGCGAGCCACCGGCCCGAGGGCCGGTGGCTCGCCATCAGGGCGACGCGGACCGTTCAGCAGTACTTCGAGGAACCCGTCCGACCCCACGAGCACTTGTCCGCCACCCGGCCATCGGGGTAAAGGAGGTACGCGGTGTCACCGGTGTTGTTCCACACGTACCACTTCCGGCCCCAGTAGCGGTGCGTCGCGCTGTTGGAGCCCCTGCCGGTGTGAAGGTAGACCGACTTGCGGCCCTTCAAGGTGAAGGACCCGAAGGTGTACGTGTATCCGGTCTTGTCGCGAACCTTGACCCCCTTCAAGCTCCTGGACGTCTTCGACGTGTTGAACAGCTGCACCCATTCGCCGTTCAGCGACGTGTTCGACCCTTTGTCGCTTCCGGGCGAGTCGTAGTACACCCGGTAGATCTGCACGGCGCTCGCGGCCTCCGCCGGCGGCGCCACCAGCACCCCGCCCGCCACCGCGACGGCGGCGGCCCCCGCAACGAGAAGCTTCCTCACCCCAGGGCATCCTTCCGATCGACGAATCCCTAGATGTACCGGTATTCACCGAACCGTGGGGGGTTCTGGCCATGTCCGGGCCGGACGCCAACCGCGGGCCGCGACCGCGCGTCCCACTTGCCGCGTTGTCCCAGGTGGTCCGGGGAAACACGGGGGTTCTCAGGCCTCCTCGGGATCGCGGCCGACCGCGTGCCGGCCGCCGTCCACGGGCACCACGGCGCCGTTGACGAAGCTCGCCTCGTCCGAGAGCAGATAGGCGACGGCGGCGGCCACCTCCTCCGGCCGCCCCACCCGCCCGACCGGATGGAGCAGGCGCATCTCGTCCTCGATCCGCGCGGCCTCCGCGGGCTCCTGCCGCCGCAGGAGCCCCTCGTACCGCTCGGTGGTGATCGACCCGAGCGCGACGACGTTCGTCCGGACGCCGCGCGGCCCGTAGTCGACGGCCAGCGCGCGGCTCAGCCCCTCCACCGCCGCCTTCGCCGTGGCGTAGGGCAGCGAACCGCGCACCGGGCGCTGCGCCTGATGCGACGAGACGTTGACGATGGCGCCGCCCGTCCCCGCGGCCAGGAAGCGCCGGACGGCGGTCACGGACCCCACCACCGCCGGGTCGAAGTTCAGCGCCACGAGTCCGAGCAGCTCCCGCGGTGACGGATCGGCGGCGTCCCGGAACACCGCCGCGTTGTTGACCCAGCCGGCGAGCGTCCCCGCCTCCTGCGCCGCGTCGGCGGCCCGCTCCGCGACCTCCTCGTCCGCCGCGCTCCCCACGACCACCGTCACGTCCGCCCGGTCCCGCGCCCAGCCGACCGCCTCCGCGTCGATCTCGACGACGACGACATGCCCGCCGTCGGCCGCCAGCCGCTCCACGATCGCCCGTCCGACCCCGCGCCCGCCGCCGGTCACCACGTAAGTCCGCTTCACGCCGCTCCTTCCCCTCGACCCCCTCCATGATCGCCCGGCCTGCGGGGCCCTGGGCGGCGGTGCGTCCTCTTCGGACGTTTCCGCTGATGCGGCCCGCGTCCCGCACTCTCCGCGATAGGTTCGCCACGTTCCGGAATGGATCGCGATGAACCGGAGGGGCCATGCATGCCCGGGACTCACTGGACCCGTCACGTTCGATGTGGCATCTCATCGCGGTCCATCTGCGCCGCTATCGCGAGGCGAACGGCATGTCGGGGCAGGCTCTCGGCGACGCCCTCGACTGCGACCGCTCGACCGTCTCCAGGTACGAGTCCGCGACGCTGCGCATCAAGCCGTCCCACGCCGAGGCCGTCGACCGCCTCTGGAACACCGGGGGGATCTTCACGAACCTGGTCGGCTTCGCGGGCCTGACGGACGAGGGCGACTGGCTCTTATCCCTCGCCGAGTTCGAGCGGCGCGCGTCCCGGATCCGCATGTGGGAGCCGACGGTGGTCCCCGGCCTCCTCCAGACTCCGGACTACACCCGGGCGGTGCTGACGGCCGGGCCGGCAAACGGCCTGGACGCCGACCTGGAGCGACGGAAGGCGCGCACGTCCGCCGTTCTCGACAGGGAGACGCCACCCCGGTTGACCGCGTTCCTGAGCTGGGCCGCCCTCGCGCAGCTGATCGGCTCGCGCGAGATCATGCGCGACCAGATCGCCCACCTGCTGGCTCTCGGGGAACTGCCGCACATCACCCTCCGCGTGGTCGAGAACCAGGCGGGAGCCCATCCGGGCCTCGACGGGCCGATCACCGTCCTCACGGTGGACGAGCGCGATCTCGCGTACGACGAGGCGACGACGCGGGGACGGTTCCTGATGGATCCGCTCGCCGTCCAGGAAGTGATCGTGAAATACGACTCGATCAGCGACATCGCGGCGCCGGTCGGCCCTTCCCGGCTCCTTCTGGAAGCAGAACTGGAGCGCTGGGCGTGACCTTCCGGCGCAGGTCGAGCCGCCGCGGCAGACGTGGAACCGGCGACGCGCCTTGATGCGCCCTCCATCGATTCAACCGCCATGGCGATTCCGGTTCGGCTCGCCATGTGCCCGCGCCGGAGCGCCTTTTCGTGAACACGGGTCACGCCAAGCCAGGGCGACATCGGACACCAGTTCGACCGCGACGTTATCGCGCGACTCCGGAAGCCATCGAGTACGCGCGAGCGGGGCCCAACCAGGCCGCCGCTAACGCCCTCGTTGAAGGTTTTTCACCGTCCGGGCATCCGGACAGGATGAAGTTTCACACTCGTGACCTGCGCGGACTCGCGCCGCCGTCCATAAAGGTCCCGCTGGCGGGACCTTTATGGGATGTGCCGTAAATCGCGCCGCGACAGTATCCAGGATCGAATGGAATAAGTCGAGTCATGGCGGGATCGGCGGGACCGGCCGGACCGTCCACCTGTGGCCGCCGGCCAGGGCAATTCGAAAGAGACTCTCATCTGCGATACGTGTTGAGATGAGGAAGGTTCCCGTCATCTCGTGGAAGGTGATCGCCGGTGGCGAACGTACTGGAAGAACGCGGCGGGCTGCGGTCGGTGGTGCATTTGCTCAACACGCGTCACCACCGCGCGGCCCTGAACATCTACGCATTCATCGTCATCGCCCACTGGGCCGAGCACATCGTCCAGGCCGTCCAGATCTGGGTGCTCGGCTGGCCGGTGCCCGAGGCGCGCGGCGTGCTGGGCGTGCCGTTCCCGTGGCTGGTCACCTCGGAGTGGATGCACTACGGCTACGCGCTGATCATGCTGATCGGACTCGTCCTGCTGCTGCCCGGGTTCACCGGACGGGCCCGCACCTGGTGGGGGATCTCCCTCGGCATCCAGGTCTGGCACCACTTCGAGCACCTGCTGCTGCTGGTTCAGGCGATGTCCGACTCCTACATCGCCGGACGTCCCGCGCCCACGAGCATCATCCAGCTCCTGGTGCCCCGCGTGGAGCTGCACCTGTTCTACAACACGCTCGTCACCATCCCCATGGTGGTGGCGATGTACCTGCACCGCAGGCCGAACGCGTCCGAGCGCGAAGCCATGCGCTGCTCGTGCGCCTCACCGCTCCAGCGCAGGCCCGTCCCCGAAGCGGCGTGACGGCCGGTGACCCTCGAAGAGTCGCGGACCGCGCCGGCCCGGCGCACGCGGGGGGTCACGCCGTTCGGCGTGCTCATGGCGGTGTTCGGCCTGCTCCTGGTCTTCCTGGTGATCCCCAACGCCGGGCCCGTGCTGCGCGCGTCGCGGGCGGGCCAGGGCACGCCCGGCGTCTTCACCGCGCGCGAGCGGAGCTGCGTCCGGCACCCCGGCCATGAGGCGTGCACGCTGCGCGGGGCCTTCCGCTCCGACGACGGCTCGGTGGATCGTCCCACCGTGGCCCTGTACGGCAGCGGCAAGGGCCTGCGCGAGGGGGGCACCGCCCGCGCCCGGGACGTCGGCCGCTCGGGGACGGTGTACCTGCGGGACGCGTCCCACGAGTGGATCATGAATGTGCTGCTGCTGGTGGCCGGCGGTCTGCTGATCTTCGTGGGCCTGCGCCGGCTGCCGGCGCGCCGCGGGCAGCGGTCCGGGTCAGGCGAGTCCGGATCAGGCGGCGGGTGAGGCCTCGCAGAGTTCGACGATCCGCTCGCAGGCCTCGGTGATGTCGGTGACCGGGAGGCATCCGGTCTCCCCGGCGCCGGTGCGCCATCGGAACCGGGCCTCCTCGCACCAGACGGTCAGGCCGCGGCCGTCGCTGAGGGCGGCCCGGTCCGCGCCCTCCGCGGGCTGGAAGTGGCCGAGGCCCCGCTGGACCAGCAGGGTCCGGAGGTCCTTGGTGGCGTAGGGGCCCTCGACCCTCCACACGTCGCGGCGGCGGACGGTGCGCGGGAGCGGCAGGGCGAACCAGGTCGCCTTGCCGCGGGCCGCCGGCGTCCGCAGCCGCGACCGGGACGGGTGGTGTCCCCACCGGCCCTGCGTCAGGAGCTCGACGATCTTCAGGCCGCGGCCGTGGTCGGACCGGTGGGGGGCGGTGCCGGAGGCCGGCCAGTCCCGGTGGGTGTCGAACGCCTTGACGACCAGCTCGTCGCGGCCCTGGCCGTCGCCGCGCTGGTAGACCCAGAGTTCGGCGGCCGAGGCGCCTTCGTGCGGCATGGCGTGCTGCAGGACGTTCGTGGCGAGCTCGCTGACCATGAGCTTGATGTCGTGGACGTCCTGGACGGACAGGCCGAGCGCCGGGAGGAGGGCCGTGACGTGGGAACGGGCGACGCGGGCGATGGAGTCGTCGGCGGGCAGGGGCAGTGCCGCGCAGCCGCCGTCCTCCAGTCTCCAGGGGATCTCGCACATCGTCGCGGTCTTCGTCATGGCGCCCACCTCGGGATAGCGGAGACATTCGCATTTCAGACAATCGCGACATGAGTCTTTTGCTTCGCGAGTCGCTATGTGTGAATCACAGATCTAGCCTTGCACATCTTCGGCCGCCGGGCCCGCATCATGGCAAGAAAGTTGCATCTGAGAGTGAGACGTTCACTCATGCACCCAAATGCCCTCATAACACCCTTCGGCGCCGCGTCCCCCGCGCGTACCGGCGGTACCGGGACGGCCCGCCCCGCGCGCTGTAGCGTGGTCGGCGCCTGAGAGAGGGCCGCGCACAAAGAGAGATCCCCCGGGGGTGCAGCCCTGGGGGATCTCGTGTGCGGCCCGGCCTCAGCGGTCGTAACGGCCCGCCCGCACGTCGTCGAAGAAGGCGGCGAGCACGGACCGGGAGACGACGTGCACCCCGGCCTCCGGTGTCCTGCTGTCGCGCAGCGCCGCGGCCGTGTCGAGATCGGCGACCTCGACACAGCCCCCGTTGCTGCTGGCGCTGGCGGTCGCCTTGACCCACCGTGCCTGAGAGAGGTCCATGTCGGTGCTACTCCAGGGTTGAGATCACTTTCCTCAGATGCTCCGCGGTGTCGGCGGGACCGAGTGCCGCCTGGCGGATCTGCTCGAAGATCTCGTCATAGGCCTCCACGTCGTCGGGGGTGCCGATCTCCTGGACGTCCGCGTCGTTCTCGAGGAAGACCATGGGCGGCTCGCCGCCGGGGAACCGGAAGACGTTGACCAGCGTGGACATGCCCGGGTGCATCCCGTCGGCGAGGCGCAGCAGCCTCAGTTCCACGTTCGGGCGCTCGGACACGGCGAGCAGGTGGGCGAACTGGGTGCGCCGGTCGCCCGGGTCCCCCCACTCGTACAGCAGGGACGCCTCGGTGATGACCGCGGTCAGCTCCGGCGCCGTCCCGTCGCCGCGGTCGAGGATCTGCTGCCGGCGCAGCCGCGCCCGCATCGCGCGCTCCCGCCACTCCGGCGTCCTCGTCCCGACCGACAGCAGGGCCTGCATGTACGGCAGGGTCTGCAGGAGCCCGGGCAGGACCAGCGGCATGACCACCCGGATGCTCGACGCGTCGCTCTCGAAGCCCGGGAACTCGTTGCCGAACACCTCGGGGTAGTCACGCCACCAGGCCCGCTGCCGGGCGCGGCCCGCCAGTTCCTCCAGCTCGTCGAGATCGCTGCCCTCGTAGATGCGCGCGAGGTCGCGGATGTCGCTGAGCTCGGGCCGAACCCAGTTGTTGGCCTCGAACCGGCCGACCTTTCCCCGTCCCCAGTTCAGCCGGTCGCAGACCTGGTTGGCCGTGTATCCGGCCTCGACGCGCAGCTCCTTCAAGCGGCGTGCCAGCCCCCGCTTGGCGATGGTGGCCCCGTAAGCGTCGCTCACCGGCGCCACCTCCCTCGACCTACGGCCGGCATCAGCATACGCCTTCCGAATTTGTGAATCACAGATCTGGCCGGTTCAGGAAACGGCGTGGTCGAACTCCCCTTTCCTCACCCCGTCGAGGAAGCAGGCCCATTCGTGCTCGTCGAACACCGAGATCAGTTCCCCGGACGTGCGCAGCAGCGTCCACTCGCCGGCGAAGGCGACCTCGATGCCGCCCTCGTCGGTCTGCGAGCGCCGCCACTCCAGGTCGCCCGGGTCGACGCCCAGCTCCTCGACGGACGGCTTCCTCATCCTGCCCTCCTCGCCACCGCGCAGTACGCCCACCGCGAGCCGTCGCTGTCGGCCGCGTCGGGGTCCTCAGCACCCCATTCACCGATATAGCAGACCTTCGCCGCCGCCCCCTCCCACGGCGGGACGATCTCCATACCGGTGAAGAAGCGCTCGACCTCCGCACGCGACCGCAGGTGGACGCTCGCGGTGGACCGGGCGTACACGTCCCTGACCGTGCCGACGGCCCGGTCGGCCTGCCGGTCGCCGGTGCCGGCGGACAGCACCAGGTAGCTGCCGGGCGCGAGCCGGTCCATGTACCGCCGGACGAGGCCCCACGGGTCGTCCTCGTCGGGGATGAAGTGGACCAGCGCCACGACCAGCAGCGCGACGGGCCTGGTCAGGTCGATCATCCTGCCGGCGGCCTCGTTCCCGAGCACCCCGTCGGGGTCGCGGAAGTCGGCCGTGACGAACGCCGTCCCGGTGGAACCCGCCAGTAGCCTCTCGGCTTGGGCCCGCACCATCAGGTCGTTGTCGACGTACAGGACGCGCGCGTCGGGGGCGACCGCCTGGGCCGCCTCGTGGGTGTTGTTCATCGTCGGCAGGCCCGCGCCCACGTCGACGAACTGCCGGACGCCGCGCTCGGCCAGCCATCGCACCGAGCGCTGCAGGAAGCCGCGGTTCGCCCACGCCGCGTCCCCGGCCTCCGGCATGTTCGCCAGGACCTTCTCCGCCGCCTCGCGGTCGACCTCGAAGTTGTCGGTGCCGCCCAGGTAATAGTCGTACATCCGGGCTGGGGTCGGAACCGTGGTATCGACTCCGGGCGGAGCCTGCTCGGTGTCGCTCACGCATCGCTCCTTGCCGCAACTTGTGATGCACGAATTATGAAGCAAGGGTCGTCCTTCCCGGGCCGCTTCCGCAAGGGTTCCCTGACTCCTCTCGCCGTCCCCCCGCGGGGTTCGCCCTTCCTTTGAGGGGCATGACCGGCCCAAAGGGGGAAAGGCATGAAGACCGAATCGGACCTCGCACTACGCCAACTCTCGCTGCAGTTCATCGGCAACGCCACGATGCTCCTGCGCTGCGGACCGTTCACCCTGCTGACCGACCCCAACTTCCTGCATCGCGGACAGCGGGCCTACCTCGGGTTCGGGCTGTCCACCCGGCGGCTCACCGACCCCGCGCTCCAGGCCGGCGACCTCCCGCGCCTCGACGCCGTCGTCCTGTCCCACCTGCACGGCGACCACTGGGACCGGGTCGCCCGCGCGAAGCTCGACCGGGGGCTGCCCATCGTCACCACGCCTCACGCGGCCCGGCGCCTCCAGGGATGGCACCGCTTCCGCCACGCGGTCGGTCTGCGCACCTGGGAGGCGCACACCCTCGTCAAGGACGGCGCGCTGCTGCGCATCACGTCCATGCCGGGCCGGCACGCCCCCGGCCCCGCCCAGTGGCTGCTGCCGCCGGTCATGGGGAGCCTCCTGGAGTTCAGCCCTGCGGACGGCGACGTGCGGTTCCGCCTCTACATCACCGGCGACACCCTGATGTTCGACGGCATCCAGCAGATCGCCCGGCGCACCTCCGACATCGATCTGGCCGTGCTCCACCTGGGCGGCACCACGCTGCCCGGCGGGCTCGTGGTCACCATGGACGGCGCCCAGGGCGCGGACCTCGTCGAGACGATCCGCCCGGCGTCCGCGGTGCCCGTCCACTACAACGACTACACCGTCATGAAGTCGCCCCTGGACGACTTCCGGCGCGAGCTGGAGCGTCGTGGACTCGGCGACCGGGCCACCTACGTCGGGCCCGGGGAGACCCACGCCTTCCGTCGCCCGTGAGCCCGACTCATCCGCTGTGAGCTGGGTAAATACCTCAGAGAACCTATGGTTGGACAGGACATGTTCGAGATCGAGGACATCCGTCAATGGCGCGGGCGGAACGTGATCGACCCGTCCGGGAGCAAGATCGGGCCGCTGGAGGCCGTCTACGTCGACACGCTCACCGACCAGCCCTCGTTCGCCACGGTCCGGATCGGCCTGCCGACCCGGCAGCGCCTGGTGTTCGTGCCGCTGGCCGGATGCACGCTGGGCCCGGACCACCTCCGCGTCGCGTACGACAAGAAGCAGGTCAAGGGCGCTCCAGGGATCGACATCAACGGCGAGCTGTTCGCCGACGCCGAACCCGAGGTCTTCGCCTACTACAAGCTGCCCTACAGGGCCGCGCCGGAGGAGCGGCTCCTCGCCCGCCGCTGACGCCGCCCCGGGCCGCTAGCGTCCGTCGAGGAGGGGGCGGCGTGGGTCCCACCGCGTCCCGTCGCGCCGGTCGCGGCGGCGCCGCGCGATGCCCGACAGCGCCTCCAGCACGACGCGGTTGGCCAGGGCCGAGGTGATGTCGGCGTTGTCGTAGGGCGGGGAGACCTCCACGACGTCGACCCCGACGACCGGCAGCTCGTAGGTGACGCGCCGGACCGCGTCCAGGAGCTCGCGCCCGGTCAGCCCGCCGGGCTCGGGCGTGCCGGTGCCGGGAGCGTGGCCCGGGTCGCACACGTCGATGTCGACCGACAGGAACACCCCGTCGCACTCGTCGGTGGCGATCTCGAACGCCTCCGTCAGGCACTCGTCCAGGCCGCGGGCGACGATCTCGGACATCTCGTAGGAGCGCATGCCCTGCGCGGCCATCCACTCCAGCGTCTCGGGGCCCGGCCAGTACCCGCGCAGGCCGAGCTGCAGGAACCGGTCGCCGCGCACCGCCCCGGACTCGATCAGCCGCCGCATCGGCTGCCCGTGCCCGACCAGCGAGCCGAGGTTCACGTCGCCCGTGTCGGCGTGCGCGTCGAAGTGCACCATCGAGACCCGTCCGGCGCCGAGGTGGTCGGCCACTCCGGCGGCGTCGGGCCACGCGATCGTGTGGTCGCCGCCGAGGACGAGCGGGATCTTTCCGGTACGGGCGATCGCGTACACCGCCTCCTGGAGTGATCGGACGGAACGCTCGGCGTCCCCGGAGTACATCTCGACATCGCCGGCGTCGTAGACGGTGAGGTCGCCCCGGAGCCCGTCCACCCGCAGGGCCAGGGACGGACGCGAGCCGTCGTGGGGCAGGTAGCAGGACTGCCGGATGTACTGCGGTCCGAAGCGGGTCCCCGGCCGGTGGGACGTGCCGCCGTCGAACGGCGCCCCGAGGATGACCACGTCGGCGTCCTCGTACGTGGACGGGTCGGACCAGGTGCAGCGCGGCACCCCGAGGAACGTGATGTCAGGACCGAACTGCGAACCGTACCTTCCGGGCATTCGCCACCTCCACCGTCTCCCTTCCCCCACCGGGCCCGTCCGATGTGCGGACGGCCCCGTCCCGGACGGATCCCGGGACGGGGCCGCGACGGCGGGCGTCAGCCGCCGACGCCGGAGCCCTCCGCGGCCGCGACGATCGCCGTCGCGTCCTCGGGCAGCAGGTGGCCGGCGTTCACCGACGCCTGCACGGCCGCCCGGACCTTGCCCACGTAGTCGGCGTGCGTCGGGTACAGCACGCTGAGCACGGGCTCCGCCGTCAGCGGAAGGGACGGGTCGGACGGGTCGCCCGCGTCATGCCGGTCCCAGGGGTCGGCGCCGCCGTTCCACGGGTCCCGGGCGCCGTACAGGCCACAGAAGACGCCGCTGCCCGCGGTGTCGCGCATTCCGGTGAGCGTCCGGGTCGGCACCGCGACGTCCGGCAGCCGGACTCCCCCGGTCGCCAGCCCGGTGCGCGGGTCGCGCAGCACCGTGTCGAGCGGCGCCCCGGCGGCCGGCCGCGCCCCGCCGCGCGCCCACGCGGCCAGACCGCGCAGCGCCGCGTTCATCGAGTAGTGCCCGGGCCCGTCGTTGAACGGGGCCGATCCGGCGGCGCAGCCGGCGTCCGGCGCGGCCGACCCCGCCGACTTCTGCAGCGTCGGCTGACCCAGGTCGTAGGCCCACTGGTCGCCGTGCGAGGTGCCGGCCAGCTCCCAGTGCACGACCCGGTCGGTGTCCGGCTGCCGCGCGGCCGCCGCCAGCGGGACGTCGGTCTCGGTCAGGACCACGAACGTCGGAACGGTCAGGTCCGTCCGGATGCGGGACGGGTTCGGCATCCACAGGGTGTCGGACAGCTCGCCGCTGATCGGGGCCCCGACCGCGCCGTTGCTGTGGATCATGAAGCCGTCGTAGACCCGCGACACCGGCTGGACGGCGTTGGCGTAGGTGGTCATGAGCCCGGCGGACTGCGACTCCCCGTCCGCCAGCAGCGTCCGCACCGCCAGCCCGCCGAGCGGGTCGGGGCCGTCGGGGCTTCGCAGCGCCCGCCCGGCCTGGGAGAAGATGTCGTAGGAGAAGGCGTCCCCGGGGTGCACGAGGCTGCCGTAACGGGCCGGGTCCCACCCCTTGAGCCCGTGGATCTCTCCGAGCCCGCCGTTGACGCCGACCGCCTGGGCCGAGACGCCGACCCACGCGTATCCCTTGCGCAGCAGTTCGTCGCGCGTGAACCAGTAGTCCGGGGACAGGTCCATCTGGCCGCTGACGTTGAGCCACTCGACCACGACGGTCCCGTTGAACTTCGCCGGGTCGGAGGGGCGCCGGACCAGGAGCCTCGTCCGATACGGGGCCTGCCCGGACGCCCGCACGTCCCACCGGCCGTTCGACGTCCACAGGCCGGACTTGGCGTACGAGGTGGCGGTGCCGGTGATGAAGTACTCGCTCTCGGTGTACCCGAACGACCCGAGATCCTCGGCCGCCGCCAGGAACGGGAAGCCGTGGGCGCCCGGCGGCGGGACGGTGACCACGGGCCCGGAGGACTCGGCCAGGGCGGGCGGCGAGGCGCACAGCAGGGCGGCGAGCAGCCCCGCTCCCGTCGCCGCGGCGGCGACGCGCCGCCAGGGAACCCGCAGGGAGAAACGCACGGTGACCTCCACGATGTCAGGGGGCCACAGTGTCCGCCGCCCGTCCCCTCCTCCACATCGCGCGAATCACCGGCCGCGGAAACGGCGCCGCCCCGTCCAGAGCCTGGACGGGGCGGCGCCGTTCACGGTGTTACCAGCGGTACCAGCGACCGCGCTTGCCGGACGGACCGGCGCTGCGGAGCACGAAGCCGAGCAGCCACAGGATCAGGACGATCGCGGCCACCACCCAGAGAATCTTGAGCGTGAAGCCGACGCCGAACAGGATCAGTGCCAGTAGGAGCACCAGGATCATCAGCCAAGGCATTGGGGGTCCTCCTCGGGTATCTGCCGTTGGTTCGTTCGGGCCGATTTGTCCCCGGCAAATGGAGCTTGATGCGCGACAAAGGTCTCATTTCGGACACGCAACGGAATGGTCCCCGGCGCGACACCGTCACCACCGGTCCAAGGCCGCGGATCCGGACCTCACCGGACACCTGGGCTGAAGCCCGTCTAGAAATCGGTGAGGGGTTCGGCCTGGTAGGCGCGGTGGAGCAGGTCCAGGAAGCGTGGGGCCGCGGGGACGCGGGTCACGCCGATCTGGTGGACCGCGACTCCCGGGGTCCAGGAGTTCATGACCACGGCACCGGCCAGAGCGGGTACGTCGGCGGGGGTGACCTGCCGGACGCGCTGGGGGACGCCGAGGCGGTCCAGTTGCCGGCGGACGATGCCCATGGTGGTCCCGACCAGCATCTCGGCCTCCGGCCACACCACGGCGTCCCCGTCCCAGAAGGCCAGGTTCCAGATCGTCGCCTCGCTGAGGCGCCCCCGGCGGTCGACGAAGGCGGCGTCGTCGAAGCCGTCCTGGACGGCCCGGCGCATGAGGTGGGTCTTGGCCACCTCCCCGACGTGTTTCACGGCGGGCAGGTACCGGTCGTACTCGACCGTCGCCAGCGCCAGCGGCCCGTCCGGACCCGACGCGGGCGGCCCCGTCCGGACCAGGACGTCGGGCCCCACCGGCTCTCCGCCCCCGGTGAACTCTCCCGGGGACGAGTACATCGTGGCCGTCAGCGAGACGTCCGCGGGCCCCGCCTCCACCGCCGCACGCAGATGGGAGCGAACTCGCTCGTCCGGCATCGCTTCGCCGAACAGCTCCATCGAGGCGGACCGCAGCCGCTCCAGATGGAGGTCGAGCCCCCGGACCTTGCCGCCACGCACCTGCAGGGCGGTGAAGTGGGCGAAGCCGGCGAAGGCGAGCGGCGCGAGCTCGCCGGCGGTCGCCTCGCGGCCATTGCGTTGGACGACGAGCGTGGACATGGGCCTCTCCAGCCGTGCGGAATGATCGCCTGCAGGGCGACGTTAGGCACTCACACTGGTGAGAAGGTCAATCCAGGACGGTGACATGCTGATCGGGGAGTTGTCCCGGCGGACGGGGGTCAGCCCGCGGCTTCTGCGGTACTACGAGGAGCAGGGCCTGCTCCAGGCCGAGCGCGGCTCGAACGGCTACCGCCGCTACGGCGAGGACGCCGTGCTGACCGTGCGGAAGATCCGCGTGCTGCTGGACGCGGGCCTGTCCTCCGAGGTGATCCGGCAGGTGCTCCCCTGCACCCGCAGCGACCAGCCCGACTTCGACTGGTGCGAGGGCATCCGCGACGTGCTCGACCGCGAGATCGCGGCCCTGAACGCCCGCATCGAGAGCCTCCAGCGCAACCACCAAGCCCTCACCGGATTCCTCACCCCCCGCACACCGGCCGAGTAGCCGCCGCCCGGAGGCGAGCCCCTCGCCCGATGACTTCCGCCCCCAAGGACGGGCCAGACGTGGTGGTCGTGGACCCTGACGGCAACAGTCTCTCCCTGGCCGAGGCCCCCAGGAGTGATTGCGGCGTGGCGGGTCGTCTCTCCTCGTGCGGACGACCCGCCGCGTCGCTTCTCCGCCCACCGCGCTGGGGCGGGTTATGAGGCGGGGGTTCGCGTGGGGAGGTGGCGGGTCTTTCGGTGGTGGGCGCCCTCGCCGGCCATGTCGGACTGGCCGCCCGGCGGCGGGACGCGGACCTCGATGCGTCCGTTCTGGACGCGCGCCTCGTAGGACGGCTGCGGCGCGCTGGCCGGGCCGCGTTCGATGCCGCCGTCGTCGAGGCGGAACGTGCTGCCGTGCCACGGGCAGGTGACGCAGCCGTTCTCGATCGTCCCCTCGCCCAGCGGGCCGCCCAGGTGGCTGCAGGTGGCGGCGATGGCGTGCAGCTTCGTGGCCGTCCGGTAGAGCAGGACCCGGACGCCGTCCGCGTCGGCCGTGCGGTGCTCGCCCTCGGCCAGCTCGGATGCGGCCAGCACCGGAGTCCACTCTTCCGGGCCCTGCTGCCACGCGGTGCGGTTGACGTTGACGCCCCGGGTGAAGGTCAGGTGACCGCCGAGGTAGGCGCTGATCCCCATCGCCGCCATGCCGGCGAACCGCAGTGCCTTGGCCTTGCGGGAGCGCGCGCCGAGGGACGCCGCGTACAGCGCGAGCGCCACCGTGTTGGCGCCGGCGTGGACGAGCCCCACCCGCCGCTCCGCCCCCAGGGTGTCGGCCCAGTCGTTGAGCCCGCTCAGGGCGGTGGGCACGGCCGCGACCACGCCTGCCGCCGTCAGCAGGTCGGCGGCCGGTTCGGCGTCGGGTCCCCCGGCGACGTCCAGCAGCCCGGCCATGCTCCACGCGCCGATCACCACGTCCGTCAGCACCGGGTGCAGCGGGTGCCCCGTATTGGTCCCGCTGAGCAGATTGCGGACGAGGCGCGGCTGGACCGCCCGCTGGACCACGGAACTGACCGGTTCGGCGACCTTGTCCAGCGCCTCCGCGTTCTCCAGTCGATGGACCGCCCTGTGCGGCATGCTCATAACGCCCTCCCCCAGGCACGACTACACGTTCGCTCCCTATCCCCCTAAGCACCTCTGAAACCGTCCACACCAGCCACGGGCGACGTCGCGGCCTCTGCCTTAACTCGTGGAGAGTGGACAGACGTCCACTATGATGGACGCGGGCGGATCGGGTGATGCGGAGGCTGGACGATGGTGCGCTTCGAGCTCGACGACCTGAGCCGGCCGGAGGTCCGCCGGCTGCTGGAGGAGCACCTGGCCGACATGCACGCGACGTCGCCGCCCGAATCGATCCACGCGCTGGACCTGGAGGAACTGCGCGACCCCGCGGTCGCGTTCTGGTCGGCTTGGGAGGGGCCGGAGCTGCGCGGATGCGGCGCGCTCAAAGACCTCGGCGGCGGCGACGCCGAGCTCAAGTCCATGCGCACCGCGGTGGCCGCGCGGGGGGCGGGCATCGGATCGGCCATCCTCCGGCACCTTCTGGCCGTCGCCGCCGAGCGCGGTCACCGGCGGGTCCTGCTGGAGACGGGAAGCCAGGATTTCTTCGCCCCGGCCCGGCGGCTCTACGCGCGGCACGGATTCACCCAGTGCGAGCCGTTCGCCGACTACGTGCACGACCCCAACAGCGTCTACATGGAGCTTCGCCTCGACGCCGGAGCCGGCCCGGAGGCGACGCCGTGTCCACTTTGATGGACGGTCCGAACGTCCTCGGACAGCGCATCAAGGCGGAGCGCGCACGGCGCGGCTGGTCGCTGGCCCGGCTCGCCGACGCCTCGGGGGTGTCCCGAGCGATGATCAGCAAGGTCGAGCGCGGTCAGAGCAGCCCGACCGCCGCCCTCCTCGGCAGGCTGTCCGCCGCCCTGGAACTGAGCATGACCGAGATGCTGTCACCGGCGGACGGCTCCACGCCCGGCCACGTGCGGCGCGCGGCCGACATCCCCGACTGGACCGACCCCGGGTCGGGTTACCTGCGACGGCAGATCTCGGGGCCGGGTTTCCCGGCCGACGTCACCGAGATCGTGCTGCCCGTGGGCGCCCGGGTGCCCATGCCGGCGGCGTCCTACGCCTTCATCGCCCAGCTCGTCTGGGTGCTGGCCGGCAGGCTGAGCCTCGTCGAGGAGGCGGCCACGCACGTCCTCACCGCGGGCGACACGTTCGAACTCGGCGAGCCCCAGGCACGCGCGTTCGTCAACGACGGCACCGGAGAGTGCCGTTACGTCGTGGTCGTGACCCGCAAGGCCACGGCCTGACTCCCGACGGAACGGCGCCGCGTCGCCCCCTGCCGCTGCTGGAGATCGGCGCGAAAAAAACTGCCGGGATTGTTCTGGTTCACCCCGGAACCAAACGGCCGTCGCAGACATCACATATGGCGAGAAAGGTGCAACGGCACCCGGCAGTCCCAGACTGCGGTACCTTGCACGCTCCCCCCATTCCCAAGCATGGAGGAATACATGCGGCGTGTCGCCATCGTGACCGTCCTCTCCGGCGCCCTGGCCGCCGGAGTCCTCGCCGCGGGTCCGGCCGCGCAGGCGGAGACCAAGCCCGCCGACAGGCTCGGTAAGGAGGTGACCACCACCAGCCAGGGGGCACTCTCCAAGAAGGACCTCATCTCCGAGGCCCAGACCTCCGGTCAGCCGCTGACCGCCAAGGAGAAGGCCTCGGTCCAGGCCGCCGAGTACTGCCGCTACTACCAGCGCACCCGTGGCCGGAAGGCCTCCAACGGCAAGTGGATCATCGCGGTGACCAACCGCCTCACCTGGTGCTACAACGGCTACACGGTCACCCGTTACCGCGCCAACTTCAAGGCCTACACCTACAACAAGTACAAGTGGGTGTGGAAGGGCTGGGTCCTGAAGAAGGTCACCCACCCCAGCAACTGGGCCTACGCGACGTCCTACGCCCAGGGCGCGTTCCGTTACACGGGCAACGGCTACACCTACAAGCCGTACGTCATCATCCGCGGCTACAAGAACGGCGCCTACAAGTACAAGTACGGCGGCTGATCCTGCCACGCAGGACCTCACCATGAGCCGCCGCTCCGTTCGCCGGCAGTGGGCGACCACTGCCCCGGGGCCGGCCCGGGCGACCGAGCCGGCGCCATGGTGAGGAACGCCGATCACGCGGGCTGATTCACAGGCCGAACACGGCCCGCACCAGGTGATCACCGGAAGCTCCTGGCGGCCGGGGTGTGCGCACACCCTGGCCGCCAGGAGCTTCCTGCTTTTCCGCCGTGCGAACGGCGCCGCGGGTCATCCGCTCGGACGCCGGCGACCGACTATGCCGGCGCGTTCGACGACCGCAGTCGATCAGCCAGGAGTCCCTGGAAGCGCGGGCACGTCATGATGTCGTCATGCGGGCACTCACCCTCGATCATGTCGAGTGCGGCCTGCGCCCGGGCGATCCGGACCAGCAGCCTCTCGCGGTGCCGGACCGTCACCTCGTGGCGCTCCGACGTGGACCGGGCGGCCAGCATCGCCCGGATGTCCGCGAGTTCGAATCCCGCCTCCTTCGAGATCAGGATCGCCGCCACCCGGTGCACGTCGGCGTCGGTGTAACGGCGACGGTCCCCTGCGCGGGCCGGCGCCAGCAGACCTTCGGCCTCCCAGTACCGCAGCACGTGCGTCGGCAGCCCGAACTGCGCCGCCACCTCGCCGATTGACTTCATGTCGACATTAAGTCGCACACTGGCGGCCATGTCCAAGCTGCTCACCGTCCTCGACGCCTTCGACGATCTTCCCCAGGCTCGTGACCTGCGAGAACTCACCTACGATGGGCTGGGCGCCACCGTGGTCGACGTCGGCTGCGGCAGTGGCCGCGCCGTCGGGGAGCTGGCCGCCCGCGGGGCGCGGGCCATCGGCGTCGACCTGGACCCCGCCATGGTCGAGGTCGCCGCCGAACGGTGGCCGGGGAGCGAGTTCCACGTCGCCGACGCCACCGCGCTGCCTCTGGACGACGGCTCCGTCACCGGCTACCGCACCGACAAGGTCCTGCACGTCCTCGCCGAGCCCGAGCAGGCCGTCGCCGAGGCCCGCCGGGTGCTGGCCCCCGGCGGCCGCGCGGTGCTCGTCGGCCAGGACTGGGACACGTTCGTCATCGACTCCGACGACCCCGAGCTCACCCGCTCACTCGTCCACGCCCGCGCCGACGCCATGCCGAACCCGCGGGTCGCCCGCCGCTACCGGAACCTCCTGCTCGACCACGGGTTCACCGACGTCACCGTCGCCGTCCACACGATCGTGTGGACGGACGCCTCGTGCCTGCCGGCGCTCGCCGGCATCGGAGGGGAAGGCACCTGGTTCGACGCCCAGGTCGCCAGGGCACGCGACGACCGCCTGTTCGTCGCCATCCCGCTCTTCGTCGCCTCGGGAACCCGCGCCGCCTGATCTCCGGCTCACCACGACCCGTCGCCGCAGTGGCCGACGCGCCTGCAAGGCGCGTGGTCCAGCGCCGCTAGTTCTTTCACAGTTCTCGAAATCGACCAGGTGGTGCCCGGCCGGCCGGAGCGAGGGCGCCCCGCAGCCCCTGGCCCGACGGCGCGCGGCCACCGGCGACTTCACCTCCGGTTTGGTCGTCACAGTTGCCGTCACCGCCGAAAACCTGACGGTCTTCCCCAACGCACGTCCTAGGGGCGTGCGTCAAGGAAGACGCCTTCGAGGCGTAACTGCAACCGAAAGAGTCCGCCATGAACGTTGCACTCATCGTCCTTGTCCTGCTGGGCTTCCTGGCAGGCGACGGCGTGAAGAAGAACGAGAAGGGCAAGAGGAACACGCGGGCCATCGCCCCGGCCGTCGCGGCCACCGCGATCTTCTGGGTCACGGGGATCCCCTTCGTCCCGCTCGTGCTCGCCGCCCTTGCGGGAGGTGCGGCAGGTCGGATCGTGAAGAAGGACGGGTGGGTCATCCTCCTGTCCATCGGCGCGGTCATCGTCGCTCTCTCGCTGGTCTCCTGACCAGCGGGAGGACCTCTGAGGACCAGTAGTCCCATGGTCCATTCCGGTCCGTGATCACCGCGGACCGGGCGTACCGGGTGTCCCGGCGGAGAGGCTTCGCGCCTCCTGCCGGGACATTTCGTCGTTAAGCCCGGCCACCACGCTCAGCGCGGGCGTGCGCCGGGGTGTTCGGTGTACATCGCGATCGCCGGGAGACCGTCCGGCTCCGTCCTACTCGACCGAGGGAAGCGGTGGCAGCGGCAGGGGCAGCCCTGGCAGCCCGTCGATGCTGGCCGCGATGTGCGCCTTCTTCTGGAAGTAAGCGTCGAGCGACTCGTCGGTCTCGCGCGCGAAACGCGATGCGTGCAGCGGGCGGTCCTGTTCGTAGGTCATGAACGGGACGCCGTATCCGCAGGTATCACGGATCTTCTCGGCGGTCACGACGATGATCGCTCGCAGGCCGTGCAGGGTCGGGTCGATGTCGGGGAAGTGGCCCATCAGCTCGGCCCAGCGCGCGTCGTCGCGGAAGACCGGCTCCCCGCGGCCGTGCACGCGCACGATGTTGGGCGGGCCGTCGAAGGCGCACCACATCAGGGTGATGCGGCCGTTCTCGCGCAGATGGGCGATGGTCTCGGCGTTGCTGCCGGCGAAATCGAGGTAGGCCACGGTGAGTTCGTCGAGCACGGCGAACGAGCCGTCGAGCCCCTTGGGCGAAAGGTTGACGGTGCCGTCGCCGGCCAGCGGCGCCGTCGCGGTGAAGAAGATGTGCTGCGACTCGATGAAGGTGCGCAGCCTGCCGTCTATCCGCTCATAACTCTTTCCCATGGATCGAGTATGACCGCACGGTGATCCTCCCCTTTGCCCGGCGTCCGTCCCTGTCACGAGGGGACGGAGCAGCGAGGGCGCGCGTTCAGAAGTCCACCCGGCGAACATTGCTGATCTTGGTCTGCCGGGGACTGTAGGGAGAAAGTGGCCCAAGCGGCCATGGACTCTCGACCAGGAAGTCCATGGCCTCGCTCGGCCATGGACTGTCCCGGCTAGGCCAGGACCAGGAGAATCAAATGAGAAGGACCAAATTGCCCACCCTTGCCGGTCCCCGGAAGGGTGCTTTCCTGATGGTGGGCTCGGTCGTGATCGTCGGGGTGGGCTTCGTGTTCACCCGGGTGCTGTCGGCCCCTCTCCAGGGGACGATGGGGATGACCGTCTTCGGCGGCGGCATCCTCGTCGCCATCGCGCTCGCGCGAGACGGCGTCCAGGGGCTGGACCCGCGCAGGCTGACTCCGCGTCAGCGGAGGGGCATGCTCCAGCACGCGCTGACCAGCTCGCTGATGAAGATCGGCGGGCCGATCGCGTTCGCCCACATCGGTGCGGGCCCCTACGCCAGCATCACCGCCCTCGGAAGCCTCCTCGCGGGGCTTCCCAAGACCACGTGGACGGGTCGGGCCCTTCGTGTCCCGATCTTCCTCGCCGTACTGATCTCGACCGGCGCCCTGATCGGCGTACAGAGCGTCAGCTATCTGGGGATCGGTGCCGCACTCGCCGCGGCGACGCATCCCTTCAACCTGCCGAGCCAGGCCAAACTGCTCGGCGACAAGCGCGACCAGGGTGTCGCACAGGCCAACGTCATCTGCATGCTGGTCGTCATCCCGGTGTGCTTCCCGTTGGCCGAGTACCTCGGGACTCCGGTCGGGACCTGGACATGGGGTCCCACCGAACTCGTCGCGATGCTGGGCGCGGGGCTGTTCGCAACGGCTCTCGCCGCCGTCATGCAGACGCGGGCAGGCATCTACCTGACCCGTGGCGGCATGGGGGTCTGGGCCGCGACGGCCCCGGCTCTCCAGCCGATGGTGGCCGTGGCCCTGGCGCCCGTCCTCCTCAGTCTGTTCGGCGTCGCGACGGTGATCCCGGATGCCATCCAGTGGGCGGCCTTCGGAATCGTCACCTCCACGTCCGCCATCACTGCACGGCTGGACGCGGAGGCGGCCGAGGCCGAGGCCGCACAGAAGGCGAAGGCACCGACAAGGCAGGAGTGATCCCGCCCTACCTGTTCTGGTGGCGCCACGACGACTCCGTCGCCGCGCCACCCGGATGACCGCAACACGAGAGCCCGGTCCCGCCGGGCTCTCACGTTTTCGCCCCGGACCTGAAGGCCGACGCGCGATCCCGTCCACGACTTCCCGGCCGCGGGAGCCCATGCGTTCAGGTACGTAGCGGGCATGACGGGCAGCGAACGAAAGAACCCCGCCCGCAAGAGCAGTGCGTCTGCTCAGGCGGGACGGGGCTCTGGTCAGTGTCGACGAGCGGCCCCCCTTGGGGGAGGGCCGCCGACTTTACGGCCGAGAAGACCGCGACTCAGTTCTCCGGAAGGATGGCCTCGGAAGCCTCGATGGCCGCCGCCTCGGAGCCCTCTGGCGATGCCAGGACCTCCCGGTAAATCCGGTCACTCTCGTCGAGGCGCGCCAGTCGCGCCTGTTGCACTTCCTCACTTTCGGACATACGCCCTCCTGGTTTGCGAATAAACCTGCGCGTTCGTGCTACAGGTCGCAGGAGACCGTCCGCGCTTGCTCGATCTCCGCACCCCTGCGGCGTGGTCCATTGCTTCGCGAAAGCGTGCAGATGACCTCGGACGCGCTTGGAGAGCCTGTCGCAGGAGGCCCAAGCGAGCAGCCCCAGAACGGGCACGGCGTGAGGGGAAGAATTCGGGCACGTAGCGGGGCCCGGTGGGCGAGGAACGAGAGCGGCCAGCGTCAGCGATTCGTCGCTGACGCCGGCCGTTGTCGTGGGGAGCGGGTGGCGGAGATCGAACTGCCGACGCGACGTATGCTGCGCCCGTGAAGCTGCGCTTTGAGACGCGCCGGTCCGACTCGCCGTGGATCGACACCGTCTGGACCTGCGTGAATGAGCAGGTCCAGACGATGACGTCAGTCGCGGGGGTGCGCTGGGGCCTGGTGTTCTGGGAGCAGGACGGCCGGGCGTACACGGCGATCACCGGTCCCGGGACCCGGACCGGCACGGCGCCCGTGCCAGAAGGCGCGGCCTTCACTGGCATCGAGTTCGCCGTGGGCACCTCGTTGCGGGCCGTCCCCACGTCGACGCTGGTCAACGGCGGCATCGAGCTCCCCGACACCACGCGCCGGACGTTCCGGCTGGACGGCGGGCGCTGGGAGACGCCCGGACCCGACGACGCCGAGAACCTCGTCGGACGTCTCGTCCGGGCCGGGGTCGTGGTCCGTGACCCGCTCGTCGCCGAGGTGCTGCGGGGTCACCGCCCGGCCGTCTCGGGGCGAACGGTCGAACGCCGATTCCGCGCCGTGACCGGGCTGACGCGGGGCGGCGTCCGGCAGATCGAACGGGCCCGCAGGGCTGCGGAGCTGCTGGCGCTCGGCGAACCGGTCGCCGACGTCGTCACCAAGCTCGGCTACTTCGACGAGTCGCACCTGGCCCGGGCGCTGCGCTCCTACGTCGGACGCACCGCCGGGCAGCTGCGCGAGGGCGCCGGCGGCGCGATCGCCCTTGACCTGGATCAGCGCTTGACGTCGTAGACGAGCTTCAGGATCCCGTTCGAGTAGCTCTCCGACTCCCGCAGCACCAGCATCTGCTTGTCGCGGTCGGCCCGGCCGAACAGGCTCTTCCCGGCACCGAGCAGCACGGGGAAGACGAGCAGGTTGTACTGGTCGACCAGACCCGCGTCCGACAGCCGCCGGGCCAGCTCCGCGCTCCCGTGGATGAAGATCGCGCCCCCTTCGCCCTCCTTGAGCGCGGCGACGTCCTCGGTCGAGCGCAGGATCGTCGTCGGGCCCCACCCGTCGACGAGGGCGTCATCGGCCAGCGTGGTCGACACCACGTACTTGGGCAGTTCCTTGTAGTCGGCGTGGTCCTCCGAGCCGGGCCAGACCTGCGCGAACGCCTCGTAGCTGCGGCGGCCGAACATCAGCGCCGTCGTGTCGGCGAGCTCCTCGCCCTTCAACGACCAGGCTTCCGGGACGAACTCGAGGTCCTTGAACACCCATCCGCCGCTGCGGTGCTCCTCCCCCGGCCCGCCGCCAGGCGAGTCCACGACGCCGTCGAGCGACATGAAACCGGTGTAGACCAGGTCACGCATTGTGTTGTCTCCTCATGTTCGGATGAGTCGCTGGGGCCACGCTAGTTCGTGACCGCGGCGGCCGTCTTGGACGGAAACGACAGCGGTCTCACCTTGGGGAACAGTGTGACGCCCCAGCCCCTCCGCGAAGGTCCTGGGCGCGACGGCCACTCCAGGCTCTCTGCCCGTATGAGTCCGGCGGCCCGGCGGCGAGGCGTGTGTCCGGCGCCACTCGCCCTGCGAATGATCAAGCCGCGAGTTCGGGGATCACGTCCCTCACTCCGGCGTTCCGTGGTGCTCCCTGACGGCGGCGAGGACATCACCCAACTGACCACGTGCTCGGGCAGAACGCAGGTGGTCCAGGTAATCACGGGATTCGATGATCTTTCCGTCGCGGACCCGCATGACGAAGACCGCCGGAATGATGAAGGGCTGACCGGTCTCCACCACAGTGCCCTCGTACCGGAACTCGGCCACGATGACCTCGGGATCTGCGGTCTCGTGAACATTGATTCCGGCCGGACGACGGCGAAGCGCATGCCCTTTGTAGGTGCCAGGTGGCACGCCGATCCCAAAGTGCGCACGCAACTCTTCAGGCGATCGCAGCGGGGGCGCCGCGAGCGGATGGAAAGGGTGCTCTACGTGAGTCTGCTCGGCGTAGAGCTCGATCACGTCTTCCCAGCGTTCTTCGCAGACGCCGTGCACCAGCCTCAGAAAGACCTCGCGCGGAGTCAGGGGGTCGGGCATGAGACTTCTCCCATCAGAGATCGCCTACGTCGGCCGCCCGCACGTCCGCCGATGGACGAGTGTGGACAGGGGTCTCAATGTAGTTCGCTGAGGAATTATTCGTCAAGGAACTACCCGTGCCCGCTCCTTCGGCGGCCCGGCTGCCTCCACCTCAGGCGCGCGGCCCCGAGCAATCGAACCCGCGCCGGCGGCTCAGGAAGTGCACACTCCGCACTACCGCAGCCGGGAATTGATATTGTCAAACGGTGTCATCATTCAGCGGCTGGGCCGTTATCGACCTGAAGGACGGGCGGGACTCCGAGGAATTCGCGCTAGCGCTCGCGGCCGCCCACCAGTCGGCCGTCGACGTCGCCGCTCAAGGGTCGAGGGTTTTCGTTTTCTCCGACTTCGGCGTGACATTGTCATCGGTGGTGGGAGACCTGCTGCCGGAGTGGGGTGTGCGGGCGATCGCGGCCTCCGATTTCGACGAACACGGCGTGATCAACGAGGTTCTCGGCCCCGACGGCGCGGCCGTGCACGTCGCCTCGATCGATGAGGAGGGCGATGGCCTCCCTGACAACGACACGGCGGAGAGCCGGCGGGCTGCGGCCGCGCTGTTCGGCGCGGAGCCGTCCGCCCTCGACGAGGTGTCGGAGACCTGGAGCGACGAGGGCGCTCAACCGTCGGTGCTGGGCGTGCCTTATTTGAAATGGTGGACGGCCCTCGGCGCCCCCTGGCCGCACCCGTTCGAGTCGACCACGATCGACCCCCGGACGGCGTCCAGCTCCTGAACTGCGCCACCACTCAGGCGGCTGTCCTGAACTCGGACTTCACGGGCGATCCCCTTCGGGCCCGGGCCGGACGAGTTCCGCGAACGGCAACGGGCAGCATGGCTGGTCGGCGCACGTCATCAGGTCGTCGCACCCAGCATTGATCGCTTCGTGCAGAGCCGAACGGATGACCTCAAGGTCGGCCATACGCTCCTCGACCTCGATCACCTTGAGCCGTGCCCGCTCCCTCAAGCCGCCGTCGCGTCGCCCGTGCCGGTGCTGGGCCGCCTCCAACAATTCGGCGACCTCGTCCAGGCTGAATCCGAGCCGTTGCGCAGTCTTGATCACCCGCAGGACCGTGACCGCCTCGGCGGGATAGAGCCGATGCCCGCCCAAGGTCCGCTCGGGCTCGGCCATCAGGCCGCGCCGCTCGTAGTAGCGCAGGGTCTGCAGGTTCACCCCGGCCGCCTCGGCGACCTGGCCGGATCGCAGTCCCTCGTACTGACCGCTCATCCCGTCCAGCCCACTGCCACGACTTCCGGCGGGGCGGTGCGCTCGGCCAAGGCCTGCATCCCGTCCAGCGTCGGCCCCGCCTCCGGCGGCGCGGTCACCTCCACCCTCAGACCAGCTCCAGTGCGCTCGAACGCGAACCCCAGGAACGCACAGCACTGCTGTTCGGCCTCGAACACTTCGCGGAGTTGCGCCTCGCGCGCCTGGTCGGCGTCGAACATCAGGCACAACCGCAGCGGCTCACGTTCCACACCGGTCAGTGACTCGGCGAACAGCGACTCGAACTCTGCCAGCCGATCCACCATCTTGTTCGGCGACAGTGTGCACACGATCGGCACTTCAGAATCGAGCATCCCAGCTCCCTCATCACGGTGATTGCTGCCCTGGCGGGGGCCACACCTCGACGGTAAGCCTGTATCCAGGTACAGGATGCAACCCCTATGAGGTGACTGAGCGTCGCCTGCTGGGCCCTACTTGTCGGCTGCCGCGTACGCCAGTTCGAGGGTGCCGGACGGGAAGGGCGTGCTCTTCAGCAGGCGCAGGTTCGCGGGCCGCTCCAGCTGGGGGAACAGCGGAGCGCCCTTGCCGGTGGCGGCGGGCAGCACCCACAGCCGGTACTCGTCGACCACGCCGAGTTTGATCAGGGAGTGCAGGAACGCGGTGCCGCCGGCGGCGACGAGATCCTTGCCGGGCTCGGCCTTGAGCTTGGCGATCTCTTCCGCCGTGTCACCGCCGGCGATCCGGGTCTCGGGCCAGTCGTCGGCCGACTCCAGGGTGCGGGAGAACACGACCTTGGGAATCTCGTTCATGGCCTGGGCGGAGGGGTGGTCGGAGCCGGGCCAGTATCCGGCCATGATCTCGTAGGTGGTGCGGCCCATGAGGAAGGCCCCGGCCTCCCACAGCCGGCTGACGAAGTACTTCTCCTGCTCGGGGTCGTCGATGCTCGTCATGACGTCCCTGATCCTGTTGTCCCCGTCAGCGCTCTTGCCGTCGAGTGAGATGTAGAAAGACAGAATCAACTTGCGCATCCGGTGCCTCCATGTGCTTCTTCCGCGCCGGGACGTTCTCAGCGTCCACCGCTCGGGTCGCTCGTGCTCAGTGGCCGACCATTCACACACTCAGACCGCCGGTCCCACCAGAACTCATCGCGCTCCGGGCGTGGAAACCTCTCACACTTTCGCCCACGGCGACGACGGAGGAGTTTCCGCAGGTGAAGAAGGTGGCGTTGTGAGGCTCCGCAGGCAACGACCGTCCTCTCACCCCGGCCCGCACCGCCAAAGGTCGCGCAGTGCGTCGTTGACCGTGCTGGGCTGTTGTACCTGCGGGTAGTAGCCGGGCACCTTCAGGTACCGGGCGCCGATCCGGTTGGAGATGAACTCCGCGGCGGCGATCAGCGGCTCGCCCGCATACCGGCGGTAGAGCTCGGGGGCGTCCTCCCAGGTACCCGAGATCACCAGCTTGGGCCACGGCGCGGCGGCGAGCCGGTCCAGCGGGATGTCGGCGTCCCAGCAAGGCCGCTCGCGCATCGCGGCGCGCACCGCCCGCAGGCGTTCCGGCGTGGCCTCCGGCACGAGCATCCCGATGCCCTCGGTGGCCGCCCGCAGGTACTCCTCCGGGGTCATCTCCGGTGGCAGCCCCGCAGTGCTGGCGCGAGCGCGTTCCAGTGCCTCGTCCACCACCGGATGCCCGGCCGCGGGACGCAGGGTGCCGGGTTGGATCAACGTCAGCGACCGCACCAGGTCAGGGCGGCGCGCGGCGGCCAGCATCGCACCCGCACCGCCATAGGAATGGGCCACCAGATGGGCCCCGTCCCCGAGCAGGGCGGTGATGTCGTCCGCGTCCACCTCATAGTCGCTGCCCTCGATGTCCGGGCTCGCCCCGTGACCGCGCCGATCCATCATGACCAGCCGGAACTCATCCTCCAGCGGCCGCTGATTGCCGAAGCCGTACACCTCGTCGGCGCCCCAACTGAAGATCCCGTGAACGAAGACCGCTGAGACCGCACCATCTCCCCACACCGTCGCCTGCACGTCCGCCACGAATACCCCTCCCCGCCAGACCATACGCCGCCATTTATCTAACCGTTTAAGTCCCACGAGACGGCCAGGCCCCGGGGGGCGTGACAGAGAGCTTCGCGCAGGCATGACCTCAGCCTGCGGGGGCTGGGGAGCCCGGCTTCGCGCACGATTGGTTGCCGCAACGGTGGTTGGGCGCACAGCGAGTGCTGAGAAATAACGGCCGCGAAAGCAGTCCCAACTGAGAGTCGCAGGCCTTCACACCCTCCGCGAGGGAGATCAGGGAGGCCCACGACCTCGGCATCCTGACTTACTTGTCGGGCAATGTCGACCACTACGGGCATACCCGCGCGTTCGCCTCACGCGAGCAGGTGCTGGAGGCCCACCGCCTCGGCATCCAGGTGTACGAGTACGCGCGGCTCCGCGACCGCTTCTCAGCCCGGCGCTCGTCCGCACGTCGCCGTCGCGGATGAAGACCGGGTCGGCGTCACCGCGATGTCGGGTACTCGGCGGCGATCTGATCGGCGGTGGACCAGTGCTTTGTAGCCACCCCCCGAGCGGCCGGTTCGTGGCAAAGTGGCGGGTATGCCTGGCGCGCGGTACGGGATGGATGCGCCCTACGGATTCGGCTTCGTGGGCTTGGTGGTGTTGGGGTTCTGGGTGACCGGGCTGGTGATGGCGGTCACCGCCGATCTGGCCGCCGCGCTGCCCGCGCTGGTCTCCGGCACGCTGCTGGCGGGATGCCTGGCCTTGAGCCTGCACGCCACCCTCCGCGGCAAGTTCCTGGTCTGGCGGGACGTGCTGGACGAGCTCAACCTGCGTGGCGACGAACGGCTGCTCGACCTCGGCTGCGGACGCGGCGCCGTCCTGCTGGCCGCAGCCCGGCGCCTCCCGCAGGGCCGGGCGGTCGGCGTGGACCTGTGGCGCGGACTGCACCAGTCCGGTAACACCCCGGCGGCGACCCTGCGCAACGCCCAGGCCGAGGGGGTCGCCGACCGCGTCCATGTGCAAGGAGGTGACCTGCGCAAACTCCCGTACGCGGAGGGAAGCTTCGACCTGGTCGTGTCCAGCCTGACGGTGCACACCATCTTCAGCGCGGACGCCCGCGCCCAAGCGATCACCGAGGCGTACCGGGTGCTGCGGCCGGGCGGCCGCCTGCTGATCGCCGACCTGGCGCGGACCCCCCGCGAGTACGCCGCGGTGCTGGCCCGGCTGAACGCCCAGGACATTCGCGTGCGCGGCCTCGGCTGGCGCGTGTGGTGGGGCAGTCCGTGGGTCCCGACCCGCCTACTCACCGCCCGCAAACCAGCCACCCCCTGAACGCACCGCAGCACCGTGACCTGGGGACTGTGGAGCGGTGACGGAAATCGAACCCGCCCTGTCAGCTTGGGAATGATGGCGAAACTCGGCCGTCACCCTCACTGACCACCCCTAATGGCACGCTGATGGCACGGCACCCGTGCCGGGTCTGGGTTGTGGACGTCCTCGACGGCACATACCGCACGTGTGCGCGACGCTCCGGGATCTCCTGCTTCAACTCGCGGCGCGGACGACGTGCAGCCGGCGGGCCACCGGGGTCGCGGTCAGGCCGTACAAGGTCACCGTTGCGACGATCACCAGGAAGGCGACGGGCAGGATCTTGGCGGCGCCGCCGATCCCCTGCGCGGCGAGTTGGACGGAGAATGTCGAGGCGGTGGCGGCTGCGACTATGCCGCGCGGGTCCATCCAGCCGATGAAGCACCACTCGCCGGTCGTCAGGTCCGTTCCACGCGTGGACAGGTAGGCCAGGAGGGGTCTGACGATCAAGACCAAGGCGGCGACCAGCCCCAGGGCGGAGCGCAAAGCCGGCCACGGCCCGAGCACCGGAAGCCGCGTGGCAGCGATCGCCCCCAACCACGCAGTCCACCTCAGCCAAGCTGTGACGATCGTAGGGCTGAGCCGCGGACTACCTGCTTACAAGCAAGATCGGCACTGTCCAGACCGTCCTCATCCATCCCCTGACCCGGGCCACGCTTGGTCCTCGTTCACCGATCGCTGTACGAGTCGTACGCGAGGTACTCACCGAACTCGTCCGGGAGCCATGTGGGAGTTCCCCATCGCCCGCCATGTTCCAGCGAACCCTTGTACTCGATCTCCAAAACGCTGCCATGCATATGGTCCATCATCCCGAGTCGCCGGTTCCTGCTGTAGAGGAAGAGCGAAACGCTGGTGTGAGGCTTCCCGTTGATGAGCTCCATCCCCAGCACTCCTTCCCAGCAAAACTGGAAGCCGTTGCCTTGCGGGGGCGAGCTACGGATGGGGCAGGAGAACGAGAACCCCTCGTCGTCCAGCAAACACTTATCCAAAGGCTCCGCAAGCGTAATCTCTTCCTGCAGAAGCGTGCTCAACTCCGTGACGAGCCGACTAATCCATCCCGGTCGGGGGTCATCTCTGCCGACCACCTGGTAAGCCTCCGATCCACTACTGAAGCTCAGGGCACCAACTGTAAGAGTTGGGCGGCGGCGGCCGGGCTGCGAGACGGGACCGGACGAAACAGGCCGCATGCCCGACGCGCCGAGGTGGGCGGCCGCCGACGACCGCGGGACGGGCCCCTTGAAGACTTAAGGAACTTCTCATCCGCCCCGGAGCGCGAGGTGTCAGGTCTCATGACCAGCGGGACAGATCGTTCTCAGGACCTGTGTGAAGTTGCTGGCCGCCGGGGCAAGGATCCCCCATCGCCCGGTTCAAAGCCCGCAAGCCAGAGGGGCCCAGGTAGCTCCGCAGCTCCGGCGGTTCTGCACCGTCGCCTCCGGCAATCAAGGCCACCGCAACACGATGACCGTCAACACAGGCGGAGCTTGCCGGGTTGTTCCTGCTCGAAGATCTCAATGAGCCAATCGAAGACCGTGGGGCCATGTTCTGCACGAGCGGCTTCGAGCTTCGCTCGGACCGATGGCCGGTTCGTCGGATGACAGCGCGCCAGTCTCAACTCCAACTGCCGCACCGTCTCGGCAAACCCCAGGCATCGCCGGCACAGTTCGTGATCACGCCACTCGACCACGAAGTCATCGTCATCGGGCGTTCCAAATCCGCCACGCAGGCAATCCGTGAAAGCGTCGACGTTCCGGCCGAAGTACCCGCCAGGGCCGTTCACCGATTCGCCCATGACCCGCCAGAAGTCCTCCAGATTCTGGATCTTCGTGCCGTCCACGACATAAACCACCGTCATCAGACGCACGATAGTCGACCTCGCAGTTCGGCCCTCACCGCAGTCCCTGCCGACCTCCGCCGCCGCACGCATCACGCTCAAGCCGCAGCATTATCCTCAACCCAACAGGATAAAGATCATCTAGTTGGAGCTCACCCACGTCTCGAGGCGGATCTGTCACACACCTCCTGAGCCCTGACACCCCGGAGCGCGGGGCTGACCTCGGGCTTTGGCTGAGTGGAAGCCGCGCGGCAGCGATCATCGCTTGCCCAAGCGGCTGTCCTGGCTGCCACGCGCTACACGATGTCAGCGTTCGCGAACGGACTTGAGGTCGATGTCGAGGGCGAAGGGCTGAGTCGAGTTGATCCGGTCGTGGTGCACGCCGGTGGCGACGTATGCGCCGGTGGAGTCGTCCAGCTCATAGGTGTAGACCGCGAACGCTGGTGCGGTCTGGTCGGTCTCCACGCGCCAGTAGTGCCTGATGCCGGCTCCGGCGTACAAGGCCGGTTGCATCCGCCGGTCCTTACGCTTGGTCGACGGGGATACGACCTCGGCGACGAGGGTGACCGACTCGGCAAGGATGGGACGGTCATAGGCGTGCTCGGTTGAGTACACGACGATGTCAAGGGCGATCTCGACCGGTTCTACCTCGTCGTCGTCCAGGAGCACATCCACATCCGTGTCCACCTGCCACGCGTCGGGAGCAGCGTCTTCGATGCGGGTCGCCAGGCGCCGCGCGATGCGCTGGTGGATCGGGCGGGGCCGTGGGCTCACGACAAGTTCTCCGTGGATGAGGCTCACGCGTACTGGAAGGTCTTCGGGCAGCGCCTCGTAGTCCGCCCGGGTCCAGGTGTCACCGGACGGCAAGGGGAGCGTCATCGCGGGCACGGCTCCTGGTGCCTCCGGTCGGGTCGGTACGGATACTCACCCAGAGTACCTTCGGCACATCTCCCCAAGGCTTCGCCGTGGCAGCTGCCCCGGCGCCAGTCTCGGGCTTCGCCTTCGCCCAGGGGCGGGAAGGAGGCTGGCCATGAGGGGTGAGACGGTGGCGGGGACGGCCTCTGGTGCCGGTGGCCTAACTGCACGTTTAATTGCCCGGCGGCGTTCTGAGGCGAAAACGATCAAGGCCCAGGGACGGGGATCATGTCCCTGGGCTGGGCCTTCTGGGTGGAGCGGGTGACGGGAATCGAACCCGCGCTGTCGGCTTGGGGATAGTCCCGACCCTGCCTCTTGGTGCCCCTGACCTGGCGTAGCGCCGTACCGCAAGTGACCGTGAATGCCCTTCGATCACCCTGGTTAATGGCCCGCCGCCGCGGCCGCTGACCTGCGCCACGTCGTCCTGATCCGAACGGCGAGGGGCTAGCCGGCGGGCTTGGCGGCCTGGACGATGGCGGCGTGTAGCCCGTCCCCAGTGTCGGCAGTGGGGGTGATGGTGATGGTGGTGAACCCAGCGGCGCGCAGCTCGCGGCGGTACTCCTCGGCGGTGAGGGTGGAGGCAGCACATCCGATGCGCTGCTCTGCGGCGGCGCGCTCGTCGGGGTCGAGGCCGGGCTCGGCGATGATGTCGCTGACGCCGAATCGGCCGCCGGGACGCAGGACGCGGAAGGCTTCGGCGAGGACGCGGGCCTTGTCGGTGGCGAGGTTGATGACGCAGTTGGAGATGACCACGTCCACGCTTCCGGCTGGTAGCGGGATGTCGTCGATGTGGCCGCGCAAGAAGTGGGCGTTGTCTGCTCCGGCCTGGGCGGCGTTGGCGCGGGCGAGGGTGAGCATGTCGTCGCTGGCGTCCAGGCCGTAGGCGGTTCCGGTCGGGCCCACGCGACGGGCCGACAACAGCACGTCCAGGCCGCCGCCTGAACCGAGGTCGAGCACGGTTTCGCCGGGGTTCAGCTCGGAGACGGCGAGGGGGTTGCCGCATCCCAGGCTCGCGCGTAGGGCGGCCTCGGGGACCTGGTCCTCGGCCTGGTAGGCGGCGGCGCCGAAGCAGGATTCGCCGCCCTCGTCGCTGTCGCCTCCGTCGTGCGGGGTGGCGCCGGCAAGGGCGGCTCGGGCGAGGCCCGAGTAGCGGGCAACGATCTCGTCGGTAGTGGGCGTGCCGGTGGTGTGGGCCTCGGGCATCACTCGTCTCCTTCGGGTGGGCAACTCGGCGCGGCCGGTGCGGGGCGTCCCATGACCAGGTCGGCGGCGGTGGGGAAGCACTCCACGCACGCGGTGTTGATCCGGTAGAAGCGGGAGGTGCCGTGCTGGTCGACCAGCACGAACCGGACTTCGGCCAGCACCTTGAGGTGCGCGGACACCGTCGACTGCCCGACGTGGACGGCGTCGACGATTTCTCCGACGTTCATCGGCCGTCCCTGCCGGGCGAGCAGGGACACGATCTGTACGCGCGTGGGGTCGGCGAGTGCCTTGAACCATGACGCGTACTCGGTGGCGGTCGGCCGGTCGAGCGGCCCTTTCTCCTTGTTCATCTTCTCCTTGTTCATCGTTCATCGACGATAGACGATGGAGTCGACGTGCGGAAGACCGATGACCGATGCCGGGGGCGGTCAGGCGTCGGCGGGCAAGAGTTCGGCGAGCAGGGCGCGGACGCGGGCGTCGATCTCGTCGCGGATGGGCCGGACGTTCTCGATCGGCTGGCCGGCGGGATCGTCAAGCTGCCAGTCGAGGTAGCGCTTGCCGGGGAACACGGGGCAGACGTCGCCGCAACCCATGGTGATGACCACGTCGGCGGCCTGGACGGCTTCGCCGGTGAGGGGCTTGGGGAACTCCTTGGACAGGTCCAGGCCGAGTTCGGCCATCACCGCGCGGACGGCGGGGTTGATCTCGTCGGCAGGTGCGGACCCGGCCGAGCGGACGCGGACCCGTCCGGCGGCGTGGTGATCGAGCAGGGCGGCGGCCATCTGGGAGCGTCCGGCGTTGTGGACGCACACGAACAGCACCTCGGGCACCTCGGCGGCCTGGGTCATGGGGTCTCCTGCGGGGTGAGGCGGCGGCGCAGCGCCAGCGAGACGTACACCAGGCCCACCAGAACGGGGACCTCGATGAGAGGACCGACGACTCCGGCCAGGGCCTGACCGGAGGTGACACCGAACGTTGCGATCGCCACCGCGATGGCCAACTCGAAGTTGTTGCCCGCGGCCGTGAACGCCAACGTCGCGGTGCGGGGGTAGCCGAGCCCGGCGGCGCGGCCGAGCGCGAAGGCTCCGGCCCACATGACCGCGAAGTAGACCAGCAGCGGCAGGGCGATCCGGGCGACGTCCCAGGGCCGGGAGGTGATCGCGTCGCCCTGGAGGGCGAACAGGACGACGATGGTGAACAGCAGCCCGTACAGCGCGGCCGGGCCGATGCGCGGCAGGAACCGCTCCTCGTACCAGGCCCGGCCCCGCGTGCGCTCGCCGAGACGGCGCGACAGGTACCCGGCGACCAGCGGGACGCCGAGGAAGATGAGCACGCTGCGGGCGATGTCCCACGCCGAGACGTCCAGTTCCGCCTGGTCCAGGCCGAGCCATCCGGGCAGGATCCGCAGGTAGAACCAGCCGAGTCCGGCGAACGCGATCACCTGGAAGACCGAGTTGAGCGCGACCAGGACGGCGGCGGCCTCCCGGTCCCCGCACGCCAGGTCGTTCCAGATGATCACCATGGCGATGCAGCGGGCCAGCCCGACGATGATCAGTCCGGTGCGGTACTGCGGCAGGTCGGGCAGGAAGATCCACGCCAGGGCGAACATGACCGCCGGGCCGATCACCCAGTTCGCCACCAGCGACGGGATCAACAGGCGCCGGTCTGCGGTCACGGTGCCGAGCCGGTCATAGCGGACCTTGGCCAGCACCGGGTACATCATCACCAGCAGGCCGAGCGCGATCGGCAGGGAGATCCCGTCGACCTTCACCGACTCCAACGCATCGTTCAGGCCCGGGACGGCGCGGCCGGCGAGCAGGCCGAGCGCCATGGCCGCGCCGATCCACACCGGCAGGAACCGGTCCAGCACCGACAGGCGGGCCGCTACGGCGTCCGCAGGCTGGGAGGCGGCGGGCGCGGCCTGGACGTCCGGTTCGGTGCCGGTCACGAAACAGCCGCGGTGACGCGCGGCCCGAGAATCGCCGACAGCCGCTCCAGGACCCCGGGATTGAGCCAGTAGTAGACCCACGTCCCGCGCCGCTCGGAGTCGATCAATCCGGCCTGCTTGAGAACCTTCAGGTGATGACTGATCGTCGGCGCCGTGAGGTCGAACGCGGCGGTCAGGTCGCACACGCACGCCTCGCCGCCCTCATGGCAGGCGATCAACGACAGCAGGCGCAACCGGACCGGGTCGGCGATCGCCTTGAACAGCGGCGTCAGCTCGGCCGCCTCAGCCTCACTCAAGGGCTCGCAGACCAGGGGCGCGCAGCACACCCCCTCGGTGTCGACAGGATTCAAGATCGGCAACTGCTGCTTAGACATGCCTCTAATTTGACATCCATCTACGCACGGATGCAAACTCGGGCCACCGACTGCTTAGACAGATATCTAAACAGCGTTCACCGGGGCACCTGCCGACCGGCGACCGGCCGACACCGCCCACGACACGAGGAGGAACCGCATGTCCCGCGTCCAGCTCGCTTTGCGCGTGTCCGACCTGGAAGGCTCGATCGCCTTCTACTCCAAGCTGTTCGGCACCGAGCCGGCCAAGCTCCGGCCCGGCTACGCCAACTTCGCCATCACCGAGCCGCCGCTCAAGCTCGTCCTGATCGAGGGCGAGGGCGGCGAGCCGACCCGTATGGATCACCTCGGCGTCGAGGTCGAGGACGCCGGGCTCGTCACCGACGCGGCCAAGCGTCTGACGGACGCCGGACTCGTGACCCTGGAGGAGAACGACACCTCCTGCTGCTACGCGCTGCAGGACAAGGTCTGGGTTCATGGCCCCGGCGGCGAACCGTGGGAGGTCTACACGGTCAAGGCAGACGCTGACACCCTCGGCAAGAGCGCAGCCGACTCGACGGACGGCGACGCCTGCTGCGGCACCTCAGCATGCTGCACCCCCGACGAGCAGGCCCTCAACCCCACTCAGACTCCCGCTGAGGCCAAGGCCGCGTCCGGTTGCGCCTGCACCTGATCAACCGCCCAACGACCGTCCAGGGGCCGCGTGCTCGATCCGCGCGCGGCCTCTTCTCGTCCTCGGGGGGACCGCTGTAGTTCATCGGCCTTTTTCGCCATGGTTCGCACTATTGCCAAGCTCCGCGCGTGCTCTGACGAAGAACTGATCAGGGAACATGATCAGAAGGCGGGAAATACTTCGGTCGGCACTGCTTACTACGTCGACGAGCTGAACAGACGAGAGAACGCCCGGACGATTGAGTCGGCACACAAGCCGGCTCGTTGGACCTTGTACATGGCGACTGCCAGCATCGCGGCAGTTGTGATCTCGCTCGTTAAGTAGGGCTCGTTTGGGTGGGCGGACGGGCGACGCGGCGGGACCGGACGGGACAGGCCGCGTGCCCGGCGCGCAAGGCTGACCTCAGGTCTTGGGTGACTGGCACTTCACGTTGAGCAGGGCTCGCAAGGTCTCGGCCGGGGTCATGCATCTAAGGCCGGTGTCATCGTTAAGGCCGCTGCGCTTCCCACCCTCTCGGCAGTCGACTCCCGCGGAAGTCCGCTGATTGCGCCGGGAGTGGATTTCGCCTCCCGGTCCGCAACTGCCTTCTCCCGCTCCTGGGCGCTGGGCAGACTTGGCGAGAGTCCGCCAAGACCGATCAGACCATCGCAAGCGGAGTCGACGCGCTCGTCCAGGCAGAGCAGACGCAAGATAGCGACGGTTCAGCCGATGCCCGCGGCCGGTGACCTAATTGCACGGTGGCGTTCTGCGTCAGAAACGATCAAGGCCCAGGGGCGGGATCGTGTCCCTGCCTGGGCCTTCTGTGTGGAGCGGGTGACGGGAATCGAACCCGCGCTGTCAGCTTGGGAAGCTGAAGTTCTACCATTGAACTACACCCGCGTCGGGCTGCCTTGGGGGTGCCCGTGCCCTGGTTACTGTACCGGATCGTCGGTGGGGGTGTGGCGTGGGATAGCTTTCTGGGGTGCTGCTCTCCGATCGCGACATCAGGGCCGAACTCGAGTCCGGGCGAGTGAAGATCGACCCGTTCGAGCCGGTCATGGTTCAGCCGTCCAGTGTGGACGTGCGGCTGGACCGGTACTTCCGGGTGTTCGAGAACCACCGCTATCCGCACATCGATCCCGCTGTGGAGCAGCCGGATCTGACGCGGCTGGTGGAGGTCGAGGCCGATGAGGCGTTCGTGCTGCATCCCGGGGAGTTCGTGCTGGCCTCGACGTACGAGGTGTTCGGGCTTCCCGAGGACCTCGCGGCGCGGCTGGAGGGGAAGAGCTCGCTGGGGCGGCTGGGGCTGCTCACGCACTCGACCGCGGGGTGGATCGATCCAGGGTTCAACGGGCACGTGACGCTGGAGCTGTCGAACGTGGCGACGCTGCCGATCAAGTTGTGGCCGGGGATGAAGATCGGGCAGATGTGCCTGTTCCGGACGAGCTCGCCGGCGGAGTACCCCTACGGGTCGGCGAAGTACGGGTCGCGGTACCAGGACCAGCGGGGGCCGACGCCGTCGCGGTCGTACCAGAACTTTCACCGCACGAAAGTGTAGTCAGTTCGTTACCCGGGCGTGACGGAAGTCACCAAAAGATGAAACATGTTCTCTGGACGGGTAGTTTCGGGCGACGCACAGGCATGGCGTCTGGTTGACAGCCTCTTCAGGTGAGGTCCGGGCGCCTGGACGGACGAGGCGACCCGTTTCCGCGCAGCGACGTGGAAACCCGGAAGGAGATCGTGTCAGTACTCCGCGCGGAAAGCGTCACCAAACTCTTCGGCCGTAGGACGGCGGAGGCTCAGCGGAAACTCGGGGCGGGCGCCGATCTGTCGGCGGTCCGCGAGCTCGGGGTCACACCGGCGGTGGTGGACGCCACGTTCGAGGTCCGGCAGGGCGAGATCTTCGTGGTCATGGGCCTGTCGGGGTCGGGGAAGTCGACCCTCATCCGGATGCTGAACGGGTTGCTCGGCGCCACGTCCGGCCGTGTCGAGATCGACGGTCAGGACATCGCGAAGCTGTCTCCGAAGGCGCTGCGCGCGCTTCGGCAGAACAAGGTCAGCATGGTCTTCCAGCACTTCGCGCTGTTCCCCCATCGGACGGTTCTGGCCAATGCCGCCTACGGGCTCGAGGTCCGCGGCGTTCCCAAGGAAGAACGGGAGAAGACCGCCAGGGAGTTCCTGGCTCTGGTGGGTCTCGAAGGCTGGGAGAACAAGCTTCCCGGTGAGTTGTCGGGCGGAATGAAGCAGCGGGTGGGGCTCGCCCGCGCGCTCGCTTCGGGGACCGACATCATCCTGATGGACGAGGCGTTCAGCGCCCTGGACCCGCTGATCCGCCGGGAGGTCCAGGACCTGCTCCTGGACCTGCAGAACCGGTTCGGCAAGACGATCGTCTTCATCACCCACGACCTGAACGAGGCCATGCGCATCGGCGACCGCATCGCGGTGATGCGGGAGGGCCGGATCGTGCAGATCGGGACGGCCGAGGAGATCCTCACCGATCCCGCCAACGACTATGTCGCCCAGTTCGTCGCCGATGTGGACCGTACCAAAGTGCTGACGGCGGCCTCGGTGATGGAGAAGCCGCTGGTCACGGTGCCGGCGTCGACCGGGCCCCGGACGGCCCTGAGGACGATGCGCGAGCAGCAGACCTCGGCGGCGTTCGTGGTCGGGCGGGACCGCAGGCTCGTCGGACGGGTGCGGGCCACGGTCATCGCGGACGCGGTGCGCGACGGCGTCCAGACGCTGGACGGCCTGATCGACCCCGAGGATCCGGAGCCCGTGGCGCCGGACACGCCGGTCGCGGACCTGTTCGTCCGCGTCGCCGAGAGCGACCTGCCGGTGCCGGTCGCGGACGAGAAGGGCACGCTGCTCGGCGTGATCCCCCGGGTGACGCTGCTGGCGGCGCTCGGCGCGATCAACTCCCATGTGGAGGAGATGGTCGAGGAACCGGAGCCGGTGCTGACGAAGGAGGGCGGCGATGAGTGACGCGGCGATGAAGCTGCCCCGGATCCCGGTCGGCGAGTGGTTCGACGGCCTGGTGAGCTGGTGCACCGACAACCTGTCGTGGCTGTTCGACGGGATCGGGTCGGCGATCGAGGCGTCGGTGGACGGGCTGACGAGCGTCCTGAACGTCCTGCCGCCGCTGGGGCTGACGCTGGTGCTGGCCGTGATCGCGCTGGTGCTGAGCGGCTGGAGGCTGGCCCTGTTCACGGTCCTCGGGTTCGCGCTGGTCGACAGCATGGAGCTGTGGGAGCCGGCGATGGACTCGCTGGCCCTGGTGCTGGTGTCGGCGGTGGTGTCGACCGTGGTGGCGATCCCGATCGGCGTCGCGGCGGCGCGCAGCGACGTGGTCAGCCGGATCGTCCGGCCGGTCCTGGACTTCATGCAGACGATGCCGGCGTTCGTGTACCTGATTCCGGCGATCTTCTTCTTCAGCATCGGCTCGGTGCCCGGCGTGGTGGCGACGGTGATCTTCGCGATGCCGCCGGGGGTGCGGCTGACCGAGCTCGGCATCCGCGGTGTGGACCCGGAGATGGTCGAGGCGGGCGAGGCGTTCGGCACGCCGCCGGGCCGGATCCTGACCCGGATCCAGATCCCGCTCGCGATGCCGTCGATCATGGCCGGGGTCAACCAGCTGATCATGCTGTCGCTGTCCATGGTCGTCATCGCCGGGATGGTGGGGGCGGGCGGCCTCGGCGGCGAGGTGCTGGAGGGCATCAACCGGGTGGACGTCGCCAAGGGCTTCGAGGGCGGCATCGCCGTCGTGGTCCTCGCGATCTACCTGGACCGCCTGACCGGCGCCCTGGGCGACGGGCCGGGGATGCTGCGGGCGCTGTTCTCGCGCCGCCGGGCCGCCGCGCCCGCTCCGGCCGCCGTGGCCTCCGCCGCGAGCACGTCCGGCTGACCTCCCCCGCTCCCCTGCTTCACCATGCAAGCCGACGAAAGGATGCGCATGCGCTCCAAGTTCAAGGGCCTGACGGTCGCCGCGCTGACGCTGACACTCGGGCTGGGCGCCGCGGCGTGCGGCGGCTCCGACTCCGGGGGTGGGAACGACAAGGAGATCACCATCGGCGTGGTCTCGGGCTGGGCCGAGGGCGAGGCCGCCACGGCCCTGTGGAAACGGCTCCTGACCGACAAGGGCTACAAGGTGGAGGTCAAGAACCTCGACACGGGACCGCTCTACGCGGGCATGTCGAAGGGCGACGTCGACCTGTTCGTGGACGCCTGGCTCCCGGGCACACACGAGGACTACTGGAAGCAGTACGGCGACAAGCTGGAGAAGGTCGGCGTCTGGTACGACTCGGCGCCGCTCACCATCGCCGTGCCGAACTACTCCCCGCTGAAGACCCTCGACGACCTGAAGGGCAAGGGCGGCCAGTACGGCGGCAAGATCGTGGGGATCGAGAAGAGCTCCGGCCTGTACCGGGTGTCGCAGGAGAACATGCTCCCCGCGTACGGTCTGAAGGACGAGTACAAGGTGACGACGTCTTCCACGGCGGCGATGCTTACCGAGCTGAAGAAGGCCGTCGACGCCAAGAAGGACATCGTCGTCACGCTGTGGCGCCCGCACTGGGCGTACACGAAGTACCCCATCCGCGACCTGCAGGACCCGAAGGGCGCGATGGGCAAGCCGGACGGCATCAACACCATCGCCCGCAAGGACTTCGGCAAGGACCAGCCCGAGGTCACCGGCTGGCTGAAGAAGTTCAGGATGGACGACAAGCAGCTCGGCTCCCTCGAGGACCTGATGGAGAACCAGTACAAGGGCAAGCCCGACCAGGCCGTCGACGCGTGGCTCAAGACGAACCAGAGCTACGCCACGTCGCTGACCGGCTGACGCCGGGAACGTTCCCAGAGAGAAGGCCGTCCGGGTTTCCGGGCGGCCTTCTCTCAGCTCGCGAGCCCGACGCTGAGCAGCACGGCGAGGAGCCCGAGCCCGGTGGCGGCCAGGGTCATGACCCGCGGGTGGACGCTGTGCGCCTCGGGCAGGATCTCGGCGGCGGCCAGGTACAGCAGGACGCCGGCGAAGACGCCGAGGTAGGGACCGAGGACGGCGTCCGGGACGGTGGCCAGCATGCCGACGGCGGCCCCGGCGACGGGGGCGGCGGCGTCGGCGAGCAGCAGCAGGACGGCGGGGCGCCGGTCGCCGCGGTACAGCGAGGCGGCGGTGAAGGTGTTGAACCCGTCCGCGAAGTCGTGGGTGACGACGGCGAGCGCGACGAAGACGCCGGTCTCGGTGCCGGTCTGGAAGCCGAAGCCGATGCTGAGGCCGTCCACCAGGCTGTGCAGGACGAGGGCGGACGCGGCGAGCAGCCCGCCGGAGCCCGAGCCGCGGGCGTGCTCGTGCGGGGCGTACTCCTCCTCGTGGGCGCGGTGGATCGCGACCGCCTGCTCGACGACGTGCAGGAGCACGAACCCGGCCGCGAAGCCGATCATGGGCGCGGGGACGCCGAAGGGGCGGTGGCGGGTCAGCGCCAGCGACTCGGGGAGCAGGTCGAACGCGACGACGCCGAGCATGAGCCCGCCGGCGAGGCCGAGGACGAGGTGCCGGTGGTCGCGGACCCGCATCGCGGTGAGGCCGCCCGCGAGCGTCATCAGGAACGCGAGGAGGGACGCGAGCACGGCCATCCCCAGGTCTTACCAGCGAGCCCGCCCCCTCAACCGCGGCGGGAGCGCGGAACGGCCCGCCAGACGCGGAACGGCCCCGCCCCCGCCTGAGCGGGAACGGGGCCGTCGCGGAGCAGGCGCCCCTACTCGGCGGCGACCGCCTCCTTCTCGGGGGCGGTGCCCTCGCCCTTGATGGAGCGGATCAGGAGCTGGGAGACGTCGACGACCTCCAGCGACTCCTTGGCGTCGCCCGCGTTCTTCTTCTCGTTGATGGCGTCGCCCAGCATGACCAGGCAGAACGGGCAGGCGGTGGAGACGGTGTCGGGGTTGGTCTCCAGCGCCTCGTCCACGCGCTCGGTGTTGATGCGCTTGCCGATGCGCTCCTCCATCCACATCCGGGCGCCGCCGGCGCCGCAGCAGAAGCCGCGGTCCTTGTGCCGGTGCATCTCCTGCGTCCGGACGCCGGGGACGGTCGCCATGATGTCGCGCGGCTGCTTGTAGACCTTGTTGTGGCGGCCGAGGAAGCAGGGGTCGTGGTAGGTGATGTTCTCCTCGATCGGCGTGACCGGGGTGAGCTTGCCCTCCTCGACCAGGTGCGCGAGCAGCTGGGTGTGGTGGACGACCTCGTAGTTCCCGCCGATCTGCGGGTACTCGTTGGCCAGGGTGTTGAAGCAGTGCGGGCAGGTCGCGACGATCTTCTTGACGCCCGCGTCGTTCAGCGTCTCGACGTTCTGCTGGCCGAGCATCTGGAAGACGAACTCCATGCCGAGGCGGCGGGCCGGGTCGCCGGTGCACGCCTCCATGGGGCCGAGAACGGCGAACTTGACGCCCGCGATGTGCAGGAGCTCGGCGACGGCCTTGGTGGTCTTCTTGGCGCGGTCCTCCAGGGCGCCGGCGCAGCCGACCCAGAACAGGTACTCGGTGTCCTCGGAGACCTTGTCGTCGACGACGTCGACCTCGAAGTCGAGCTCCTCGATCCATTCGAGGCGCTTCATCTCGGACATCCCCCACGGGTTGCCCTTGTTCTCCAGGTTCTTCAGCATGACGCCGGCCTCGGAGGGGAACGAGGACTCGATCATGACCTGGAAGCGGCGCATGTCCAGGATGTGGTCGATGTGCTCGATGTCGACCGGGCACTGCTCGACGCACGCGCCGCAGTTGGTGCAGGACCACAGGACGTCGGGGTGGATGACGCCGTCGTCGCCGACGAGGGCCTTGTCGACCTCCATGGCGAGCTTCTGCTCGTCGGTGAACCCGTTGCGGGCCTCTTCCGACGCGGTGAAGTAGGGCGCCTTGGCCAGGGCGTGGTCGCGCAGCTCCAGGACGAGCATCTTGGGCGACAGCGGCTTGCCGGTGTTCCAGGCGGGGCACTGCGACTGGCAGCGACCGCACTCGGTGCAGGTCGCCATGTCGAGGAAGCCCTTCCAGGTGAAGTCCTCGATCTTGCCGCGGCCGAAGACGTCCTCGTCGGGGTCGGCCTCCTCGAAGTCGAGCGGCTTGCCGCCCGACATCATCGGCTGCGCGGCGCCGAGGCCGTCGGGGCGGCGCTTGAACATGACGTTCAGCGGCGCCAGGAAGATGTGCAGGTGCTTGGAGTGGACGACGAAGACCAGGAAGATCAGCGCGACGGCGATGTGCAGCAGCAGGCCGACCGACTCCAGGACCTCCAGCGTGTGGTCGCTCAGCCCGTCGAACAGGTGGCCGACCAGGTAGGAGAAGTAGGCGCCCTTGCCATAGGGCAGGTTGCCGCTGGCCCACTCCACGCCGCGGAAGAAGAACATCGTCCAGATCACGTTGAAGATCATGAACAGCGTCATCCAGGCGCCGGACAGGTGCGAGCCCTTGAACCGGGACTTGCGGCCGATGCGCTTGGGCGAGTTCTTGATCCGGATCGCGGTGAAGACGAGCAGGCCGGCGGTGCAGGCGAGGGCGATCGTGTCCTGGACGAATCCGATCGGCGGCCAGGTCTGCAGGCCGGGGATCTTGGCGTCCAGCCCGAACAGCAGCGCGACGGCCGCCTCCAGGTAGACGGTGATCAGCAGGATGAACGCCCACATGACCGCGGCGTGCGAGACGCCGGCGAGGGTCCACTTCAGCAGCTTGCGCTGGCCGAGCACCTCGACGGCCTGGCCCTCGACGGCCTTGGCGGGCTCACGCCTGACCTGAAGCGTCCGCTGGGGATCGGGCTGCCCGCTCTTGGCGATCGCGTACAGGAACAGCACTCGCCTCCCGGCGAGCGCCAGCGCGACCGCCGCTCCGGCGAGCCCGATGACCAATGTGATCCAGAACACTGTTCCGTCCTCCTGGGGTACGGGCGATGGCAGCCAGCGTAGGGCTCGCGTCGGACTGCTCTCCATCCGGGGCCCGAATACTACTCGGTAGTAGCTTACGCGTCACATCCCCTGGTCAGAACAGCCCGCGCCGACGTCGGGACCGCCGAGTCCTTCGATCTTGATTCTTACCCGTGTGGCGATGAGTATCCGGCGGGTTCCGAGTCCATATCACCGAGCGGGGCGCGTCCACCGGCGTCCCGTCCAGCGGTATGCGAGACGGAAGGATGCACCTATGACCTCGACTCCCGACCTCGGCCCCGCCGCCCGGCGGATGGCCGCCCTGCTCGCGGACGTGCGCGACTCCCAGCTCACGGGACCCACGCCCAACGGCGGCATGCCGCTCGGCGCCCTCATCGACCATGTGGACGGCCTGGTCCTGGCCTTCACCTGGGCGGCGGCGAAGGACTTCCCGGAGGGCCCGTCGCAGCCGCCGTCCGCCGACGCCGCCCGGCTCGCCCCGGGCTGGCGCACCCGCATCCCCGAGCGGCTCGACGCGCTGACCGCGGCCTGGCGCTCCCCGGAGGCGTGGCAGGGCATGACCCAGGCCGGCGGCGTCGACCTGCCCGGCGACCAGGCCGGCCTCGTCGCGATGAACGAGCTGGTCGTGCACGGCTGGGACGTCTCCCGCGCCCTCGGCCGGTCCTACGACGCCGGGGCGGACGAGATCGAGGCGTGCCTGGGCTTCGTCGCCCCGGCCGTCGAGCAGAGCGGCGGCCAGGGCGTCCCGGGCCTGTTCGGCCCCGCCGTCGAGGTGGGCGATGACGCGTCCGCGCTCGACCGCCTCCTCGCCCTGACCGGCCGCGACCCGTCCTGGACGGCGGAGCGCGGCTAGCTCTCCGAGGGCTCCGAGACGTGCACGAGGAGGTCGTGGACGAAGTAGGCCTTCATCGGGCGTCCGTCGAGCTCGAACGGCACGACGTGGTAGTACATGTTCGGGTACTGCGTGGGCTCCCAGCCGAAGAACGCCTCGGCCTCCGTCCGCAGGATCGCCCAGGGGCGCATGTCGTCGACCGACCGCATCGGCTCGCCCGACCTGCGGACGAACCGCTTGTCGACGACGTAGTCGCCGACCTCGGTGTCCATGCTGCTGTGCTCCAGCCAGAAGTCGGGCCAGAGCGGGAGGGCGAACCGGTGCCGGGAGGGGCCGCCGCTGACCGGCTCGCCCAGGATCACCGCCATGTCCTTGATCTTCAGCAGGTCCGGGCTCCTCCACTCGGCGGCCTCCTCCACCAGGGCCTCCGGCGGGTCGTCGTAGGGCGCCGGCAGTTCCGGGAGGGACGGGCTGACACCGCGCATATCGTTGAGGAGGGACAGCTGATAGCCCTCCACGGTCGCCGAGCGCGAGGGCCGGGGCTCGGGGTCGGCGAAGCGCTCGCACGACCAGCACCACCAGGGCGCGGGCGGGCCCATGCAGCCGCCGGTGTAGTAGATCTCGCGGCGCTCGTGACGCCGGTACGGCGTGTCGTCGGCGGGCATGCCGTACTCGACCGGGACCAGCGGACCGTCACACTGTTCGCACTTCGGACTCATGCCACCTCAGACGCCACCGGCGGCCCGTGTGTTCGATCAGATGATCCCGCTGGTGTAGATCTTCGTGTAGGACTGGCTGCCGACGAAGGGGTTGTTGACGGCCCACAGGTAGCCGTTCTGGTATTCCGGCACGTCGAAGTCGCACATCACCCAACCGCCCGCCTCACCGCGGTTGTTGAAGCACTCCCGGTACCACGACGAGGACGGTTCGTTGTCCTGGAGCGTTCCGGCGGCGGACGCTCCGTTCGCCGCGGTGTCCTTCACCCACACCTTGTCCCCGTACTCGGCGAAGCACGCCTTCGCGCCGCTGGTCGACACGCACCAGACGCTGGAGCCGTCCGCCGCCGGCGGCGCGCCGCTCGGCGTGCCCGTCGCGGCCGACGCCACGCCCGCCGTCAGGGCCGCCGTCCCGGCCGTGACGAGCACCGCCGTCGCGGGAACCACCGTCAGTGCGCGCAACAACCTGTTCATGCGATTCCCCTCGCTACCTGGCGAATTCATCGATCTCGTGATGACTCGCGACATCCAACCACGAGGGTGATCGGGGGTCCCGGTCAGGCGCGCTCGAAGATCGCGGCGAGGCCCTGGCCGCCGCCGACGCACATGGTCTCCAGGCCGTAGCGGGCGCCTCGGCGGTCCATCTCGCGGGCGAGGGTCGCGAGGATGCGGGCGCCGGTCGCGCCGACGGGGTGCCCGAGGGAGATGCCGGAGCCGTGCACGTTGACGCGGTCCCAGTCGGCGTCCTTCAGGCCCCACTCGCGGGCGACGGCGAGGACCTGCGCGGCGAACGCCTCGTTCAGCTCGACGAGGTCGATGTCGGCGAGGGTGAGGCCGGCGGCGTCCAGGGCCCTGGCGGCGGCGGGGACGGGGCCGATGCCCATCGTCTCGGGCGGCACCCCGGCGCGGCCCCAGGAGACGAGCCGGACGAGGGGCCGCAGGCCCAGGTCGGCGGCGCGTTCGGGCGTGGTGACCACGCAGGCGGCGGCCGCGTCGTTCTGGCCGCTGGAGTTGCCGGCCGTGACCGTGGCCTCGGGGTCCGCCTTGCCGAGGACGGGACGCAGCTTCGCCAGCCCCTCGACCGTGGTGCCGGGACGCGGGTGCTCGTCGGCGTCGACGACCGTGCCGCCCTTCCGCGACCGGACGGTCACCGGGACGATCTCCTCGGCGAAGACCCCCGACCGCTGGGCGGCGACCGCGCGCTCGTGGGACCGGGCGGCCAGCTCGTCCTGCTCGCGGCGCCCGATCCCGTACTCGCGGCGCAGGTTCTCGGCGGTCTCCAGCATCCCGCCGGGAACGGGATGGCGGACGCCGCCGGCGGTGACGCGTCCCCGCGCGAGCGCGTCGTGCAGTTCGAGGGACGGCCCGCGCACGCCCCAGCGCGCCGCGGTCGTGTAGAACGGCGCGCCGCTCATGCTCTCCGCGCCGCCCGCGATGATCACATCGCTGACCCCGGTCTGGATCTGCATGGCGGCGTTCAGGACGGCCTGGAGCCCGGACCCGCACCGCCGGTCGAGCTGGGTCCCGCCGACCGTGACCGGGAGCCCGGCGTCCAGGGCGGCCACGCGCCCGATGGCGGGGGCGTCGGAGGTGGGGTAGCAGTGCCCGAGGATCACCTCGTCGACCGCGTCCCCGGGCAGGCCGGTCCGCTCGACCAGGGCGCGGACGACCGCGGCGGCGAGCTCGGCGGCCGTGACGGTGCTGAGCGCTCCGCCGAACCGGCCGATGGGGGTCCGCAGCGGCTCGCAGATCACCGCGTCGCGCATGGTGGTCTCCTCGGGACGGGGGCGCGGGCACTTCGCAGGGTACGGCCCGTCGCCGGGAGGCGGCGTCCGGGCTTCCGCGCGGTGGAGTTGAATGCTGGGTACCCATGGCGGTGGCGAACCGGGACGTGGGCCAGAGGGCTGGGCGAGCGCGGGAGGCGACGTGGAGCAGTGGGCGGGCCGGGCGGCGACGATCAGGGTGATCGGCGCAGGGGCGATGGGGCGCGGGATCGCGCAGCTCGCCGCGGCGGGCGGGCTGACGGTGGAGCTGGCCGACATCCGGACGCAGGCCGTGATGGAGGCGGCCGAGCACGTCGGGGCCATGTTCGACAGGCTCGCCGCGAAGGGGCGCATGACGGCGGCCGACGCGGAGGCGGCGAAGGGGCGGCTCCGGCCGGTCGGCGAGCCGCTCACCCCGTTCCAGGACTGCGACCTCGTCGTGGAGGCCGTCCGGGAGGACATGGAGACCAAGCGGGAACTGTTCAGGTCGCTGGAGAAGGTCTGCCCGGAGCACACCGTCTTCGCGACCAACACCAGTTCGCTGCCGGTGACGGCGATCGCCGCCGCGCTGGACGACCCGTCCCGGGTGGCGGGGCTGCACTTCTTCAATCCGGTGCCGCTGATGAAGCTCGTCGAGGTGATCCCGGGGGCGCGCACGGCCGAGTGGATCCCGGACGCGCTCGCCGACCTCGTAAGGCGTCTCGGTCACACTCCGGTGCTCGCGCCCGACGCGCCGGGGTTCCTCGTCAACCACGCTGGGCGCGGCCTGGTGACGGAGGCGCTGCAGATCCTCTCCGAGGGCGTCGCCGAGCCCGTGGACATCGACCGCATCGCGCGGGACGTCCTCGGCCTGAAGATGGGGCCGTGCGAACTTCTGGACCTGACCGGGATGGACGTGTCGCACCCGGTGATGGAGTCCATCTGGACGGGCTTCTACACCGAGCCGCGGTTCCGTCCGTCCAGGATCGGCAGGGCGCGCCTGGAGGCGGGGCTTCTAGGACGCAAGACCGGCGAGGGCTTCTACAAGTACGTGGACGGGGTGAAGCAGGAGCCCGCCGAGCCCGGCGCCCCGGCCGTCGACTTCCGGCCCGTCTGGTTCCAGGAACCGCAGCACCGCGAGACGCTGGGGATGCTGCTGTCCGAGGCCGGGGTGGAGGTCGAGGCCGGTGACGAGCCGTCCGAGGAGGCCGTCCTGCTGGTCGACGCCGCGACGGACATGAGCGTCGCGGCCCAGGTCGGCAACGGCCTCCCCGGGGAGCGGACCCTCGGGATCGACGGGTTCTTCGGGTTCTTCGGCCGGATCACCCTCACCGTGCAGCCCGCGCTCGACCCGGACGCGGGCCGCGCGGCGCTCGCCGCCCTCCTCGCCACGGGACGGCCGGTGACCGTCGTGCGGGACGCGCCCGTCGCCGTCGCGCCGCGGCTGCTGGCGTCGATCGTCAACGTAGGCTGCGGCATCGCCGAGCAGCGGCTGGCCGTTCCCGCCGACGTCGACACCGCCGTCCGGCTCGGGCTCGGCTACCCGCGCGGGCCGCTGGAGTGGGGCGACCACGTGGGCGCCGGGCGCGTCCTCGACGTCCTGGAGCAGATGCACGAGGCGACCGGCGACCCGCGTTACCGTCCGAGCGGCTGGCTGACCGAACGCGTCGCGCTCGGCCTGCCGCTCACCGAGACGGGCACCGCCCCGTCCGACCTGCTCGCCTAGCGCCTCAGCCGGTCGGCTCGACGGGGTACGGGGACCTCTTCACGCGGGCTCGGCGACCTTCCCGGCGGGCGCGGGCGCGGGGCGGCGGGCGCGCACGACGAAGGCGGCGAACAGGGCGGCGGCCAGCATCGCGCCGCACGCGGCGAACGAGGCGGCCGACACCGCGTGGGCGAAGGCGTCGCGCGCGGCGCGGGCGAGGCCGGGGTCGCCGGTCGCCAGGGCCTCACCCAGCGAATGGCGCGCCGCCGCGGGCGCGGCGCCGGGGAGGTCGCGGGCGTAGACGGCGGAGACGACGCTGCCGAGGACGGCGACGCCGAGCGCGCTGCCGAGCTCCTGACCGGCGTCGTTCACCGCCGAGCCGACCCCGGCCTCCTCGGGCGGGACGGCGGCCATGAGGGTGCTGTAGGCGGGCGGTGTGCCGAGCCCGGCGCCGAAGCCGAGGACGGCGAGCCCGACCGCGAGCACGGCGTAGCCGTCGTCCGGCTCCGCCAGGCCGAGGGCCAGGAAACCGGCCGCGGTGACGGAGAAGCCGGCGACGAGGGCGGGACGGGCGCCGAACCGGGACTCCAGCGACGCGCCGACGCCGTTGCCGACGCCCGCGGAGACGGCGACCGGAAGCAGCGCCAGCCCGGCCTCGAGCGGGCCGTAGCCGTGCACCGACTGGAGCAGCTGGGTCAGGGCGAACAGCGTCCCGGCCAGCGCGAAGCCGAACAGCGCGATCATGACGGCGGCCCCGGAGAAGTCGCGGTCGCGCAGCAGGCGCAGGTCGAGCATCGGCTCGGGGTTGCGGTGCTGCCAGGCGGCGAACAGGGCGAGCGCGGCGGCGCCGGCGGCCAGCCCGCCGAGCGTGCGGGCGCCGGTCCAGCCGTGCGCGGGGCCGGAGATGACCGCCCACACCAGCGCCGACATGCCCGCGGTGGACAGCGCGGCGCCGGGCACGTCGGGGCGGCGGCGCGGCCCGCGCGACTCGGGGACGAGGAGCAGCAGCCCGGCGACGGCGGCCGCGGCGACGGGCACGTTCACCAGGAAGACCGAGCCCCACCAGAAGTGCTCCAGCAGGAACCCGCCGAGCGTCGGCCCGGCGGCGAGCCCGACCATGGACGTCGCGCCCCAGATCGCGAACGCCTTCGCGCGCTCGTCCGGGCCGAACACCTGCGCCATGATCGACAGGGTCCCCGGCATGAGGAGCGCGCCTCCCACGCCCATCAGCGCCCGCATCGCGACGAGCTCGCCGGGGGATCCCGCGAAGGCCGCGAGCAGCGACCCGGCGCCGAAGAGCGCGAAGCCGGCCAGCATCGCGCGGCGGCGCCCGTGCCGGTCGCCGAGGGCGCCCGCCGTGATCAGCAGGCCGGCGAACGCCAGCGAGTAGGCGTCGATCACCCACTGGACGTCGGACGTGGTGGCGTCCAGGTCCCGCAGGAGGGACGGGATCGCCACGTTGAGGATCGTGTTGTCGACCACGACGACGAACAGGCTGAGGCACAGCACGCCGAGGATCTGCCAGCGCCGCGGATGCGGGGCGATGGGCTCGTCCATGACCACTCCGGGTTTCTCGTACAGCGTTCGATGTGACTCGCACACCGTACGACTTCACTCGTACAGTGTTCAAGTCCCGGTACTCTGTACGGGAGCGAGGAGGGCACGCATGGCCGAGGAGAGCAGGGCGCCGTCCGTCTGGGTGCGGCCGGAACGCGCGCGGCGGGGCCGGCCCGCCCTCGGCCGGACGCAGATCGTCGACGCCGCGCTCGACCTGCTCGACGCCGAGGGGCTGGACGGCCTCAGCATGCGCCGCCTCGGCACCCGCCTGAACGCGGGGGCGACCTCGGTCTACTGGCACGTCGCGAACAAGGACGAGCTGCTGGAGCTCGCCCTCGACCGGGTCATGGCCGAGGTGGCGGTCCCGGCCGGGGACGGCTGGCGGGCCGCCGCGACCGGCTACGCGCGCAGCCTCCGCGCGATGATCCACCGGCACCCGTGGACGGTGACGCTGTTCGGCGGCCGCCCGATGATCGGCCCGAACGCGACCCGCGTCCTGGACGAGGTGCTCGCCGCGTTCGGCTCCGCCGGGTTCACCGGCTTCGACCTGGAGTACGCCTGGTCGGCGGTGGTCGACTACGTCATCGGCGCGGCCGGCAGCGAGGCGAGCTGGCAGCGCGCCCAGCCCGGCACGTCCGCCGCCGACTGGGTCGAGAACCTCGGCCCCTACCTGGACCGGCTGGACGAGGAGCGCCCCGGGCTCGCGTCGCACATCCGCGAGATCTGGATGAAGGAGACCGGCGACGTCCTGGAGGGCCGCTTCGCGTTCGGGCTCGCCTGCGTCCTCGACGGCCTCGAAGCGCGCAGGCCCCCCGCCCGGTAGCGGGCGGGGGCTGCGCGCGCGACCCGGTCGAGGACGGATCAGAAGGGCAGCTCCGCGGGCGGCTTCGGCTTGGCGTCGGTCCAGCCCGCCGAGCGGACGGCCTGGTACTCGATGACGAAGCCCGGCTTCATCCGCGCGTACGGGCCCCCCGGCCGGGTCAGCACGTACTGCCGGGACAGCAGCGCGCCGGTCCGCTCGTCGAAGACGATCGTCTGGCGGGCGCGGTAGGTCCCCTGCTCGGCCTTCGGCGTTCCGTACTCCGCGGTGATCGTGACATCGCGCTCCCCGGCCGCCAGCGCGACGCCCCGGCGGCCCAGCGGGTCCGTGACGTGGCCGATCGCGTGGATGCCCGGCTGCGCGGCCAGCGCCTTCATCAGGCCCGCCCGCACCTTCGGCGGGAGCGGGGTGCCGAGCAGCGCCGACACCCGCATGATCTTGAGGGTCGCGGTCTGGGCGGGGCCCATGCGCAGCGCCTCGGCCATCGCCTTCTTGGATTTCGGGTTCAGGCCCGCGGCCCGCCCCATCGCGTCGTCGTCGAGGAACATCGCGGCGAGCCTGGCCGGGTCGGTCGGCAGGTTCCGCAGCTCCTCAACCGACTTGTCCAGGAACACCCCGCCGCCCTCCGGGTCGACGCCGACCTCGGGGCCCTCCGACCGCCACTTCGTCGCCTTGGTGCTGTAGGTGTAGTAGTGGTCGTTGGACCAGACGCGGATGTTCGACGGTGACCCGGCCTTGCGCCACAGCGCCTCGTCCGCCGGGGTCTGCGGACGCGCCGGCAGGTCGCGGCTGTAGTACGCCTCGCCCATCCCCTTCTTCGCGCCGGTCCAGTTGAACGTCTCGTCGTGCGCGCCGAAGATCGCGTACGTTCCCGTCCGCGCCCGCACCACGTAGGCCTGACCGCTGAGCCTCTCCGCGGACCAGTAGTTGCCCGTCGGCTGCTCGGCGGCCCTGTCCGCCGCCACCAGCACCGCCTGCCTGCCCAGGTCGACGGAGGCGGGCGGCGCGTCCGGCGGCGAACCCGGGGAGCCCTGGCCGGTGGCCACGATGGCGACGGCCGCCGCCGCCCCGGCCGCGACGAGCCCCGCGCCCAGGTGGAGCGGCCGGCCGAAGCGCCGCCGCCCCGCCCTGGAGGGCCGGAGGTGCCTCCCGCCCGGCGCCATCGCCTCCTCCAGCCGGGCCAGCGCCCGCGCCGACGCCTCCGCCGACGGGGGCGGCGGCTCCCCCAGCAGCCGCCGGACCCGGGCCGTCTCGTTCATGTCGATCTCGTTCACGCGGGCGTCTCCTCAACGATCAGCGCGGGATGGGTTCCGCCGAGCGACTCCCTCAGGCGGCGCCGGGCGCGGTGCAGGCGGGACGCGACGGTGCCCGTCTTGAGGCCGAGCGCCTGGCCGACCTCCTCGTAGGTCAGGTCGGCCAGGGCCACCAGCAGCAGGACGTCGCGGTCGCCGCGCGGCAGCCGGGCCAGCGCGTCGGCGAGGTCCGCGCCCGCCCCGCCGGCGGTGACGCGCGCCGTGACCCGGTCCTCGTGGCCGTCCTGGACGTGCTCGGCGGGGGTGCGCGCCAGCGCCCGGTAGCGGCGGCCCTCCGCGCGCCGGTGCAGCCCGATCAGCCGCGTCGCGATCCCGTACAGCCACGGGCGGACCGTCCCCCGGTCGGGGTCGAAACGGCCGCGCTTGTTGAACGCGGCGAGGAAGGTCTCGGCGGCGATGTCGTCCGCCGCGTCGACGCCGAGGCGCCGCGCCGCGTACCCGTGGATCGCGGAGAAGTGCCGGTGGAAGATCTCCGCGAACGCGGCGGGCTCGCGCCGCGACCGGACGATCGCCGCCGCGTCCGAGGCGTCGGAGCCGGACGCGCCCGGCTCCGCACCGGACCGGGACCCGGGGTCCGGCGGGTGGTGGTGGGCCATGGAGTGATCCTCGTCGTCGGGGGAGTGCTCGGTCACCCCGCTCTCAACCGATCCCCCGATCACCCTTCACGCGCACGCGCCCCCCGCCCGGACGACCGGACGAGGGGCGCGTTCGGCCCTTTCGCGGCGCGGCTACCGGACGCGGTAGGCGCGGATGACGCGCTGGTCGACGCCGCTGCCGCCCGCGTCCTGCGCGGTGACGCGCAGCGAGACGGCCTGCCCCTTGACGGGCGCCGGGAGCGGCGCGGCGAACCGCCCGCCGCCGAGCGGCCTTACCTGGACGTCCTGCCAGGTCCCGCCGTCGTCAACGGACGTCCGGAAGCGCAGCCCGGTGACCTCGGCCTGGCCGGAGCCCGCCATCCGCGCGACGGTGAACACGGCGGGCTCACCGGACGGCTGGTTGCGCAGGTCGAGGTTCAGGTCGTAGTCGACGAGCAGGAGCGGGAGGTTGGCGCTCCTGCCGCCGCGCGGCTCGCGGGAGCGGAACGTCCAGGACGTCGACGTGCGGGTCGACACCGGGAGGATCGCCGACGCGTCGTTGTCGTATGTCAGCCGGTAGTCCGCCTCGCCGGACGGGACGGTGAACTCCCCGAACGGGCCGTCCTTCTCGCCCACCTTCTGGTCGCCGGCGAACAGCGCCATGTGCCCCTTCACCTCGTGCATGGCGCAGTCGAACCCGTCCGGGCGGGTCTGGAGGTCGACGAGCGCGACGCGCATGCTCTGCCCGGTGCGGGCCGCGGGGTACCGGGCGCAGCCGCTGGGCGTGACGCCGGTGCCCGAGTAGGGTCCGGGGCGCAGCGGCTGGAGGCCCCAGCGGGCGGAGACCCGCTCGCCCGGCTCCAGCTTGCCGAAGGGTCCTTGGTCCACCCAGAACTCCTCACCGAACTTGACGAACCCCTCGTCGCCCCACAGCATGCCGGGGACGGTCGAGACGTAGTCGGTCCGGGACGTCCCGGGCTTGACGTCGCCGGCCGCGTCGAAGGTCAGCAGGCCCTCCGGGCTGATGCCGTAGCGCTTCTCGCTCATGGGGATGCCCGGGTCCCCGTCGAAGGCGGCGAACTCCTGGTCGACGCGGGCCATCCGCTTGAGCTCGGCGCCGGTGACCACGTGCGTCGGGTCGGCGGGGATTCCGCCGCCCAGCGGGTGGACGACGTCGTAGACCGTGCCGGGCGCGGTCAGCCGGTGGTTGGTGTACGCGCTGAACGTCCCGGTCTGGACGCCGCCCATCGGCTGGGCGTACACGGGCGCGTTCGCGGGATCGAAGGAGTAGGCGCTGAACCACCACAGCCCCTGGCCGGCGTCGCGGACCATGTCCGCGGACATCATCGTCTGCTCGGTCTCGACGCCCTCGACGCGCGCGCCGACCTGCACGGCGGCGGCGCCGTCGAGCGTGACGGTCGCGGGCCCTCCGACGACCACCTCGGGGTCGCCGGCGAGGGCCGAACGCCAGTCGCCGAAGTCGTCCACGTTGCCGAGGACCGCGTAGCGGCCGTCGGGGACGCGGACCTTCGCCGTTCCGGTGGCGTCGACCCACTCGGAGAACAGCGCCATGTCGGCCAGGTCGACCACCGTCGCGGAGGCGGAGAAGTTCGCGGGGTCGGTGCCGGGCAGCGGCGTGGCCCTGATCGTGAGGTCGTGCGACGGGGGCTCGACGTAGAACGTCACGGGCGTTTCGAGGACGGCGCCGCCGCCCTTCGCCGTCACCACGGCCGTGTACAGGCCGGGACGGTCGGCGAGTTCGGCCGCGTTCACGGTCAGCGGGGCCTCGCCGGCGCCGCCCGCCGGGACGTCCACGGCCGCCGGGACGCTCGCCGCGCCGTCCGCCGCGTGCCCGCGGCGGTCGACGACCTTCACGCTCAACCGCAGGCGGACGGGGCCGGACGACTGGGACGTCCAGCCGAGCTTCGTCGACAGCGCGCCGTGCTCGGGGAACCGGGACGTGCCGAGATCGACGATGCTCTGCGCGGCGAGGACGGGGCTCTTCGCGGCCTCCCCGACGTCGAGGCGTCCGGCGCCGCGCTCGTAGGCGTCGCCGCCGGTCGCGGGGTCGGCCGTCCCGACGAGGGCGGCCTTGAGACGGGCCGGCCCCCAGTCCGGGTGCCTCGCGGCGAGCAGCGCGGCGGCGCCGGCGACGTGCGGCGTGGCCATCGACGTCCCGGACGACTTCGTGTAGGCCGCCCCGGTCGGCGTGCCCATGGCGGTGCCCTCGGCGCGGGCCGCGACGATGTCGACGCCCGGCGCGACGATCTCCGGTTTGGCGGCGCGGCCGCGCGGCCCCCGGCTGGAGAACTCCGCGAGCCGGTCGCGGGCGTCGACCGCCCCGACGGTCAGCGCGGCGTCGGCCGTGCCGGGCGAACCGACCGACCCGACCAGGCCGTCGTTGCCGGCCGCGACGACGAACAGCGTCCCGTGCCGCTTCGTCAGGTCGTTCAGGGCCAGCGAGAGGGGGTCCGCGCCGTCGGTGGGGGCGCCGCCGAGGCTCATGTTGACGACGTCGGCGCGCGGCGCCGCCCACTCCATTCCGGCGATCACGCTGGAGTCGGTGCCGGAGCCCTCGTCGTCGAGGACCTTGCCGATCAGCAGGTCCGCGTCCGGGGCGACGCCCTTGCGTCGCCCGTCGGAGGCGGCGCCCGTCCCGGCGACGGTCGAGGCGACGTGCGTGCCGTGCCCGAACCGGTCGGCGGTGCCGGCCGACTCGGAGAAGTTCCTCGTCTCGGCGATGCGTCCCTTGAGGTCGGGGTGCCCGGCGTCCACGCCCGTGTCCAGGACGGCGACCTTCGCGCCCTTGCCGGTGTATCCGGCGCGCCAGGCCTCCGGCGCGCCGACCTGCCGCAGGTTGCGGTCGAGCCGCCCGGCGGCGGGGGCGGTCGGGGCGGTGTTCGCCTTGACCTTGCCGTCCAGCCAGATGTGCCGGATCCCGTCCGTCGCCTTCAGGGAGGGGCCTCGCATCCCGGCCAGCGTCCTGCCGAGGGCGCTCGCGTCGCTCTTGGGCTGCCGCACGGCGACGGCGCCGATGCTCGGCAGGTCCCGCGTCTTGTCGAGCGTCCCTCCGAGCGCCGACAGGGAGCGCGTGTCCTTGTCGCGCTGGACGATCAGCGGCAGGTCCTTGCTGCGGGCGTCGTCGTAGCCCTGCGCGACCAGGGCGGTCACGTCGAACAGCTCGGGGTCGATCAGCCGGCCGACCAGCCCGGCGACGTCGATCGGGACGACCACGACGTGCCCGTCCGGGCGGATCTCCTTGCGGAACGCGCGCTTCTCCCGCCCGGGTGCGGGGGTCACCGAGACGAGCGGGGGCCTGCCCCTGACCGTCCGGACGGCGACCACGTCCCCGGTCAGCAGGGTCACCTTCCAGGAACCGCGGGTGTCCAGGCCGCCCGAGGGGCTCGGCGCGGCGTGCGCGGGCGGCGGGACGGCGGCCAGCGCCCCGGCCGCCGTCAGGAGGCCGAGCAGGGCCCGGCTCCGGCGTCTGTGGGTCATCGAGTCTCCTCTGCCATCGCCGTCCCGCGATGGGACGGTCGATGTTGATCACCCGCAGAGGCCGATCGAGTTCACGGCCGGCGCGGGCGCCCGCGGGACCGCGCCGGGAACCGGAATAGGGCGCTCACTCGTCCTGTTGTAAAGGTCGTCAGCAAAGTTGAGTCCGGCCGACTCAAGTCATTTGACAAGGATGAGATCGCCGGGCAACCTAGCGGGCAGAAGACTCAACCGGCCGCGCCTCGGGGGCGACCGGGGCTGCGATACCACCGGATACGACGGAGGACGAGAAACATGGCACGTGCGGTCGGCATCGACCTCGGGACGACCAACTCGGTCGTCGCGATCCTGGAGGGCGGCGAGCCCACCGTCATCGCGAACGCGGAGGGGTCGCGGACCACGCCGTCCGTCGTCGCCTTCGCCAAGAACGGCGAGGTCCTGGTCGGCGAGGTCGCCAAGCGCCAGGCGGTGACCAACGTCGACAGGACGATCCGGTCGGTCAAGCGCGAGATGGGCACCGACTGGAAGACCAAGATCGACGACAAGGACTTCAACCCGCAGCAGATCAGCGCGTTCGTGCTGCAGAAGCTCAAGCGGGACGCCGAGTCCTACCTGGGCGAGACGGTCACCGACGCGGTCATCACCGTCCCCGCCTACTTCTCCGACCACCAGCGCCAGGCCACCAAGGAGGCCGGCCAGATCGCGGGCCTGAACGTCCTGCGCATCATCAACGAGCCGACCTCGGCGGCGCTGGCCTACCACCTGGAGAAGGAGAACGAGGCCACCATCCTGGTGTTCGACCTCGGCGGCGGCACGTTCGACGTGTCCCTGCTGGAGGTCGGCGACGGCGTGGTCGAGGTGAAGGCCACCAGCGGCGACAACCACCTGGGCGGCGACGACTGGGACAACAAGGTCGTCGACTGGCTGGTCGAGCGCTTCAAGAACGCCAACGGCGTCGACCTGTCCAAGGACAAGATGGCGCTGCAGCGGCTCCGCGAGGCCGCGGAGAAGGCCAAGATCGAGCTGTCCGGCTCGTCCGAGACGCAGATCAACCTGCCCTACATCACCGCGTCCGCCGAGGGCCCGCTGCACCTGGACGAGAAGCTCACCCGCGCCGAGTTCCAGCGGATGACCTCCGACCTCCTGGAGCGCACCAAGGCGCCGTTCCAGCAGGTGCTGAAGGACGCCGGCATCTCGGTGAGCGAGATCAACCAGGTCGTCCTGGTCGGCGGCTCCACCCGGATGCCCGCGGTCTCCGAGCTGGTCAAGGAGCTGACCGGCGGCAAGGAGCCGAACAAGGGCGTCAACCCCGACGAGGTCGTCGCGATCGGCGCCAGCCTCCAGGCCGGCGTGCTCAAGGGCGAGGTCAAGGACGTCCTGCTGCTGGACGTGACCCCGCTGAGCCTCGGCATCGAGACCAAGGGCGGCATCTTCACCAAGATCATCGAGCGGAACACCACGATCCCGACCAAGCGGTCGGAGACGTTCACCACCGCCGACGACAACCAGCCGTCCGTGGAGATCCAGGTCTACCAGGGCGAGCGCGAGATCGCCGCGTACAACAAGAAGCTCGGCACCTTCCAGCTCACCGGTCTGCCGCCGGCGCCGCGCGGCGTCCCGCAGATCGAGGTCACCTTCGACATCGACGCCAACGGCATCGTGAACGTCAGCGCGAAGGACCAGGGCACCGGCCGCGAGCAGTCGATGGTCATCACGGGCGGCAGCGCGCTGCCCAAGGACGACATCGAGAAGATGATGCGCGACGCCGAGCAGTACGCCGAGGAGGACCGCCGGCGCAAGGAGGAGGCCGAGGTCCGCAACCAGGCCGACACCCTCGCGTACTCGACCGAGAAGTTCCTGCGGGAGAACGACGAGAAGGTCCCCGCGGAGCTGAAGACCGAGGTGAACGACGCGGTCGCCGAGGTCAAGAAGGCCCTGGAGGGCACCGACGTCGACGCGATCAAGGGCAGCGCCGAGAAGCTCGCGCAGGTGAGCCAGAAGATGGGCGCCGCGATGTACGCGCAGAACCCCGAGGGCGCCCAGGCCGGCGCCGAGGACCACGGGCCGACGGCCGGCGCCCAGGGCGGCCAGCCGCAGGACGACGAGGTCGTCGACGCCGAGATCGTCGACGAGGACAAGCCGAAGGAGGAGGGCCGATGACCGCAGCGAAGCGAGGATCTTCGGCCCTCCACCCCGGGGGTCTGGGGGGCGTCCCCCAGAAGGGTGGTGCGTCGTGACGTCCTCTCCCAACGGGGGCGAGGAGAAGGAGGGCCCGGTGATCCGCGACAAGCGGCGCATCGATCCCGAGACGGGGGAGGTCCGGGCGCAGGCGGGGGAGACCCCCGCGGCCCCGGAGGCCCCGGTGGACGGGGCCGGCGCCAAGGCCACGGGCGAGGAGGACTCCTCGCTGAAGACCCAGCTGGCGGAGCGGCTCGCCGACCTCCAGCGCCTGAAGGCGGAGTACGACAACTACCGCAAGCGCGTCGAGCGCGACCGGGTCGCCGTCCGCGAGCAGGCCCTCGGGCAGGTGCTGTCCGAGCTGCTCCCGGTGCTGGACGACATCGGCCGCGCCCGGGAGCACGAGGAGCTCACCGGCGGCTTCAAGTCCGTCGCGGAGAGCCTCGAGGCGGTCACCGGCAAGCTCGGCCTGGAGCGGTACGGGGAGAAGGGCGAGCCCTTCGACCCGGTCGTGCACGAGGCGCTGATGCACTCGCACTCGGCCGAGGTGACCGAGACGAGCGTCACCGACGTCCTGCAGCCCGGCTACCGGATCGGCGAGCGGGTCCTGCGGCCCGCCCGCGTGGCGGTGGCCGACCCCGCTCCGGACTCCGGAGCCGGGGAGTCCGGCGGCGGGCCGGACGAGGCGGACGACGAAACGAGCGAATGATCCCCATGGGGCCCGCCCGCGAGGGCGGGCCCCGCAGGGGCCCGAAGACATGTGGCATGTGGCGATAGCAGAAGGCGGGGCGCCGTGAGCACCAAGGACTACCTGGAGAAGGACTACTACAAGGTCCTCGGTGTCGCGAAGTCGGCCTCGCAGGAGGAGATCAAGAAGTCCTACCGGAAGCTGGCGCGCAAGTACCACCCGGACGCCAACAAGGGCGACGCCGAGGCCGAGGACCGCTTCAAGGAGGTCTCGGAGGCCTACGACGTCCTGTCGGACGAGAAGCGCCGCAAGGAGTACGACGCGGTGCGCTCGATGCCGGGCGGCTTCCGCGGCCAGCAGGGCGGCGGATTCGGGTTCGACCTCGGCGACCTGTTCGGCCAGACCGGCGGGACGCAGCCGGGCGGCGCCGGAGAGCGCATCGGCGACCTGTTCGGCGGCCTGTTCGGCGGCCGCGGCGGCGGTGGCACCCGCACGGCGGGGACGCGGCGCGCGCGGCGCGGCGCGGACGTCGAGACCGAGGTGACCCTGTCGTTCGGCCGCGCGATGAACGGCGTCACCGTTCCGATCAAGCTGACCAGCGAGGCGGCCTGCGACGGCTGCCGCGGGACGGGCGCCAAGGCCGGCACCGTGCCGCGGGTGTGCCCGAGCTGCGAGGGCACCGGGCACGAGACCCGCAACCTCGGCAACTTCGGCTTCCAGGAGCCGTGCAAGGAGTGCCGCGGACGGGGCCTCGTCGTGGACGACCCGTGCCCGATCTGCCACGGCAGCGGCCGCGCGACCGGCACGCGGACCATCCAGGCCCGCATCCCGGCGGGCGTCGCGGACGGGCAGAAGATCCGGCTGAAGGGCAAGGGCGCGCCCGGCGAGAACGGCGGCCCGGCCGGCGACCTGTACGTGAACATCAAGGTGCTGCCGCACCAGGTGTTCGGGCGCAGCGGCGACAACCTGACGCTGACCGTCCCGGTGACGTTCCCCGAGGCGGCGCTCGGCGGCGAGATCCGGGTGCCGACCTTCCAGGGGCAGCCCGTCACGCTGAAGCTGCCCGAGGGCACCCCGAACGGCCGCAAGTTCCGCGTGAAGGGCCGGGGTGCGCCGCGGCGCGACGGCACGAAGGGCGACCTGCTGGTCACGGTCGACGTGCACGTCCCGCAGAAGCTCGACGAGCAGGCGCGCGAGGCGCTCGACCGGCTCCGGACGGCGGGCGCCGGCGAGGACCTGCGCGCGGACCTCCTCCAGCAGGCCAGACAGGAGTGATCTTCATGGATCCCTTCGGCGACGACACTCCGGTCTACGTGATCTCCGTGGCGGCGCAGCTGTCCGGACTGCACCCGCAGACGCTGCGCACCTACGACCGGATGGGCCTGGTGTCCCCCGGCCGGACGGCGGGCCGGGGACGCCGCTACTCGATGCGGGACATCGTGATGCTCCGGGAGATCCAGCGGCTCTCCCAGGAGGAGGGCGTCAACCTGTCCGGCATCAAGCACATCCTGGAGCTGCAGCGCGACAACGTGCGGCTCCGCGAGGAGCTCGGCAAGGCGCACGCGGCGCTGGAGGACCTCGCGAACGAACTCGAATCGACCCGGGCGGTCGCGGCGCGGCTCGCGCAGCAGCGGCGGCACGGGGAGCCGGGCGGCACTCCCGGCGCCGACCTCGTGCCCATCAGGCGCACGAGCGTCGTGGTGTGGCACGAGCGCGACTCGGACTGAACAAAGGCAGTGTCGGGGGTCTGGGGGTTGCCCCGGAAGGAAGAGCACGGGGTGGGGCGATGGACTACAAGCTGACGCAGAAGAGCCAGGAGGCGCTGTCGATCGCGGTCCGCAGGGCGGCGGCCGAGGGGCACCCCGAGGTGGACCCGCAGCACCTGCTGGTGGCCCTGATCGGGCTGCCGGACGGGACGGCGGTGCCGCTGCTGGAGGCGGTCGGCGCCGACTGGCAGGTGATCCGGCGGCGGGCGGAGGAGCAGCTCGCGGCGATGCCGAAGGCGCAGGGGTCGACGGTGGCGACGCCGCGGCTGTCCGGCCAGCTCCAGCGGTCGGTCAACACGGCGGCCAACCGGGCGCAGCAGCTGGAGGACGAGTACGTCTCGACCGAGCACCTGCTGGTCGGGCTGGCGGCGGACGGCGGTCCGGCGGCGGGCCTGCTGAAGGAGTTCGGCGCGACGCCCGAGGCGCTGCTGGAGGCGTTCGAGAAGGTGCGCGGCCACGCCCGCGTCACCAGCGAGAACCCCGAGGGCACCTACCAGTCGCTGGAGAAGTACGGCGTCGACCTGACGGCGGCGGCCCGCGACGGCCGGCTCGACCCGGTCATCGGCCGCGACCCGGAGATCCGCCGGGTGATCCAGGTGCTGTCGCGCCGGACGAAGAACAACCCGGTGCTGATCGGCGAGCCCGGCGTCGGCAAGACGGCCGTGGTGGAGGGCCTGGCCCAGCGGATCATCGCGGGCGACGTCCCCGAGTCGCTGCGCGGCAAGCGGCTGGTCTCGCTGGACCTCGGCGCGATGGTCGCGGGCGCGAAGTACCGCGGCGAGTTCGAGGAGCGGCTGAAGGCCGTCCTCACCGAGATCAGGAAGAGCGAGGGGCAGGTCGTCACGTTCATCGACGAGCTGCACACCGTCGTCGGGGCGGGCGCGGCCGAGGGCGCGATGGACGCCGGCAACATGCTGAAGCCGATGCTGGCCCGCGGCGAGCTGCGGATGATCGGCGCGACGACGCTGGACGAGTACCGGGAGCGGATCGAGAAGGACGCCGCCCTGGAGCGCCGGTTCCAGCAGGTGTTCGTCGGGGAGCCGACCGTCGAGGACACGATCGCGATCCTGCGCGGGCTGAAGGGCCGGTACGAGGCGCACCACAAGGTGCAGATCAACGACTCGGCGATGGTGGCGGCGGCGACGCTGTCCGACCGCTACATCACCTCCCGGTTCCTGCCGGACAAGGCGATCGACCTGGTGGACGAGGCCGCGTCCCGGCTGCGCATGGAGATCGACTCCCGGCCGGTCGAGGTCGACGAGCTGCAGCGCGCCGTCGACCGGCTGAAGATGGAGCAGATGAACCTGGAGAAGGAGACCGACGAGGCGTCCCGGCAGCGCCTCGAACGGCTCCGCGCCGACCTCGCCGACCGGCAGGAGCAGCTGAGCGGCCTGAACGCCCGCTGGGAGCGGGAGAAGGCGGAGCTGAACCGGGTCGGCGAGATCAAGGAGCGGATCGACCAGCTGCGCGGCGAGGCCGCGCGGGCCGAGCGCGACGGCGACCTGGAGACGTCCTCGCGGCTCGTCTACGGCGAGATCCCGGCGCTGGAGAAGCAGCTGGAGGAGGCGTCGGAGGCGACCGAGACCCGCGACACGATGGTCAAGGAGGAGGTCGGCCCGGACGACGTCGCCGACGTGGTCGCGTCCTGGACGGGCATCCCGGCGGGGCGGCTGCTCGAAGGCGAGACCGCGAAGCTGCTGCGCATGGAGGACGAGCTCGGCAGGCGGCTGATCGGCCAGGAGACCGCGGTCCGCACGGTGTCGGACGCGGTGCGCCGCGCCCGCGCGGGCATCTCCGACCCCGACCGGCCGACCGGCTCGTTCCTGTTCCTCGGCCCGACGGGCGTCGGCAAGACGGAGCTGGCGAAGGCCCTCGCGGAGTTCCTGTTCGACGACGAGCGGGCGATGACCCGCATCGACATGAGCGAGTACTCCGAGAAGCACAGCGTCGCCCGCCTGGTCGGCGCGCCGCCCGGATACATCGGCTACGAGGAGGGCGGCCAGCTCACCGAGGCCGTCCGGCGCCGCCCGTACTCGGTGGTCCTGCTGGACGAGGTGGAGAAGGCGCACCCGGAGGTCTTCGACATCCTGCTGCAGGTGCTGGACGACGGCCGCCTCACCGACGGCCAGGGCCGCACGGTCGACTTCCGCAACACGATCCTGATCCTCACCTCCAACATCGGGTCGCAGTTCCTCGTCGACCCGACGCTGGAGAACGGGGCCAAGCGGGAGGCGGTGTGGAACGCCGTCCGGAACTCGTTCAAGCCGGAGTTCCTCAACCGCCTGGACGACGTGATCCTGTTCGACGCCCTGTCGACCGACGAGCTGACCCGGATCGTCGACCTCCAGGTGGACCGGCTGGCCGACCGCCTCGCCGACCGGCAGCTCACGCTGCGGGTCACGCCCGCGGCCCGCGAGTGGCTGGCGCTGACCGGCTACGACCCGCTGTACGGCGCGCGGCCGCTGCGCCGGCTGGTGCAGACGGCGATCGGCGACCAGCTCGCCCGCGAGCTGCTGTCCGGCGAGGTCCGCGACGGCGACGAGGTGGTCGTCGACCTCGACGAGGCCGCCGACCGCCTGACCGTCCAGCCGTCGAGCGGCCTGAAGATGACGAAGTGACCGCGCGAAGGCGGCCCGGGGATCCTTTTCCCCGGGCCGCCTTCGCGTTCCGTCAGACCTCGAGGTTCTCCTCGATCTCGCGGAGGCGGTGGCGGGCGAGCGCCAGGTTGCCGCGGGCGCGGTCGAGCGCCATGTAGAGGAACAGCCCCTTGCCCTTGCGGCCGGTGACCGGCCGGATGACGTGGTACTGGCTGGAGATGCTGATGAGGATGTCCTCGATCTCCTCCTTGATGCCGAGCTGGTCCATCGTGCGGAGCTTGGCGCGCACCACCTCGGTGTTTCCGGCGGCCGCGACCTGCAGGTCGAGGGCCTTGGAACTGCCGAGCTGGCCGAGGGCCATCCCGCTGTTGTAGTCGACGACGGCGACGCCGATGGCCCCGTCGATCGTCATCATGTCCTTGAGCGCGAGATCGAGGTTGGACATGGTGCTCCCTTTCCTTGTCGTGTGCGCTTCGTTGTCGTGCGCTTCGTTGCGTGGCGCCGCGCCGTCAGGGGCGGCGCGCGCCCGTGAGGTGGGCGGCGATGGCGCGGGCGGCGGGCCGCGACTCCAGATGGAGGCGGCCCACGTTGACGTCCGGGTCGGCGAGGACGGTGAGGGACGCGGTGGGTCCGGCGGCGTAGATGACCACGTAGCCGTCCACGCCGCGGATCACGACCTCGTGGAAGGCGCCGCCGTGCGCGGTCTGCGCGATCCGGTGGGCGAGGGACAGGCCCGTCGCCGTCACGGCCGCCATGCCGGCGGGCTCGACGGCCCCGGGCAGGTCGTGCGCGATGAGCAGCCCGTCCACCGAGGCCACGAGGCTCCCGTCGAGCCGCGGGACACGGGTCCGCAGCGACCTCAGCTCCGCCGCCACCGCCTGCTCCGTCGCGCGCACCGCCGCGGCCCCCGCGGCCGGTGCGCCCGGCGTGCCCGGTGCGCCCGCCGGGCCGGCCCCCGCTCGTTTCGCCACCTTCGCCAGCCTTTCGATCAAGTGAGCCACTCGGTCCCCAGCACGGTCAGCCGAACTCCACCAGCGCCGCGTGGAGCCGGACGAGCAGGTCGTGGTCCGCGGGCGCCCAGTCGGCGGGGACCTCCTCGCGGACGGGCGGGGCGCCGGGCCCGTCCGGCGGGCCGGTCCGCACCAGCGACGCCGCGGCGAGCCCCCGCACGGCGAGCAGGCACGCGAACACCGTCCGCCCGAGCTCGCGGGCCAGTTGGGCGGGGGTGCGCCTGTCGTCGGCGTTGAGCAGGATCTCCGCCTGGAGGCCGGTCAGGATGACGCGCTGCCTCCGGACGCGCCGGACCGGCACCACCGGCGCGACGTCGACGCTCCCGTCGGGCCAGGCGGCGTCGAGGAGGGCGCGGCGGCGGCGCTGCTCGTGGACGAGCGTCGCCACGGTGACCCGCCGGGGGCCGCCGCTCGGCGGTCCCTCGGTGAACGCCGGCTCGGCCCGCGAGGCGAGGAGGAGGCAGGCGGCGTCGAACATCGCCAGCAGACCGGCCAGTTCCCGGTCGGGCCCGTCCGGGAGGTCGCCGAGGCCCGGCGTGTGCCGGCTCTCGGCGAGGGTGACGGCCCCGCGGTCGACGTGGAACGCGCCGTCGCCGCCCACCCACAGCAGGCCGGTGGCCTTCTCCCGTTCCAGGGCCGCCAGGGCCCCGGCGACCCATCCCGCGTTCGCGTCCGCCATGTCATCCGCCCGTGATCTCGCCGAGGAGATCGCGCACGCGGAGCCGGGCGAGCGCGATGTTGCCCCTTTCCCGGTCGAGCAGTAAATGGACGAACAGATGTCCGTCGAGATTCGCTCCGGTAAGGGCCAGCAAATGATATCCGTCCGTTCCGCAGACAATGATCTCCTCGACGTCGTCCCCCGCCGCGGTGGCGCTGAGCGCCGGCGACGCCAGCACCGCCCGCACCACGTCGGTCGCGCCGGCGGCGTCCTCGTGCTGGTCGAGGACGTCCTCCCGGCCGGCCGCCGCCACGGCGAGCCCGCTGGCGCAGTCGACCAGCGTGACCCGCCGCGCCCCCGGAATGGTCATCATCGACGCGAGGCACCCGTCAATGCCCAAGCCCATTTCCCCACCGAATGAGAGTTGCAAGGACTCGACCATAGCCAGAACATTGCCGCTCGCAAGACTTATCCGCAATTTTCCCGAGACAATCATGTATGGGGTATAAATACCGCCCGGTATGACGGGCGGTCAGGGTCGGTGCGAGGCGTCGCCCCCGGAATCGGTTCCCACCGCCCCACCGGTTGGGGGTCGTCCGCAACCGCGTCAGCCCGTGCGCCGGACCTCGCCGAGCCGGCGGGCCAGGTACCGGCGGTCGGCGTCGGCGCGGGCCAGCGCGAGCGCCTCCCGGTAGGCCGCGGCGGCCTCCTCGGACCGGCCGAGGCGGCGCAGGAGGTCCGCGCGGGTGGCGTGGAGCAGGTGGTAGCCGTCCAGTCCCTCGATGCGGTCGGCCAGCGCCAGGCCCGCCAGGGGCCCGTCCGCCATCGCCACCGCGACGGCCCGGTTGAGCCGGACGACGGGCCCGGACACCATCGCTTCGAGCCTTCCGTACAGGGCGGCGATCTGCGGCCAGTCGGTCTCGCCCGCCGTGCGCGCGGCGCCATGGCACGCGGCGATGGCCGCCTGCACCTGGTAGGGGCCGGGCTCGCCCCGGCGGAGGGCCTCGTCAACGAGCGCGGCGCCCTCGGCGATCGCCGCGCGGTCCCAGCGACTCCGGTCCTGGTCCTCCAGGGCGACCAGGTCGCCGGCCTCGTCCGTCCGCGCGGCGTGCCGCGAGTGCTGGAGCAGCAGGAGCGCGAGCAGCCCGGCGACCTCCGGGTCGTCCGGGGCCAGGCCGCGCAGGAGCCGGGCGAGGCGGATCGCCTCCGCGCACAGGCCGGCGCGCACCGGGTCGGCGCCCTCGGTCGCCGCGTACCCCTCGTTGAACAGCAGGTACACGACGCCGAGGACCGCCGCCGTACGCTCCGGCAGCAGGTGCGCGGGCGGCACCCGGTACGGGATGCCCGCCTGGCGGATCTTCCGCTTGGCCCGGACGAGGCGCTGCGCCATCGCGGGCTCGGCGACCAGGAACGCCCGCGCGATCTCCCCGGTGGTCAGGCCGAGGACCGTGCGCAGCGTGAGCGCCACGCGGGCCTCGACCGGCAGCGCCGGATGGCAGCAGGTGAAGACCAGCCGGAGCCGGTCGTCGGGCAGGCCGCCCGGGTCCGGCCCCTCCTCCGCGTCCGCCATCGTCCCCAGCTCCCTGAGCTTCGCGGTCTCCGTCGCGCCGCGCCGGATCCGGTTCAGCGCGTGGTTGCGGGCCGTCGTGGTCAGCCAGGCGCCCGGCCGGCGCGGCACCCCGTCGTCCGGCCAGCGTTCGAGGGCGCGCGCGAACGCCTCCTGGGCGCACTCCTCGGCGAGGTCCCAGTCGCCCGTCATGCGGATGAGGGTCGCGACGACCCGGCCCCACTCCTCGCGGAAGGCCGCCGCGACCGCACGTCCCGCGTCCGTCACTCCTGTCTCCGTCACTCCTCCCCGAACGGCCAGAGGGGCCGCACCTCGATCGAACCGCGCCGCGCCGACGGGTGCCGGGAGGCGACGTCGAGCGCCTCCTCCAGGTCGGCGCAGTCGATCAGGTCGAAGCCGAGGATCTGCTCCTTGGTCTCGGCGAACGGCCCGTCCGACAGCAGCGTCTCGCCGTCCCGCACGCGCACGGTGGTCGCGGTGTCGGTGAGGCGCAGCCGGTCGCCGAACCTCCGGACGCCGCGGCCGTCCATCTCCTTCACCCACGCCTCGGTGTCGGCGATCATCGCGTCCTGCTCGGCGGGGCTCATCTCCTGCTCCTCGACCCCGCAGATCAGCATCAGGTAGTGCATCGTTCCTCCTCCTGTAGGTGGTGACCCTCGCCGGCTCCGAAACTCGTCGCCGGGGGCCGTCACTCTGTCGACACTCGGGCCCACCCGATTTCGACACCCGGCCGGTACGGAAGGCAGAGTTCTTCCATGAGGCTTCTGATGCTGGGCGGGACGGAGTTCGTCGGACGGGCGATCACCGAAGAGGCTCTTGCCCGCGGCTGGGACGTCACGGTCTTCCACAGAGGGCGCCACGAGCCGCCCCAGGGAGTCGTCTCGCTGCACGGCGACCGCACCGCGGAGGGCGGTCTCAAGGCGCTTGAGGACGGAGAGTGGGACGCCGTCATCGACACCTGGTCCGCCGCACCGTTCGTCGTCCGGAACACAGCGCGCCTGCTCGATGGACGCGTCACGCGGTACGCCTACATCTCCAGCCGCTCGGTGTACCGGTATCCGGAACCGTCCGGGCTCGGCGAAGAAGCCGAGGTGGTGGACGGCTCCCCGGACGACGGCGACGTCGACTACGCAGAGGCGAAGCGCGGAGGGGAACTCGCGGCGCTCGACGTCTACGGGGACAGCGCCCTCCTGGTCCGGGCAGGCCTCATCCTGGGCCCGTACGAGAACATCGGGCGGCTGCCCTGGTGGCTGACGCGCATGGCACGGGGCGGCGACGTCCTGGCGCCCGGCCCGCGCGACGCCGGCCTGCAGTACATCGACGTGCGGGACCTCGCCGTCTGGACCCTGGACGCCGTCGAACGCGGGCTCGGCGGCCCCTACGACCTGGTCAGCCCACCCGGCCACACCACGATGGAGGAACTGCTCCAGTCCTGCGTCGACGTGACGGGGGCGGAGGCGAATCTCGTCTGGACGGCCCCCGAAGCGATTCTGGAAGCGGGCATCGAACCGTGGACCGACCTTCCCGTCTGGCTCCCGCCCGGAGAGGCGTACGACACCCTGCACCGGGGCGATGTCGGCAAGGCTCTCGCCGCGGGGCTGCGGTGCAGGCCCGTCCAGGAGACGGTCGCGGACACCTGGGCCTGGCTCCGGTCGATAGGCGGCAGCGCTCCGCAGCGTCCCGACCGTCCCGTGGTCGGTCTGCCCCCCGAGAAGGAGGCCGAGGTCCTGGGCTCCCGCTGACCTCCGGTGCGGGCGCGGGCCGGCCGCGCTGTGGACACATCGGCGCCCGTCCGCTAGAGAGGCGTTCTATGACCGCTTTGGTACTCGGCCCCCACCTCCGGCACGTGAGTCACCGCACCGCGACGATCTGGGTGGAGACCGATCGTCCGTGCGAGGTCAGGGTCGTCAACCGGGAGCATGGGGTGGACGCCGCCGCCCGCACCTTCACGGCGCACGGCCACCACTACGCCGTCGTCGAGATCGACGGGCTGGAGCCGGGGGCGCGGATCCCCTACGAGGTGGAGGCGGACGGCGAGACCGTCTGGCCCGAGGCCGGCGCCGGGTTCCCCCCGTCCCGCATCAGGACGCTGCGCGAGCACGGCGAGCTGCGCATCTCCTTCGGCTCCTGCCGCCGCTCGCCCGGGACCGTGGAGGAGTACGGGCACGACGCCCTCACCGCGTTCGCCGACAGGCTCCGGACCGGCGGGGAGGACGCCGTCTGGCCGGACGTCCTGCTCATGGTCGGCGACCAGGTGTACGCCGACGAGCTGACCCCCCAGATGCGCGAGTTCATCAGCGGCCGCCGCGCCCCGGGCTCGCCGCCGGACGACGAGGTCGCCGACTACGAGGACTACACCCAGCTCTACAAGCTCGCCTGGCACGACGACCCGGCCGTCCGGTGGCTGCTGTCCACCGTCCCCACCTTCACGATCTTCGATGACCACGACATCCGCGACGACTGGAACACCTCGTACACCTGGCGCCGGGAGATGTGGTCCCAGCCCTGGTGGAAGGCGCGCATCACCGGCGGCATCGGGTCGTACTGGATCTACCAGCACCTCGGGAACATGTCGCCTCAGGACCGGGCGTCCGACCCCGTCTTCGCGGCCGTCCGGGCCGCCTCCGACGAGACCGGCGACGCGGGCGCCGTCCTCGACGCGTTCGCTGAGAAGGCCGACAAGCAGCCCGAGACCATGCGCTGGAGCTACGCCCACGACTGGGCCGGCACGCGCCTGATCGTCGTCGACAGCCGGTGCTCCCGCCTCCTCACCGACGACCGGCGCGGCATGCTCGACGACGAGGAGTTCGACTGGCTGGACGGCCAGTGCCAGGGCGGCATGGACCACCTCCTCATCGCCAGCTCGCTCCCCTTCCTGCTTCCCATGGCCATCCACCACGCCGAGTCGTGGAACGAGGCCGTGGCCGAGGGCGCGTGGGGCAGGCGCGGCGCGGCGGTCGGCGAGAAGATCCGCCAGGCCGCCGACCTGGAGCACTGGGCCGCGTTCGAGAGGTCGTTCCGCGCCGTCGCCGCCGGCGTCGTCGCCGTCGGCCGCGGGGAGCGCGGACCCGCGCCGGCGAGCATCTCGTTCCTGTCCGGCGACATCCACTACTCCTATCTGGCGCGGATCACCACGCCCGCCACCCAGTCGAAGATCACCCAGATCGTCTGCTCGCCCCTGCGCAACCCGCTGGAGGGCAAGTTCCGGTGGGCGAACCGCATCGCCTACTCGCGGGCCGCCGGCCGGCCGTTCCGCGTCCTGGCGAGGCTGGCGAAGGTGCCCGCGCCGCCGATCCGGTGGCGGATGACGAACGGCCCCTGGTTCGACAACGCCATCGCCACCGTCGAGCTGTCCGGAAGCGCCTGCGGCGTGCGGTGGGAGACGCCCGGGACCAGCGGCACGATGTCCGAGATGGGGCGCACCGAGATCACGTGACGGACGGGTGCGTTCGTTTCACCCCCTCGATGAAACGAACGCACCCGCCGCGTGGACGACCCCGCCCAGACGCCGTCCACACCCCTCCAACGGCGCCGTGTCCCGGCTATGACGCGGCTCCCGCAGATATCTGTGACCAAAATGAGCGACAACAGGTGGTCAATCAGTCACAATGAGCAAGCATGGGACCAGGGGACGAGGTGGCGGCGCCCGGCGGCGCCGAGCCGAGCGATGCCGCACTCATCTCCCGGACCCGCGAGGGCGACGACGCCGCCTACGGCACGCTCTACCAGCGGCACCTGCCCGCCGCGCGCGGGCTCGCCGGCCATCTGGCCGGGCGCGACGCCGCCGAGGACGCCGTCCAGGACGCGTTCGCCAAGGTCCTCTCCGTGCTCAGGCGCGGCGGCGGGCCCGACTCCGGCTTCCGGCCCTACCTGCTCACGGCCGTCCGGCGGACGGTCTACGACCGGCAGCGCGCCGACCGGCGCGTCCACCACACCGGCGACATCGAGGCGTACGAGGTCGAGGAGCCCTTCGACGACCCCGCGGTCGAGAGGCTGGAACGCTCGATGGTCGCGCGGGCCTTCCTGTCGCTGCCCGAGCGGTGGCAGACCGTCCTCTGGCACACCGAGGTCGAGGACGAGAAGCCCGCCGACGTCGCCCCGATCCTCGGCCTGACCGCGAACGGCGCCGCCGCGCTCGCCTACCGGGCCCGCGAGGGGCTGCGGCAGGCCTACCTCCAGATGCACCTCGACGGCCTCGACCCCGGCGACGCGTGCCGTCCCGTCCTGGACAAGCTCGGCGCCTACGTTCGCGACGCGCTGCCGGGCCGCGACTCCCGCCGGGTCGGGCGCCATCTGGACGGCTGCAAGCGCTGCAAGGGCCTCCACACGGAACTGGCGCAGGTGAACACGGCACTGCGCGACGTCATCGGGCCGCTCGTCCTGGGCTCGGCGGGCACCGCCTACCTGGCGTCCAAGGGCGGCTTCCTCCTGTGGGCACGGCATCTGCCCAAAGGCCGCCAGCAGGTGCTCGCGGGGTCCGTGGTGGCCGCCGCCTGCGCGGTGGCGCTCGCCCTGACGCTCGTGTCCGACGACCGGCCCGTCCCCCCGCCTCGCACACCGCCGCCCGCCGCCGCCGAGCCGGTCGCCCCGCCCGCCGTCCGGCCGCCCGCCGCGAAACCGCCCGCGGTCAGGCCGCCGGCGGCGAAGCCGCTCGCGAAGAAGCAGGCCCCCGTCCGGCCGGCGGCCGCACCCCGGGCCACGCCGCCCCGCCCGGCGCCGAAGCCTCGGGTGAGACCGCCGCACGTCGGCAGGCCCTCCGAGTCCGCCCCGGCCCCGCCCAGTCCCGTCGAACGCCCTGGAGGCCTGCTGGTCCACATCGAACTGCGGGTGCCGCTGCTGCCGGTCGAGGTGCGCGTCCACCTGGACCTCGACACGCCAGGCGGCGACATCCGCTTCATACGGCACCGCGCCGCCTCCCACGGCGATGCCCGCGGTCACGGCCGCCCTCCCGGGTTGAAGTGAGGGTCGCGGGCACGCCTGCACTGACCCCGCCATCTGATTCTTCCCGTAAAGATCCTTCGGAAGGGCCGGACGGAGCCTGAAGGGCTGGTAGCGTCCGCCGCGGCTCCCGAATCCTTGTTACCGAGGAGTCGCCAACCGGCGGCTTGCCATGAAAGAGTGGCGAATCGCCGTAACGGCCTACCGGGCAGACGGGCTTCACTACGCTATAAGCGCCCGGGGTCGCTACGCCGAAATGGGCACGCTGTGAGCTCCCGTGTTGAGGAAGGGCGGTGCCGCATGGATCGCTGCGCCCTGTTCGTGGACGCCGGCTACCTGCTGGCGGACGGTGCCATGGCGGTACACGGCACGCGCCATCGCGAGACCGTCTCGTGGGACTTCGGCGGCCTCCTGCAACTCCTCGGCAACCTCGCCAGGGAGCGCACCGGCATGCCGCTGCTGCGCTGCTACTGGTACGAGGCGACGGTCGAGGGGCGCCGCAACCCCGAGCACGACGCGCTGGCCGACCTGCCGGGCCTCAAGCTGCGGCTCGGCCGCATCCGCCCCGGCCGCCGCGAGGGCGTCGACACCGAGATCCACCGCGACCTGATGGCCCTGGCCCGCAACTCGGCGCTCGCCGACGCCGTCCTGGTCAGCGGCGACGAGGACCTCGCCCAGGTCGTCGCGGACGCGCAGGACCTCGGCGTCCGCGTCACGGTCGTGCACGTCGCCGTCGACGGCAACTGGACGATCTCCCGGGTGCTGCGCCAGGAGTGCGACGACCTCATCGAGATCGGCTCCAGCCACCTGCGCCCCTACGTCAACCTGCTCACCGGCGTCGACGGGGGCTCCTCGCTCGGGACGAGCCCGCTGTCCAACGGGCACGGAAGCACGAACGGGCACGCCTCCTCGCTCGGCCCGCTCCAGAGCCCCGCCGGCAACGGGCCGCCGCCCGCGTCCCCGCTGAGCATCCCGCCCGCGACCCCGGCCCCCGCGCCCGCCCCTTCGCCGGCCCCGGCGGTCCGCGACCTCGGCCCGGCCATGACCGGCGGGCTGGGCGGCGGGTCCTCCCCGACCGGCGGGCACGGCATCGGCACCGGGCCCATGCCGCTGCCCGGCGGCACGGGCGGCGGGCTCGCCGGATCGTCCTACGGCACCGGCGGGCTGCCGCTCCCGCCGAATCCCGCCCCGGCCGGGCCGTCCTCGACGCAGGCCCCGTCTCCGCCCGCGCCGCCGGCCCCCAGCCCGCAGTACACCTCGTCCCCCATCCCGGCGCCCTCCCCGCCGCCTCCCCCGCAGACGCTCCAGCCGCAGCCGTCGCCGTCCGGCGGCCAGCACGGCCCCTACACCGGCCCGCAGCAGATCTCCCCCGTCCCGGTGCAGCAGACCCCGACCCTCTCGGACGCCGTCAAGGCCGCCCACCAGGAAGGCCAGGACTTCGGCGAGTCCGTCGCCCGCGACGCCCCCGCGCTGTGGCTGGAGGCGGTCCTCGCCCGCAAGCCGCGCATGCCGTCCGACCTCGAGGCCCGGCTCCTGCAGGGCTCCTCGCTGCCCATAGACTTCCTGCTGCACGACGAGGTCCGCCACGCCCTGCGCCGCGGCTTCTGGGACGCGCTCGAACGTTCCCGCAGGTGACCTGACGTCGTTAGCCCCGGTATTCCACGATCATCATCGATTCGCCCGCTTCGGCCGGGCGGCGCCGGGTAGCGTTGAACCGTGACGCATGTGACGGAAGACGATCTCGACGACCTGGAGTTCGACACCCTGCGCACCGGCGATCACATCTCGGCGGCCCGCAGGCTGTCCGAGCTGGCCGAGTCGGTGTCCGGCGGAGTCTCACGCGCCAACGTCCTGCTGCGGGCGGGCGAGCAGTGGCAGCACGCCGGCGACCACGCCCGGGCCGCCGAGCTGTACCGCCGGGCCATGGAGGACGGCGGCGAGACCTACGGCGACCCGCGCGCCTACCTCGCCGACGCGCTCTTCGAGCTGGGCCGCGGGGACGAGGCCCGCGCCCTGGTCGACCAGATCCGCGCCGACAAGCCGCGCGACCCCGAGGTGTACCGCGCCGTAGCCGAGGTGCTCTACGCCCAGGGCGACGCCACCGGTGCCCACGAGTGGGCCACCAGCGGGGCCGACGTCGTCCTCGAACTCCGCGACCGCGCCGTGGGCACGGGCATGGGCGGCGGCCCCGACGAGGCGCCGTCCCCGGACGCCGACTCCCTCACCCCCGGCCCGGACGACGTCGCCTTGGCCGAGGACAGTCTTGAGGCCCTCCTGCGCCTCCGCTACCGAGCCCGCATCGACCTGGGCCGAAGCGAAGACGACTACGACGCCCTCCTCGACGACCTTCTGAAGAACGGGTAACTCAGGGCCCTGTCACGAGCCGCCCCGTTCAGGCTTCCTCACAAGCGGGCTATGAGTTCGCTCAGGGATTGGGCGGCGGCGGTGGGGGGTTCGTGTTCGGTCACGGGCCAGCCGCGTAGCCGAGCCTCTCTGACGGCCTGGTCGTGCTCCGGGGATGCGGAGCGGTCCGCATGGGTCCGGAGGTACCCGCAGGGCGCCTCCGGCCAATCTGGGGCCGTGGGGAGGTCGTCCTGCGGGGCGTCGTGGTCGTGCCGGGCCGGGCGGGGCAGATCGGCGTCGACGAACACGTAGCCGCCCACGGCGCGGTGGGCGGCGCGCTGCGCCAGGCCGATGCCGGGCAGCAGGGGGCCGGCGGCCCCGTGCGCCACGAGGACGAGCGGCGGCACCGGGGCGGTCGCGGTGATGGTGAGCGAGACGCGGGCGATGTAGCGGGGGCCGGAGTCGTCCGGGACGTCCGGCGCCACGACGTCCAGGCCGTACGAGCGGAGCATCTCGGGAAGGTCGCCCCAGGAGGCCGCGGTGGCGCCGGGGGCGTGCAGCAGGACGACGGTTCCGGGTGTCACCCCGCGAACCGTACACGGCGGGGACGGAGCGCGTACGCAGGGTCAATAGGGTTCTGCACGTGAGCGATCGTGATGAGCTGCTGCAGAAGATCAAGGACAAGGCCGTGGTGCACGGCGACTTCGTGCTGTCCTCGGGGAAGCGGGCGTCCTGGTACGTGGACCTGCGCCGGGTGACGCTGGACGGGGCCGCGGCCCCGCTCGTGGGACGGGTCATGCTGGACGCGACCGCGGACCTCGACTACGAGGCCGTGGGCGGGCTGACGCTCGGGGCGGACCCGGTGGCCGCCGCGATGCTGCACGCGGCGGCGGCCCGCGGCCGGGCCCTGGACGCGTTCGTCGTCCGCAAGGCGGGCAAGGCCCACGGGCTGCAGCGCCGGATCGAGGGGCCGGACGTGGCGGGGCGCCGGGTCCTCGCCGTGGAGGACACCTCGACCACCGGAGGCTCCGTCCTCACGGCGGTGGAGGCGCTGCGCGAGGCGGGGGCGGAGGTGGTGGCGGTCGCGACGATCCTGGAGCGCGGCGCGGCCGGCCGGATCGCCGAGGAGGGCCTGGAGTACCGGCACCCCTACGAGGTCGCCGACCTCGGTCTCGGCTAGCGGGCCTTGACGAGCCACTGGGCGCGCTGGCCGTTCGGCTCGCGCGGCTGGACCTTGCCGTAGATCGCGACCTGCAGGGAGCCGCCGTTGAGGGCGACGACCTGCAGGGGCGCCTCTTTGAACTGGAGGGTGTCGCCGGTGTTGAGCGTGCTGTTGGCGAGCACCTTGCCGCCGGCGTCGGCCACCCGGACCACGACGGTCGTCGGCTGGCCGGTCACGCGGATCACCAGGGGCAGCGGCGCCGTCGGCGACGTGGTGGTCTCGTTGCTGCTCGGTGTGGTCCGCCCGCCGTCACCGGATGGCGATGCCCCCGTCGCGGGTCCCTTCTTGTCGGGCTCGCTCATGATCGCGTTGACCAGGGCCATGCCCCCGACGATGAGCAGGGCCAAGGCGGCCATCACGGCCAAGGCCGCGATCAGTATGCGCGCGAGACCCCTAGGGTCCGACCGGTGACGTCCCACATGGGGAGGTTAGCGATAACTGTCACCGCTGAGCGACGGACGGGACTCTTCCGGACCATTCTTATTCGGACCGTGGTCCGCTTTGCGCCCCTTCAGGACCTCCCGAATGATCGGAATGACCGAGAGAACCAGGATGACCGCTACGCCCGGGAGGATGTATTTCTCAACGTCGGGCACTTCGGACCCGAGGAAGTGGCCGAGGAGGAACAGCGCGTCCGTCCAGACGATGCCGCCGATCGCGTTCCAGACGAAGAACTTCTTCGCGTCCATGCCCAGCATCCCGGCGAGCGGGTTGAGGAACGTCCGGACAATCGGGATGAACCGGGCAAGGACCACCGCCTTCGCGGGGCCGAACCGGTTGAAGTAGTACTCGGCCTTCTCCACCCACTCCTGTTTGAAGATGCGCGAGTCCGGCCGGTCGAAGAGCTTGCGGCCGTAGCGGGCGCCGAGGAAGTGGCCGAGCTGGGCGCCGGCGATCGCCGCCACCGGCCCGCCGATCAGCAGCCAGGGCAGCGACAGCGGCTGGAAGTCCTGGCCGTTGACGGTCGAGACCGCCGTGAGGATCCCCGCCGTGAACAGCAGCGAGTCGCCCGGAAGGATGCAGCCGATCAGCAGGCCGGTCTCCGCGAAGATGATGGCGAGCACGCCGATCGTCGCGAATGTGCCGAAAAGCTGCAGCCATGCGGTCGGGTGCAGCCACTCGGTGATGTCAAGGGGAAGGGCAGTGAGATCCACACAGCGAGCGTACCTTTCCCCACGCTCCGATTAGGCGAGATACTGGGCGCGGACGGCATGCCCGACCCGGAAACCGCGTGACCTGGGCAGTCACTGGGTACGCGGACGTCCGGGAGCTACCGCCCGGCCGGATGCCCGGCGGCACCCTGCGTATGAAAGGACGCTGACAATGCCCATCGCAACGCCCGAGGTCTACGCGGAGATGCTCGACCGTGCGAAGCGCGACGGCTTCGCCTTCCCCGCGATCAACGTGACGTCCAGCCAGACGCTGAACGCCGCGCTGCGCGGTTTCGCGGAGGCCGAGAGCGACGGCATCGTGCAGGTGTCCACCGGAGGAGCCGAGTACCTGTCCGGCTCCACGGTGAAGGACATGGTCACGGGCGCGACCGCGCTGGCGGAGTACGCCCGGGTCGTGGCGGCCAAGTACCCGGTGAACATCGCCCTGCACACCGACCACTGCCCGAAGGACAAGCTGGACGGCTTCATGCGGCCGCTGGTGAAGATCTCGCAGGAGCGGGTGGCGCGCGGCGAGGAGCCGCTGTTCCAGTCGCACATGTGGGACGGGTCCGCCGTCGAGCTGCACGAGAACCTGCGGATCGCCGCCGAACTCCTGGAGGAGTGCGCCAAGGCCCGGATCATCATGGAGATGGAGATCGGGGTCGTCGGCGGCGAGGAGGACGGCGTCGCCAACGAGATCAACGAGAAGCTCTACACGACGCCCGGCGACGCGCTCGCGACCGCCGAGGCCGTCGGCGTGGGCGAGAAGGGCCGCTACATCCTGGCCGCGACGTTCGGGAACGTGCACGGCGTCTACAAGCCGGGCTCGGTCAAGCTGCGTCCCGCGGTGCTCAAGGAGATCCAGGACGCGGTCGCCGCCAAGTACGGCAAGGACAAGCCGTTCGACCTGGTGTTCCACGGCGGCTCGGGCTCCACGCTGGAGGAGATCCGGGAGGCGGTGTCGTACGGCGTCGTCAAGATGAACATCGACACCGACACCCAGTACGCCTTCACCCGCCCGGTCGCCGATCACATGTTCCGCAACTACGACGGCGTGCTGAAGGTCGACGGCGAGGTCGGCAACAAGAAGCAGTACGACCCGCGCTCGTGGGGCAAGGCGGCGGAGGCCGCGATGGCCGCCCGCATCGTCCAGGCCGCCGAGAACCTCCAGTCCGCCGGCCAGAAGCTGAAGTAGCGGAGCGGGCCGGGGGCCGCAGGGCCCCCGGCCATGCCCGTTGCCTGACGAAACGCGGGTAGGCTCCGAAGCGTGGCACTGCCCCGCACGTACGACTCGCAGAACTGCTCGGTCGCCCGCTCGCTGGAGGTCGTCGGCGACCGCTGGACGATGCTGGTGATCCGCAGCGCGTTCCAGGGCGTGCGGCGCTTCGACGACTTCCAGCAGGCCCTGGGCGTGGCCCGCAACGTCCTCACCGACCGGCTCAACCGGCTCTGCGACGAGGGCATCATGCGCCGCGTCCCGTACCAGCAGCGGCCGGAGCGGCACGAGTACCGGCTGACCCGCAAGGGCGTGGAGCTGTGGCCCGCGGTCATGACCCTGATGATGTGGGGCGACCGCCACTACGCGCCGGAGGGCCCGCCGCTGATCATCGGGCACCGGGGCTGCGACGGCGCGCTGACCCCCGCGTTCACGTGCGGCTCCTGCGGCGCGCACCTCGGCCCCGCCGACGTCGCCCCCCGCCCAGGCCCGAGCGCCTAGGCCGTGTTCCGGAGTCCGGGCCCCCTTCGAGCCAGGCCCTAGTTCCGCCGGACGCCCCCGAGCCGGTCTCCCGTCATGGCGGTCCCTTTCCGGACGGCCCGAGATGCTCCCGGAGTGCTCGCGGCCGTCGCGGGGGCGGCTGTGCTTTCCGGCCTCCGTCGGTACCATCCGAGCCCAGGCGCGCACCGAGGACGGCAGGGCGTGGTTCGGCGATGAACAGCAGTCTGGTCCGGGCGGCGCGGCGCGGGGCGGAAGCGCAGGTCGCGCACGTCTCAGTCGTCCGGCACGCGGCCGCCCGGGGGCTGGTCGCGCGGGTCTACGGCCAGCTCGAACGGGACTTCGGCATCCTCGCGCCGCCGGTGATCCTGCACTCCCCCGTCCCCGACCTGCTCGCCGCCGTGTGGACGATGCTGCGCGAGACCCTGGTCGTGCCGGGGGAGGCCGACCGCGCGGCCAAGGAGGCCGCCGCCGCGGCGGTGTCGCTCGGCAACTCCTGCCCCTACTGCGTGGCGGCGCACAGCACCACGCTGCACGGGCTCGTGCGCGGGCGCGACGCCGCCGCGATCGCCGCGGGCAGGCTCGGCGAGGTGGGCGACCCGCGCATCCGCGCGATCGCCGAGTGGGGCGAGCGGTTCGGCACGCCCGGGGCGCCCGGGCGCCCGTTCCCGCCCGAGCAGGCGCCCGAGATCGTCGGCACCGCCTTCGCCTTCCACTACTACAACCGGATGGTCAACATCTTCCTGGGCGACTCGCCGTTCCCCCCGAGGGCCCCGGCACGGGCGCACGGCGCGATCAGCCGGGTGGTGGGCCGCCTGATGGCCGCGAGCTCGCGCGCCCGGCACGCGCCGGGCGACTCCCTCGACCTGCTGCCGGCCGCGCCGGCGTCCGGCGCGCCGCCCTGGACGGCGGGCAACGAGGTGATCGCCGATGCGCTCGCGCGCGCGTCGGCCGTCATCGACCGGGCGGGCGAGCGGGTGGTGCCGGCGCCGGTCCGGGACCTACTGGCCGCCGAGCTCGCCGGGTGGGACGGGCGCACGGCCGAGCCCGCGCGGATCGACGCGGCCGTGGCCGGGCTTCCGGCGGCGGACCGTCCCGCCGGACGGCTCGTGCTGCTGACCGCGCTCGCCTCGCACCGGGTCGGCCCGGCGGTCATCGCGGAGTTCCGCCGCGACGACGGTGCGGACGCCCGCCTGCTGGAATGCCTCGCATGGGCCGCGTTCACCGCCGCGCGGGCGGCGGCGGCCTGACCCGGGCCGCCGGAGTTACTGGCCGTTTCGCGGAATTCGGTCCCCCTTTTTGAAAGCTTGCCGGGCTCGATGGAAATTGCGACCATCTGGCCATGGTGGTTCGGCTTACGGAAGAGAACTGGGCGGCGACCCGGAAGTATCTGCGCGAGACCGGCGACCGGTTCGCCGAGCTGCTGACCTCGCCCGGTTCGGACGCGAATGCCACCGCCACCTGGACCGTCACCGATACGGCAGCGCACGTCGCCACTCTCGCGCGGTTCTATCACCAGATGGTCGATCCCGCCGGGTGCGACGATCCCCTGGCCGTGCCCGATGAACTCGTCCGGAGCACGATCGTCGATACGGTCGACGCCGCGAACGAGGAATTGCTGCGCCTTTTCCCCGAGCGCGATCCGCGGGCGCTCGCCGACCTCCTGGTCCGCGATGTCGACCGGATCCTGACGGCGACGCGGGGCGCGGATCCGACGACGGCGCTGCCCTGGCTGGGCGGCTCGCGCGTCCCGCTCGGCGGGCTGCTGGCGCACCTCCTCAACGAGCTCCAGATCCACGGGCGGGACATGGCCCGGCCCATGCGCAGGCCCTGGCACGTCCCGTCGCGGGAGGCGGCCCCCTTCTTCGAGATGTTCCTCGTCGGGGTGACCGAGTACGGGTACGGACGGCTGCTGGACGGCCACGGCCCCGCGCCCGCCGGGCGGATCTCCGTCGAGTTCCGCTCCGACCACACCGCCCCCGTGGTGATGGCGATGACCGACGGGTTCGTCACCGTGGAGGAGCCGGACGGCCGCCCCGACGTGCGGCTCTTCTTCGACCCGACGGCGCTCAACCTGATGCTGTTCGGACGGATCGGCAGGGCGCGGGCGGTGCTGAGCCGCAAGGTCGTCATCCGGGGCCGGCGGCCCTGGGTCCTCCCCGCATTCCTACGGATCGTGCGTCTTCCCTCGTAAACGGCGACGCCGCGCTTTTCATCGCCCCCCTCACGAGGGGACCGGCAACGGCCGCCGATGATTTCTCGCCCCCGCGCGGGTCTGTACATGTGATCATCCCGGCGAGGTGAGGAGCCGAATGCGTGAGGCGACCGGCGCATCGGCGCCACTGCGATCCGACGCGTGCATCCTGGAGCGCTCGATCGGCTATCTCCTGACCACCGTCCAGCACGTCGCGCGGCCGATGCTCACGCACCCGACGCCGTGCGCGGCATGGAATCTCAACACGCTGCTGCTGCACATCGGCGACTCCCTTGCGGCGGTGCACGAGGGCTTGGCCGCGGGCCGGGTCGGCATCCGTCCGGCCCCGGTCGACCCGGCCGGCGACCCGGTCTCGGCGCTGCGCGTCCACGCCGTCCGGGTGCTGCGCCACACCATGGCCTCCTCCCGCCGCCCCGACGGCGCCGCGGGGACGGCGGCGATCGGCGACCGCTGCCTCCCCGTGGAGGCGGTGGTCGGCGCGGGGGCTCTGGAGGCGGCCGTGCACGGCTGGGACGTGGCGCAGGCGACCGGCGCGGCACGGCCCATTCCTCCGGACCTGGCCACCGATCTCCTGGACGTGTGGCGGACCCTGGCGCCGCCCTGCGGCCGCCTGCCGCTGTTCGGCGACCCGGTGGACCCCGGCCCGCACGCGACGCCCGGCGACCGTCTCGTCGCCTTCCTCGGCCGCCGTCCGGCGACCTGAGAACGCGCGCCGAGGTTGCTTCACACAACTTTCTGCGATCCAATGAGTTGTGTGAAGCAACTCGATGGGCGCGCCGTCGCCCGGATGGACACCGTGCTCGACGACGTCCGGATCCGCCCGTACGGCGTCACCGACCGCGACCGCGTCCGGCGCATGTCCGACCGCCTGTCGGCCGCGAGCCTCTACATGCGCTTCTTCTCCGGCACGCCCCGCCTGCCCGACCACTACGTCGGCCTCCTGGAGGGCCTCGACCACTGGGACCGCGAAGCCCTCGTCGCGCTGGACGGGGACGAGATCCTCGGCATCGCCGAATACGTCCGCGACGCGACGCGGGCCTGGCGCGCCGACCTCGCCGTCCTGGTCGCCGACCCCTGGCAGCGCCGGGGCCTCGGCCGCGCCCTCGTCGGCTGCCTGTCCGAGCTCGCCGGACGGCGCGGCGTCACCGAGTTCGGCGCGGACGTCATCCTCACCAACCGGCAGGCGCTCATGTTCGTCCGGAGCGGCTGGCCGGCGGCCCGCTCCTCCAGGGACGGCGGCTCCGCCCGCTTCCGCCTGCCGCTTTCCGTGCCCACCTGACCCCGGCCGGTTGAATCCGGTGGGGGGCGCCCGCTTACCATGACCGGCATGACCCAGAACCTGCTCGGCGGCCCCGCTCCGACCGAACTTCCGGACAACCCCGAAGCCCGGACGGCCCTGGAGGAGGGCGTCGACCCGTTCGAGGTCGCCGCGCGCCACCCGGACCACCCGGGCGCGTGGGCCGAGCTGGCCGACCGCTCCTTCGCCAAGGGCAGCGTCATCGACTCCTACGCGTTCGCCCGCACCGGCTACCACCGCGGGCTGGACCAGCTGCGCCGGGCGGGCTGGAAGGGCCACGGCCCCATCCCGTGGGAGCACGAGCCGAACCGCGGCTTCCTGCGCGCCCTGCACGCCCTCGCCCGGGCCGCCGCCGCCATCGGGGAAGACTCCGAGGCCGAGCGCTGCAGGACGTTCCTCCGCGACAGCAGCGCCGAGGCCGCCGACGCCCTCAACGGCTCCTGACCCCACCGATCGAGCGCGCCGCCCGGGACGCCTGGGCGGCGACGCCGGGGATGCCCGACACCAGGAAGGGTCCGCCGCCGGCGAGGTCGCCGGCCACGTGCAGGCGGTGATCGGGCCGTCCGCCGACGAGGACCCGTCCCGTACCGGGGTCGACGGCGAGGCCGCCGTCCGGGTCCAGCACCGCGCCCTGGGCCAGGAGCGACGAGACGAGCGGCTCGGCCGCCCGGGGGATCGCGTGCGGCGGCGGGTTGACCGCGTTGATCACGATGTCGGCGGTGCGGACGCCCGCCGCATGCGTGATCTCGAACGCGGACCCCGCCTCGATCTTCTCGACCCCGGACAGCGCCTCCAGCGTCCCCGCCTCGAACAGCTCCAGCAGCAGCGCGGCATTGCGGGGCACCATCGGCGAGGCCGCGCTCGTGATCGTCCGGAAGTGGCGGCCGCGGAGCCGCTCCCGGTCACTCGCCGCGAGCAGCCGCCACGCGACCGGGCCGGCGGTGTGCGCGGCCTCCTGCACGATCCGCCGGCCGAGCCGCGGCGCGTCCACCATGGCGAGCTGCTCGCGCAGGCTCGCCGCCGGGTCCCGTCCCGGCGCCGCGGCGATCCAGGCCGCGAGGGCGTCCCAGCTCTCGCCGTGAGCCGCCAGTTCCATGCGGATCAGCTCGGTGAACTCCGCCAGCCGGACCGGCCCCTCCAGGGACCGCAGGCGGTCGGGCGCCAGGTACCGGAGGTCGGTCGGAAGGGGACGCTGCCAGACGAACGGGAGGGTCCCGCTCCGCGAGACCATGCTGATCCTGCCGGCGTGCCCGCGCGCGGCCAGTGACGCCACGATGTCGACCGCGGTCAGGCCGGTCCCGATGACCGCCACGTTCTTTCGGGGCGGGACGCCGGCGAGGGTCCGCCGCAGGGGATACGGGTCGGCGACGAAGCCGGGCGCGCCCGCCAGCCCGTAGCCGTCCCGAGGGACGCCCCCGCCGACGCACAGGACGACCTGGTCGGCGGGGTGGCGGCGTCCGTCCGCCGTTCGCACGACCGGGCGGCCCGCGAGGGAGACCCCGGTCACCGCCGCGCCGACGAGCTCCGTCCGGGCGAACCGGGCGAGCGCGGCCTCCGCCGTGTCCACCAGGTACCGCCCGTACACGGCGCGCGGCGGGATCGGGCGGCCGAGCCGCTCGTCGGTGTGGGCTCCGGCGTGCGCGTCCCCGTCCAGCCAGCGCGCGTAGTGCTCCCGGTCCCCGTGCCGGATCGACATGATCTCGGGTGGGGCGTTGACGAGCACGGAGTCCAGGTCCGGCTGGTAGGGACGGCCGCGCCAGGGCGACGGCGAGGGGTCGAACACGGTGACGGAGCGGATGTCCGAGGGGTCGAGGGCGTCCAGCAGCGCGACGGCCGCCGCACCCGCCCCGATGATCGCGATGTCCATGCCGCCGAGCCTCGCCGCCTGGCCGAGCCCGCCCCATCCCCCGCCGGCAGGGGATCGCTCCGGACCGCGATCCCCCATCTGAGGGGGTCCGCCCGCCGCGCACGGCGGGCAGACTGGAGCGGTGATCGACCAGCGGGAACGGCGGGCCCTCCTCGACCGGGCCGCACGCGCACGGGACGCGGGCGGCCTGTTCGCGGGCGCCTCGTCGCGGCTCGGACGGCTGCTGGGCTTCCAGGCCGCCGCGTGGTCGGCCACCGACCCGGAGACCGGGCTGATCACCGCGCCGATGCTGGTCGAGAACCTCGGACGGGGCGAGCAGTGCTTCGCCTACTGGGAGTGCGCGCTCCTGGAGGAGACCGTGCTGCCCTACCGCGACCTGGCCCGCGCCCCCGTCCCGGCCGCCGGGCTCGTGGCGAGCACCGGCGGACTGCCCGCCCGCAGCGCGCAGTACCGCAGGCTGCTCGGCCGCCAGGGGATCGGAGACGAGCTGCGCGCCGTCCTGCGGACCGGCGGCCGGCCCTGGGGCGTCGTCAGCCTGTTCCGCGAGAAGGGCCGGGAGCCGTTCGGCCCCGCGGAGGTCTCCCTCGTCGCGGGCCTCTCCGCGCCCCTCGCCGACCGCCTTCGCGAGCTGGCCCGGCCCGTCCGGCCGCCGGCCGGGGCCGCCGGGCAGGACCCGGGGCTCATCCTGTTCGACCCGGCCGGCACGCCCTTCTCGATCAACGACGAGGCGCGCGACCTCCTCTCCCGGCTCCCGGACGGCCCGTCCGTCCCGTCCCCGCTGGGCCCGCCCCTGCCGGTCTGGCTCGCCGCGACGGCCGCGCAGGCCCGCGCCGTCGCCGCCGGCCGCGACCGCGGAGCGGCCCGCGTCCGGATCCGCACCCGCGACGGCCAGTGGCTCGTCGTCCACGCCTCCTGCATGGACGGGGTCCCCGGCTCGCCCGGCCCCACCGCCGTGGTCGTCCAGCCGGCCGCAGGCTCCGACATGGCGCCGGTCATCGCGGAGGCGTACGGCCTGTCCGCCCGCGAGCTGGAGATCACCCAGCTGATCGCGCGCGGGCTGACCACCGGCGGCATCGCCGCCGAACTGGTCATCTCCCCGCACACCGTCCGCGACCACGTCAAGGCGGTGTTCGCCAAGACGCGCGTGTCGAGCCGCGGCGAGCTGGTCGCGAAGCTGTTCGCAGAGAACTACTGGCCGCGCCGAGGCCGGTGACCGGCGGCCATCGGCCGCCTCCGGTTTCTTTGTCGCCCGCCTGCGGGTACGCTTTGATCGCAAGAGGCCCCTTCGCGCTTGCGGCGACCGGGGCCTTCGTCGTGGGAAGGGAAAGTGGCATGCCTGCCATCGTTCTTGTCGGTGCCCAGTGGGGAGATGAGGGCAAGGGCAAGGCGACAGACCTGCTCGGTGGGGACGTCGACTACGTCGTCCGCTACCAGGGCGGCAACAACGCGGGCCACACCGTGGTCATCGGCGACAAGAGCTACGCGCTGCACCTGCTGCCGTCCGGAGTGCTGTCGCCCGACGTCGTCCCCGTGATCGGCAACGGCGTGGTGATCGACCCCGCCGTGCTGCTGCAGGAGATCGACGGCCTGCGGGACCGCGGCATCGGCTGCGAGCGGCTGCTGATCTCGGCGAACGCGCACCTGATCATGCCGCACCACCGCGCCCTCGACAAGGTCACCGAGCGCTACCTCGGCAAGGCCCGGATCGGCACCACCGGCCGCGGCATCGGCCCCACCTACGCCGACAAGATCAACCGGATGGGCATCCGCGTCCAGGACCTGTTCGACCCGAACATCCTCACGCAGAAGCTCGACCTGGCCCTGCGCGAGAAGAACCAGGTCCTCACGAAGGTCTACAACCGCCGCCGCATCGAGACCGGGCCGATCGTCCAGGAGTACCTGGCCTACGGCGAGCGCCTCAAGCCGTTCGTCGCCGACACCACCCTCGTCCTGAACAAGGCGCTGGACGACGACAAGGTCGTCCTGCTGGAGGGCGCGCAGGGCACGCTGCTGGACATCGACCACGGAACGTACCCGTTCGTGACGTCGTCCAGCCCCACGGCCGGCGGCGCCTGCGCGGGCTCCGGAGTCGGCCCCACCAAGATCACCCGCGTGATCGGCATCCTCAAGGCCTACACGACCCGGGTCGGGTCCGGTCCGTTCCCCACGGAGCTGCTGGACGAGCAGGGCGAGTACCTGCGCACGACCGGCGGCGAGTACGGCGTGACCACCGGCCGCGACCGCCGCTGCGGCTGGTTCGACGCCGTGATCGCCCGCTACGCCACCCGCGTCAACGGCATCACCGACTACTTCCTGACCAAGCTGGACGTCCTGTCCGGCCTGGACCGGGTCCCGGTGTGCGTCGCCTACGAGATCGACGGCGTCCGGGTGGACGAGCTGCCCACGACGCAGACCGAGTTCCACCACGCCAAGCCCGTCCTGGAGTACCTGGACGGCTGGCAGGAGGACATCACCCGCGCCCAGAAGTTCGAGGACCTGCCCGCCAACGCGCAGGCGTACGTCCGGGCGCTGGAGCAGATGTCCGGCGCCCAGATCTCCGCGATCGGCGTGGGCCCCGGCCGCGACCAGACCCTTTCGCTCAGGCCCCTGGTCTGACCTCGCGTTTCCCTCCCGCTCACCCGTTCCTCACTGGGCGTTCGGTCACGGGCGGTAGCGTGCGTTCGGTGATCTCTTCCGTCGAGGTGCACGGACATCGGGGGGCGCGCGGCCTCCGTCCGGAGAACACCCTGCCCGGCTTCGCCCACGCCCTCGACCTCGGCGTCGACGTGATCGAGCTGGACGTGGGCCTGTCCTCGGACGGCGTGGTCGTCCTCGGCCACGACCAGGTGGTCTCCCCCGCCGTCCTCGCCGACACGGGCCCCGCCTGGCCGGACGACCCCGCCTACCCCTACGTCGGCAGACCCGTCCGCGAACTGTCCCTCGCCCAGCTGCGGACGCTCGACGCGGGCCTCAGCTGCGCGGCCGCCCCGATGCCCGGCACCCGCGTCCCCACGCTCGCCGAGGCGTGCGCCCTGCTGGCCCCCACGGGCGTCGGGCTCTCCGTCGAGCTGAAGACGGACCCCTCCTGGACCGACGAGGAGGTGGAGCTCCTGACCGCCTCCGCGGCGGCCGTCCTCAAGGCCTTCGGCTGCACCGGACGCTCCCAGCTCCTGGCCTTCGACTGGCGCGTCCTGGCCGAGGCCCGCCGCCACTACCCGGACCTGGGCCGCGTCGCCCTGATGGAACGCAAGACCCTCGCCCCGGAAACCGCCTGGCTCGCAGGCCACTCCCCGGCCGACCCGATGGCCGCCGCCTTCGCCCTGGGCGCCACCGCCGTCTCCCCCGAACACAAGATCGCCACCCCCGCCCTCATAGACCAGGCCCACTCCCTGGCCCTCCCGGTCATCGTCTGGACGGTCAACACCCCCGAGGACATGACCCGCTTCATCCACGAAGGCGCAGACGCGATAGTCACCGACTACCCAGACGTCCTGCTAGCCCTCCAAACACCGACCCCCGCCATCTGACGCACAACGCCCAGCCACCGCCGCAACCCCGCAACAACCTCAAGGGTTGCGATCGCGTCCGAAGGCAGGTTCGAGCGGAGCGAGAACCTGATCGCGCAGCGAGCCGCAAGGCGAGTCGGAGCGATGCCAGCGATCGCCCGCGTTTATCGACGATGGAGGGCCGCCAGGCCCGAAGGAGGAGATAAATGCGATGTCAGAGCCATCCGTTTCTGCGGAAGCCTCGGTAGAGGGCGAAGCAGGCGAGGGAGATGACGCTGAGGATCATGGGGTAGCCGTACTGCCAGCGGGTCTCGGGCATGTGGTCGAAGTTCATGCCGTAGACGCCGGCGATGGCGGTGGGGACCATGAAGATGGCGCCCCAGGCGGAGATCTTGCGCATGTCCTTGTTGTCGGCGACGGTGACCTGGGTCATGTGCGCCTGGAGGATGGGGTTGAGGAGTTCGTCGTAGGACTCGACCTGCTCGCGGACGCGGGTGAGGTGGTCCTCGACGTCGCGGAGGTACTCCTTGATCTCGGCGGGGACGAAGCGGCGGCCGGTCAGGTTGCGCAGGGGGCCGGCGAGCGGGCCGACGGCGCGCTTGAGCTGGATGACCTCGCGCTTGAGCCGGTAGATGCGGCGGGACTCGTCGGTGCGCTCGGGGGAGAAGACGGCCTCTTCGACCTCGTCGATGTCCTCCATGACGGCGTCGGCGACGCCGACGTAGCCGTCCACGACGCGGTCGGTGACGGCGTGCAGGACGGCTGCGGGGCCGAGGGCGAGGCGGGCGGGGTCCTTCTCCAGGTCGCGGCGGACGGGGCCGAGCGCGCCGTGGGCGCCGTGCCGGACGGTGACGACGAAGTCGGGGCCGCAGAACAGCATGATCTCGCCGGTCTCGACGACTTCGGCGCCGCCGGGGCCGCTGGAGACGTAGCCGACGGTCTTCATGACGACGAAGTGGACGTCGTCGTAGCGTTCGAGCTTGGGGCGCTGGTGGGCGTGGATGGCGTCCTCGACGGCGAGGGGGTGCAGGCCGAAGACCTCGGCGAGGTCGGAGAGCTCGCCGGCGGACGGCTCGTGGAGGCCGACCCAGACGAAGCCGGCGCTGTCGCCCTCGGGGGTGAGCCGGCCGTCGCGGACGAGGCGGACGGCGTCGGGGATGGTGTCGGTGCAGACGCGGTGGCCGTCGATGTAGGCGGCCCAGTCGATGACGGCGGAATCGCGGTTCGGAGCCTGCACGCCGCTGGGGCGGCCGCGCGTCTTGAACAGAACGCGGCCGGGGCGGACTCGTGTCATGGCCATGGAGGTGCTCCTAACCCGCCGGCCACGCACGCAGCGCGCGCTCAACCCAGGCTGGTCAGCGAAGGGAGCGCGCGAGAGCGTCGGCCGGGCGCCAGATGGAGGCGGACGGTGGAACAGTCCGGTTCGGACTGTGAGGGTTCTCCGGCGAACTGCAAGTATCACCAGGACTCATCCCGACCACCTCCTTTCGGGCACCTCGACAGCGGGCGGTCAAGCCCGTGGCAGCCTACCAGCCGATATGTAGGACGCCGCCCGTATCGGTCAGGTTCACACGTCCCGGTGTGACGGCCGCCTCACCGGGCCGCATGCCCCTTCGCGCAGGGGTTACGCGCGCCCGGCGCGGGGTGGGGGACCAGTAAGCTCGCGACGTGCGAGTACTCGTCCTTGGATCGGGTGGCCGCGAGCATGCGCTCGTCCGCGCCCTGCACCGCGACCCTGCCGTCACCGCCCTCCACTGCGCCCCGGGCAATCCGGGCACGGCAGAGATCGCGGACAATCACCAGCTCGATCCGACGAACCGCACGGCGGTGGTGGAACTGGCCGCGCGGCTCCGGGTGAGCCTGGTCGTCATCGGGCCGGAGGCGGTGCTGGTGGCCGGGGTCGGCGACGCCCTGCGCAGGGCGGGCATCCCCTGCTTCGGGCCGGACCGCGCCGCCGCGAAGATCGAGGCGTCCAAGGCGTTCGCCAAGGAGATCATGGCCGCGGCGGGGGTGCCGACCGCCGACTCGCGGGTCTGCGAGTCGAGCGGGGAGGTCGAGGAGGCGCTCGACGCCTTCGGCCCGCCGTACGTGGTGAAGGACGACGGGCTCGCGGCCGGGAAGGGCGTGGTCGTCACCGAGAGCCGCGACGAGGCGCTGCGGCACGCCGACGCCTGCGACCGCGTCGTGGTCGAGGCGTACCTGGACGGTCCCGAGGTCTCCCTTTTCGCGCTGTGCGACGGGCAGCACGCCGTCCCGCTGCTGCCCGCGCAGGACTTCAAGCGCGCCTACGACGGCGACGAGGGTCCGAACACCGGCGGGATGGGCGCGTACACACCGCTGCCCTGGGCGCCGCCCGGACTGGTGGACGAGGTCATGGCCACCGTCGTCCAGCCCACCGTGGACGAGTTGCGCCGCCGCGAGACCCCGTACGTCGGCGTCCTGTACGCCGGGCTCGCGCTGACGTCCCGGGGCGTGCGGGTGGTGGAGTTCAACGCGCGCTTCGGCGACCCCGAGACCCAGGTCGTGCTGGACCGGCTGGCCACCCCCGTCGCCACGCTGCTCCAGGCCTGCGCGATCGGGGGCCTCGACCCGAGCCTGCGCCTCGAATGGCTGCCGGGCGCGGCCGTGACGGTGGTCGTGGCCGCCGAGGGCTACCCGGCCGCCCCGGCGAAGGGCGACGAGATCACCGGCCTGGAGGAGGCCGCCGCGGTCGAGGGCGCCTACGTCCTGCACGCGGGCACCGCGCTCGGCGGCGAGGGGCGGCCGGTCGCGAGCGGCGGGCGCGTCCTCAACGTCGTCGGCACCGGGCCCGACCTCGCCGCCGCCCGGGCCGCCGCCTACGAGGCCGTGTCCAGGATCGGCCTGCGCGGGTCCCACCACCGGACCGACATCGCGCTGAAGGCCGTCTCCCTGCCATGATTACCTGATTACACAGATACAAGGCAGGTCAGGCATGGCATCACCTTCGCCCGCGGGCGAGGAGGTCTACCGCGTCACGACGCTGGAGCTCTTCTTCGACCTGGTGTTCGTCTTCGCGGTGACCCAGCTCAGCCACGTCCTGGTCAAGGAACTGAACGCGCTGGGCCTGGCCCAGGTCGTGCTGATGTTCGGCGTCCTGTGGTGGATGTACGGCGGCTACGCCTGGCTGACCAACACCCTCACCCCCACGACGGCGGGACGGCGCCTGCTGCTCCTGGTCGGGATGGGCGGGTTCTTCATGGTCGCCCTGGCCACCCCGACGGCGTTCAAGGGCGGCGGCGTGCTGTGGGGCCTCGGGTACCTGGTGCTGGTGCTCGCCCATGTGACGCTGTACGCGCAGGACAACCCGAACATCCTGCGCGTCCTCCCGGCCAACCTCCTCGCGGCGGCGCTCATCATCGTCGCCGGGATCCTCGACCACGGGCCGGCCGTGTACGTGCTGTGGACGCTCGCGCTCGTCGTCCCGATCGTCCAGCCGTACATCGTGCCGGCGGGCGGGCTGTTCACCATCCGGGCCGCGCACATCGTCGAGCGGCACGGGCTCCTCGTCATGATCACCATCGGCGAGTCGGTGATCGCGGTCGGGGCGGGCGCCGAGCACGCCCACCTGGACCCGGGCCTGGTCGTCGCCGTGCTGCTCGGGCTGGCGCTCGCGGCGGCCGTCTGGTGGAGCTACTTCGCCAGGGACGACGAGCGCGCCGAGGAGTCGCTGGCCGCCGCCGACGACGTGCGCCGCACGCAGATGACGATGTTCGGCTACTTCTACGCCCACATCCCGCTGGTCATCGGGATCATCGTCGCGGCGGCCGGCATGGGGACGGCCGTCGGGCACGCCTGGGACGGCCTGCACGCCGGCCCCGCGCTCGCGCTCGCCGGCGGCGTCGCGCTCTACCTGGCGGGCGACGCGGCGTTCCGCCGGGCCGTGCGCATCGGACCGTCCCGCATCCGGCTCGGCGCCGCCGCGGCCGCGCTCGCCGTCACTCCGCTGGGCCTCTGGGTGGCCGCCGCCGAGATCACCGCCCTCGTCCTGGTGGTCGCCGCCGCGCTGGCGCTGGAGCACGCGGCGACCCGGCCGGACGCGGCGGTTCCCGGCCTGGGACAATCGTCGGGTGATTGAGCGCTACACCCTTCCGGAGATGGGACGCGTCTGGAGCGACGCGCACAAGTACGAGCTGTGGTGCCAGGTGGAGGTCCTCGTCGTCGAGGCCCACGCCGAGGCCGGCACGATCCCGCCGGAGGTGGTGGAGCCGGTGCGCAAGGCGCCGCCGCCGACGCCGGAGGCCGTGCACGCCATCGAGGCCGTGACGCAGCACGACGTCATCGCCTTCCTGTCGGCGTGGGCGGACAACACCGAGCCGCGGGAGGCCGCGCGGTTCGTCCACTTCGGCATGACGTCGTCCGACCTGCTCGACACGGCGCTCGCGCTGCAGCTGGTCGAGGCCACCGACATCCTGCTGGAGAAGGCGGACGCGCTCGTCGCGACGCTGCGCGACCACGCGCTGGCGCACCGGGCGACGCTGCGGGTCGGGCGCACGCACGGCATCCACGGCGAGCCGGACGTGTGGGGCCACCGCGTCGCCGACTTCGCGTTCGCCATGGCCCGGTCCCGCGACCGGCTGCGGCGCGCCCGCGAGGCCGTGGGCGTGATGGCGATCTCCGGCGCGGTCGGGACGTACTCCAACATCGACCCGGCGATCGAGCTGCACGTCGCGCGCAAGCTCGGCCTGAAGGCCGCGGACGTGTCGACCCAGGTCGTCCTGCGCGACGGGATCAGCGAGTGGGTCTCGTCCCTGGCGATCATGGCGACGGTGTGCGAGGCCATCGCGCTGGAGGTGCGGCACGGGCAGCGCACCGAGGTCCGGGAGCTGTGGGAGCCGTTCGGCAAGGGCCAGAAGGGCTCGTCGGCGATGCCGCACAAGAAGAACCCGATCATCTCCGAGCGGCTGGCGGGGATGGCGCGGATCGTGCGGGCCCAGATCGTCCCGGTGCTGGAGGGCATCCCGCTGTGGCACGAGCGCGACATCTCGCACTCCTCCACCGAGCGGATCGCGCTGCCGGACGCCTCCATCGCGCTCGACTACATGCTGAACCTGACGAACCGCCTCATGTCCGGGCTCGTGGTGGACGAGGCGCGGATGCGGGAGAACCTGGACTCGACCGGCGGCCTCATCTACACCTCGACCGTCCTGCTGGAGCTGGTCGAGGCGGGCATGTCGCGCGACGACGAGGCGTACCCGCTCGTCCAGAAGGCCGCCATGGCGACCTGGGAGACCGGCACGCCGTTCCGCGAGACGCTGCGCGCGCACGCCGCGGAGGCCGGCCTCACGCTGGACGAGAAGCGCCTGGACGAGGTGTGCCGACCGGAGCGCTTCGTGGCGCGCCTCGGCCCGATGTTCGACCGCCTGACCGCTCTCAGTTAGGAGGGGCCGTGCAGGGGACCCTGACCGAGCTGAACGTCTACCCGCTCAAGGGCGGCGGCGGGACGGCGCTGCGCAGTGCGGAGCTGACCCCGCGCGGCCTGCCGTTCGACCGCGAGTTCATGCTGGTCACCCCCGAGGGCCGCTTCCTGTCCCAGCGCGACCACGCCCGGATGGCGCTGATGCGCCCGTCCTACGACGGGACGGTCCTCACGGTGGACGCCCCCGGCGCCTCGCGACTCGTCCACAAGGCCGCGGACGAGGGCGAGGTGCGGGAGGTCTCCGTCCAGCGGTCGCAGTGCCGGGGCGTCGACCAGGGCGACGAGGCCGCGGCCTGGTTCGGCGACCTGCTCGGCGCCGGCTGCCGCCTCGTGCGCTTCACCGGCCTGCGTCCGACGGCCCGCGGCGGCGGCGAGGTCATGTTCGCCGACGGCTACCCGCTCCTGGTCATCTCGGCCGAGTCCCTCGCCGACCTCAACGCGCGGCTGGACGAGCCCCTCCCGATGAACCGGTTCCGCCCGTCCCTCGTCGTCGAGGGCCTCGGCCCCTACGGCGAGGACGAGGTGCGCCTGCTGCGCGTCGGCGAGGCCGTCATCGAGATGGTCAAGCCGTGCACCCGCTGCGTCGTCACCACCACCGACCAGCGGACCGCGGAGCGCGGCCGTGAGCCGCTGCGGACGCTCGCCTCCTACCGCACCCGGGACCGCGGAATCCAGTTCGGCCAGAACTGCGTCCCGCGCGTCCTCGGCACGCTCAGGGTGGGCGACCCGGTCGAGGTCGTGGCCCCCCGCACCGAATGATGATCTTCAAAACCCCGGCGGCGGGGGGCCGCCGCCCCTAGGCTCGCCGGGGGAATTTCCTCAGGGAACGCGAACCTTTGGCGTGTTCCGGAAGTCTCAACGAGCAGACTGACGCCCGCGGGGCCCGGGCCGGACGCCACACCTCCGGCCCGATGGTTTACTGGGGTCGCGTCGGCAGCGGGGGGACACCGTCAGGCACGCTCGGCCCTCGTGCTCCCAACTGGATCGCACACGCAACCGCACCCGAGAGGAAGTTAGGCGGCATGAGCATGGGCCACGAGGTTCGCTACCGCATGCGCGGCGGCCGGCAGCTGCACGGCACGGTCTTCATCCAGGGCGCGAAGAACGCCGTCCTCCCGATGATCGGCGCCTCGCTGATGGCCTCCCGGGGACGCACCGTGCTGCGCAACGTCCCGATCATCGAGGACGTGCGGCGGGCGGTGGAGCTGGCGCGGGCCATCGGCGCCAAGGCCGAGCTGCACGAGACCGAGCGCACGCTGGTGATCGACGCCTCGACGCTGAGCAGCCCCGTGCTGCCCGCCGAGATCGCGTCCCGGTTCCGCGGCTCGTTCCTGTTCGTCCCCGCCCTGCTGCACCGTTTCGGCGAGGCGGTCATCGAGGGCGTCGGCGGCTGCAACCTCGGCAGCCGCAACCTGGACTTCCACTACAACGGCTTCAAGCGGATGGGCGCCACGGTCACCGAGCACGTGGCCGACAACGGCGACGGCATCATCCACATCAAGGCCGGCGACCTGCGCGGCGGCACGCTCTACTGCGACACCCCCTCGCACACCGGCACCGAGAACCTGATCATGGCGGCGGCGCTGGCGCACGGCACCACGCTGATCAAGAACGCGGCGCTGGAGCCGGAGGTGCTGGACAACATCGCCATCCTCCAGGCGATGGGCGCCCGGATCAGCGGCGGCGGCACCGGCTTCATCACGGTCGAGGGCGTGGACGAGCTGACCGCCGTCGAGCACACCGTGATGCCCGACCGGATCGACGCCGGCGTGTTCGTGATGGCCGCCGCGATCACCGGCGGCGACCTCAGCCTCGTCGGCGCCTCGCTGGAGCACCTCGGCGTCGCCGCCGACAAGCTGGAGCAGATGGGCGTGGAGTTCCACCAGCAGGGCGCCGTCCTGCAGGTGCGCCGCGACCGGACGCTCCGCCCGATCAACGTCATCACCGACGAGTACCCGGGCTTCGCCACCGACCTGCAGTCGCCGATCATGGCGGTGTCCTGCCTGGCCGAGGGCCCCTCCTACATCTACGAGCGGATCTTCGACGGCCGGTTCAAGCTGGCCGGCGAGCTGGCGAAGATGGGCGCCGACATTGAGGTGGACGGCAACCGCGCGAAGGTCAACGGCCCGCGCGGCCTGCGCGGCGCCGAGGTCGAGGCGCACGACCTGCGCTGCGGCAGCGCCCTGGTGCTGGCCGGCCTCGCCGCCGAGGGCGAGACCACCATCACCTCCGCCTACTACCTCGACCGCGGGCACGCGCACACGGCCGAGCGGCTCTCCCAGCTCGGCGCCGAGATCGTCCGCGAAGTCGGCTAGCGCCGGGCGCACTCGCGGCACGGCGCCATCCGAACCGCGGCGCGGCGCCATCCGAACCGCGCCGCCGCGCCGTCCGAAGCTCAGCGCCGCGCGTCCGGTCGCCGTTGGTCGATCGGCCGAATGTGGCCTCGGGCCTGACCAACTCCTGGTTGATCCCTGACGAGCCGAGTAACGGTCCCCGGCAAATCCGTTGAGCCGTGCGTTACCGCGCGGTTACGCACGGCTCGGACGGAGCTTCCTTACCGGTCGAACGCCGACTCTCTGACCTGCGAAGTCATGCGTGGAACGGTCCGATTCGACCGGACCGTAACGCGGTAAAAATTCACCAACCGCCCCCGATCACGCGCTCTGGACGGATCACTCGTCTTTCCGGAGCAGGCGAGATCGGGTCGCCTGATTTCGGCCGCCGCGTAAACCAAACGGACACCGCAGGGGTCCCTCCAGTACGTAGGAGCGTCAGGAAGGGGCCCTCGCCATGGTTTCGGGTCTTGTTTTTCAACTTCGGACATCCGAAGATGCAGGATCAAGGCTGGCCGATTGGTGACAAATTACTGACCAGGGGGTCGCGTAGGTTACTTTTTCGCCGCACTCTTGATTCGATTTCGCGTCTGGGTGTCACATCGCGTCGCCCTGACCCGATCTGCCAGCTAGAAGGAGATCCTCTCCGCTTCGCCGAGGCGGGTGGGAGCTCGGGCAAGACGGCCCTCCTCCACTTTCCGGAGGCGGGTTCGCGGGAAGTCGAATCGCACGGGAAGTGCGGGTGCTGGGTCAGAAGGCAGGGGCGTCAAGCCATGAGTCAACCGTTGGGCGGAACGTGCGCGATCAGATGGCCGGGGCGGTGCCCCCGCCGAGAGGCCGGATGGGAAGCGAGCGATCATCGATGACGGCGGCGCGAACGGGGTCCGTCACCCCCGACCTCACGATCGGGGTCGTGGGCCCCCACGACCTCGTCGAACGGGTCATGCTCATGGGCCACGGCCCCACACCCGTACCGAGCAGGCTGGTGGCCGCCGCGTACCGCGACGAGCAGGAGGCGGCCGACAAGGTCGTGCGCCTCGGCTCGGGCGTGGACGTGTGCCTGTTCGCCAGTCCCGTCCCGTACGACTTCGCGCGCAAGGCCGGCGTCCTGACGATGCCCGCCACGTACGTGCCGCTGAACGGCGCCGCCCTGCAGGGCGCGCTGCTGCGGGCGTCCCTCGACGAGCGCTTCGACCCGTCCCGGGTCAGCATCGACGTGCTCGGCCGCGCCGAGGTCGAGGAGGCCTACTCCGAGATCAGCCTCGGCACCGAGCAGGTGCACCTGCGCGAGGAGGCCGCGGGCCCCGGCACGCTCGCCGCGTTCCACGAGCGGCTCTGGCGGCGCGGCGCCACCACCGTCGCGATGACCTGCGTGCACGCGACCGCCGAGCGCATGGAGATGGCGGGCGTCCCGACCATCCGCGTCCGGCCGACCGGCGCCGCGATCCGCAGCTCCCTGCAGACCGCCGCGCTCCTCGGCGCCCACCACCGCCTGGAGGAGTCGCAGCTCGTCGTCGTGCTGGTGGACGTCCCGACCCTCCGCGAGACCCCGCGCCGCGTCACCCCGCGCTACTGGCGCGACGAGCTGAAGCTGGCCCTGCACCGGGTGCTCCTCCAGGAGGCGCACCGGATGAACGCCTCCGTGTGGCCCGTCGACGACCACAGCTACCTCGTCATCGCCACGCGCGGCTCGGTCACCGCGTCCACCGAGGGCTTCCGGACGCCGCCGTTCGTCGAGCGCGTCCGCGAGGAGCTCGGCCTGGCCATCGAGGTCGGCATCGGCATGGGCCGCACGGCCCACGAGGCGGAGAACCACGCCCGCGCCGCGTTGGCGCGCTCCCAGAGCTCCCAGCGGGCGCAGGGCTTCGCGCTGGACCGCGACGGCCGCGCGCTCGTTCCGGCACCGCGCACGCCGCCGCGCACCCAGCCGCAGGCCAAGCCGAAGGGCCTGGAGATCCTGGCCCGGCTCGCCGACAAGCTCGGCGACCAGGAGCAGCCCCTCATCGTCGACGCGGAGAACGCCGGCAAGATGCTCGGCGTCACGCCCCGCACCGCCCGCCGCCTCCTGCGCACGCTGGTCGAGGAGGGCCTCGCCTGGCCGCTCCCCCCGAACCGCACCCCCCAGCCGGGCCGCCCCCGCCAGCTCTACCGCCTGATCGTGGAGAAACTCGGCCCGGCCAAGGCCGGCTGACCACGACGCGAGCGTGTACCGGCTCGTCCGGCCGTATCGCGGTCCCCTCCGCTCGTCACCGCCGCGGTACGAGAACGCCGCCGGTGTCGATGCGCCGGGCGGCGACGGAGGCGACCAGACGTCCGATGACCGGGAGTTCGAGCGGGAGGAGCGAGTAGGCGGGGTGCACGACGCGCCGCCTGCCGCTCTTCAGCGCCCGGACGGTCGCCCGGGCGACCGACTCCGGCGGGACCGGCGGCGGTGTCCTGGTCGGCGCGCGCCAGGGAAGCCGGTCGACGTCCCGCAGGGGCGTGTCGGTGGAGCCCGGCACGACCTCCAGCACGCGGATCGGGGTATGGCGCAGTTCGTGCCGGAGTGAGCCGGTGGCCTGCGCGAGGGCCGCCTTCGCGGCGCCGTAGTAGCCGAGCAGCGGCAGCGGGACGGCCTGCACGGTCGACGTGACGTTGACGATCGTGCCGCTCCCGGCCTCGCGCATCCCGGGCAGGACGGCGGCGGCCAGCGCCAGCGGGGACCAGAAGTTCGTCTCGAAGCTCGCGCGGGCGCTCTCGTCGTCCCCGAGGTCGGCCTGGGCCTCGACCAGGCTCACTCCCGCGTTGCTGACGAGGACGTCGATGCCGCCGAGGGCGTCCCGCGCACGGGCCGCCAGGTCCGCGGCGGCACCGGGCACCGACAGGTCGCAGGCCAGCACCGTCGGCACCGGGTGCCCCCGCTCGCCGATCTCCGCCGCCAGCGCCCGCAGCTCTCCCTCCCGTCGCGCGGCCACGGCGAGCCGGGCGCCCTCGGCGGCGAGCGCGAGGGCGAGGGCGCGGCCGATGCCGCTGGACGCGCCGGTGAGCAGGATCCGTGCCGCGGAGATCATCGCACCCTCCTTGACTGATTATCAATCAATGCGGGATCGTAGGCAGCGCCAGGGCGGAACGTCAACCACCGGAGGCGGCCATCGACAGAAGAGCGGCGCTCATCCGGGCCGCCGGTGAGCTGTTCACCGAGCGCGCCTACGACGAGGTCACGACCAGCGAGATCGCCCGGCGGGCCGGCGTCGCCTACGGGCTGATCGCCCACCATTTCGGCAACAAGCGGGGCCTCTACCTGGCCACCGTCCGGGCGGCCGCCGACCGGGTGCGCGCGGTTCGCGACGCTCCGGCGGGCGGCGCGTCACCCGGTGAGCGGATCCGCGCCACGATCGACCGCCACATCCGCTTCATCGACGACAACGCCGCCGGGTACCTCGCTCTCATGCGCGGCGGGATCGGCTCCGACCCCGAGGTCCACGCGCTCGTGGAGGAACTGCGCTGGGAGGGCGCCGAGCGGATCCTGCGCGCACTGGGCGCGACCGGCCCGGTCCCTCCCGTCCTGCGCAGCACCATGCGCGGGTGGGTCGGTTACCTCGACGAGCTCATCATCGACCACCTCGCGCACCACGACGTCCCCCGCTGGCAGCTGGTCGAGCTGGCGGTGGCCGCGCTCGCCACCGCGCTCCAGACGGCCGAGAGCCTCGCCCCGGGCACGGGCATCGACGTCGAGACCGCCGCGGCCGCGGCCCGGAGCCCCGGCCCCCGGCCCGGCTGACGCCGGAGCGAGGACGTGCTCCCGGCCCCGACGAACCGGGCCGGGCGCGCCGCCGACGGTCAGTTGCGGTGGGGGAAGGAGCTGGCGACGGTGAGGAAGGCGTCGTTCTCCTCGGGGGAGCCGATGGAGACGCGGGCGCCCTCGCCGTCGAAGGGGCGGACGCTCACGCCGTGGGCGTCGCAGGCGGCGGAGAACTCCATCGTGCGGTCGCCGAGGCGCAGCCACACGAAGTTCGCCTCGGTGGGCGGGACCGTCCAGCCGTCGGCGAGGAGGGCGGCGCGGACGCGGTCGCGCTCCTTCACCGTGCCCTCGACGCGCTCCATCAGCTCGTCGGTGGCGTCCAGGGACGCGATGCCGGCGGCCTGCGCGACGGAGTTCACGCTGAACGGCAGGAACGTCTTGCGGATGGAGCCGGCGACGAGCGGGTGCGCGACGAGGTAGCCGATGCGCAGGCCCGCCAGGCCGTAGGCCTTGGAGAACGTGCGCAGGATCGCCAGGTTGGGACGGTCGCCGTAGAGGGTGAGGCCGTCCGGGACGTCGTCGTCGCGGACGTACTCGCGGTACGCCTCGTCCAGGACCACCAGGCAGTCGGCGGGAACGCGGTCGAGGAGCTCCTCGATCTCGGCGCGGCCCACGGCGGTGCCGGTGGGGTTGTTCGGGTTGCAGACGAAGACCAGCCGCGTCTTCTCGGTGATGGCGTCCGCCATCGCGCGCAGGTCGTGGGTCTCGTCTCGCAGGGGCACCTGGACGCTCGTCGCGCCCGACAGCGACACCAGCAGCGGGTACGCCTCGAACGACCGCCACGCGTACACGACCTCGGCGCCCGGCTCGGCGACCGCCTCCAGCAGCATCTGGGTCATCCCGACGGAGCCGCAGCCCACCGCGACGTGGTCGGCGGGGACGCCGCAGAACGACGCGATCGCCTCGGTCAGCGCGGTCGCGTTGTTGTCCGGGTAGCGGTTGATGTTGCGCGCCGCCTCACCGATCGCCTCGACGACCGAGGGCAGCGGCCCGTGCGGCGACTCGTTGGACGACAGCTTGAACGAGCGCCCCTCGGGCGACACCACGACCTTGCCGGGCTTGTAAGCCACGAAGCGGTCGAGAACGGAGCGGAAGCGGGGTGTGGGTGCCTCGGACACCGTTGTCCTCCAGATTGCACAGGGGTGATGGGCCCAGCCTACGCAGCGTTCCTCATCATCCAGCAAACGGCCACGATCCGGACGAACTCCCAGTCCTGGGTGTCCTGCGGCCACCAGCCCCGGTTGAAGGCGTCCTCCGCGAAGCCGTGCAGATAGCCCATCAGCTCGTCGGCGCCGGGCGGTTCGCCGGGCGCGCCGAGCTCGTCGCGGAGGCTGGCCACGTGCTGGTCGACGGCCGCCGCGAGGCCCGGGGAACCGGCCATCTCCGCGACGCCCGCCTCACCGATGTCCCGGACGAGCAGGCCGAGCACTTCGGGCGAGTCACCGTTCATAGGGGGTGAAACTAGCAACGGTCCGGCGCTGCTCGGAACATCACCCCAGGTAAAAGCTCATCCGCGCGGCCTCAGCATGGGCGGCCGCAACTGCTCGGCATCGCCCCGGCGGTAGAGGCGCGCGGGGCGCCCTCCGTCGCGGGTCGTGGTCTGGTCGGTCGGGATGAGGAACCGGTCGGCGCCGGTCACCTTCCGGTGGAAGTTCCGCGGGTCGAGGGTGGTGCCCCAGACGATCTCGTAGACGCGCCGCAGCTCCGCGACCGTGAACTCGGGCGGGCAGAACGCCGCCGCCAGCGAGGTGTACTCCAGCTTCGCCCGCGCCCGCTCCATCCCGTCGCCCAGGATCCGCCGGTGGTCGAACGCGGCCCGGTCGTGGTGGAGGAGGTCGTCGACGGCCGTCCACAGCACCTGGGCGCGGCTGGAGGCGGGCAGGTCCGGCGCCAGCCCCAGGTAGGCGACGCTCACCACCCGCTGCCGGGGGTCGCGGTCCGGGTACCCATAGGTGGCGAGCTGCTCCAGGTGGATCCGCACGTCCGCGAGCCCCGCGCGCTCGGCCATCAGCCGGGCCGCGGCCACCGGCAGGTCCTCGTCGAGCTGGATGAACCCGCCCGGCAGCGACCACGCCCCCTCGTACGGCGGCCGGTCGCGCCGCCACCGCAGGGCGCACAGGCGCTGCTCCCGGACGGTGAGCACGACGAGGTCGACGGAGACGGCGAGCCGGGGCACGGGCATGCAACGAACTTAGCGGGACCGGCCCCCCGCTGACGCCAGGAAGGCCCGGCGGGGCCGGGCCTTCCGCGCATCGGCGCCTAGTCTTCCTTGGGGATCTCGACGGGGACGGTCGCGGCCGGGGTCCCGTTGTGGCCGTTGACTCCCGCCGGGGCGCTCTGGGAGTTCAGCCCGGCGAGCAGCTGGCGGGCGACGCCGAGGCCGGTGCCGCCGAGCGTGAGGGCCTTGGCGAGCATGTCCTCGACGCCCTGGGCGCCGTTCAGAACGACCATGTTGTCGACGTTGCCGAACACGCCCGCGCCCGCCTCGACGATCTGCGGCCACTGCTCGGCGAGCTGCTGGGCGATGACGGCGTCGGTGTTCTCCGCCAGCGCCTCCGCGCGGGCCTTGATCGCCTCGGCCTCGGCCAGGCCCCGGCGGCGGGTCGCGTCCGCCTCGGCCTCACCGATCAGCCGGATGGCCTCGGACTCGCGCTGCGCCTTGAGCTGGACCTCGGTCGCGGCGGCCTGGGCGTAGGAGATGCGCTCCTCGCGCTCGGCCTCGGCCAGCTTGACCTGCTCGTAGGCGCGGGCGTCGGCGGGCTTGCGGATCTCGCTCTCCAGCCGCTTCTCGGTGCGCTCGGCCTCCAGCTCGGCGTTGCGGGTCTCCTTGAGGATGACCTCCTGGCGCGCCTGCTGCGCGGCCTGCTGCACCTGGCCCTGGTACTCGGCCTTCTTCATCTCGGTGTCCCGGATGACCGCCGCGTTCTGCCGCTCGGTCTCCTGCTCGCGCTCGGTGGCCTCCTGGTTGCGCTCGGCCTCGGCGATGCGGGCGGCGGCGGCGACCCTGGCGGCGTGCGGGCGGCCGAGGTTGGTGATGTAGCCGGTCTCGTCGTCGATCTCCTGGATCTGGAGGGAGTCGACGACCAGGCCGAGCTTGCTCATCTCGTCGGCGGCCGAGCCGCGGGTCTCGGAGGTGAGGCGCTCGCGGTTGAGGATCAGGTCCTCGACGGTGAGGTTGCCGATGATGGAGCGCAGGTGGCCGGTGAACAGCTCGTGGATCGCGCCGTCCATCGAGTTCTGCTGCTCCAGGAAGCGCCGCGCGGCGTTGGCGATCGACACGAAGTCGTCGCCGACCTTGTAGATGACCACGCCGCGGACCTTGACCGGGATGCCCTGCTGCGTCACGCAGTTGACCTCCAGGTTCGCGGCGCGGCTGTCGAGCCGCAGGCGGCGCGCCGTCTGGAAGCCGGGCAGGACGGACGTCCCCTTGCCGGTCACGATCTTGAAGCCGAGGCTGTCCACGCCGTCGATCGGCTTGGACTTGGCGCCCAGCCCGGAGATGATCAGGGCCTCGTTCGGCTCGGCCACCCGCCACACCATCTTGAACAGCACGATCAGCACGATGATGGCGACGACGACGCCGATCGCAACGGCGATCACGGGCATACGGGCCTCCTCCTCCGGTCGGGCGGCCGGCCGAAGTGTCAGGCCCGTCCGCGTTTCCCATCAGACGCGGCGGAGGCGTGTCCGGTTCGGTCTGCGAACCGGAAGTTCACGTCCGCATCAGGCCAGGCCCGGCGGGACGCCTCAGCGGGCCAGCGCGGGCGCCACGTACACCGTCCGCGGCGGGTGGTACTCGACCACGACGACGATCGAGCCGACGCCGATCTCGTCGCGCGGGTCGACGGGATGGGCGTAGAACGCCTCCGAGCCGCCGCGAACCGCGATCATGACCTCGCCGACCAGCCCGGGCCCGATCCGGCCGGTCACCCGGCCCTCCTTACCGATCAAGGAAACCCCCTGGCCCGGTGCGCCCGGAGCCGTTCTCCGCGCCGCGTAAGGCGAACGCTATCCGCTGCGCCGCGGGGACGGCGAGCCGCGGGGCTCAGGACAGGACCCGGTCGGCCTGGGCCAGCGCCTCGCCCGCGAGGCGTTCGGCGTCGGCCCGCGTGGCGCCGGGCCCGAAGACCGTGATCGTGGCGAGGAAGCGGCGGCCCCGGAACACGACGTACCACGTGCGGGTGCTCGCGCCCCCGCCGACGGTGGCGACGCCGACGGTGGCGACGCCGACGGTGCGCGAGCCCTCGCCGATCTCCCCCTTCGGCGCCTCGGCCACCCTGTGCGCGGCCCAGGCGGAGCCGACCCTGGTGCGGAACCTCAGGCAGCCGGGAGGGACACGGGCGTTGACCTGCTTCTCCGCGTCGGCGGCGGGCATGCTCATGAGGGTCTCGGTCGCGGTCAGGCCGCGCTCGCCGGCGAACGAGACGAGCGCCGCGGGCACGCCGCCGGCCACGTCGCCGCCCGGACGGGACTTCCCGCAGGAGGGCTTGTCGAGGACGGCCTCCCGCTGGAGCCTGGAGGCGTTCTGGATGGCCTTCAGCGAGCCGTACTCGCCCCAGTCGGGCTCGCCCGCGCGCCGGTAGCCGGACGGCTGCTGGAGCAGCGCCTGCGCGAGCTGCGCGGAGGTGTAGCCGATGCCCGCCACCTCGGCGCGGGCGGTGCCGCGCACCTGGGTGGCGCGCTCGGCATCGCCGCCGCACGCGGTGGCCGCGACGGCCGTCGACAGCAGCAGCGTGACGGGGAGGAGCCTGTGCGCCATGGCGGCGACACTACGGCGCGAAAGGGGCGCACCGCCCCCGACGACACGCGGGTCAGCCCTTTTCGGCCCGCTCGTTGTACTCCGCGGCGTACTCCTGGCCGGACATCTTCTGGATCGTCTCGACGATCTCGTCGGTGATGGCGCGGCGGGCCTTGGCGGGCGGCAGGTCCCTGTAGTGGGAGAAGTCCATCGGCGGGCCGATCCGCACGGTGGGGCGCGGGCCGAACACGCGCGGGAACGCCGCCCCGATCGGCTGGATCTTCTCGGTGCCCTCCAGCGCGACCGGCAGGACGCGGGCGCCGGACTCCAGCGCGAGCCAGCCGATGCCCGTCCGGCCGCGGTAGAGGCGCCCGTCCGGGGAGCGGGTGCCCTCGGGGTAGATCGCGAACGCGCCGGCGTTGTCGAGCACCTCGGCGGCCTGCTCCAGGGCGCCCATGGCGGCCCGCCGGGCGCCGCGCCGCACCGGGACGTGGCCGAGGTTGGTGAGGAACCAGCGGACGAAGCGGTTCTTGAGGCCGCCGCCCTCGAAGTAGGCCGCCTTGGCGATGTAGGTGACCGGGCGCGGGACCGCCAGCGGGATGATGAAGCTGTCGATGAACGACAGGTGGTTGCTCGCCACGATGAGCGGCCCGTAGCTCGGCACGTTCTCGCCGCCCACGACCCGCGGACGGAAAAGCAGCCAGAGGATCGGACGCACCACGCGCGTCATGAACGTGTAGAACACCCAGCCTCCCGAATTTCGCCACAGCCACTGTAACCTCTGCACCGATCCGGGCCCCGGTCAGCATCCTCCTTTCCCGCCCCGGAGAGGGCCATAAATGGTCCAAGGCCTGGTCAAACGCCGGGTGGACGAGATTCGCGGCCATTCCTTACCGCCAAGTAAGTTTCTCTTCGGTAAGTTATTACCCCGTTTACCGGATCTCCCGGGAGGCACCCGGATGCCCCGGGCGCATCGTCAGGTACAGTCGGGACCGGGGAGCAGACGGGCGTCCGGGCCCTCGTTACGGTCCGGGAGCCGGGCGGGCGACCTGGTCCTTAACCCGGGAACTACTTGGAATGCGGGCACGCGTGCGCGATCCTGAGGAGTCACCTGAGATGGCCGGGGACCACCACCGGAGTGGGGCGTGAGGTGACGATGGACTTCGACATCAGCCTGATGCGGGACGACCGCTGCACGCTCGTCCGCGTCAAGGGCGACATCGACGTGGTGTCCCGCGCGCGCTTCGAGGAGGCGCTCTTCGAGGTCGTCGAGTCGGGCGAGCCGATGGTCGTCGACATGCGCGAGGTCACGTTCTGCGACTCCACCGGCCTGAACGCCATCGTCGCCGCGAACCGCCGCGCCGGCGAGCACGGCACGCACCTCGCGCTGGTGGCGCTGCCGCCGCGCGTCCAGCGGGTCTTCCGCATCACCGGGATCGACAAGTTCATCCCGATCCACGAGACGCTGCGGGAGGCCATCGTCGCCTTCCCGTCCACCACCCCGTAGGCCCGGCCGGCGGGGTCAGGTACAGCCCTCGAACTGCGGCACGCTGGTCGTCAGCTTGAGCCCCGACCCGCCGAACCACCTGTTCAGCAGCCGCTGCGCGGTGCCGTCCTGGTACATGTCCGTGATCGCCCGGTTGACCTCCTCGCAGCCCCTGAGGTCGCCCTTCTTCAGGCCGACGCCGTACTTCTCGTCGGTGAACGGCGCGTTGATCATCCGTCCGGGGCGGCCGGAGGCGAACCCGGCGAGGATCAGGTCGTCGGTCGACACCGCGTCGAGCCGGCCGCCGGCGAGCGCGTCCATGCAGGCGCCGTAGGTGTCCACCGTGACCGGGCGCGCGGCCACCTTGCGCTCCTCGATCACGCGGCGCCAGGAGTTGGACCCCTTCACCTCGCAGATCCGCTTGCCCTTGAGGTCGCGCACGTCCCTGATCGCCGCGGCGTCGGCGCGGACGAAGGTGTCCTGGTGGGCGACGTAGTACGGCCCGCCGAAGGTGACCTTCGTCTTCCGCTTCGCCGTGATCGAGTACGTCGCGACCACCATGTCGACGTCGCCCTTGGCGAGCGCGTCCTCACGGACGGAAGAGTTCGTCGTCTTGAACGTCAGCCGGCTCTTCGGGACGCCCAGCTTGCCCGCGACGTAGGTCGCGACGTCGACGTCGAAGCCCTCGTACGTGCCGTCCGGGCGCTTCACGCCGAGGGCGGGCTGGTCCTCCTTCACGCCGATGACGAGAGAGCCCTTGTCCACGATGGACTGCTCCTTCTCGGCGCCGAGGCCGCAGGCCGACAGCAGCGCCGCCGCGGCGAGGACGGCCCCCGGGGCGGCGATGGCACGGGTCGCGCGCATGGCTTGATCTCCTTGATCAGGCGAACTCGGTCAGCGGAACTCGGCCAGCCGGGGACGGACCCCCGCGATGATCAGCGCGGCGATGACGGCGGCCGCCACGGGCGGCACCGCGTTCCAGCCGCGCAGCCCGCCGTCGGCGTCCCGGATGGCCTTGTCGAAGGCGTCCTGGTGGACGGCGGTCAGCGAGCTCAGCGCCGCGTCGTAGGCGTCGAAGTCGCGGATCGCGTTGGACGTGCGGCCCATCCGCAGGTCGACCGCGCCCGCCCGGTTCCCCGCCGACGCCAGCTGCCGCATCCGCGCGTCGTTGCGCTGGACGGTCCGGTACGCGGTGAGCGTCCTGGCCAGCGCGTCGCCCTCGCGGCCCCTGTCCACCGTCCGCGCCTCGTCCCCGAAGAAGCCGAGGAACGGGGAGGTCTGGCCGGGCCGGTACGCGCCGGCCTTCTCCTCCAGGCCCGCGTAGTAGTTCTCCAGGTTCACCGGCCTGTCGCCGAGGTCGGGGTAGATCACCGACAGCGACTTGTCGAGGTAGGTCTGCTCGTAGGTGTCGGCCCGGCCGGGGTCGAGGAGGTAGCGGCTCTCGTCCCCGAAGGCGCTGTGGCTGATCGCCCGGGCCCGCGACAGCTGGAGGATCGAGTCGAAGCCGTCCTCCTTGGCGGTCCTGATGTGCCCCGCGTGGGCGGTGAGCAGGCCCGCCCCGACCGCGGTGAGGACGACGGTCCCGAGCGTCGCCAGCACCAGCGCCGGGTTCAGCACCCGCCGGAACGTCCGCACCAGGTACAGCTGCGTCGCGACCAGCAGCAGCAGCGCGATCAGTCCGGTGAGGGCGACCCAGGTGCGCCCGGTCAGCACCGCCGACCGCTTCGTCTCGTACGACTGCCGGACGTTCGCGCCGGTGTCGAGCGTGATGTTGTACGCCTTCGGCAGCAGCTGCAGCTTCATCAGGTCGGTGGCCTGCCGGTAGGCGTCCAGGACCTGCGCCGGCGTCTCGCCGGGCGCGTGGTTCGACTGCGCGTCGAGCTGCATGGCCTGGCCGACGAGCCGCTCGTACTTGCCGAGGCCGTCCAGCACCTCCTGGACGGTGCGCCGCAGCGCGGGGTCGCGCCCGGCGAGCTGCGCGGCCTGCACCGCCGCCGCGTCGGCCTCCCCGCGGCGCTTCTCGTACACCCGCAGGGTCTCGTCGTAGCCGATGCCGAGGCCGTGCTCGCGGCCGATCAGCAGGATGCTGGAGACCTGCGCGTCCATGTCGCTGAGCGCGAAGTACAGGGTGCCGGTCGCGACGACCTGCGGACCGGCGTCGTGCCCGATCGTCTCGACGGAGTCGCGCGCGTTGCCGACGGCCACGGTGAGGACGGCCAGCAGCGCCACGAGCGCGGCCACGCAGAGCACGACGTGCGCCCGGATGCGGCCCGGGATCGTCTTGAGCCACCGGCCGCGCACGAACGTCCTCAGGCGGCCGCCGCGCCCGGGGTCGGCGGGCTTCCTGTCCGAAGGCGGCGCGGGCGGCGCGGGCGGACGCGGAGCGGGAGCCGCCGGGGGTGCCGGACTCATCGTCATGACGTGCCCTCCTGCAGGGACAGCGTGATGGTCGTCCAGGCGCCCACGTGGATGCGGTCGCCGTCGCCGACCGGAACGGGCACGTTCACCGGGATCGGCTCCGTTCCGCCGTTCACCGTGGTGCCGTTCGTCGAACCGGGGTCGATCAGGTGCCAGGCGCCGTCCGGCCGCGCGAGCAGGACGGCGTGCAGATGCGAGACGCCCGGGTCCTCGGGCGGTGCGCTGAGGTCGATCTCGGGCAGCAGCGCGCGGGAGGCGCTGCGCCGCCCGATCCGGATCTGCGGGCCGGCCAGCGGGACGCGGCGCTCGGGGCAGTACGGCGGGAACGCGAGCCCTCCGCCGTCCGGCCCCATCTCCGCGACCACCGAGTCGAAGTAGGCGCGGTCGGCGATGACCAGCGCGTGCGGGCCGGGCGCCGGGGCCGGGCGCGGGACGACGGGCACGCTGCCCTCCCGCTGCTGCGGCACCAGCGGCACCGCGCGCGCGGAGCCCGCCGGGGTGAACTCGACGGTGTAGACGGTGCCGGTCTCGAAGTCGTACCCGTCCTCCTCGCAGAAGCGGCCGGAACGCGGCGTCCCGCAGCGCGGGCAGGCCGGCTCCTCCGCGGGCTCGGCGGCCGGGGCGGGTCCCGGGGCGGGTCCCGGCGCGGCCCCGGGCGCGGACTCGGGCTCCGGCTCGGCGAACTCGGCGCGCCGCGCGCCCTCCATGAGGTCACCGCAGACGTCGCAGTAGTCGGTGGACTGGGACGCGTGCCCGCTCGGACAGACCGGCATGGGCCTCAGCCCCCTGCCTCGTCGCCGTGCCGCGTCCGCACGGTCCGGACGGAGCGGGTGTCGAGCGACATCTCGTCCGCCTTCGCCACGTCCCGCTTCAGCCGCACGGTGCCGCGCGCCGGGTCGACCACGTCCACGACCTTGTCGAGCAGGCCGGAGATCTGCTGGTTGCCGACCTCGCGCGCCAGCACCACGGCGCGTCCGAGCCGGGCGGTCGCGGTGTCCTCGTCGCCCTCCCGCCGCGCCTCCAGGCCCTGCTGGATCGCCTCGGCGAGCTCGGACTGGCCGGTGTGGTGCGCGACGCGGCCGTTGATGCGCGTCGACCTGGCCTCGTCGTCGGTCCACTCGGCGATGACGTTGCCGGACGCGAGGACCTGGTCGCCCGCGACGAGCTTCACCCACGCGGCCCGCATCTGCCGCCCCACGTCGCCGGGCTGCACCTCCACGCACAGGTGGTACTCGCGGTTCTCGGCGCCCCACGCGCCGAGCGGGTAGTCGCCGGTCTGCGGGCCCGACTCGGCCCGCCGGCCGGTGAGGTCCTCCACGGCGGGGACCATCTGCTTGATGAACCGCAGCCGCGCCTGCTGCGGCGTCCACACGCGCAGCGTCACGTCCGCGACCTGCTTGCCCATCGCGGCCCGCGTCATCGCCAGGAAGTCGGCCTCCAGGTCGGCCGGGTCGGGGACGTCGAGGAACCCGCCCAGCAGCACCGAGGTGATCTTGCGGAGCTCGGCGACGTTCCAGTCGGTGCCGACGCCCCGCGCGTCGCACAGGAAGTGGCCGGCGCACACGCGCAGCGCCGCGTCCAGCTCCTCCTCGGACTCGTGCTGGTTCTTGCCGTCGGTGAGCAGGATCGCGTGCTTGACGGCGCCCTCCGCGACGGCGTCGTGCCCGGTGAACAGCCGGTCGGCGAGCCGCAGCCACGACCCGATCGCCGTCCCGCCGGCCGCCTCCAGCCGCCCCACCGCGTCCACCGCGGCGCGCCGGGACGCCGCGTCCGCCCGGACGAGCCGCTCCCCCTGCGGGTACACCATCCGCGGCCGGTTCGCTCCCGCGACCACCGCGAAGTGCACGCCGTCGCGCAGCACGTTCACCGCCGCCCGCGCCGCCCGCTTCGCCGCGGCCATCTTCCCCCGGTACGACATCGACCCGGAGGTGTCGATCATGATGATCTCCGCGGCGGGGGCGCGGCCGCCGTCCGCCACCGGGGCCGGGCCGCCGGACGAGCGCGCCTCCACCGAGACGATCGCGTGCATCTCCCGTCCGCCGGCCGGGAGGTAGGGGTTCTGGTCCACCCGCACGGTGAACTCCGGAAATTCGCTCATCTGGCCCGCTCCCTGCTCGGTCCTGGCGGCGGGTAGCGAAGGACCGCCACCGTCACGTTGTCGTGCCCGCCCGCGTCCAGCGCCGCCCGCACCAGCCGCCGCGCCGCGTCCAGCGGCCCGTCCCGGCCGGTGAGGGCCACGGCGGCGAGGTCGGACGGCTCCGGCAGGTCGTTCCACAGCCCGTCGCTGCACAGCACCACCAGCCCCGGACCCGTCGGCCGGAACGCCGCCACGTGCGGGTCGAGCGGGCCCGCGTCGGCCCCCAGCCAGGCGGTCAGCACGTGCGCCCGCCGGTCGGCCCACGCGTCCTCGGCGCTCATCGCGCCCTGCTCGATCATGGACGAGGCCCACGAGTCGTCCGTGGTGAGCCGGCACGAGCCCGCCGGGGACAGCCAGTAGGCGCGGCTGTCGCCGACCCATCCGACGGTGATGCCGCCCGCGTCCACGACGGCCGACACGAACGTGCACGCGGGGGAGGCGTCGGGGTCGCCGGGGAGCGCCGCCACGGCCTCGCCCGCCCGCGCCACCGCGTCGCGCATCGCGCCCCGGGGGTCCATGCCGGCGGTGACGCGGTCCGTCAGGACGGCCAGCGCCGCCTCGGCGGCCAGCCGCGACGCCTCCTCCGACCCGGGCGCCGTCGCGACCCCGTCGCAGACCACCGCGCACACGCCCGCGGGCAGCGCCGCCAGCGCGAACGCGTCCTCGTTGCGGCTGCGCCGCAGCCCGAGGTCGCTCACCGCCGCCCCGAACCGCCCGGCCTCGGCCTCGACGTGCTCCCGCCCGCTCGGCTGCCGCAGCCCGCACTGCTCGCAGTACCCGTCGGCCCCGACGGCCCCGCCTCCGCAGTCCACGCAGGCGCCCCCGGCACCGCCGCCCTCACCCGGAGGCGGGGGCGGGCCTGACGGCCGCTCCGGCGAGCGGGCCTGGCGCGGCACGGGGCCGGGCGCCAGCGGGACGCCCCGCGAAGCCGGGTTCGCCGCGCCGCCCGGAAGTGCGGTGCCGAGCGGCGGCGTCCTGGGCGTGGTCGGGTCGGGGCGCCCGCACTCCTCGCAGAAGCGGTCGCGTTCGTTGACGGGTTCGCCGCAGGTACGGCAGAGCGCGACGGGGGTGTGCTGGTCCGCGTTCATGGTCAGAAGAGCGTCCTCGGACGGACGGCGTTGGCCCGTTTGACCATCGCGTGGCGGTGCTCGGCCCCGTCGGCGAGCTTGGCGAGCACGCGGTAGACCTCCTCCAGCCTCTTGCGGAGGGCCTGCTCGTCCAGGGCGGTGCCGAGGATCTGCTGCCGCACCCCGGGCGGCGCCGAGCCGCGGTCGGCGCGGACCCAGGCCAGCGCCGCCTCCAGCACCTCGGCGGCGAACGCGGCCGACCGCTCGGTGTCGAGGCGCAGCGACGACAGCCGCCGTCCCGCCTCGACGAGCGCGGGCGCGTCCAGCTCGGTGGGGCCGCGCCCCCGCACGGCGGTCGCGACGGCGGCGAGCTGCGCGGCGAGGTAGTGGCTGGAGATGCGGGGGACCGAGTCGAGGACGCGTTCGGCGGACGCGCGGTCGCCCGCCGCGAGCCGCGTGCGCGCCAGCCCGAACGCGGCGCTGACGTGGGTGGGATCGGTGCGCCAGACCGTCTCGTAGTAGTAGCCGGCGGCGGCCGTCTCGCCCAGCGTCTCGTGGCAGAACGCCAGCGCCAGCTTGGGCGCCTGCTCGCCCGGCGCGAGGTCGTACAGGTCGTTGAACACCGCGACGGCCTCGGTGCCGCGCCCGCCGGCGAGGGCGCGCGCGCCCCGGTACCAGTCGACGCGCCAGTCGTCCGGGGCCTCGGCGGCGATGTCCTCCAGCAGGTGCGCGGCGCCGTCGAGGTCGCCCAGCTCGATGCGGACGCGCACCAGCGCGAGCCGCACCTCGCGGGACGCGACCGGCGCGGACGCCAGCGCCGCGGCCAGGTCGGCGGGGTCGCGGGCGGTGAGCCCGGCGAGGAACGCCGCGGCCGGGTCGGAGGCGTACACCAGCGGGACGGGCAGCGCGGCCGCGGCGGCGGCCGGCTCCACCGGCGCCAGGATCGGCGGGGCCCCGCCGCTCCCCCGGGCGCCGTCCAGGCCGCCGACGATCTCGGTTCCGGCCGTCTGCTGCTCGGGCCCGAACAGGGGCGACGGCGCGGGGCGCGGGCGCCCGTCCTCGGCCGACAGGACCTCCCGCAGGACGCCGGTGAGCTGCTCGGCCATCTCGGCGGCGCTCTGGAACCGGCGGGCCGGGTCGGGGTGCGTGGCGCGGCGCAGCAGCCGGTGGTAGGACTCGTGCCGCTGGAAGAGCGGCACCTCCTCGCGCGGCGGCAGGCTGCGCAGGTGCCGCCCGGTGTAGCCGCGGAACGGGAAGCTCAGCACGGCCAGCGTCCGGCCGACGGTGTAGAGGTCGGAGCTGACCGAGGGGCCCTGCGAGCCGATCTCGGGGGCCTGGTAGCCGGGCGTGCCGAAGATCGGGCTGTCCGCGTCGAAGGCCCGCCGGACGCCGCCGAGGTCGATCAGCTTGAGCTGCTCCTCGGACTGGATGGCGTTGTCGGGCTTGAAGTCGCAGTACAGCAGCCCGACGCCGTGCAGGTAGCCGAGCGCGCTCAGCACCTCCAGGCCGTAGGCGATGACCTGGCCGAGCGGCAGCGACGCCTGGTCGCCCTGCGCCTTGCGGGCGCTGAGCAGGATGTCCTTCAGCGAGCGGCCCCCGACGTACTCCATCACGATGTAGCCGGAGTCGCCGTGCCGCACGAAGTTGTAGATCTTGACGATGTTGGGGTGCTCGACCTCGGCGAGGAACGCGCGCTCGGCGGTGGCGGCGGCCAGCGAGTCGGCGTCGCCGGTGTCGAGCAGGCCCTTGAGGACGACCCACCGCTCGCTGACGTTGTGGTCGCGGGCCAGGTACACCCAGCCGAGCCCGCCGTGCGCGAGGCAGCCGAGCACCTCGTACTGCCCGCCGATCATCTCGCCGGGCCGCAGCTTCGGGGTGAACGAGAAGGGGTGCCCGCAGTTGCGGCAGAAGCCCTCGGTGCGCCCCGGGCGCCCGCCCCGGCTGCGCCCGACCTTCTCGTCGCACTTGCTGCAGAAGCGCCGGTTCTCCGGCACCTCCGGATTCTCCATGATCGCCGAGGCGGGGTCGCGGGCCGGCACGGGCGGCACCTCGACGAGCCCGGCGCCGAGCATGCCGCGCCTGGCCGAGCCGCTGGAGCCCGTCCCCCGGGTGCCGCCGCGCGAGGCCGTCCGCCCGGACCCGACGCTGCCCGACCCGCTCGTCGGCGCGCTGCCGTACGACGCCCCCTGGCCGCTGCGCCCGCTCTGGCCGGACGAGCCGGGCGGCATGCCCGCGGGCGGCGCGGGCGTCGCCGGGGTCGTCACCGGCGCCGGGCCGGGGGCGGCCGGAGCCGAGCCGGGAGGGCGACCGTACGCGCCCGGATAGCCGGGCATCGCGGGCGCGGCGGGCCGCACCGGCGCCGCCGTCCGCGCGGGCTGCGGCGGACCGGCGGGCGACGGGCCGATGGGCGCCGGACCGGTGTGCGCCGGGTTGAACGCCGCAGCGGGACGGGACGCCGACTGGGGCGCGGATTGGGGCGCCGACTGAGGCGCGGACTGGGGCGGCGGCTGGGGCGCCGGGGGCGCCTGCTGAGGCGTCTGCTGCGGTGACGAGTTCGCCGCGGGCGGCGCGGCGGCGGGAGCCATGCCGCAGACGTCGCAGAATCCGTCCGCCTCCACCTCGCCCGTGCAGCCGGGCTGGGTGCATCGGTTCATCGCCGGGTCCCCGTCTCGCTCTCGCACGCCCTGATCGCTCGCTGGTACTCCGCCAGCACCGCGGTCGCCCTGCGCAGATCGCAGGGCGCCGTCCACAGCACCTCGCGCGCCTCCCCGTACAGCACGGTGAGCCGCTCGTCCTCGGCGAGGCCGAGCCGCGCCGCCTTCGCCCGGTACGCCTCCAGGCGTCCCCGGAGCTCGCCCCGCCGGTCGAGCAGCCCGGCGCTGAGACGCAGGTCACCGCGCGCCCGTTCCAGCGCCTCCTCGGCGGCGTGCTCCAGTTCGGCGAAGCGCCCCGCCATCTCCACCCAGCGTCCGGCCTCGCGCAGCCGTTCGAGGGCGGCGAGCCGGTCCCGCAGCGCGGCGCCGAGGCCCCGCGCGGGATCCGGGAGGTTCGGGGAGTGGATCTTGTCGAGGGCGCTCGCGTGGGCGTCGTGGGCCTGCCGCTCCGTGTCCTCGACCTCCTCGACGCGGGCCGCGACCCGCGCCACGAGCTCCCCGTAGTCCTCGCGCATCCTGGCGACGCCGGCGAGCTCGTCGCCGAGCGAGGTCAGTATGGCGCAGACGCGGTCCAGCCGCGCGGTGTCGGCGCGGCCGTCCCTGACCAGCGACAGCGGGTCGGTGCGGACGAGCCGGCCGAGCGCGGTCAGCTCGCGGCCGACCCGGTCCAGCTCGGGATGCCGGGTGCCGTCCAGCGAGTGCGCCAGCCGGGCCGTCCTGCGCCAGCTCTCCTCGGCGTCCTCCAGCGGCTGGAGCAGCGCCGACCAGGCGGCGTCGGCGGCGGCGATCTCGCCCGCGACGAACTCGTAGGCGTCCGACATCATCGCGACGGCCTCGTCCAGCGTGATGCGGCGCTCCTGCGGGCCGAGCAGCGTCCGGTGCTCCAGCGGGATCTGCCCGTCGGGCAGCTCGACCGACGGGCCCGCCAGCAGGCCGGACAGCTCCGTCAGCGTGGCCGGGTCCGGCCGCGGCGACCGTTCGCGCAGCTCACCGGCCGCGTCCAGGACGCGCTGGTAGGCGTCGAACAGCCGCCACAGCGTCGCCAGCCGGGCCTGCGCCGCGTCCCAGCGCCGCCACGTCTCGCCGGTGAGCCGGGCGCCCTTGAGCAGGCGGCCGCCGTCGTGGCGCTCCAGTTCGAGGAGGTTCGAGGCGATGCGGTCGCGCTCGTCCCGCAGCGTGCGCAGGGCATGGTCGACGCCTTCACGGCTCATGGGCGCGGCGGCCCCTGCCCCGCTCTGGTCCAACGTCTGCCCCGCGATCGTCTTCTCCGGTCCCCCCTGAGCATGCCCGCAGAGCCGGTCTGGGAGCACGGACCGGTCCACTATCGGACGTACGCTCTCATACAAGTGTGATCCGTGACACTAACCGAGACAAGGCGCTTTCCGTCGGGTCAGGTCCGCGTCGCGAGACCGCCGCTCTCCGCCGATCCTCACGTGCCCGTACCCTGTGCAGGGGGAACCTCGTTGTTCCTGGTGACGTTACGACAGATACGTCATTTAACGAGAGGAGTGGTGAGTCCGCGGTGTCGGACCCCAGTCATAGACCCGGTGCCCCATGCTGACCGCCGCACTGGGCGTTCTCGCGGTGATCGTCCTCACCGCCGCCACCGGGTACTTCGTCGCCCAGGAGTTCGCCTACGTCGCCGCCGACCGCGCGACCCTGGAGCAGGCCGCCGAACGCGGCGACACCTCCGCCCGCAGGGCCCTCAAGGTCATCGGCCGGGTCTCGTTCATGCTGTCGGGCGCGCAGCTCGGCATCACGATGACGACCCTGGTCGTCGGCTTCATCGCCAAACCGGCCCTCGCCGAGCTGATCGAGCCGCTGCTGGGCCTGGTGGGAATCCCCGAGGGGGCCACGGGCGCGATCGCCCTCGCCACCGGCTTCGTCCTGGCGACGCTCATCCAGATGCTCCTCGGCGAGCTGTTCCCGAAGAACCTCGCCCTGGCCCGCGCCGAGCAGCTGGCCCGCGTGCTGGCCGCCTCCACGCTCGTCTACCTGACGGTCGCGGGGCCGCTCATCCGGCTGTTCGACCGCGCGGCGGAGCGGCTGCTGCGCGCCGTGGGCGTCGAGCCCGTCGAGGAGCTGCACAGCGGCGCGACGCTGGAGGAGCTCGGCGACATCATCGGCAAGTCGCACAGCGCCGGGCACCTGCCCGCCGACCTGTCCGGCCTGCTCGACCGCGCCCTGTCGTTCGGCGACCTCACGGCCGACGAGGTCATGGTGCCGCGCCCGCACGTCCGCGCGCTGCCGTCGACCGCGCCCCTCGCCGACCTGGTCGCGCTGATCCGCGAGACCGGCCACAGCGCGTACCCCGTCTACGGGCAGGAGGTCGACGACGTGGTCGGCGTCGCGGGCGTCCGCGAGGTCGCCGACGACGCGCTCGACCCGTCCACGCCGGTCGGGTCCGTCGCCCGGCCCGCGCTGCTGGTGCCCGGCAGCCAGCCGCTGTACGGCGTCATCGAGCACATGCGCGACTCCGGCGAGGAGTTCGCCTGCGTCGTGGACGAGTACGGCGGGCTCGCCGGGATCCTCACCTTCGAGGACGTCGCCGAGGAGCTCGTCGGGGAGATCGCCGACGAGACCGACGGCCCCGAGGACGCCCCGACGTCCGGGCCGGACGGGTCCTGGGTGGTCGACGCCGGCATGCGCATCGACGAGGTCGGCCGCCTCACCGGCCTCGACCTGCCCGAGGGCGACGCCTACGACACCCTCGGCGGGCTGGTCATGGCGGAGCTGCGCCGGCTGCCGAGCCCCGGCGACCGCCTCACCGTCGCACTGGACGGCGGCGCCGTCGAGCTGGAGGTCGTGAGCGTGGCCCGCCGGGTCGCCGAGAAGATCCTGATCCGCGCGGCGCGCCCCGCGGACGTCCCGTCCGGCGAGGAGGAGGTCGCGTGGACCCGCTGACCTCGCTGCTGGTCACCGTCGCGCTGCTGCTCGGCAACGGCTTCTTCGTCGCCGCCGAGTTCGCGCTGGTCGCGGCCAACCGCCCGCAGCTCGAACGCGCCGCCGCGAAGGGCAGCCGCCCCGCCGTGGCCGCCCTCGCGGGCGTCCGCGAGCTGTCGCTGATGCTCGCCGGCGCGCAGTTCGGCATCACGATGTGCTCGCTCGGCCTCGCCATCGTCACCGAGCCCGCGTTCGAGCACTTCCTCGAACCGCCGCTGCACGCGCTCGGCGTCCCCGAGGCGGGCTCCAAGGCGATCGCGCTCGGCTGCGCGCTCGCCGTCGTGACGTTCCTGCACATGGTCGTCGGCGAGATGGCCCCGAAGTCGTGGGCGATCGCGCACCCGGAGCGGTCGGCGATGATCCTCGCCCTGCCGTTCCGCGCGTTCGCGAAGGTGTCCCGCCCGATCCTGTCGGCGCTGAACGCGGTGACCAACGCGCTGCTGCGGCTCATCCGCGTCACGCCGAAGGACGAGCTGGACAGCCACACCGACCCGGCGCGGCTGAGCCACCTGGTCGGCGAGTCCCGCCGCCTCGGCCTCATCGGCCGCCGCGACCACGAGCTGCTGCACCGGGCGATCTCCGCGCGGGAGGCCACGGTCGGGCACCTCGTCGTGCCCGCCACGTCGGTCACCACGATCGACGCGGACGCGACCGCCGCGCAGATCCGCCGGACCGCCACGGCCAGCGGCCACAGCCGCCTGCTGGTCCGCGACCTGAACGGCGCGATGACGGGGATCGTCCACGTCCGGGCCGCCATCATCGAGCCGGGCGACGAGCGCCGCGCGGGCGAGCTGGCGCACCCCGCCCCCGTCCTCACGGCGAGGACGACCGTGCTGGACGCGGTCAGCCGCATGCGCCGCGGCCGTGCCCAGCTCGCCGTGGTCAACGACGACCGCGAGGAGTTCGCCGGAATCGTCACCCTGGACGACCTCCTGGCGGAGCTTCTGGCCACCAACCCGCACTGACGCAGGCCGCGTACCTGCGACAACGCCGCAGGTGTCGAGGTGCTGCAACGGGTTTTCCGGTCCATCATCGGAGGATGAGCGGACAGGGTTACGGCCATGGGCACGGTCATGGGCACGGGCACTCGCGGAAAGGGCGCCTCGCCCACCTGGTGCGCCCGCACTCGCACGAGGCGGCCGACAAGGTGGACTCGGCCATGGAGGCGAGCGCCCAGGGCATGCGCGCCCTGTGGATCTCCCTGGCGGCCCTGGGCGCGACCACGGCGCTGCAAGCCGCCGTGGTCGCGTTCACCGGCTCGGTGGCGCTGCTGGGCGACACGCTCCACAACGCCGCCGACGCGCTGACGGCCGTCCCGCTGGGCGTCGCGTTCCTCCTCGGCCGCCGCCCGCCGTCCCGCCGGTACACCTACGGGTACGGGCGCGCCGAGGACCTGGCGGGCGTCGTCATCGTCCTGACCATCGCCGCGTCCTGCGCCGCCGCCGGGTACGCCGCCGTCCACCGCCTGGCGCATCCACAGCCTGTGGACCACGTGGCCGCCGTCGCGGGCGCCGCGCTGGTCGGCTTCCTGGGCAACGAACTCGTGGCGCGCTACCGCATCCGCGTAGGCCGCCGCATCGGCTCCGCCGCGCTCGTCGCCGACGGCCTCCACGCCCGCACGGACGGCTTCGCGTCCTTGGCCGTCCTCATCGGGGCCGCCGGTGTCGCCCTGGGCGCCCCCTGGGCCGACCCGGCCGTCGGCCTGCTCATCACGGCGGCGATCCTGACCGTCCTGTGGCAGACGGCCCGCGAGGTCTGGCGCCGCCTGATGGACGCCGTGGACCCCGCCCTGGTCGACCAGGCCGAAGCCGCCCTCGGCGCCACGCCCGGAGTCCTGGCCGTGGGCGACGTCCGCCTCCGCTGGATCGGCCACAGCCTGCGCGCCGAGTGCGACGTGGTCGTCGACCCCGCCTCCACCGTCGTCCACGCCCACCAGATCGCCGTGGACGCCGAGCACAGCCTCCTGCACGCCCTCCCCCGCCTCACCGGCGCGGTGGTCCACCCCGACCCCGAACCCCGGCCCGGTGAAGATCATCACGCGGCCCTGGCGGGTCACCGCTGAGTCGGCTGCCTGTGAGACGTTAGTCCGGAGCAGAAGGGGAACATACAGGCCCCGGACGATCGATCTGGGACGGGATGGCGTCGTGAACCAGCCTTCGGAAATCAACGGACCCGACGAGAACACCGGACCCTCCTACGTCCCGGACTCCGACCTGCCGACGGTGACCGTCCCCCTGCCGGGCGCGGTCGAGCAGGAATCGTCCGCCGAGGCCACCCAGGCCCTCCCGGCCGTCACACCATCCCCCACCGAGACCGCCCCCCTCCCGCCGGCCGAGGCCCCGCCGACGCCACCCGCCCCCGAGCCGGACGTCGAGTTCGCGGACGCCCAGGCCGATCCAGGAACGACGCAGCCCGTCCCCCCGGAAGCCGTGGACCCCGCAGGCGGCGTGGTCCTTCCGGAGACGGTGGAAGACGATCCGCCTGCCAGTGCCGTGCCGGCCGCAGACACGACGGCCGTCGATCTGCCCGACCTCGGCGCGGTGGCGGACGGCGACGAAGCCAGCGAGGGCGCCTCGGCACGGCACGTCCTGCCAGAGGACGTCGAGCCCGCGTCCGGCGCAGCCGTTCCAGAGCCGGTCATGGACGAGCAGCCGCCCGATGACGTCGACGCCGAGCCGGCCTTCGGCGAAGCGCACCCCGAACTTCCCGAGGCACCACCGCCGGCAGAGGACCATGCAACAACGGACGCGGTGGTCGCCGAGAGCACGGAGGCGCCGCAGGACGTTCCGTCGGAGGACGCTGCGAGCGGCATCGCCTCCCCCGAACCGGTCGCGGGCGAGGGGATCGATCCGCGGGCGGCGTTGGGGACCGTGCCGATCGAGGTCGGCGAGCCGACGCCCCCGTTGGGGACGGAGACGGGCGACGGGGGCTGGCGTGAGCTGGTCGAGAGCGTCTACGGGCCGCTGAGCGAGTTCTACGAGGGGCTCGACGCGCGGCTGCGGGAGGTGCCCGAGGACGTCCCGCCGGTGGGGTGGGCGCCGCACATCGCGGCTCTCCGAGCGCTGCGGGACGGTCGGGTCGCGGGGGAGTGGGACGTGCTCGCCCGGTTCCTCGTCGCGCCCGCGACGCTGGAAGGCGCGGAGGGGCTGCGGCTCGTCCAGGCGGACGAGGGCGACGAGACGCGGGTCGTCCGGGACGCGGTCAAGGAGCTCACGGAGGCGGACGGCCGGGCCCTCCTGATCGCCCCCACTCCGGAGCGGGCCGCCGAGCTGCTGCGCGCTGTGGAGGACGACCCCGATGTCTTCTCGCTGCTGATCGAGACGCGGCCGGAGACGGCGGAGGCGCGGTCGGTGCGGACGCAGGCGCTGCCCCCCGTCGAGGAGCGGCCGGCCGAGGAGCCGCCCGCCGAAGCGCCGCCGCCGCTGCGGGAGCCGGGGTCCAACGGGACGGTCGAGTTCAGGCCCGTGGGCGACGCGCTCCCGGAGCCTGAGGCCGTCGTGACCAGGGCGGAGCCCCTGCCCACGCTGCCGCCCGAGGACGCCGTGGAGCCGGTGGAGCCCGAGGAGGGCCCGTCGGCGCCGGAGGCGCGGGTGCGGTCGGCGGCGCTCCGTCCGGTCGGAGAGGCCTGGCGGCTGTCGTGGCAGACCGAGGCGCGGATGCTTCAGCGCGGGCTGATGTCGCTGGAGCAGTGGCCGCGCGACGCGGCGGCGCTCCAGTCCGTCCAGGCGGAGAACCTGCGGGCGGCCGAGCAGCTGGAGGCGGAGAAGGCGGACCTGGCCCGCGCGATCGAGGACGCCCGGGACGCGGCGGCCGCCGCTGAGGAGGCGGCGGCCGGCGCCGACGCCGAGGCGGAGCGGCTCTCCGGCGTCCAGGAGGAGGCCGAGGCGGAGCTGGCGGGGCCGCGGGCGGAGGCGGACCGGCTGAAGAGGACCGCGGACGAGGCGGGCGCCGAGGCGGCCGCGCTGACGCGGACGGCCGACGCCACCTACGCGCGCTGCGTCCAGATCGACGAGCGGGCCAAGACGGCGCAGTCGGAGTTGCAGGGGGCGCGGCAGGCGGAGGCGTCCCTCACCGAGGAGCTGGCGCGGGCGCGGGAGGCGCTGCCCGGCGCGGCGGAGGAGGCGCACCGGCTGGCGGCGGCCGACGCGGACGCCGCGGCGGAGGGCCACGCCGCGTACTACCGGCTGGTGTCGGCGGAGTCGGCGCTGTCGGCGCTGCGCCGCAAGATGACGCTCGGGCAGCGGCTGCACGTGGCGTCGCCGCCGTCGGAGCTGCGCGGCCTGCGCGCCGAGGTCAAGGCCCGGACGCGGGAGGCGGACGAGGCGGCGACGCGGGCGCGGGAGGCCAAGGAGGCGGCGGAGCACGCGGAGCGGGTGCGGCGCGGGCTGGCGTCGTTCGTGTCCGAGGGCGGGGCGCGGCTGAAGGCCGCGCAGGAGGCCCAGGAGCGGCTCGGGACCGAGCTGGCCTGGCTCGCGACGGAGCGGGAGAAGGTCGGCGCCGAGCACCAGGAGCAGGCCCTGCGGGCGTCGGAGGCGGTCGAGCGGGCCACCGAGGCGGGCCTGCGGGCGCGCGCGGCGCACCAGGTCGCGCAGGCGATCGAGGAGCGGGCGAACGCCGCGCGGACGTCCCGCGAGGAGGCGCTGGCGGCGGCGGCGCGGGCCCGGTCGGACGCGGAGGCCGCCACGGCGCGCGCGGCGCAGACCGCGTCCGAGCTGGCGCGCCGCACGGAGGAGGCCGCGGCGGAGACCGCCGCGCGGGAGGCCGAGCTGGAGACGGTGGCGGCGGCCGAGGAGCGGTCGCGGGAGAGCGTCCTGGAGATCTGCGGCGCCGACCCCGCCGACGACCCGGAGGCCGTCCCCGCGCACCAGCGCCGCGCGATGGCCCGGATCGAGGAGCTCACCGGCTTCCTGGAGGGCGGCCGGGCGGCGGGGAGCGAGGTCCTGCTCCGCACCGCCGACCTCGTCGTCGGGACGCCGGCGGGCGCCGGGCTGACCGTCCGCGACGAGGAGTTCGACGCGCTGATCGTCGCGGACGCGGGGACGGTGACCGACGGCGAGTTCCTCATCGGGGCCGTCCGCGCGCGCCGCTGGATCCTCGTGGGGGCGGCCGGGACGCGCCCGCCGGGCTACCGCGAGTACGCGGGCTCGCCGGCGGGGCGGCTGGAGCTGAGCCCGTTCGAGCGCGCCGCGACGGCCGCGCCCGGCCTGGCGGGCTAGTCGTCCTCGTCGTCGTCGGGCAGGAACAGGTGGAGCAGCCAGCCGACGACGCCGACGACGATCGCGCCCCAGAAGGCCGGCCAGAACCCGGTCACGTGGAACGGCAGGTCGAGCCCCTCCGCCAGCTCGCTCGTCAGCCAGAGCAGCAGCGCGTTCACGACGAGCCCGATGAGCCCGAGCGTGACGACGTAGAAGGCGCAGCCGAGGGTCTTGATGAGCGGCTTGAGGACGGCGTTGACCAGCCCGAAGATGACGGCGACCGCGACCAGCGTGAGGATCCGCCGGGAGGTGGTCTGGTCGCCGAGCGTGATGCCGTCGATCAGGACCGTGGCGACCCACAGGGCGACCGCGGTGGCGCCGACCTTGAGAAGTATTCGCACGCCACGCATCATGCTGGCCGGGACACGGCCATGTCATCCCACTGCGAGACCATCCGGGCGGACGCTCCCGTCATCACCGCGGATGACCCGTCCGGCGGCGTCCTACTCGGCGCGGTCGAAGAACGGGGAGGTGGCGGCGGCCTGGGAGCGGGCGTCGGGCCGCCGGCCCGCCACGGGGGCGCCCTGCACGGCGGGCTCGCGGGGGGCGGCGTCCCGGCGGGGCGCGCTCCTCTGCCGCACGCGGGCCAGTTCGCGCTCCAGGCGGCGCTTCTCCATCTCCAGCGTGGTCAGCGACTCCTCGTGCTCCTCCCGCAGGTCGCGCAGGTCGCGGCGGGTGCGGATGCGGCGGGCGGCGCCCTTGAAGGTGAACGCCATGCCGCTGAGGAAGACGAGGGCCACTCCCGCGCCGGAGAGGAACACCTGCCATTCGCTCTCCAGGCCCGGGACGGCCTGGCCGAAGACGACGAGGTCCGCCGGGCCGGTGTTGTCGATGACGACACCGGCGCCGACCGTGATGGCGGCCGCGACCAGGAGAAAACCGAGGAACACCATGGGCAGATCTCCTCTGCAGTGACTCCGGAGGGGGAACGGAGGGCCCCCACCATGCCAGACCCGAAGACGATCATGTCGGTTTCGCCGGATAAATCCTGGTCAGAGGCTTTCGTCCGAACCGATCGCGCCGGGTTCCGACGTGATCGCGGCGGGTAGTGAGGGGACGTCGCGACGAGATCCGTGGAGGGGCCATGTCCGTGCAGGCCATCGTGTTCGACCTCGACGGCGTCCTGATCGACTCCGAGCCGGTGTGGGAGGAGGTGCGGCGCGGCTACGTCGCCGAGCGCGGCGGCCGGTGGCTCCCCGACACCCAGGACCGGCTCATGGGCATGAGCACCGAGGAGTGGGCCGGCTACATCGCCGCCGACCTCGTCGACGGCGTCACCGCCGAGGAGGTCGCCTACGAGGTGGTCGACCGGATGTCGCAGCGGTACGCGGACGGGCCGCCGCTGCTGCCGGGCGCCGAGGACGCCGTCCGCCGGATGGCGGAATACCGCCCGCTGGGGCTGGCGAGCTCGTCCCCGCGCGCCCTGATCGACCTCGCGCTCGGGCATCTCGGGGTGGACGGCCTGTTCCTCGCCACCGTGTCGACCGAGGAGGTCGAGAGGGGCAAGCCCGCCCCGGACGGCTACCTCACCGTCGCGGCGCGGATGGAGGTCGCGGCGCGCAACTGCGTCGCGGTCGAGGACTCCGGCAACGGGCTGAGGTCGGCGCACGCGGCGGGGATGGCCGTGATCGCGGTTCCGCGTCCGGCGCACCCGCCGGCGGCCGACGCGCTCGCCCTGGCCGCGCACGTCGCGGGCGGTCTGGACGAGCTGACCCCCGAGCTCGCCGAGGCCGTCGTCCACAGGTGAAGGTTCGGGGGACGGGTGTCCGCGGCGGTTCATAGTATGGCCCGGTGACTTCCCCTGAGACCCCGGAGACCCTCGACACCCTGCGGCGCGTGTTCGGCTACGACGCGTTCCGGGACGGCCAGCGGGAGATCATCGAGCATGTGGTCGCCGGCGGGGACGCCCTCGTCCTGATGCCGACGGGCGGCGGCAAATCGCTGTGCTACCAGATCCCGGCGCTCGTCCGGAAGGGCACCGGCGTCGTCGTCTCCCCCCTCATCGCCCTCATGCAGGACCAGGTCGACGCGCTGCGCGCCCTGGGCGTCCGCGCGGGCTTCCTCAACTCCACCCAGGACTTCGACGAGCGCCGCGTGGTCGAGGCCCAGTTCACGGCGGGCGAGCTCGACCTGCTGTACCTGGCGCCCGAGCGGCTGAAGCTCGCCGCGACCGTCGAGCTGCTCGACCGGGGCGACGTCTCCCTGTTCGCGATCGACGAGGCGCACTGCGTGTCGCAGTGGGGGCACGACTTCCGCCCCGACTACCTGACGCTGTCCGGCCTGCACGAACGCTGGCCCGACATCCCCCGCATCGCGCTGACCGCGACCGCCACCGAGGCCACCCGCGGCGAGATCGCCTCCCGCCTCCGGCTCGAACAGGCCCGCCACTTCGTGGCGAGCTTCGACCGTCCCAACATCCAGTACCGGATCGAGCCGAAGACCGACGCCAAGCGCCAGCTGCTGCGCCTCCTCCAGAACGAGCACCAGGGCGACGCGGGCATCGTCTACTGCCTGTCACGCAACTCGGTCGAGAAGCACGCGGCGTTCCTGACCGAGAACGGCATCGAGGCCCTGCCCTACCACGCCGGCCTCGACGCCGGGATCCGCGCCGCGAACCAGGCGCGCTTCCTCCGCGAGGACGGCCTCGTCATGGTCGCGACCATCGCCTTCGGCATGGGCATCGACAAGCCCGACGTCCGCTTCGTCGCGCACCTCGACCTCCCCAAGTCCGTCGAGGGCTACTACCAGGAGACGGGCCGCGCCGGACGCGACGGCCTCCCGTCCACCGCCTGGCTCGCCTACGGCCTCCAGGACGTCGTCAACCTCCGCAAGATGATCGACGGCGGCGAGGGCGACGCCGCGCACCGCCGCCGCCAGGCCATGCACCTCGACTCCATGCTCGCCCTCTGCGAGACGGTCGAATGCCGCCGCGTCCAGCTGCTGAACTACTTCGGCCAGTCCGGCGAGCCCTGCGGAAACTGCGACACCTGCCTCACGCCGCCCGAGACGTGGGACGCCACCGTCCCCGCCCAGAAGGTCCTGTCGACCGTGGTCCGGCTCGACCGCGAGCGGCGCCAGAAGTTCGGCGCGGGCCACATCGTCGACATCCTCCTCGGCAAGAAGAACGCGAAGGTCATCCAGTTCGACCACGACTCGCTGAAGGTCTTCGGCATCGGGACCGAACTGCGCGACACCGAGTGGCGCGGCGTCGTCCGCCAGCTCCTCGCCCAGGGCCTGATCGCGGTCGAGAGCAACCACGGCACGCTCGTCCTGACCGACGAGAGCGCCGGCGTGCTGCGCGGCGAGCGCAAGGTGATGATGCGCCGCGAGGCCGAACGCCCCGTCGCCAAGGCCGCGAAGACCGCCAAGTCGGCCAAGGCGCAGGTCGAGCTCCCCGCCGAGGCGATGCCGCTCTTCGAGCGCCTCCGCGCCTGGCGCGCCGCGACGGCCAAGGAGCAGGGCGTCCCCGCCTACGTCATCTTCCACGACGCGACCCTCCGCGAGATCGCCACCGCACTCCCCACCTCCCTGGCCGAACTGGGCCGCGTCAACGGCGTGGGCGAGAACAAACTCGCCAAGTACGGCGACCAGGTCCTCGAAACCCTGGCCGCCGAGTAGACCCCGGAGAGCACCAGGCGACACAGCGGCCACACTGCTGTGTCGCCGCCGAGGCAATCGACTTGCCTTTACTCTGTGTTATCAGTTGATTACCATATGCGCATGACACGCATGAACAAGATCGCCTTAGGCGGTGCGCTCACCGTCGCGTCGCTATTCCCCGGCCTCTCCACCACGGCGCACGCCGCCGCTCCGGCGACGTCCCCCGCCAGGCCCGCCTCCACCGAACAGGCCGCGCCCGCCGCGTGGAGCGTGAAGTGGCGGGCCAAGATCTCCGCGAGCTACTTCAACGCCCACGCCCACCGATGGGTGTCCCAGCCCTTCATCGCCAGGGGACGGCTCCAGGGCCGGTTCATCTGCTGGAACAACAGGGACGGCGGAACGATGCGGCTGCAGATCATCAGGGAGAACGGGCAGATCCTCCGCGACACCGGCGTCCAGCCCTGCGACTGGCACTGGCATTCCACGGCCTCCCTCAGATTCCAGCGCGCCGGCATCGTCCGCTTCCGCCTCGAAGCCGGACGCCCCGCACACACCACCACGGTCCAAGCCCGTGCCTCCCGCTGACCCGCCCGCGCGGCACCTTCACCCCCGAAGGGGCCCCAAGGGCGTCCGCCAAAGCACCCAAGCCCCCACCCCCCACACCACGTCCCCCTCCCCCACCTCCACCCGAACCCGCCCCGGCACCAGCTGGACCTGCACCGCCCCCAGACGCAGCGCCCCCGGCACAACCTGGACCCGGCTCACCCCCGGCGGAACTCGTCCCCCCACCAGGTGGACCGGTCTCGCCCCAAATCAGACTCGCCCCGGCACCAGTTGGACCTGTATCACCACTAGGTGGAGCGGTCCCAAGACAAGCTGGGCCCGGGTTGCCACCAGCGGGACGCATCCGGAAACCAGACGGACCAGTCCCGCCTCAAGTGAGACCTTCCCCGGCACCAGTTGGACCTGTGCTGCCGCCAGATGGAGCTGTCTCGGCACGGGTCAGGCCCGCCTTGGCGCCAGCTGGACCTGTATCGGCACCCGCTGGAGCGGTCCCGGTACCAGTTGGACTTGTCTCGGCATCAGCTCTTCCTGAGCCGACACCCACTGGACACGGGGCGGTACTGGTTGTCCCGTCTTGGCCCTGGCGGCGCGGCCCTCAGGGAGCGTCCTCGGTGGTGGGGTTTGTAGTGGTGAGCTAAGGCGGCTCTGGGGTGGACGGGCGCCGGTTCGTCCGGTGAAGGTTCGGAGCGGGCTTCCGGTTCATGGCTGGGTCGGTGTTGCCGGGCGGGGTTCGGGGAATTCTCAGGGTTCTCCCAGGATTCCGCGTGGGCTTCTGCCAGACGCGTCCGCTTCCATGTCCGGCATGGGAAACAACCGGAAGACGATCGCGGCCGGGGCCGGAGCCGCCGGGCTCCTCGGGCTCGGGCTCTACTTCTCCGTCCCCGCCTTCGCCGACGACCCTTCGCCCGCGCCCTCGCCCAGGGCCCACGAGGGCCACGGCCACCCTGGAAAGGGGCATCCGCTGCGCCGGGCGCGTGCGCTGCGCGGCGTCCACGGTGAGGCCACCGTCAAGGGCAAGGACGGGTTCCACCTCGCCACCTGGCAGCGCGGCAAGATCACGGCCGTCTCGGCGACGGGGGTGACCGTCCGCAGTGAGGACGGCGTCTCCTGGACGTGGACGGCCGACGGCAAGACCCACGTGCGCAAGAACGGCGCGAAGGCGTCCCTCCAGGGCCTGACCGGCGGTGACCAGGTGCTCATCGCGGGAGAGCGCTCCGGCGGCACCCGGACGGCGCGCCTGGTCCGCGTCCCCCAGCACCGCTAGTCCACCGGCGCGGGTAGTTTCGGGCGGGTGAGTCCGATGTGCGGGCGCGAGGCCGGCGCGGGAGCGAGCAGCGGGAGCCGATGAGCGAGACCCGGCGGGTCCTCGTCGTGGACGACGAGGCCAACATCCGTGACCTCGTCGAGGTCGCGCTGCGCTTCCACGGCTTCGCGACCGCCACCGCCGGCACGGGCGAGGAGGCGCTCGGGGCCGTCCGCGAGGCGCAGCCCGACCTCGTCCTGCTGGACGTCATGCTGCCCGACCTGGACGGTTTCGAGGTGTGCCGGCGGCTGCGCGCGGACGGCGACCAGGTCCCGGTGATCTTCCTGACCGCGCGGGACACGCCGTCCGACACCGTCACCGGCCTCACGCTCGGCGGTGACGACTACGTCACCAAGCCCTTCTCGATCGATGCGCTGATCGCCCGGGTGCGGGCCGTCCTGCGCCGGGCGGCCCCACCGGAGCCGTCCGCCGGGCCCGTGCTGCGCGTCGCCGACCTCGAACTCGACGAGGCGCATTGGACGGTGCGGCGCGGCGGCGTGCCCGTCGAGCTGTCCCCGACCGAGTTCCGGCTGCTCGCCTACCTGATGCGCAACGCGGGCATGGTGCTGTCGCGCGCCCAGCTCCTCGACGGCGTGTGGGGCTGGGACCACGGCAACCCGCAGGTCGTCGAGACCTACATCAGCTACCTGCGCCGCAAGCTGGACCCGCTCGGCACCCCGCTCATCCACACCCAGCGCGGGGTGGGTTACGCGCTGCGGCCATGACGCTCAACGCCCGGCTCCTCACCGGCCTGCTCGCGGTCACCTCCGCCGGGCTGGCGATCATGGGCCTGGTCAGCGCGCTCGTCCTGAACGGGTACCTGATGCACCGCGTGGACGGCCAGCTCCAGGCCACCCGCGACCGCGCCGTGACCCGGCTCCTGCGCCCCGGCCTGCCCGAGCAGGGCGTCGCCCCCGCGCAGTTCGTCGTGCTGGCCGTCGGCCCGGCGGGGCGGGTCCGCGTCCTGAGCGGCGACGACCCCGCGCCGGAGCAGGCCGTCCGCGAGGTGCAGCGGCTGGGACGGGACGAGCTGGCCGCCCGCGCGCGCGGAATGGAACCGTTCTCCCTTCCCGGGCTGCGCGCGGTGGCGCGCCCCTGGGGGAAGGGCGTCGTCGTCGTGGCGGCCCCCCTCACCGAGATCCACGCGGCCGTCCGCAACCTCGTGCTGTCCGAGGTCGCGACGGCCGCCCTGCTGCTCGCCGTCCTGCTCGTGCTCGGCCGGTGGCTCATCCGGCGCGGCCTGCTGCCGCTGGACCGGATGGCCGCCACGGCGCACGCCATCACCGCGGGCGGCGACCTGCGCGCCCGCATGCCCGGCCCCGGGCAGCGCACCGAGGCGGCCCGCCTCGCGTCCGCCATCAACGTGATGCTGGAGCGGATCGAGCAGGCGTTCTGGGCGCGCAGCCGCTCGGAGGCCCGCGTCCGCGAGTTCGCGGCGGACGCGTCCCACGAGCTGCGCACGCCGCTCACGGCCGTCCAGGGCTACGCGGAGCTCTACCGGCACGGCGCGCTCGGGCCGGACGAGCTGCCCGACGCGATGCGCCGCATCGAGGAGGAGGCCCGCCGGATGAACAGCCTCGTCACCGACCTCCTCGAACTCGCCCGTCTCGACCGCGAGGCGTCCCTGCACCCCGTCCGCACCGATCTCGTCGCCCTCGCCCGGGACGCCGTGGCCGACGCGACCGCGGCCTCCCCCGACCGTCCCATCGTGCTGGACGCCCCTGACACTCTGGCCGCGACCGTCGACGAGGCCCGCATCCGCCAGGTCTTCGCCAACCTCCTGGCCAACGTGCGGGCCCACACGCCCCCCGGGACGCCCGCGACCGTCCGCCTGGCGCCGGGCCTGATCGAGGTGGCGGACGAGGGCCCGGGCATGGCCCCGGAGGACGCCGCCCGCGCCTTCGAACGCTTCCACCGGGGCACGCAGGGCGGCACCGGCCTCGGCCTTCCCATCGTCGCCGCCATCGCCGCCGCCCACGGCGGGCGGGCCGAGCTGCTGTCCGAACCGTCCAAGGGGACGATCGTCCGCATCACGCTCGATTCCCACTGAGCGGGACATCCCGGTGCCGCCGGTGGCGCCGTCCTGCACAGTCCGAAGGTCGGCTCCCCGAACCGAAGGAACCGCGGCATGGCGGGCTGGAGTCATCGGTACGCGCGCGTCAACGGCCTGGACGTCCACTACGTGGAGCAGGGCGAGGGGCCGCTCGTCGTCCTCCTGCACGGCTTCCCGCACCTCTGGTTCAGCTGGCGCCACCAGATCGGGCCGATCGCCGACGCGGGTTTCCGCGTCGTCGCGCCCGACATGCGCGGCATGGGGCACACCAGCGGCCCCCGGGACCACCGCGAGTACGACGTCGACCGGATCGTCGGCGACCTCACCGGCCTCCTCGACCACCTCGGCGAGGAGAAGGCCGTGTTCAGCGGACTGGACTTCGGCCTCTTCGCCGCCTACGACCTCGCCCACCACCACCCGGACCGCATCGCCGCGATCATCGCCCTGGAGAACCCGTTCTTCACCCCGAGCCGCGAGTCGCCCCTGACGCTCGCCGCCCGCCAGGCCGAGCGCCACTTCAACCACATCCACTACTTCGCCGAGCCGGGCGTCGCCGACTGCGACCTCGCCGCCGCGCCCCGCGAGTTCCTGCGCAAGGTCTTCTACGCGCTCTCCAGCGACTACCACTACCTCGACGTCTGGCGTCAGCCTCCGGGCACGTCCTATATCGACGCCCTGCCCGAGACGCCGCCGCTCCCGTGGACGTGGCTGACCGAACCGGAACTGGAGTTCTACGTCGACGCCTACAGCCGCAGCGGCTTCACCGGCGGGCTCAACTGGTACCGGGCCATGGACCTTTCCTGGGAGTACCGCAAGTCCTACGGCGACCGGAAGAACCCCGTCCCGTACTACTTCATCGGCAGCGAGCAGGACGCCGACCTCGAGGGCTGGCACGGCGACGATCCCCTGAACAGGCTCGGCGACCACCACGCCGACGTCCGCGGCGTCCGGATGATCAAGCGGGCCGGCCACATGATGCAGATGGAGAGGCCCGCCGAGACCACGGCGGCGATGCTCGGATTCCTCACGGGGAGCGACAGGTGAGCCTTACCGAAGACCGCGTCGTCGTGGTCACCGGCGCCAGCCGCGGGGCCGGGAAGGGCATCGCGCTCGCCCTCGGCGCGACCGGCGCGACGGTGTACGTGACGGGCCGGACGCGGGCCGAGGGCGACGCCGGCCTCCCCGGCACGGTCGCGGCCACGGCCGAGGAGATCGACGCCCGCGGCGGCACCGGCGTGCCGGTGATCTGCGACCACTCCGACGACGCGCAGGTCGCGGACCTGTTCGAGCGGGTGGAGCGCGAGCACGGCAGGCTGGACATCCTCGTCAACAACGCGTTCACGATCCCGGACGGCCTCACCCGCGAAGGGCCGTTCTGGGAGAAGCCGCTGGCGCTTCAGAGCATGTTCGACGTGGGGATGCGCTCCGCCTACGTGGCCGGTTACTACGCCGCCCCGCTGCTGGTCAGGAACAACGCGGGTCTCGTCGTCAACACTTCCTCCTTCGGAGGACGCTGTTACATGCACGGCCCGGCCTACGGGGCCGGAAAGGCCGCCGTCGACAAGATGGCGCACGATATGGCGGTCGACTTCCAGCCCTACAACGTCGCCGTCATCTCGCTGTGGATGGGTCTGCTGAAGACCGAACGGAACAGGGCGCTTTTCGAGGGCGTCCCCGACCGGTACAGGTCGTTCGCCGCGGGCGCGGAGTCTCCCGAGTTCAGCGGACGGGTGATCGACGCGCTCGCGCGGCACCCCGAGTACATGCGCTGGAGCGGGCAGGTCCACATCGGGGCCGAGCTCGGCGCCGAACTGGGCGTGGTGGACGTCGACGGGACCAGCCCCCGCTCCCACCGCGGGCACCTCGGCGACCCGCCCACCTTCAGCCCCACCGTCGTCAAGTAGTCGGCAACGCCTTCGCCAAGGCTTGCCCGCCTGCCGGATGGCAATTCAAGAGACTTTTCTGATTCGACTCGCCGGCCTCTCATGCGAGGCAAAGCATTCTTCATGTCGCCGGACGCCGCGACGAGCCCTTCCGCCCGGCGACGGCGATTAATACGGATACGCCGGAAATGCCCCGCGAAAGGGCCCCTGACCTGGCGCGCAAGCGGCGTTATGATCCGAAACAGGGCCGAGGAGATAACGGTCCCATCCGGGACGTCCGGACGTCCGTTGTCCGCATTCCTGCGTCCATCCCTGTCCGGCCGAGACCGCGCGAGACAAGGCGATGGGACTCCAGCGAGGAGGCACCATGACCCACGTCGAGCAAGAGTCCACCCCGCAGACCCCGCCCGCGACCGCCGATCCCGCGCCCCTGGGCCTGGCGGCCTTCGCCCTGACCACGTTCCTCCTGTCCGTGAAGAACGCCGGATGGACCGACGGCACCGACGCCTGGCTGGGCTACGCCCTCGCCTACGGCGGCGTCATCGAGATCCTGGCCGGCATGTGGGAGTTCCGGAATCGCAACGTGTTCGGCGCGACGGCCTTCTCGTCCTACGGCGGCTTCTGGCTCGGCCTGGGCCTGTACGTCGTCCTGATCGCCGGTGAGGCGACCCCGGCCCAGGAGGCCAACGACCTCGGCTGGATCCTCCTCGCCTTCGCGATCTTCAACACCTACATGATGCTCTGGGCGACCCAGGTCAACCAGGCCGTCCTGGCGGTGTTCGTCTCCCTGGAGGCCACGGAGATCATCCTGTTCATCGGGAACTTCTCCACCAGCGAGACCACGATCAAGATCGGCGGCTACCTCGGCGTCCTCACCGCCGTCTGCGCCTGGTACGCCTCCGCTGCCGGGATCATCAACGGCATGACGGGCCACACCTTCCTTGGCGTCGGCAAGCCCCTCACGGCCCTGACCTCCCGCTCCGGGCCCTACTCGCGCTGACTCCCGGCGGGCGGCCCCGCGCCTCGAACCCCTGCGGGGGGACGGCGCTAGAGTGGCCTTCGTGACCCCCCGTCCGGACGACCTCGCGCGCCTCGTCGGCGACGATGACCGCGACACCGCCGCGCAGCGCCTGCGGGACGCCTACGCCACCGGGCACCTCACGCACGAGGAGATGGACGAGCGCCTGGACCAGGTCCTCACCGCCAGGACCCACGGCGACCTCGCGGTGCCCCTGGCCGCGCTCCCGGACGAGGACACGGGCGCCACGACCACGATCGGCGCCGCCACCGGACGGATCAAGCGCCGGGGCGCCTGGCGCGTACCGCGCTCCCTCAAGGTCGAGTCGGCCTTCGGACGGGTCCGGCTGGACCTGTCCAAGGCGATCATCGAGCATCCGGTCGTCGCCATCGAGCTGCAGGTCGGCACCGGTCAGGCCAAGATCATCGTGCCGCGCGACGCGGTCGTCGACATCGAGGGCCTGCACACCGGGCTGAAGGACGCGCGCTACACGCCCCGCCGTCCCGCCCGGCCCGGCGGCCCCGAGATCCGGATCACCGGCACCATGGGCCTCGGCCGCCTGAAGATCCGCCACGCCCGCCGCTAGCGCGCCCGCGACCTCTCGACCGTCCGTCACACCTTCTCCGCCTGTTCGAGCCGGGGACGGCGGGCGGCGCGTCCCGCCGGGTGGGGGGTGACGGCCCAGACGGCGAGAGCGCAGAGGGCGAGCGTCGCACCGAGGACGGTGGAGCCGATCCAGCCGACGGCGTCGAACAGGGCCGTGGTCGCGGCCGCTCCCAGAGCCGAACCGAGGGAGTAGAAGACCATATAGGCGCCGATGGTCGTGCTGGTGCGGTCGGGGTAGGCGGTCGTGAGCGTGTGCTGGTTGCTCACGTGGACGGCCTGGACGGCGAAGTCGAGCAGGACCACGCCGAGGATCAGCAGCGGCAGTGACCAGGGCAGCTGTCCGATCGCGGCCCAGGAGGCGATCAGGAGCGCGAGCGCGATCCCGGTGACCCGGCGCGCGTGCCCGGCATCGCCCCAGCGCCCGGACCGGGCGGCGCCCAGGGCCCCGGCCAGCCCGGCGACGCCGAAGAGCCCGATCTGCGCCTCGCCGAGATGCCATGGCGCCCCGGCCAGCGGCAGGGCCATGCCGCTCCACAGGGCGCCGAACGACGCGAACAGGAAGAACGCGATCAGCCCGCGGCCGAGGAACACCGGCTGGACGAAGAGCCCGCCGAAGGACCGGAGCACCTGCCCGTATCTCGCCGTCCCGGACCGGACGTCCGCGGGCAGCGCGGTGAGGGCGAGCAGCGCGAGGACTCCCGCGAGGGCCGCCAGGGCCAGGTAGATGCTCCGCCACCCCCACAGGTCCGCGAGGACTCCCGCGACGACGCGCGCACCGAGGATGCCGATCACCACGCCCGAGGTCACGATGCCGAGGTTGCGCCCGCGCTCGCCGGCCGGGGAGAGCGACGCCGTGTACGCGACGGCGGTCTGCACCACCACCGCGAAGACCCCCGCCGCGGCCAGCCCGGAGAACGCCGCCCAGGCGGCCGGGGCGACCGCGGTGATCGCCGTCCCGGCGGCCACCAGGGCGAGGTGTGCGGCGATCAGGCGCCTGCGGTCGAGCATGTCGCCCAACGGCACCAGCAGCACCAGTCCGGCCAGGTAGCCGAGCTGCCCGGCGGCCACGAACCAGCCGAGCGAGTCGACCGGAACGTCCAGATCGCTCCCCATCGCGCCCAGCACCGGCTGCCCGGCGTAGACGCTCGCCACCGCCACCCCGCACACCGCCGCCAGCAGCAGCCTCGTCGTCCAGCGCACCGGCCCACCTCCGATTGGTTTCATTTTGAAACTCTGCGGAGCGTAGGTCAGAATGGTTTCATTACGCAACTCCTTGGAGGGGTGATGGCGCGCGACGAGACCGGCGGGCGGAGCCCCGCGTGGACGGACCCGGGCTGCCCGGTCGCCCGCACCGCCGACCTGGTCGGCGACCGGTGGAGCCTGCTCATCGTCCGCGACGCGATGGACGGCGCCCGCTCGTTCACCGACTTCCAGCAGCGCACCGGCATCGCCCGCAACATCCTCAGCGACCGGCTCCGCAAGCTCACCGCCCACGGACTGCTCACCCAGGTCGACGCCCCGTCGGGCAGGCGCCGCCTGTACGCGCTCACCGACGCGGGCAGGGACCTCTTCCCCGTGATCGTCACGCTGCGGCAGTGGGGCGAGCGCCACGCCTTCGCAGCCGGCGAGGAGCACTCCGTCCTGGTCGACGGCGACGGCGCCCGAGTGCCCGACCTCCTGCCCGTGTCAGCGAACGGCTCGCCGCTGACAAGCGACACGACCTCGGTACGACGTCCCGGCTAGGCAGCGGAACGACTCGCTATCTCGCCTGCCCTCCGCAGGCCCGGGACGAGCTAGCCCGGGGCGTGGATCCACTTCGCGAGGGTCGGAAGGTAGCCCGGGGCGAGCACACCGTCCCGCCGCACCCGATGGTCGGCTCCCGGGAACACCTGCACCGTCAGCGACGCCCGATGATCGCGGTCGGCGTCACACGCGGCCTCGCTGAACAGCCGGACGCTGGCGGCGACGGGAACGACCTCGTCGGCACCGCCGAAGATCGCCAGGTGCGGGCAGCGCAGCCGAAGCGCGTCGGGCAGGGGATCGTGATCCTGCTTCCGCTTGAGGAACTCCCAGCCATCGGCGTCGACATCCGACCAGAAGGCGGCCAGGGCCGGGTGCCCTGCCTCGGCGACGATCCGAGTGGCCTCGGCGAAGCCGGCACCACGCCGGCCCGCTTCCACCAGCCGGTCGTAGAACGCCACGACGGAGTCCACGTCACGCTCATGACGCGAGCCGGACGCTCTGGCAGCGGTGGTCCGCGCGTAACGTTCCTGTTCAGCCGGGGTGACGCCAGGGCAGCTGTTGGTGACGACCCAGGACGGCGCGCCCCGGGCGGCCGCGCGCAAGGCCACCCAGCCGCCCTCACTATGGCCGAACAACCCGGCGGCCTCGTCCGGCACCTCCGGCTGGGCGCGCAGAAAGCCCAGCGCCGCCAGCGCGTCGGACGCCAGGTCGTCCATCGTCGCCGCGCACCACCGGCCCGACGACCGCCCCACCCCGCGCTTGTCGTAGCTCAGGACCGCGACCCCGGCCTCCAGCAGATACCGGCGGATCGGGCGAAAGGAGCCGTCGTTGTCCCGGTCGGACGGCCCCGAACCCCCGACAAGGACCACGCCCGCCACTGCTTCACCGCCCGGAACCCCGAGCAGGCCGGCCAATGTGACGCCCTCGGCTCCGAACCTGACCTCGCGCACACGCCATTCGCCCGGCATGCCCTCAGGCTAGGACGCCGGGCCGGTTCAAGACCGTCTGCGAAGCGTCAGCGCACGGAGTCGGCCGCCACGCCCTGGCCGCCGATGGTGGGGCCCGCCGGCCAGAGCGCTGCGAGCTCCGTGGGCGTCAACGGGTCTCGGTAGGCGGCGTGGAGGACGGCCGTTCTGGTGGCCTGGTCTGCTCGGGCGAGGTTCGCGAACCAGTCGATTCCGGCGGGGTAGGCCCACAGGTAGGAGCGGAGTTGGGGGTCGGCTCCCCTGTCGGTGAGGACGTCGGCGATCGCGGCCTCGGTCGTCCAGGGCATGCGCGCACGAGCGCGCTCGGCCAGTTCGCCGATGCCGGCACCCCGGTTGAGGTCCACGTGCAGTTCGGCGCGTACAAGCTGGTTGTAGTGGTCGAACTTGGTGCGGGCGACCATCAGCTCGTCATCGGGGGCGATGAACAGGGGGAGCGCTTGCGCGAGCCCTTCGAGCAGGACCTGTTGCGGCGCGTGCACCGACATCAGACGCACCCAAGGGACCTCCTGGGCAGCGGCTCGCGCCGACCAACTCGCGCTCTGGAGGCCGTGGCCGAGCACCTCGTGCAGAGCGAACTGGCGAGCGGCGACCTTGGTGAAGCCGGCGCGCCGAAGGTTGAGGCGCAGCCGGACGTCGGCCCCGGAACCGTCCAGCCAGTACGCCCAGTAGGCGTCCACCTCGGCGGTCTCGATGGTGAGGTTGAACGGCGCCTCGCTACCTGTGGCCTGACGGACGGCGGCCTCGTAGTCCGCCGCGGCCTGCCTGATCGCGTCCGGCGCCTCGCCGGCCTCGATCGGCCCCTCGACCGCCCTCAGCTCCCGGACGGTCTCCGAACCCCACCCGACCCCGACGGCGCCGAGTGCCTGGCGGGCCTGGTCGCCGCGGTAGGCGACGTAGTCGTCCCGCCACCCGACAGCGACGCACCCTTGAGTGGCCCGCACATAGTCGCCCAGCGGCGGATGCTCCCCCAGCAGGGCGCCGAGATAGGCGAGATCGGCGGTCAGGCGCGCGGTGAGCCGGTCGGCGCCGGCCCCGACGGTGCGGACGCGCAGGTCGGACAGAGCCCGGTAGACCGCAAGACGGCTGGTCGCAGCCTCGACGGGCGCGGCGGTGGGCGCGCAGTCGAAGTCGATGACGGCCACCGGCCCTCGGTCGGCCTCGTAGGCGTGCCAGCCTCGCAGGACCGTCTCGATCTCGTCGCGCAGATCCACCCATCGCTCCCAGCACAGCGTCACGCCCGGCACCGGCGCGGCGGCGGCAACCTGCCGTCCTTGCCATCGGCTTCCCGACGAAACTATCCCCGGCCGGGTTCTCCGTCTCGCCGATCGCGCGTTCGACGGAACCCGGCCGGCCGCCGATCCACAGGCATCGCCAGGTTTCTCGAGGTGAACGGCACGGTCACGATCAGCAAGGGCGGTCGCGCGAACATTTCCCTCCCCGGCGGTGTCACATGGGCTGAGGGGCGGGGTCGTGGATCCGCCCCCCGGACGAAACCATCAAGAGTGGGCACATTTCAGGCCTTGCTATGTGTTTTCACTCAATGACGATGAGCGTCCGGCCGTATCCTCAACAGTGCGGGAACGTCGATGAGTGCTGGGCAGAACCCCTGGGGACCGTACGGCGGCGGACCGCATCCCCCCGCCCGGCCGCCGCAACCGCCGGGCCGCGGGATGCCGCCGGGCCCTTGGCAGTACGGCGGCGGCCCCCAACCGGGCTGGGGACCCCCGCCCGGACCGCCGCGCCCGCCGTCCCGCAGGCGGCGGCTGTTCCGGCTGCTCAACCCGGTCATCGCCGGACGCCAGGTGGCCAGGCCGACGCGCCCGGACCGGGTGGACGATCCGGCGGTGCGGAAGGTCCAGGTCCTGCGCGCGGTGGTCGGTCTCGTCGCGGTGGTGTGGATCACGGTGGCGTACCGCGTCGCCTCGGACGCCCAGTCTCTGGCCTACCAGCGGGCGGACCAGATCGTGACGTCCGCGGCCCTGCTGCCGGCCACTTTCCCGATCGTCGTCGGCGCGTTCATCCTCGGAAGCCGCCCGCACCTCCGGGCCCTCCACCTGCGGCGGACGCTGAAGCCGCTCGGGTCGCTGCTGGCTCTGGGCGGCACGGTGCTGTTCTTCGTCGTGCTCACCTCCGTCATGCCGGAAGGCGGCCTCATCGGGGATGACGAGCAGCCGTCCCCGGCCGTCTACGCGAAGCTCCTCGTCATGGTCATCATCGCCCTCGTGGCGCTCTGGGCGATCGTGTTCGTGTTCTTCGGCGCCGCCGTCGCACTGGTGCACGTGTTCCGGACCGCCGACATCCACGAGGTCCTGCCCCCGATCATCGCGACCGTCCTGGTCTGGGAACTCGCGATCATGGACCTGTTCTCCCACGACTACGACGGCCTCCCGGTCCCGGCGCGGCTCGCGGTGATCTTCGGCGGCCCGCTGTCGGTCACGCTGGTGAGCCTCTGGGAACTCCGCCGCCTCAGAACCCGCCACCACCTCACCGTCCGCCGAGCACTGGGCCGCTGACCCCAGAGCGGCCTTGGCCCCGTCCGCACGCGACCGAAGCCCGGTTCGGACTCGCGACGCGACCTCCACGCGAGCCCGAACCGGTGTCTCCCGCTTCGAGTGACGCCCCGGGCAACCGGTTGCGCGCGGGCTACTGTTGCTCGTCACCGCCATCGACGAACAATTCGCTGCCGGTGACGAAACTGCTCTGGCCCGAGGCGAGGAAGAGCACGGCGCCGGCGACCTCCTCGGGACGACCAGGCCGGCCGAGCGGAAGGGCACTGCCCAACTGCCGGACGAGCCCGTCGGCCGAGGCGGCGTCGGGCGCCAGGCCGCGCAGCCCCTCGGTGTCGATCGGCCCCGGCACGATCGCGTTCACCCGGACGCCCCGGTCGGCGAGCTCGACCGCCCAGGTGCGGGCGAACGACCGGATCGCGGCCTTGCTCGCCGCGTAGACCCCGAACGCCGCGGTGCCGCTGGTGGCCGCGGTCGAGCCGGCCAGGATGACCGACGCGCCCGGGTTGAGCAGCGGAAGAGCCTTCTGCACCGTGAACAGCGTGCCGCGCACGTTGATCGAGAACGTCTCGTCGAAATGCTCCGGGGTGACGTCGGCCAGGGTCGCGAACGTCCCGCCGCCGGCATTGGCGAACAGCACGTCGAGACCGCGCCCCTCCCCGCGGATCTGCGCATAGAGCTCGTCGAGGTCCTCGGCGCTCGACACATCCGCGCGAACTCCCCGGCCTCGATCACCGAGTGCCTTGACCGTCGCATCGAGTTCCGCCTGCCTGCGGCCGGTGACGAAGACGAACGCGCCCTCGTCCGCGAACCGCTGCGCCGTCGCCCTTCCGATGCCCGACGTGCCCCCGGTGACCAGGGCCACCTTGTTGTCCAGCTGTCCCATGACTACTCCTGTTCCAGATATCAGACCTGCGTGGAAAGCAGGACCTTGGTCCGCAGCCCACCGTTTTCCATGCCGCGGTGGACCTGCGCGGCGTCCATCAGCGGGGCGACGCTCTGCGAGCGCAGCGTCAGCCGCCCGGCGGCCAGCAGTTCCATGACGGCTTCCAACCGCGACGTGATGCGTGGCCCGTCCGGCCCGGACAGCCGGACGGCGAAGTCGGCGGCGTGCGGATCCGAAAGAGTGACCACCCGGCCAGGTCCGCCGGCCAGCTCGACCGCGGCACCGAGGACACCTGCACCGGAGACGTCGATGACCGCGTCCACCGACGGCACGACGGCCCGGACGTTCGCCACCAGCTCGGGCCCGTAAGCCACCGGAGCGGCGCCCACACTCGCCACGAGGTCGAAGTCCCCGGGACGGACCGCGGCGATCACCTCCGCCCCGCGCGCGACGGCGAGTTGGCTTGCGATCAGCCCGACCGACCCCGCCGCGCCGACGATCAGCACGGTCTCGCCCGCCGCGACGCCGACCTCGTCCACGACCCGCGCCGCCGCCTCCCCAGAGGCCAGCAGCGCCGCGGCCGCCTGCGCGCCGACCGACCGCGGAACCCGCACCCAGTAACGGGCCAGCACCTGCCCGGCGTAACCGCCGAGTTCGGGCAGGAAGACCGCGACCGCATCACCTGCCCGCACGTCGATCACCGAGGAGCCGACCGCGTCCACCACACCGGCCGCCTCGAACCCGAGCACCGAACCCGGACGGGCACCGAACGCGCCCTTCAGGCGGCCCGACCTGATGGCCAGGTCCGTCGGCCCGACCCCGGCGAACTCGACGTTCACGCGGATCTGCTCCGCCCCCGGCGGACCGATCTCGACCTCACCCGGAACCAGCCCGTCCGGGGAGCCGTAGTCGCTGAGCACGACTGCCTTAGTCACATCTACCTCCTTGATTTACGTGACATGTCACGCATCGCGGTTAACACGGCTCGTCACGCACTTGTTCCTGGAGATGCGGCATCGGCTAGCCTGAGCGCCGCGCCACGTAGAGGAGCCCGCATGCCGAACGACCTGGGGGACAGCGCGGACGAGCCGGCCCACAGCGGACTGACCGCCGAGCAGGAGGCGACCTGGTTCGCCTACATGCGGGTGGCGCTCCGGCTCAACTACGAGATCAATCGCGAGCTGCAGGCCGACGGCGGCCTCTCCCACCAGGACTTCCACGTCCTGAACGCCCTGGCCGACTCCGCCGACCAGCGGCTGCAGCTCAGCGACCTGGCGGTCCGCATCGGCTGGGAGCGGAGCCGGCTCTCCCACCAGGTGCTGCGCATGGAAGCACGCGGCCTGGTCGCGCGCCGCCCGTCGAGCACCGACGCCCGAGGGACCGACGCGGTCCTCACCTCACAGGGCCGGGACGCGCTGCGCCGGGCCACCCCGGGCCACGCCGCCCTGGTGAAGCAGATGTTCTTCGACGGACTCGACCCGACCCTGCTCGGACCGCTCCACACCGCCCTGGACCAGATCCACGAACAGATCCTCGCCCACGGCACACTCCCGCGCCCCTCAGGCCACCAAACCCGCTGGACCACCACCAACAAGGCCTGACCCACACAGAGACGACCACACGCCCCCTACCAGGCACAGCACACAAAAGGCCCCTTCCGAAACCGGAAGGGGCCTCTAAGCCATGTGCACCCGAAGGGATTCGAACCCCTAACCTTCTGATCCGTAGTCAGATGCTCTATCCGTTGAGCTACGGGTGCCTGCCGGAAGTACTGTACCGGCTCTGGGGACCTGACCGCGAATCGGTTCACGGATGCACGGAGCCCGCAGTGTGACTTGAGTCACGGAACCCTTGGTGGGGTAGCTACGCCAAAGGGGTGATTAGGGCGGGTGTGACCTGGGAGGGTGTAGCCCGTTCGCAAGCCCAACCCCCTGAAGGAGAATCCCCATGCGCATGTCCGCCACCAAGCTGGTCGGCGTCCTCGCCGTCGGTGGACTGATGCTCGGTTCCACGGGCTGTGGCGCGGTCGACGCCATCGCCGGCGGGAAGAAGAAGACTGCCTGCAAGAACATCGAGACCGAGCTGCGGAGCTTCTCCACCGGCGGCATGTCGATGACGACGCCGGGCGGCGCCTCGGCCACCGCGCAGAAGTTCTCGGACACGGCCTCCAAGGTGCGGTCCGAGGGCCAGAGCGCCGGCGGCGACGTCGAGACCGCCGCGACCGCGTTCGCGGGCGACCTGGACGAGACCGCCTCGATGCTGCGCCAGGTGCAGTCCGGCAGCACGACCCCGCGCCAGCCCGACCTGGCCGGCATGCGGCAGCACGGCAACGACCTCGCCGAGGCCTGCGGGTTCACCGGGTTCCGGCTCGGCGGCTGACGCCCGGCGCGACCCGCTCCCGCGGCCCCGGGAGCGCGGCGCCGGGACGTGTTTCCGACTATGCTGTCGGAGCCGAGGGTCAGGCTTTGCCGGTTGGCTCGCCGAACCGGTAACCTGTCCTGGGCCTGACGGCTCCTGGAGGATTCGCCTAGTCCGGTCTATGGCGCCGCACTGCTAATGCGGTTTGGGTGCAAGCCCATCCGGGGTTCAAATCCCCGATCCTCCGCCACACTGACCAGGGACTTCGTCCAAGATCTAGATCTTGAGCGAAGTCCCTGTCGCGTTTCGGATGCCCGTTCTTCCTGGCCTGGTGTGCACGGGATGTCGTCGGAGTGCTTTCGTCACCGGACGATGCGGATGCCGGCCGTCTCGTCTTTGATTACCCTGCGTGTTGACCGCGCCGGTTGCGTCGGTCCGCAGGTGAGAACCTTGGCGACGTCAGGTGTGCTCTGCCTCGTCCAACGAGGGACGACCGCAGCCACCGCCTCGGCGGCTGCCCTGGACACCTCGGGAAGTACCGAGGTGTAGGTGTCGGCGGTGAACGAGTGGCGGGCGTGGCCGAGAGTCTCGCTGATCAGTTTCATGTTGACGCCGACCGCGACCCCGTCCACGCCCGGCTCGCCCCGCATGTCCGAGCACATGCACAGTGGCATCGTCATCCACCCCCGCGGCGACCACGACTCCACCGGGAGCCCGGCCGGTCACAGACCGGTCAGACGGTCAACTGTGCGCGTCACGCGATCAACTGCGGCGGCGCGGTGGAGGCGAGACTGGAAGGCATGTCCACGCCTCAGTCCTCGCCGCCGTCCGCAGACACTTCGCCGCCCAAGTCCTCGGCGCGGTCCGGCGGCTCGACGAACTGGTCACCGATCGTCGCGCTCGCTGCCGGGATCGCGGTGCTCGTCGGTAGCGAGTTCCTGCCGGCGAGCGTGCTGCCCGCGATGGCCGGCGACCTCGGGGTCAGCGAGGGCACCGCCGGGCTGGCGGTCGCGGCGACCGCGGTCGCGGGCGCGATCACCGCCCCCAGCATCGCGGTGCTGCTGCCGCGGACCGACCGGCGCACGGTCCTGACCGGGCTGCTGGTCGCGGCGGCCGTCTCGAACCTGGCGGTGGCGGTCGCCCCCGGTTTCGCCGTCCTGCTCCTCGGCCGGCTCGTCCTCGGCGTCGCCATCGCCGGGTACTGGTCGTTCGCGTTCGGCGCCGGAACCCGCGCCGTGCCGGGACGCGACAGCGTGGTGTCAACGTCCATCGCGCTGGGCGTAACCCTCGCGACGATCGGCGGCGTCCCGTTGGCGTCCCTGCTCGGCGACGCGGTCGGCTGGCGGTTGGTGTTCGGCATCGCGGCGGCCCTCGGCATTGCCGCTGCCCTGGCCGTGGCCCTGACGTTGCCGCCGGTACCCCCGCACCCGGCCGCCGGAATGGCGATGCTGCGGGCGGCGCTCGCCAACCGGTGGCTGATGGCCGGGGTGCTGGGCGTGGTCCTGGTCGCGTTCGGCAACTTCGCCGCCTACCCCTACATCCGGGTCGCGATCGAGGGCATCGACGCAGGCGCCACGGTATGGCTGCTGCTGGCCTGGGGCGTGGGCGGGATGGCGGGCAACCTCGCCGCCGGGCGGTTCGCGGGACGGCTGCGCGCTGTGGTCGCCGCGGCCCCGCTTCTGCTGGCCGGCGGCCTGCTGGTCACCGCGACCGCGCCATCCCTGCCGGTGCTGGCCGCGGGGGTCGTCGTGTGGGGCCTGGCCTTCAACATGGTCCCGGTCGCCACCCAGCTATGGGTGACCCGCGTCGAGCCCGAACGCGCCGAGTCGGCCCTCTCGTTGCAGGTCACCGCGTTCCAGGTGGCGATCACGCTGGGGTCGGCGTCAGGAGGCGCGCTCCTGGACGCCCGCGGCATGCAGGCGGCCTTCCTGCTCGGGACGGGGTTCGCCGCGGCGGCCGGGCTGCTTTTCGCCGCGCTGCGCGTCCCGCGCGGGTGACGGCTCCCGCCAGGCCTGCGGCGCGACGCCGTGGTGGGACGAGAACGCCCGGCTGAAGGCAGCGGTGGAGCCGTACCCGACGGCGGACGCGATGTACTCCACCGGACGCGAGGGGTCCGCGAGCAGTCGGCGCGCCTCCCGCATCCGGATCTCCCGGAGCACCTCCGCGGGTCCGCGGCCGAGGGCGCGGCGGAACCGCTCGCCCAGGGCGGAACGCGACAGATGGACCAGGCGGGCCATCCCCTCGACGGTCCACGGCTCGGCCGGGCGGGCGGTCACAGCGGCCACCACCGCGGTGACGGCCTCGTCGGGAGGTCCGGCATCGCCGCCCTCGTCCTCCTGCCAAGAGGTGGTCATCGCCGCGCCGATCAGGTTGCCGTAGCTGGCGGCGAACAGGGTCGGCCGGCACGCACGTTCGAGCGGGCACTGCGTGACGAGCGCCATGACGCCGCCATGCCGGCTGCCGAAGCCGCGGACCACCAGCGGGCTGGGCAGCCGACGGACCGGGACGGCCATGCGCAGGTCCGCTACAACCAAGGCGGACTCCTCGTGCCGCTCCGACGCGGTGAGCCGGTAAGCGGTGCGGGCGTCGATGAGGACGGCGTCCCCCTCCGCGAGCGACTGCGCCTCGAACGCCACCTCAAGCGTGAGTTCGCCCTCCAGCACCAACGCCCACAGCGGGACCGGCCGTTCGGTGTGCACCGCGCCCGCCGGCAGCTGGACATGGTCCATGCCCGACATCTCCCACGCCGGTTCCGGGGAGGAGGTGCCGACGTCGTCTGCCCGTGAGATATCCACGATGTTCGCCACGTGAGCTGAAGCAGAGACAAGACGGCGGCCTATTCCCGCGCGTCCCGGTAGGCGAGCCTCGACTGGCTACGGGAGTCGACCTGGTGATTACAGTGAGTGCTCGGATGGCGAGGTCTACCTTCGGCTCCATCGACGGTCGGTGAGCACAAGGTGCGCACGAACTGTAATGGATCACGGTGGATGAGGCTGCATCATGTGGTCGCTGACCTGCGGGAACGCGAATTCGCCGGGATGGAATCATCACATAGCACGCCAAAAATGGCTCTGCTCATGCGGTTTGGGTGCAAGCCCATCCGGGGTTCACATCCCCGATCCTCCGCCACTCTGACCAGAGACTTCGTCCAAGATCGAGATTTTGAACGAAGTCCCTGTCGCGTTCCAGAGGTGCCAGTGGGCCAACCCGACAGGAGGACCGGAGAGCCCGGGCTTGGACGCTCCGGGCGTCCTGTGGCTTCAGCCCCGCGTCATCACTGCTGGGGTGGCTGCGGCATGTCGGCTTTCGACGGCACCGCTAGGTCTTTGTGGACGACGGTGAACCCGCCGGACAGGACGGGGGAGAACGGGGCCGGTGCCATCGCGGTGCCGACCTGCTCGGGTTCGTAGGTCTCACCCTGGGGGTTGACGAGCATGTTGGCGTACTCCCAGGACATCCCGATCCTGTCTTTGGACCGGCCTGGCTTGCCACCGTGGTCCCGGCCGGCGTCGTAGACGCTGAAACCCTTGGTCATACCGACCCATGGCGGGCCCTCGCAGCCCTCGGGGGTCGGGGTGTCCTCCACGCACCACGTCTTGACGATCTCGGCGGTGATCGTGGCGTAGCCCGGGGAGGTGATCAGCGAGTCGGCCCGGCCGATCGCGTAGAAAGTCCGCTTCCCCGGAGCGAAGTGGTGCTTGATCTTCACCGTGCCGGTCGCATCGTTCGGCGACCCGGTGATCGTCGCCCCGCCGGGGAGAACGCGGTGGTGAGTGAACGGAGCCTGACGGACGTCGAAGGTGAAGAAGCGGCGGTCCTTGTCGTCCTTCGGCAGGAACGTCATCCGGAACTCGCCGGACCCGGTGACGCCGGCGACCTTGGGCTTGTTCGGCTTGATCTTGGCCTGGACCGCACCTGTGGTCGCGGTGACCACGGCCGCAGCGGCCACGCCCGCACCGAGAACAAGGACAGCGGCCTTACGTGCGCGCTTCACGATCATCTGGGAGTTCTCCTTCTATCTGATGTTTCGTCGCCGAGCGGTGATGCAGGGGAGGTGATCGAGTCCGCGGACACAGCCAGAGCTGGGCGGTGGCGTCGAAGCTCCTGGGCGTGGGCCCGGTCCATGCTGAGAGCCGGTCAGGCCGCGCGGCGTCGCCGGTAGTAGTGGACGGTGACCGCGATCAGCAGCGGGCCCCAGAACACGACCGGTGCGAACGAGGCGTTCATCAGCCACGCCCATGCGCCGGTCGGGGAACCGGAGCTGCGATGCGTCCAGGTGTAGAAGTAGCCGGCGGCGTACAGCAGCACCGCCATCGCCCCCAACGTCGCGGTGGTGACCGCGAACCGCACCGACACGCGCTTGCCGCCGACGAACCCCATCCAGCGGGGGAACCGCTCCCCCCACGGCTGGATCAGACCGAGGGTGGCGAACGATGCGACCTCACTCAGCAGGATCAGGGCGAGCACGTACGCCGAGCCCCAGCCGGGGACGTGCAGTTCCACCATCGCCTCGTCGGTGAAGCCCATCCCGAACCCCCACGCCATCGGCAGCCGCCACAACGCCGACGGCAGCGTCGTCAGGGCCGCCGCGTGCGCCGCCCAGCGCGCCCATCTGGGCACACCAGGCACGGTGCGGAACCCCGCTTTCCAGCCGCCCCGCTGGACTTGGACGCCAGCGGACGCCGTTTCGATAAGGGTCGTGGTCATCGTGGCTCCTTGAGAGTGGCGCTCCGGCTCCCGATCCCGGCATGAACGACTTTGCTGGGATCGGGGGCCGGATCCCTCCCCCAGCCGGGTGGGCCGTGCCGTCCCGTCTCCCCCGTGAGAGCTACAGCCGCACGCCCCGCCTGACCAGGGATGACAAGGGGCCAAGAAGACCAGCTCGCCGCGCCACGCGGACGCGGGCGTCGTCGCCGGCCGGGTCAGCCGGGCGGCCATCTGCTGCCAGGCCGCGTCCAGCGCCACGAAACCCCACTCCACATGCGAACCTGGACAAGCGGTCTGAACGTAGTGGCAGCGCCTCCGAAGGCGATCAACGCCCCTCCCTCAACCCCAGTTCAGGGGCGTATCCGACGGAAATTCCTACAGGGGGAGGCGGACGGGCGTGGGGTCTTCCCTGTGAGGTCGGTGGGGTGCGGCGGATCGCCGGGTCCTTGCTGTCCCCCACCGCCACCACCGTGCCGCCCACGTCCGTGAAAGAACTACCCACGGGTTCAGGGGCAGGCGGTGTCACCGGGATGGTTCGGTGGCTGCCCGGGACACCTCGGGAAGCACCTAGGTGTAGGTGTCTGCGGTGGATGAGGGATGCGAGGGCCCCCGCGTTTCGCTGATCATCTTTAGGCCGATCTTGGCGAGCGGCGCCAGCGTGGCCGCTCCGTTGAAGCGGATCGGCGGCAAGGCGCTTCTTTCTCGGTCTCTGCGTTGCTGGACTGGGCTGGAGGCGCCTTGGCTTGGGCCCTGGTTGCGTGTCGTGTGCCGTGATAGGGAGCGAGTATGGCGCTACCTCGCCCGTTCAACACTGAGATCTATGTCCACCCGGACATTGCCGGCCTGGAAATCACACAGCTGGCCGAACGGCTGCCCGAGTGGGCGGGACGGCAAGCCACCGAGCCGGCCGACCGGCCTGCCGCCGAGGCGGCGATCCGCGGGTTGTACGAACTGGTCGACGCACCGCAGCCTCAGCTCATGTGGATCGATTCACCTCGCGGGGATCCCGATTGGAACTGGAGTGAGTCCGGTACGCCGAAGCCCCAGGCGATCGCGGCCGCCCATGGTGTGCCGGAACCGGGCGAGTTCCTCCTGACCCTGCTCAGCGGTCATCGGGGAAAGAGGGGCGGATGGTTTTTCCGTAAACGGCGACGGGAGGTCTGGAAACGGAGGCTGGCGCTGTGGAAGGAACTCATCGAGTCCTGCGGCGGCTGGTGGCCCTTCGAGGAGGTCTGCCTGGTGTGCGAGCGGCCCGCTCAGATCCGTCTCGCCAAGGCGCCAAGGTCCTTGGAAGGCCCTTTGGTGCTGCACTGCCGCACAGGTCCGGCTTTAAGTTACCGCGACGGCTTCCACCTGTACGCGCTGCACGGAAGGGTCGTCCGCGATGACGCCATCAGCGGCGAGCGGACAGGGGTTGGTCGGCCGTCCGGCTTACCGGACAACCTGGCGGAATTGATCGATGACAGCAGTGCCGAGGCCGTCGCCCGGCTCGTCGGCAAGGACTTGCGTGGGGCCGACCTGCGGGGCGTCCGGTTCCCCGAGGGGACCGACCTCATAGGCGCCGACCTCAGCGGAGCCGATCTGCGCCATGCCGATCTCTCCTGCGCCGATCCGGGCGGGGCCCCTGTCCTGGGAGCCCGGTTCGCTCGCGCCAAACTCGTCGGAGCGGATCTACGCGACGCCGACTTCGGCATCGTCGGCGATTTCGTCGGTGCCGACCTGACCGATGCCGACATGACCGGCGCCTACTTCGGCGGCGCCCCCGAGATCGGCACCTCGTGCTTCAATGACGCCAAGCTCGTGCGGACCAAGTTCATCGGCGCCCACCTGGTAGGAGCCTATTTCAGCGGCGCCGACCTCACCGGGACGGATTTCACCGGCGCCCGCCTACACTACTCTTCTGGATCGATAGACTCGAGCTACATACTGTCGCGCTTCGCTCAGTGCACCTGGGACTCCACGACGAGATGGCCGGACGACGAGATGGCCGAGGCCGTCCGCCGGGTATCCGGCCCCATCGACCAGGACACCTTTCGAGTACGCAAAGAGCCACCAACTCCACCCGGACGACGGGAACCCCTCCCTCAACCACACCCCCTTCCGGAGGGCGACCCCTTCTTCGACATCGGCCACTAATTGGCAGTCGTCAACATCCTGGGTGGATGAACTCACCTGGCCGCTTGCTGTTGCGCTAACCACTGAGCCATACACGCGCCGGCAGTGTGACGACCGCGCATGGACGATCTTCGGGTTTTGGGTCTTGACGGATCTTCACAGGATGCTCAGACTCCTGCATGGGAGCGCTCCCACACTCCGGCTCACTCGTCCCGCTTGGCCGGATCACTCAGCGATTCTCATGGGTGCGCCTCCTCCACCACCCCGAGATTCTGGAGTACCGGATGAGACGCGGCATCGGGATCCTCGCCACGGCCGCGACGAGCATCGTCGCGCTTCTCGCCCCGCCGGCGCAGGCGTTGGAGCACGTCGACCCGCTGGCCGGGAAGGCCAGGTTCTACGTCGAGCCCTCGACGAACGCCGAGCGACAGGCTGACGTTTGGGCGGCCGCGGGGCGCGATGCCGACGCGGCGCACATGCGGGCCCCGTCCAAGGTCTCGCAGGCGATCTGGTTCACCAGCGGCACCCCCGCTGAGGTGCGGACGGCGGTGCGGCAGACGATGGTCAGAGCCGCCAAGCAGCACGCCGTTCCGGTGCTGGTCGCGTACTACGTACCGGGCCGGGACTGCTCGCAGTACTCAGCGGGTGGCGCTCCGACCGAGGCCGCCTACCGCGCCTGGATCGACGCCTTCGCCAAGGCAATCGGCGGTGGCCGGGCCGTGGTGATCGTGGAGCCCGACGGGCTGGCGCTGCTGTCCAGCGAGCCGTGGTGCAACGAGGGCGGCGGCGGTACCACTGGAACGCCGGAGGACACCGCCCGGGTCGACGAACGCTTCCGCGAGATCAACTACGCGGTCGGCGCCCTGCAGCGGCTGCCGCGCACCGGCGTCTACGTGGACTCCGGACACTCGGACTGGCAGCCCCTCAACGACTACGACGCCGGATACGGCGAACCGCGCGCCCAGCTCGGCATGGCCAGCCGCCTGCTGAAGGGCGGCGTCGCCAAGGCCGACGGCTTCGCGCTGAACGTCTCCAACTACCGCAGTGACGAGGAGTTGGTCTCGTACGGCACCAGGCTGTCCAAGTGCCTGCGCTTCCGTCAGGAGACGGGCGCGACCAGTTGCTCCGACACCGACCTGGCCACCGTCCCGGACGATCCGCGCGAGCTCACACACTTCGTCCTGGACACCAGCCGCAACGGCCAGGGGCCGTGGACGCCTCCGGCAGGCAAGTACACCGACCCTCAGGTCTGGTGCAACCCGCCGGGCCGCGGCCTGGGCGCCCGGCCCTCGACCCGCACCGGTGATCCCCTGGTCGACGCGTTCCTCTGGATCAAGCGTCCCGGCGAATCCGACGGCCAGTGCACCCGCGGCACCGCCGGTCCGGAGGACCCCGAGTACGGCGTGGTCGATCCTGCGGCCGGCGCCTGGTGGCCCGAGTACGCCTTGGGCCTCGCCCAGCGAGCCGTACCTCCTCTCCGCTGACCGGCCCCAACCGGACCTGCGTGACGCGGTCAAGGCCGCCCGAGTTCCGCAACCCGCCTGCCCCTTCCGGAGCACGGGCGGCCTGCGCTCAGGGCGTCACGACGGGGAAGTTCGGCTCGGGTCCTCGATGACGGCGAGCAGCCGGCGCAGCGCGGCACCGTCGCCGGTGGTGGTGACGCCGGCGGCGTCCTGGCCGCCGGCCAGGGCGAGCAGCATCGGCTTGGTCAGCGAAAGGGTCAGGTCGGCGCCGCCCGCACCGTCGGGGATCTTCCGGTGCATGAGCGCCCCGTTGGACAGCGACATGCGGTACCGGTCACCGGAATCGGTGAACTCCCAATCGATGGTCAGGTGCTCGTTCCAGGCTTTGGGGCCGTTGACGCGGATGGCGAGCGAGTCGAAGACCTGCTCGACGCCGAGGCCCGCCGCCATCCCACCGGAGATGCTGGTCGGAACCGGCGGGACGCCGCTGAATCAGAACGAGAAAGAATGGGCGCTGTGGTAAACGGCCACGCCGTAACCGATTGCGGTGATCACTACCAGGCCGAGCGCTCCGAGAAGGAACCCGGCCACGGTACATGAGACCGGACGCTTGGCGGGGGCCCACAATGGTCCCCACACCCAACCGAGCACAGCACCGAGCGGGGGGAGCCCGAACACGGCGACCGCCCGTAGCAGCACGCCCGACTTGGTCCGGTGATTGCCGCGCCAGTCGGTCCCACTGAGATGATGTGCAGCCGATGAGGCCGCCTCGCACCATGCCACGATGAAGACGAGCCAGATGATCAGGGCGATGACCAGCATACCGATCATGTCCTTGCGCCAGGTCTCCACGGTTGGCTCCCGGATGTAGCACAAGATCGCCCACGCCATGCTCGTGCGGCGCGGCACGCTGACTCATCTTGGCGCGAACGTCTCACGCGCATACCGCATCAACGGTAGGAGATTCGTGAACTGATCCGAAAGGTCGTCCAGGAAAAATTGACCTGACAAAGGCCAAGTGGCGCAGGAGCAGCTACAGCGGTGCCGTCCGGTCCGCCGCCGACGCGCACTGACCACCTGTCGCCCACCCTTGCTGGCCGCCCGTTCCGCCGAGGAGCGGCGAGTCGTAGAAGATTGCAGGAGGAGAGGCGCGTTACCTGGGAGGGGCGATGCTGTTCAGGCGGGAGGTCCTTGAGGGGATCGCGGGCGGGCGGATCGACCGGGTGTTCCGGGTGTGGGCCAAGCCCCCGGTCCGTGCGGGGAGCACGCAGCGCACCTGGGCGGGGATCATCGTCGTCGACTCGGTCACGGCCGTCACCCCCGAGGAGATCACCGAGGAGGACGCGCTGCGTTCGGGCTTCGACAGCCGCGCGGCGCTGCTCACCGCCCTGTCCAAGAGCACCAAGCAGGGCGGCTACCACCGCGTCATGCTCCGTCTGGGCGGGCCCGACCCCCGAGCGGAACTGGCCGGGAACGCCGACCTGACCGACCAGGAACTGGCCGGCCTCAAAGCCTCCCTCGACGCCATCGACACCCGCAGCCGCCGCGCCCCCTGGACCCGCGAAGTCCTCCGCCTCATCGAGGAGCACCCCGGCCTGCGCGCCCTGGACCTGGCCGAACGCCTCGGCCGCGACAGACTCCCTTTCAAGGCCGACGTCCGCCGCCTCAAAGCCCTCGCCCTCACCGAAAGCCTGGAGACCGGGTACCGCCTCACTCCGCGTGGCAGGGCTTTCATGGCCTACCTACGGTCTTTGGCCGAATGATCTGATCCCGGGTTCTGCGAGACGCTGCGCGGCCTTGCCGCCTCCCTGCGGCGGGCAGGGGTGTGGTTAACCGAACCTCCGGTCCGCCTGCTTCCACGATCGACCCGGCGGCGCCCCCGGGACGAGTCTGGAGACATCCGTTCACGCAGTTCGGAAGGTGTCTCATGGCGATTCTCGTTTCCCGCGTCACGCGCCGGTCCCGCTTCGGCTCGTCGCTCTGGCGGCGTTCCGCTTACGCGCTCGCGGCCCTGCCTGCGGGGCTTGCCTCGCTCACGGGGGCGCGGGTGCAGCCTGCACTCGCGCACCGCCTGCTGGACGTGCCGTCCGGGCGTCCCGGACGGTTCCGAACGATCCTGCACGCCCTCCTCTCGCTGCCGCTCGGCGTCCTGTCGCTCCTGGCAGGCGCGTACGGGTGGGGGATCGTCGTGCTCAATCTGTTCTACCCGGCCCGCTGGCTCATCGGGATGGGCGGTTCACTGAAGGACGCATGGGGCGGCCCGACGCTGGTCGGCGCCTGGGCCGTCCACGCGACGGGCGGGCTGGTGATGCTGCTGCTGATGCCCGCCCTGATGAAGGGCATCACGACGTTGCAGGCCCGCCTGATGGTCCGCGTCCTCGGCAGGGCGGACGGGACAATGGTGCGATGACACAGGTGCTGAGGGCCCCGGCCGTCCACCGGGCCTGGTCGGAGGCGCTCTACCTGCTCGCCGGCGCTCCGATCGCCCTGGCCGGGGTGTACTACGCGGTGTTCTCGGGCGCGTTCGGCATCGTCATGTCGGTCACGCGGCTGGGCGCGGCCGCGACGGCGGCGGTGCTGCGCGGCGCCTGCCGGTTCGGGGAGTTGCACCGCCGGCTCGCGGCCGTCCTGCTGGACGAGCGGGTTCCGGCGCCGGGCCAGCCGCGGTCGCGGGCCGGGCTGCGGGCCTGGGTGCGGGACGCGCACGACGCCACGGGGTACCGCGCGTTCCTGCATCTGCTCGTCCGGTTCCCGCTGGCCGTCCTCGGCGTCGTCGTGGTGCTCGTGACCTGGGTGTATGGATTCCTCCTGCTGACGTATCCGATCCAGCTCCCCCTGCATCTGAACGAGATCACCACCCGCGACTCGGGCGGCAGGGTCCGGCACGGCCTGGTCGTCGGCGGGTTCTACTTCGACACCTGGCAGCGCAGTCTGCTGGTGGCTCTGGCCGGCGCCGTCCTGCTGGCGTTGGCGCCGCGGGCCGTGCGGCTGGCCGTGCGTCTCGACCTGGCGGTACTGCGGTCGCTGCTCGGTCCGCGGCCGGACGACGCGCGCATCCGCGACCTGGAGCTGAGCCGGTCGTACGCGGTCGAGGACGCGGCGGCGACGCTCCGCCGGATCGAGCGGGACCTGCACGACGGCGCCCAGGTGCGGCTCGTCTCGCTGACCATGACCCTGACCGCGCTGCAGGAGACCCTCCCGGCCGACACCCCCGAGCCCGCCCGCGAGCTGGTCGCCGCCGCGCGCACCGGCGCGCGGGAGGCGATCGCCGAGCTGCGCGAACTGGTGCGCGGCATCCACCCGCCCGTCCTGGACCAGGGGCTGGACGCGGCGCTGGCGACGCTCGCCGCCCGCAGCCCCGTCCCGGCGGAGCTGGAGACGGACCTGCCGGTCCGGCCGTCCGCGGCGATCGAGTCGATCGCCTACTTCTGCACCGCCGAGCTGCTGGCCAACGCGGGACGGCACGCGGTGGCCCGCCGGGTCGCCGTGTCCGCCGTCCAGCCGGGGGACGGCACGCTGCGGCTGTCGGTCACCGACGACGGGAAGGGCGGCGCGCGGGCGCGTCCCGGCGGCGGGCTCGCCGGGCTGGCCGAGCGGGTGCGTACGGTGGACGGCGAGCTGTCCGTGCTGAGCCCGCCGGGAGGACCGACCACCGTGACCGTCACGCTCCCTCTCACCACCTCATGACCGGTCTGCGCGTGGTGATCGCCGAGGACGCGGCGATCCTGCGGGACGGCCTCGCCCACCTGCTCGGGCTGCGCGGCCACTCGGTGGTCGCGGCGGTCGGCGACGCGCCGGCGCTGCACGCGGCCGTGGCCGAGCACGGGCCGGACGTCGCAGTGGTCGACATCCGGATGCCGCCGACGCACACCGACGAGGGGCTGCACGCCGCGATCGAGCTGCGCCGCGTCCGTCCCGGGCTCGGCATCCTGCTGTTCTCGCAGTACGTGGAGACGCGGTACGCGGCCGAGCTGCTGGCGGGCTCGCCCGCGGGCGTCGGCTACCTGTTGAAGGAGCGGGTGTCCGACCTCGACGACTTCGTGGACGCGCTGAACCGCGTCGCCGCCGGGGGCACCGCGCTCGACCCGGAGGTCGTGGCGCACCTGCTCGGCGCCGCCCGGCGCGACGACGGGCTCGCGTCCCTCACCCCGCGCGAGCGGGAGGTCCTCGGCCTGATGGCGGAAGGCCGGACGAACGCGGCGATCGCCGCGTCCCTCGTGGTCACCGAGCGGGCCGTGGAGAAGCACATCGCGAACATCTTCACCAAGCTCGGCCTCGCGCCCACGGGCACCGACCACCGCCGTGTCCTGGCCGTCCTGCGCTATCTGGGAGCGTCCTGATCGTCCGTTGAGGGGCGTCCTGCGGCCAGGCGGGCCCGGCTTTTCGCCGAGCCCGCGTTGTCGGGTCCGCTTCCGTGTGTCAGCGCTGGAGAGTCAGCAGACCCGGCCGGTAGGGCAGGAGACCGTAGTCGCCGCCGGAGCTGGGGCTGCGCCCCTGGTAGAGCAACTGCAGGTTGCAGGGGTCGACGGTGAAGGTCTGGTCGGCGCCGGTGCGGATCAGTTCGCCGTGGCTGATGTCGTTGGTCCACGTAGCGCCGCTGTTGGCCTTGCCGGCGAAGGGGTTGCTCTCGGTCGCGGCCTGCGGGGTCCACGAACCGTTCAGGCTGGTGGCCGTGAACGAGCGGAAGTAGCGCCCCTGCGAGCCGATCGCCTCGACGAGCATGAGGTAGCGGCTCTGGCCCTGGAGCTTGTAGACCTGGACGGCCTCGAACAGGTTGTTCGTCGAATCGCTCATGACCACTGTCGAGGTCGTGCCGAAACTGCCCGGGAAGTTCCCGATCGGCATACTGGCCCGGTAGATCTTGCCGTTGTCACCGGCGAAGAAAAGGTACATGTTCGTGCCGTCGCCGATAAGCGTCTGATCGATCGGGCCCGTTCCGGAGCCGCTGATGCTTCCGGAGAAGAGCACCTGCTGCGATGACCACCCATTCGGGTTGGTGGGGTCGCTCGACGTCCGGTAGGAGAAGGCGGTCCCGCCCCACTGGTAGGCGAGTACCCAGACGTTCTTCGGCGCGAAGTAGAAGAGCGTGGGAGCGACGGTGGAATTCGACATCGTATTCTGACTGGCCGAGGCCATCTCCGACCAGTTGGTGAAGGGGCTGAAGTTCATCGAACCCCATCTCGTCCCCGTGTCGTGCGTCGTCGCATAGACGAGATGCCGGCCGTTGTAGGGGGCGACGGTGAAGTCCTTGAGCGAGACCCACCCCGACTTGGGCTGCGCCAGCGGGCCGGTCGACGTCCAGCGGTAGGCCGACGGGAGATCGCACGCGGGAGTGGAGCCGCCGCCGACCGGGACGAGCTGCCACTGCTGGTTGTCGCCGCCCCAGTCGTCGTACTGGACGATGTTCGCGTTGTCGGCGGTGGAGCCGCCTTGCACTTCGAGGGCCTTGCCGCTGTGGCGCGACACGAACCTCACGTAGCCGCCAGGGCTGTCGGCCAGCCGCCACTGCTGGTTGGCGCCGTTCAGGTCGGACCACTGGACGATCGAGCCGCCGTTGGCGGTGGAGAAGTTGTAGACGTCCAGCACCTTGCCGGAGTGGCGGGACCTGATGCGGTAGTAGCCGTCGCCGGAGTCGACGAACTGCCACTGCTGCTGGTTCTGATCGTTTCTCGTCCACTGGGTGATGCGGGCGCCGTCGCCGGTCGCCAGGTTGTAGACGTCCAGAGCCTTGCCGCTGTTGCGGTTGACCAGGACGTACCACGTGTTCACATCCACTGTCGCGGCCTGGGCGGGCTGTGGGTTCGTCACGCACATGAGCACCGAAAGCAGGAGCGATGCCAGCACCGCGCCGGTCCTCACCATGACCTTCTTCCTTTCGTTGGGCGTGGATGTTAGCGCTAACAATTTCTGTCGGACGGGACCTTCTCTCCATCGGCGGCCAGGGGTGGCGGTGGCCGGAGTAAATAACAGGCAGAAAGGCATCGTCAAGGGCCCGGGAACTTCGAAAAGTTTCGAGCGCCGGCCAGCCGAAAGATCACGCATACGGCGCCATGAAAGATATGGAAACTATTGACGGAATCTGCGGGGGCTCACACACTGAGTCCGCGACGCCCTGGTGGTGTGTGCGTTCCTGTGAAGGAGCGCGGCGTCTTTTACACGGCTGTGTTCCGTGCTCCCACCCCTCGTTCATTCATGGAGGAACAGACGTGCGTACGAACGCCATGCTCAGGCCCGGGATCCGTAAGCGGGCCCTTCTCGCGGGCACCCTCGGGGTGCTCGCAGCCGCTCCGGTGGCGCCGCCCCCGGCCACCGCCGCTGAGAGCACGCTGGGTGCCGCGGCGGCGCAGAGCGGCCGCTACTTCGGCACCGCCATCGCCTCGGGCAGGCTCAACGACTCGGCGTACACCACGATCGCGAGCCGCGAGTTCAACATGGTGACCGCCGAGAACGAGATGAAGATCGACGCCACCGAGCCCCAGCGGGGCCAGTTCAACTTCAGCTCCGGCGACCGGGTCTACAACTGGGCCGTCCAGAACGGCAAGCGGGTACGCGGCCACACCCTGGCCTGGCACTCCCAGCAGCCCGGCTGGATGCAGAGCCTCAGCGGCGGCACGCTGCGCCAGGCGATGATCGACCACATCAACGGGGTCATGGCCCACTACAAGGGCAAGATCGCCCAGTGGGACGTCGTGAACGAGGCCTTCTCCGACGACGGCTCGGGAGGCCGCCGCGACTCCAACCTGCAGCGCACCGGCAACGACTGGATCGAGGTCGCCTTCCGCACCGCGCGCGCCGCCGACCCGGCCGCCAAGCTCTGCTACAACGACTACAACATCGAGAACTGGTCCTGGGCCAAGACCCAGGGCGTGTACGCCATGGTCCGCGACTTCAAGCAGCGCGGCGTGCCCATCGACTGCGTCGGCTTCCAGTCCCACTTCAACAGCGGCAGCCCCTACAACAGCAACTTCCGCACCACCCTGCAGAACTTCGCCGCCCTCGGCGTCGACGTGGCCATCACCGAACTGGACATCCAGGGCGCCTCGGCCACGACCTACGCCAACGTGACGAACGACTGCCTGGCCGTCTCGCGCTGCCTCGGCATCACCGTCTGGGGCGTGCGCGACACCGACTCGTGGCGCTCGGAGCAGACCCCGCTGCTGTTCGACGGCAACGGCAACAAGAAGGCCGCCTACACCTCGGTCCTCAACGCCCTCAACGGCACCTCGTCTCCCCCCACCGGCTCCGGCAAGACGATCAAGGGCGTCGGTTCGGGCCGCTGCCTGGACGTGCCGAACGCGAGCACCACCGACGGCACCCAGCTCCAGCTGTGGGACTGCCACAGCGGAACCAACCAGCAGTGGACCTCCACCGACGCGGGCGAGCTCAGGGTCTACGGCGACAAGTGCCTCGACGCCGCCGGGACCGGCAACGGCGCCAAGGTCCAGATCTACAGCTGCTGGGGCGGCGACAACCAGAAGTGGCGCCTCAACTCCGACGGATCGATCGTCGGTGTCCAGTCCGGCCTCTGCCTGGACGCCGCCGGCAGCGCCAACGGCGCCCCGATCCAGCTCTACTCCTGCTGGAACGGCAGCAACCAGCTCTGGAGCCGCGCCTGACCTACCGCACGACGGAGTGGAGCCAGGAGTGTCCTGGCTCCACTCCGTCGCCTTTCTGCGGCTACCCCCCTTCGGGGACGCTGTGCTGGGCGCGCGCGATGGGCATGTAGGTCGGGGACGCGTCAGTGGTCAGGAACGCCAGGACCATGGCGCGCACCGCTTCGGCGTGCTCCATCAGCAGCAGGTGGCTGGCGTTGGGCAGCACGGCCAGCTCGGCGGTGGGCAGCGCGCGGTAGAGCGCCACGGTGTGGTCGAGCGTGACCAGATCGTCGTCGCCGGACAGGACGAGAGTCCTGGCCGTCACCGCGCGCAGCTCGGCCGGGTCGAGCCGCGGCTCGGTCGCGGCCGCGTGCGCGATCTTGCCGAGGACGACCGGGAAGTGGTCGCGGCCGTCGGGCGACACCTCGGCGTAGGCGTCGACGACCGCGGCGGGCGTCTCGCCGTCCGCCGACGGCTTGAAGATCAGTCCGTCCAGGTCACAGGCCGTGCTGATGAGGACGAGGCGCTCGACCAGGTCGGGGCGGCGCATCGCCACCCACAGCGCCACCGTCCCGCCGGCGCTGTAGCCCACCAGCCGGGCCGGGCCGCCCACCACCCGCTCCAGGAACGCGATCGTGTCCCGGGCCATGAGCTCCATGGTGATCGGACCGGGGGCGTCGGGCGTGCGGCCGTGGCCGCGGCGGTCGGGCAGGTAGATCTCGAACGTGTCGGCGAGCCCGTCGAGGTTGCCGGTGAAGCAGCGGCCGTCGGTCAGCCCGCCGTGCAGGAGCACCACGGGGTCGCCCTTGCCGCGCTGGTCATGCCACATGGGAACGATGTCGGTCATGCACTACATACGGGACGGCGCCTCAGGAGTCATCGGCAATCCGAACAACGCGAACAGGGACGGATCCAGGTAGGTCGTCGTGTTGACGATCAGTCCGTCGCGGACGTCGATGACGGACAGGCCGAACGCCTTCCCGTCCCGGTACTGCGCGAAGGCCGGCGACCCGTTGGCCGCCGTGCGGACCAGCCGGTCATCGGCGCAGGCGCCGGCCGCACCCGCCAGGGCGGCCCGGATCGCCTCCCGGCCCCTGAGCCACCAGGCGAACGGCGGCATCGACATGGTGGCGTCCCGGTGGAGCAGCGACACCAGGCCGTCGACGTCGTAGGAGGTGAACGCCTTGACGTACCGTCCGAGCAGGTCCTCGTCGACCTCGCCGCTCCCGCCCGGCGTGCGACGCGCGGACATGGCGGCACGTGCTCGTTGCAGGGCACTGTTGACCGCGGCGGGGCTGCTGTCGAGCAGCCCGGCCACCTCCTCCGCCGTCCAGCAGAGCACCTCACGCAGGATGAGGACGGCCCGCTGGCGCGGCGGCAGAACTTGCAGGGCGGCGACGAACGCCAGCCGGATCGTCTCGCGCCCCTCGGCCAGCTCGGCCGGATCACCGTCAACGGGCAGCGCGAGCCGGTCGGGGATCGGCTGCACGAAGGCGGCGGCTCCCAGCGGCGCGCCGAGAGAAGCACCGGCGGGTGAGGACGGGCCGAGATCCATCGCGAGCGCGCGCCGCTGGACGCTACGGGTCATGTCGAGGCAGACGTTGGTGGCGATCCTGTGCAGCCAGGTGCGCAGACCGGCTCTGCTCTCATCGAAGCGATCGGCGTTCTTCCAGGCGCGGAAGAAGGTCTCCTGGACGGCGTCCTCGGCCTCGGCGGCGCAGGCGAGCATGCGGTAGCAGAAGCCGGTGAGGTCGACCCGGTGCGCTTCCAACCGCTCCTCGAAGGCCACGTGCCCACCATATTCAGGGCTTTGGCCCGCGCTGCCTCACATCCGGGACCTCAGCACGTCGACCTCGCAGCCCGGCGCGAAGGGGTCGAAGCCGTGCTCGCTCAGCCAGCGGACGATCAGCAGGCTTCGCAGCGACCACCACGCGCGGATCACGTCGAGGTCGACGTCGACGCCATAGCCGGTGAGGACGTCGTCGAGGTGCTCCTCGTGTCCGAGCGTGAAGGTGGCGAGGTCGTACAGGGCATCGCCCCGGCCCGCCTCGGACCAGTCGATGATGCCCGTGACCTCGTCGCCGTCGACGAAGACGTGCGCGATCTGCAGGTCGCCGTGCGTGAACGCCGGAGTCCACGGCCGGAGCGCGGCCTCGGCGACCCGGCGGTTGCGGCTGACGAGGTCGGCGGGCAGGAGGCCGCCGGTCACGAGCAGCTCGCACTCGGCGTCGAGCTCCGCCTCCAGCGCGGCGATGCTCCGGCCGGCCTGGCCCGGCCAGGACGGCGGCGGCGCGTCGTGCAGCGTCCGGATGGCGGCGCCCGCCGCGGCCCACGCCGACGGCGACCCGGTCGACGGCCCGCCGAGGCGTCCGAGCGTCGTCCCCGGGAGTGCGGCGATCGCGAGCACGGGCGGCTTGCGCCAGAGGACCTCCGGGGTCGGGACCGGCGCGAGGGACATCGCCTCAAGCTCGACATCGATGCGCGTCTGGTCGGCGTCCATCTTCAGGAACACGTCGCCGACGCGCAGAGTCGCACGCTCGGAATGGGCGACGACGACCTCGACCTCATCCACGGGCGACCAGTATCCCGGGGATGATCGCCGGCGTCGCCGGGTTTTTCGCCTGTGATGACGCGGCTGACCGCGTCCCCCTACCCAGCGGCCTTCCTCAGGCGACGACCGCGAGGAGGGCTGTGACGGCCTTGGTGAGCTCCGCGTCGCCGCTCACCGTCGATCGCTGACGGGCCTGCTCCACGGTGATGCCTCGGGTCGCCAGGCGCCAGAAGGTGTCCTGGTCCATCGCGACGTGTGCGGTCGGCTCTCCCTGGGGCTGGGTCATCTGCCATCGTCCGTCCTGCCGGACCGCGCCCCACCGGCCGCCCGCCGGGCCGAGCACTTCCAGGTGAGCGGTGTGGCCTTCGGGACGGTCGTGCATCCGCAAGGCGTGCGGCAGGCCGCGCGCGAAGATGTCCAGCACCGGGGCCATGAGATCGGGTTCTTCGGCGCCCGGGACGGAGACGGCGTCGCGCACCTGCTGCTGGTGGACCCAGAACTCGGTGAAGTCGCGTCCGATGTCCAGCCAGGCGGGACTGTCGATGTCGGTGGCGGCCCAGGAGACGTTCAGGTCGGCGGCTGCCTGGAGGTCTTGTGCCGCCCACACGGCGTCGAGACGTGGGCCCAGGTGATCCAGCAGTTCGATCAGCAGCCGGGGACTGAGCTGGCGGGACGCCCGGACGAACTCCTCGTTGGTGCGGGCCAGGTACGAAGGAAGCGTCTCGTCATTCGCGAACACCGCGCCGCCGTACCCGTCGCGGCTGCCCGACAGGCGCCGCATGTAGTCGTTGAGCACGTGAGCGACGACGTCGTGCACGTCCCAGCCGGGACAGACCGTGGGGGCGGCCCAGTCGGCGGGGCTCAGGGTGCGGAGCAGGTCGAGCAGGGCCTGCCGCTCGCGCGGGAACAGCGGACGAACGTCGACGATGGGACCAAAAATCATGATCACCTGATCCTACCGACTGCCGTCCCGTCCTCCACAGGATTTTCCGCCGGCCGGGCGTTCGAACGATGTGGCGGGCATTCATGCAGCGTGCCGGGGATGAACCGGCCTGTGGCGGATTCGGCCGGGTGCATCCGCGCCGACCGCGACTAGTGTTGCCGACTGATGGGTGATGACGCGACGGACGACCGGCCGCCGTCGCCCTTTGCCGGAAACGGCCAACGGCGCACAATGGTCCCCGGACACACGAGAGGATCGGACAATGGCTCGACGGTGACGGGACGACCCGATGGCGCGGGCGCGGTAGGCGCTGCCGCCGCCCGGCACGGTCGCCGAGGACGCGGGCGAACACGTCATCACGAGCACCCGATCGCGGCCCGAGACCCCGCCTGGCGGCCGCGCGGCAAGGCTCTGTCGAGCGCCGAAGGACAACGCGGACCCGGTTGCGCGGTGGGACCCATGGCCGCGTGAGATGGTAGCGATCACAGGAGCCGGGCAGGGAGCAGAGACGACATGATGCAAGGCGTGACGGCGGCCGTGGTACTGGCCGCGAAAGACCCGAACACCCAGCAGCTGGCCGACTGGCTGCGCAATATCTTCGGGCCGCTGTTCCTGGTCATCATCGGGATCGTGGCCCTGTTCTTCCTGTTCACCCGGGAGATCACGCGGTTCATTCAGTTCATCGTGCTCAGCATCGTGATCGCGGTCGTCTTCTACTACCCCGGGATCATCACGTCGGTGGCCGACGGAATCGTGCGAGCGCTCGGCGTCAAGGAGTCCGGCTAGGCCCGCGCGTCCACCGCGCTCGGCGCCGACCGCCGGGGCGGGACCACTCAGCCGGTCACCGGTTGGGAGTCCTGGTCTCGGTGGACCGCGGGCGAGGTGCCTGGGGTGGCTTCGGTGGTGAGGAAGCCGCCGGACTGGTGGTGCCAGAGGCGGGCATAGGGACCCTCGGACTGGAGGAGTTCCCGGTGGGATCCCTCTTCGAGGACGCGGCCGCGGTCGAGGACGACCAGGCGGTCCATGCGGACGACCGTGCTCAGACGGTGCGCGACGACCAGGGCGGTGCGGTCGCGCATCAGGCGCCACAGAGCTTCCTGGATGAGGAGTTCGCTTTCGGAGTCCAGTGCGCTGGTCGCCTCGTCCAGGAGCAGGATCGGGGTGTCTCGCAGGATGGCGCGGGCGAGGGCGAGGCGCTGCCGCTGGCCGCCGGAGAGCTTGACGCCTCGCTCGCCGACCAGCGTGTCGAACCCGTCCGGCAGGTTCTCGACGAACTCGGTGACGTGGGCCGCCCGCGCGGCCCGCAGGATCTCGGCCTCGGTGGCGCCCGGCCGGGCGAAGGCGATGTTGTCGCGCACCGACCGGTGGAACATCGCGGGCTCCTGGGGAACGTACGCGATCATGTTGCGCAGGTCGCTCTGGCGCAGCCGCGCGATGTCCTGGCCGCCGATGAGGATGCGGCCGCCGTCGACGTCCATGAGACGCAGCAGCAGCCGGGAGAGGGTGGTCTTGCCGCCGCCCGACCGCCCCACCAGGCCGATCTTGGCGCCGCTGGGGATCTCCAGCTCCAGGCCCTCGAACAGGGGCGGCCCGTCGCCGTGGGCGAAGCGCACCCGCTCGAAGCGGACCGAGGCGTCGACCGGACGCAGCGGCTGCGGGTCGGGCGGGTCCACGACGGTCGGCGGCGTCAGGAGCAGCTCGGTGAACTGGGCGCTCTCGGTGAGCGTGCTCTCCATCCGCCGGTAGATCTGGTTGAACTCGAACATGATCCGCGTCGCGTTGGTGTAGTAGGAGAACGTCACCACGATGGCCTCCACCCCGAGGCCGCCGCGAAGCGCCACCGCGACGAGCAGCCCCAGGGCGCTGGTCAGGATCGACATCGGAGCGACGATCGTGTCGACCCGCAGGTTGGCGTAGTCCCAGGAGCGCAGTGCCAGGCGGTTCTGCTCGGCGACCCGGCCGCGGAGCTCGGCGGCCTCCCGCTCCTCGGCGGCGAACGCGCGGACCGTCTCCATGTTGGTCAGCACGTCGGCGATGTGGCCCGACACCCTCACCTTCGCCGCCTCGCGCCTGTCCACGAGCGCCTGCCTGCGGCGGATGAACGGGATGACGAGGAAGCCGGTGAAGACGATCAGGCCCAGGAGGACGACGACCAGCAGCGGGTGGTACCGCCACAGGATCACCGAGGCGAAGGACAACGGGATCACGTTGGCCACGACCGCGAAAGTGAGGGTGTCGGCGAAATTTTCGAAGCCGCCGCAGAAGCTCAGTATCCGTTTGGTCAGCGAACCGGCGAAGTTGTCATGGAAGAACGCGGCGTCTTTCGCGAGCAAGTCGTCCATGCCGGTGTTGGCGAGCCATTCGATGCCCCGGCTGTTCGTCCGGTTGAGGAAGTGCAGGCCCACTCTCCACAGCGCCTCGCCCGCGAACATCAGGCCGGCGAATCCGAGGACGTAGGGCAGGAGGGCGGAGAGATCGCTTTCCCCGCCTTCGGCCAGGTGCCCCACCAGGGCGGCGACCATCAGCGGAGTCAGGTAGAACAGGCACGTATTGCCCAGCGCCGGCAAAGTCAGCGCCGGAAGCGAGATGCGCCACTGGCGGCGCAGCACATCGCAGTAAAAGCGCAGGGCCAGCAGAACCGCGCGTTGCCGGACCGACTTGCCGCCTCTGGACCTGCCTCGTAGCACTGCCACCCCGCCCTCCACGCCGCCGCCCATCCATGCTGCCTCAGACGGCCGGGGCAAAGCGAACGCATTTTTCCATCACTCAAAACGATCACCAGATTTCAGAAAAAGCGGCGTCCGCGGGGGAACACCGATGACGTTTCATAAGGACGGCGTCCACTGGCGCGACCCTGTCCCCGTGGCGGCGCGACCGATCCGGGGGCCTGTCCCCCGTGCGAGCTACCCGCAGATGTCCACCGCACGGTGAAGATCCGGCGGGGGGCGAATCCTTAGCGTTTCGGGCGACGCCGCGGCGCCATGGCCGCGGAACCCCCTGAAGGAGTCAGCATGCGACTGCTGAAGCAGCTCGTCGTCGTCGTGGTGGTCGCCGCCGCCGGCGGCGCGGGCGTCAACGGCGTGGTGTGGAACCCGGCCCTCACGCTCGTCCTCGGCGCCGCGGCGGCGCTGGTCAGCCTGTACACGTACCGCTGGGTGGTGCGGCGGACCGAGCGCCGCGAGCCGGCGGAGCTGGCGCTGAAGGGCGCCGCGGGCGGCCTCACCCGCGGGATGCTGATCGGTTTCGCGATGTTCGGCGCCGTCATCGTGAACATCGCGTTCCTCGGCCACTACCGGATCGACGGGTTCGGCTCCGCGACCGGCCCGGTCGCCCTTCTCGGCTTCATGGCCGCCGCGGCGGTGTCCGAGGAGGTGATGTTCCGCGGCGTCCTGTTCCGGATCATCGAGGAGCGCACCGGCACCTGGGCGGCGCTGGCGCTGACCGGCCTGGCGTTCGGCCTGATGCACCTGCCCAACCCGAACGCCGACCTGTGGAGCGCGCTCGCCATCGCCATCGAGGCCGGCGGCATGCTCGCCGCCGCCTACGTGGCCACCCGCACCCTCTGGGTGCCGATCGGCCTGCACTTCGCCTGGAACTTCGCCGGCGCCGGGATCTTCGGCACCGACGTCTCCGGCAAGGACGCCCCGGACGGCCTGCTCGACGGCGCGACCTCTGGCCCGACCCTCCTCAGCGGCGGCGAATTCGGCCCGGAGGCGAGCCTGTACGCGGTCGGCGCGGGAGCGGCCCTGACGATCGTGTTCATGTGGCTGGCACGCCGGCGCGGCACCATCGTCCGCCGGAACCGGGCCTCCCGGACCCCCGCCGCCGCTACGCTCGCCCAGTGATCGACATCCGGCGGGGCCGGGAGGCGTGGCGGCGGCTGGACGTCACGGTGCGGGACCTCCCGTTCCCGCTGCTGCTGGCGGCCGGGTCGTTCGTCCCGGCGCTCCAGGCCCACGGGACGCAGGTCGGCGATCTCCCGGCCCGCCCGTTCGACGCGCTGGCCGTCCCGGTGATGCTCCTGACCTGCCTCCCGCTCGCCGTGCGCCGGCGCTGGCCGGCCCTCAGCGTCGTCCTCGTGTCGCTCGGGTTCGCGGCCGACCAGCTCCGCGCCTACCACTCGTTCACGGGCAGCGCCCTGGCGTTCGCGCTGGTGAGCGCGGGCGCCCACCTGGAGCGCCGCCGGTACGCCGTCGCGGCCGGCCTCTCCGCGGCGTACGTGCCGCTGGCGGTGGCGCTCGACCGGATCGGCTCCCCCGAAGGCCTGGACGGCTTCGTCACGTTCTACCTGGGGGCCGTCTTCGCGTGGGGCGTCGGGGCGTGGCTGCGCTCCACCCGGGCCGTCGAGTCGGAACGCCGCCGCCGCGTCGCCGAGGCCACCCGCGCGGCCGAACGCACCCGCATCGCCCGCGAGCTCCACGACGTCGTGACCCATCACGTGACGGCGATGGTCGTCCAGGCGGAGGCGGCGAAGTACCTGACCGCCGCCCCCGACCGCCTCGACGAGACGCTGAGCGCCGTCGGCGACACCGGCAGGCGGGCCATCGCCGATCTGCGGCACCTGCTCGACCTGCTCAACCCCGACCACGGGACGGACGCGAGGATGCCGTCCGTCGGGGAGCTCCCCGCGCTCGTGGAGCAGACGCGCCGAGCCGGGCAGCCGATCGAGTTCACCGCGGCGGGCGAGCCGGCGGAGACGACCGGCAGCGCCGAGGTCGTGGCCTACCGGGTCGTTCAGGAGTCCCTGACGAACGCCCTCAAGTACGCCCGGGGCAGCCGTACCGTGGTCCGGGTGCAGTACCGCGACAAGGAGATCAGCGTGGAGGTCGGCACCGACCCTTCCGGGGCGCCGACCGCGCCCCCGGGCGGGAGCGGGCGGGGGCTCGCCGGGCTCCGTGACCGGGTCGGCGCCCTCGGCGGCGACTTCACCGCGGACCCGCGGCCGGACGGCGGCTTCGTCGTGCGGGCCCGCATCCCTTCGGGGAGCCCTTCGTGAGCGCGCCGGTGCGGGTCCTGGTCGCCGACGACCAGGCGCTGATCCGCACCGGGTTCGCGACCATCATCGACGCGCAGCCCGACCTGGAGGTGGTGGGCGAGTGCGGCGACGGCCGCGCCGCCGTCGACCTCGCCCGCCGGCTCGCCCCGGACATGGTGGTGATGGACGTCCGGATGCCGGTCCTCGACGGCATCGAGGCGACCCGCATGCTGGCAGGCGCCGGGGTGACCGACCCCGTCAAGGTGCTCGTGGTGACCACGTTCAACCTGGACGAGTACGTGTACCAGGCGCTGCGCGCGGGGGCGAGCGGCTTCCTGCTCAAGGACGCCCCGCCGGCGCAGTTGCTGCACGGCATCCGGACCGTCGCCGCCGGCGCCGCGCTGCTGGCCCCCGAGGTGACGCGGCAGCTGGTCGGCAGGTACGCGGCGCGGATCCGTCCCGCCGAGGAGACGCCGGCGGACGGCGCGCTGACGCCGCGCGAGATGGAGGTGCTGCGCCTCATGGCCGACGGCATGTCCAACAGCGAGATCGCCGCGACTCTCGTGCTCAGCCAGGAGACCGTCAAGACGTACGTCTCCCGCATCCTCACCAAGCTCGACCTGCGCGACCGCGTCCAAGCGGTCGTCTACGCCTACCGCCGTGGCCTGGTGACCTGAACCGGGCGTCCCGGCCCTCGGCCGCGGGAGCGCAGGCGGCCGGCCCGGGAGCCGACGGTGCGGGCCGTGGGCTCGGGACGGCGGTGCGGCCGGTTCAGGACCGGTAGATCCCTCGCTCGACGGAGGGTGAAGACCGCTCGCTCCGGCGATTCGCCGGAAGACCGGGCGCCTCAGGATGAGTGACGTCCCGCCGGGCAGGCCGAAGCCCCGGCGATCACTCTGGAGTTGGGGATTCATGATGAACCGTCTTGCGGCCATGCTCGCGGTGCCCGCGCTCACCTTCACCTACGGCCTGTTCCGGATCGCGGACGGGTCGGACGGCGAGCGAGGCCCCGGCGTCGCCTGGACCCTCGGTCATCTGGCGTTCTGCTCGGCGCTGGTGCTGTTCGCGGTGGTGTTCCGCTGGCTCGGGGGACTCGCCCCGTCGGGCGACCGCGTCGCGGCGGGGGCGCGGTGGACGGCGACTGCCGGAGCGGCCGTCCTTCTGGTGCAGTTCGCGATCGACCTGGTGGCGGGGGCGGTGTCCGCGAACCACCTGGAGATGTCCCGGTTCACGGAGCGGGTTTCGCAAGTGCCCGGCGTGGCACCGGTCGTCTACGACTTCGGCCCGTACCTCTTCTACGTGGGGATGCTCGCCCTCATCGTCCGGCTGGCCGCGGTCCGGGTGATCAAGCCGTGGACGGTGCTCCTCGTCCTCGCCGACCTGGTGATGCCGCTGGCCGACAAGGACCTGATCCCGGTCGGGGCGCTGCTACTGTCCGTCTCCTTCGCGCAGATCGCGCGGGTGATGGAGTCGCGGCAGGCCGCCTCCGGGACGGCGGACGGCCGCGACGCGGGGCCGTCCCCGGCGGTGGCCGGTGCGCGCTGACGCGTCCGGAGGAGTTGTGACCTGGAGAGACGTGGGCGCGCGGGCGGTCCGGGTACGGGGGCGGTTTCGCTCCCTGCCCCCACGCGCCGTCGACGGCGGGCTCGCGGTCCTCGTGGCCGCCGCCCAGCTCTGGCCCTTCGCCGCGCGGGCCGGCGTAGGCGGGCCGTGGAGCGGGTGGGGCGTCCTGGTCGTACTGGGCTCGGCGGCGCCGCTGTACTGGCGGCGGAAGCACCCGGTGCCGGTACTGATGGTGAGCCTCGCGGCGACCAGCGGCTACGACTATGTCAGCCACGTGCCGTCCCAGCCGGTCTGGTACGCCGCCCTGGTAGCGATCCACTCGGTCGCCGAGCGGTCGGGGCGGTGGGTCCGTCATACGGTGGTCGTGACGACCGTACTCGGCAGCTTCGTCCTCGCGTCCTCCGAATCCGGGCTGCGGATGAGCGTGCTGTGCGTCGCCGCCTACGCGCTGGGCAGGGCGGCCGCCTCCGGCCGGGTCCACGCCGAACGGCTGGAGCGTGAGCGTCAGGCGGAGGCCGAGAAGGCCGCGCTCGCCGAACGCGCCAGGATCGCCCGGGACATGCACGACATCCTGTCCCATGCGGTGAGCCTGATGGTCGTCCAAGCCGAGGCCGGACCGGTGGTCCTGGCCACGGACCCGGCTCGCGCCGAGCGCGCCTTCGACGCCATCGCGGGTGCGGGACGCGACGCGATGGCGCAGCTCAGAGGGATCCTAGAGGTGCTCGATCCGGACCGGGCCCCGGGGCCCGAGCGCGCCCCTCAGCCCACCCTCGCCGACCTGCCGGTGCTGACCGCCGGCTCGGGCCTCACGGTCGAGTTCACGCAGACCGACGGCTCGGGGCCGACCGTCGGGTATCCGCTGCCCGGCGGGGCCGGCCAACGTCCGCTCGCCCCGCACGTGGAGACCGCCGCCTTCCGCATCGCCCAGGAGGCGTTGACCAATATCGTCAGGCATGCAGGCACCGACCGTGCCCGGCTTCACCTCCACTGGCAGGAAGACCGAGGCATCGTGCAGCTCGACATCACCGACGACGGCGCGGCCGCCGGGCGGCGGCCCGCCCGCTCCCTGCCGTCCGGCGGCCACGGCCTGATCAACATCCGGGAGCGCGCGCGTTCGTGCGGCGGAACCGCCGAATGCGGGCCCCGGACCGACGGCCCCGGCTTCCGGGTCCGCGCCCGCCTGCCGCTCCTGCCTCCGTCGTGAGCGGCGGTACGGCGGCGGAGCCGCTGCGCGTGGTCGTCGCCGACGACCAGGAACTGGTCCGGGCCGGTTTCGCGATGATCCTGGACGCCCAGCCGGACATCGAGGTTGTCGCGGAGGCCGCCGACGGCTCGGAGGCGATCACGGCGGTACGCGCCCACGCCCCGGACGTCGCGCTGCTCGACATCCGCATGCCGGGCATGGACGGCCTCACCGCCACCGCCGAGGTCTGCGCCGGCACCGCCACCCGCGTGATCATCCTGACCACCTTCGACCTCGACGCGTACGTGTTCGAGGCGCTGCGCGCGGGTGCGAGCGGCTTCCTCCTCAAGGACGTCCGGCGCGACGATCTCGCCCACGCCGTCCGGGTCGTCGCGGGCGGCGAGTCCCTCCTCTCGCCGTCCGTCACCAGCAGGCTCATCGCCCACTGCACCAGCGCGTCCGCGGCGGTGCCGCCGCTTCCCGACCCGCGCTTCGACTCCCTGACCTCACGCGAGGCCGAGACCCTGCGCCTGCTCGCCCGCGGCCTCACCAATCCGGAGATCGCCGCGACCATGGTCATCAGCGAGCACACCGTGAAGACCCACGTCAGCAGCGTCCTCGCCAAGCTCGGCCTCCGTGACCGCATCCAGGCGGTGATCGCAGCCTATGAGGCGGGCCTGGTGGTACCGGGCCGAGCGGAGTCCTCGGCGAGTCTGCGGCGGCGGAATTCTCGCGGGGTTTCGCCGTAGCGGCGTTTGAAGGCCGAAGAAAACCACGTGGACGTGAGGCCGGCGCGGGCGGCGATGTCGCTGATGCCGACGTCGCTCTGGGCCGGGTCCTGGAGGGCGTCCCGGGCGGCTCGGAGCGTTTCCTCGTTGCGCAGGTCGCGGTAGGTGGTGCCGGTCTGGTGGAGGGCGTTGCGCAGGTGGCGTGGCGACCAGCCGAGCGCCTGGGCCACGGCGGTGAGCGGGAGCTTCCCGGTGCCGAGACGGTTCCGCACGTGCTCGCGGACGAGTTGCGCGACATCGGTGAGGTGGGCGTCCGGCGGGCGCGCGTCCCTGAGAGCGATCATGCAGAACAGTTCGGTCATCCGATCGCACACCGCGTGGAACTCGTGGGCGGACAGGTTGTCCTGTTCGGCGTGCGTGCTCTCGATCAGGGTGCTGAGGATGCGGCCGAGACCGGTGTTCAGGTCGAGGACGAGCCGCAGCGGTGCCGGCGAGCTGATGTGGTTGTCGAGTTCGGAGCGGGGGACCTGGAACGCGTACGCACGGGACTGCGGGACGGAGAGCCAGCAGGACTCGTCCATGCCCATCACGGAGGCGTGCCCCGGCGGGGTCCGCGTTTCCTCCTGGCCGTGCCTCACCGTGTAGACGCCGCTGCGCGGCACCACGATCCAGTACTGCTCGTCGCCAGGGACGTTGCGGACGTGTGAGGGCGTCCGGACGGCGATCCGGTCCCCGTGTTGGTCCCAGTGCAGCAGCCGGTAGCCGCCGCTCTCCTGGGCGGTGAGGTCCGCGCGCCAGCTCCCCGGATTCCGGAAGCGGTGGTCCATCGGCAGGATGCTGTCGCTGAGGTCGCGCCAGGCGTCGGTGTCGTCGGTGGTCCAGGAGTGGAACTGCATGGGCCTACCTCCGCTGTGAGCCCGCACATGCCCGGTAACCCAACGTCCCCGCACGGTCGCTGTCAAGCCCTCTCGGCGCCCGCCGAACCTCTGTTTTCATGCCGTCCGACTTCTGGTTGGAGGCAGGATCCGCCTGCGGATCTGTCCGGTGGACCCGCGCCCGGAGATACTCGGGGCCCGGCCGCTGACGGCGGGTGTCAGACGAAGGGATCCGTTGACGATGAGCCTGCCCGCGTTCCCTGCTCTGGACGAGAGCCCGCTCGACACCTGCATCCGGCTCCGGGAGATCGCGCCTGTGGTCGAGGTGGCGTTCCCCGGCGGCGTGCCGGCCTACCTGGCGCTGACCCACAGGGCCGCGCGCCAGATCCTCGCCGGGGACAACAGGACCTTCGCGCGCGACCCCAAGCACTGGCCGGCCCTGCACGACGGATCGATCCCCGAGGACTGGCCGCTGCGCGCCATCGTCCAGGGCGACCACCTGTCCACCAAGGACGGTGACGATCACCGGCGGCTGCGGGGCCTGGTCGGCAAGGCGTTCACCCCCGGCCGGGTGCGGGAGATGGAGCCGCGGATCCAGGAGCTCATCGACTCGCTGCTGGACGACGTGGTGGCGGCCGGGGACGGCGTCGACCTGGTGCCCGCCTTCACCGAGGCGCTGCCGATGGCGGTGATCTGCGAGCTGTTCGGCGTGCCGGAGCCGGACCGGGCCCGGCTGCGCGGGTGGACGGCCGCCCTGCTGGCGCACACCACCCCTCCGGAGGAGGCGTTCGAGACCCAGAAGGCGCTCATGGCGTACCTGTACGGACTGGCGGAGCGCAAGAGGCTGGACCCTGGCGACGATCTCACCTCCGGCCTGGTCAAGGCCCGTGACCGGGACGACAGGCTCACCACCGACGAACTGGTCGCCGTGCTGTGGCTGATGCTGGTCGCCGGCCACGAGACCACGGTCCACCTGCTGGGGCACGCCATCGCCGCGCTGTCCGCGCATCCCGACCAGCTGGCGTCGGCCGCGGCCGGGGACCGCTGGGGCGACGTGGTCGAGGAGACCCTGCGGTACCGCCACTCGGTGATGATGACCAGCTTCCGCTTCACGCTCACCGACGTGGTGATCGCGGACGTGGCCATCCCCAAGGGCAGCGCGGTCGGCGTCGTGTACCAGGCGAGCGGCCTCGATCCTGAGCGGTACGGAGAGACCGCGGACCGGTTCGACATCGACCGCGAGCAGGGCGACGGCCTCGGCTTCGGGCATGGCCCCCGCTACTGCATCGGCGCCCCGCTGGCCCGCCTGGAGAGCAGGCTCGCGCTGGCCTCGCTGTACCGGCGGCTGCCGGACCTCACCCTGGCGATCGACCCGGACGACATCCCCTACTCGCCGTCCTTCTTCACCGTGGGCCCGCTGTCGCTGCCCATCAACCTCGGCGCCGGCCCTCGCTGACCTTTCTGCCCCATCGCGAAACCGGGGCAGCCGAGCCGTGGGAACGAGCGCGCGGCGTTCGTGATGCCTGAGAGACGCCGCGAGCGCCGTTGGCGCGGACTCCGTTCGCTCCGCCCGGACGCACCACCTCAAGCTTGGAGAACCTGGAGTGACATCCGTGAAGTCGACCGTGCACCTGTGCGGCAGCGTGCCGCTGGCCAATTCGGAGACCGTGTTCCGCGCGGTGGCGACCAAGCTCAACGGCCGTGTGCGGCGGATCCCGGACGGCGAGCCGGGTGAGCGGGACAACTGGGTCGTCTGGCAGCTGGCGAAACTCTCCGCGCACCCGGACCTGGAGACGGTGCCGCCGCCCGGCTCGGAGTACGGGCCCTCCCTGCGCGTACGGCCGAAGCCCGGCGTCGACCCGGCGTCGGTGGCCTTCGGGCCGCTCGGGTACTCGGCGGCCGCGCTCGACTCGTGGCGGGTGTTCGCCCGCCTGCGCGCGGAGGGCGTCATCGCGCCGGACGTGCGTTTCCAGGTCAGCCTGCCGACACCGATCGCCGTGGTCGCCGCGTTCATCGGTGCGCGTCACGCGGAACTCGAAGCCGCGTACGAGGCCCGGCTGCTGGCCGAACTGGAGGAGATCCTGGCCGTGGTCCCGCCCGCGGACCTGGCCGTCCAGTGGGACACCGCGGTCGAGTTCGCCGTCTTCGAAGGGGTCTATCCGGCCTGGTACGGCACGGACTATCCGTCCCGCCTGGCCGAGACCCTGACGCGCCTGGTCCGGCTCGGAAACGCCGTGCCGGACGAGGTCGAGCTGGGATACCACCTCTGCTACGGCGACTTCGAGCACAAGCACTTCGTCGAGCCCGCCGACACGTCCAAGCTCGTGGCCGTCGCCGACGGCCTCGCCGGGGGCCTCGGGCGGCGCTTGGACTGGGTGCACATGCCGGTGCCGCGCGACCGTGCCGATGAGGCGTACTTCGCGCCGCTGTCGGGCTTGTCGCTGCCGGCGGAGACCACCCTGTTCCTCGGGCTCGTGCACGCCACGGACGGACTCGACGGCGCCCGCGCGAGGATCGACGCGGCGCGCGGGGCGGTGAAGACGTTCGGCGTCGCCACCGAATGCGGCATGGGCCGGCGTCCGTCCGAACAGATCCCCGCCCTTCTCGACCTGCACGCGGCGGTGGCCGACCTCCTCTGACGGCATATCGTCGGCATATCGAAAACCCCATACGGCATGGCAACACCCCGCTGCCTTGACTGGCAGAATGCCATCACTACCACTCTCGACGCGAAAAGAAGCCCGCGCACTTCTCCGGTACATCGGCATCGCCCTGGCAGTCGCCCTAGCCATGATCGCACCGGCGCTCGCCTATCAGTGGCAGAATTCCTCGTCCTCCTCTGCCCGGTCATTTCCGCCGTCCGCCGCCCCCTCCCCGGACGGCCATCGCGACGACCGGAGAACCACGCCCGGCAAGATGCCCGCGCGCCGCGGACTCCCTGGGGCGATCGGCGAGGCCGACGGCGTCGTCCCGGACGGCGTGACCGTCTTCAACGACGCGTTCCCGGCCGTGACCAACCTGGATCCAGAACTCCTCAAGGCCCTTCGGCGGGCCGCGACGGACGCCGCGGGCGAGAGGACCACGTTCTACGTCAACAGCGGCTGGCGCTCCCCGGCGTACCAGAATCGACTTCTCCGCGAAGCGGTCTCCAAATACGGATCCGAGGAGGCGGCCGCCCGTTGGGTGGCCACCGCGGCGAAATCGCTTCACGTGAAAGGAAAGGCCGTCGACATCGGGCGGTCCGACGCCGCGAAATGGCTGTCGAGACACGGGGCGCAGTATGGACTGTGCCAGGTCTACGCCAACGAACCCTGGCACTACGAACTGCGCGCCGATGCGGCCGAGCGCGGGTGCCCGCGGATGTACGCCGACCCCACCCAGGACCCGCGGACCCGGTAGCGACCGAGGTTGCTTCCACAGGCGCGCTCCCGGTTGACGTCCGCAACGAATAACCGCTATCTATTGGCTAGCCGTTAGGGGTGATGCATGCAGGACGCGGTGCTGGCGCTGCTCGCGAAGGAACCGTCGCACGGGTACCGCCTGCGCGAACGGCTGCGGCGCGCGCTCGGACCGCTCGGCGAGTCGATGAACGCGGGCCAGATCTACGTGACCCTGGCACGGCTGGAGAAGGCGGGACTGGTCGTCTGCGAACGGACCGGCGGGGCGCCGGACCGACCGGACCGCAAGATCTACGCGCTGACGCCGGACGGGCAGCGGCGCGTGGCCGCCTGGGTGGCCGAGGTGAGCTGGCCCAAGCCGAATCTCGCCGAGTTCCATCTCAAGCTCGCCGCCGCCGCGGCGGCGCGGCTCGCCGATCCGGTGGAGCTGGTGGACGCCCATCGCCGCGAGCTGCTGCGGCGCCTGGGCGACGTGCAGCGCGCGGCGCTGGCCGAGCCGGACGGCTCGACCTCCGGCCTGCTCCTGGAGGGGGTCGCGCTGCGGTTGCAGGCGGACCTGCGCTGGCTGGCGGCCTGCGAGCGCGTCTGGTCGAGAACCGAGAACGAATCCGGGGATGCATGAACGAGTGCGGCGCCGTGGTGCGGGTCCGCGGCCTCAGCAAGGAGCACGGACAGGGGCCGGGCCTTGTCCGGGCTGTCGATGAAGTCGACCTGGACGTCCCGGCGGGGCAGGCGCTGGCGGTGACGGGGCCGAGTGGCTGCGGGAAGTCCACACTCCTGCACATTCTGGGCGGCCTGGAGCGGCCGACCCGCGGGGAGGCGTGGCTGGCCGGGCGGCGGATCGACGTGCTGAGCGAGCGGGCCCTGGCCCGGCTGCGCGCCGGTCGGTGGGCTTCGTCTTCCAGGCCTTCCACCTGGTGGAGGAGCTGTCCGCGGCGGAGAACGTGGAGCTGCCCGCACTCCTGGCCGGGCACTCGCCGCGCGCGGCCCGGCGCCGCGCGGCCGCCCTGCTGGAGCAGATGGGGCTCGCAGACCGCGCCCGGCATCTGCCCTGGCAGCTGTCGGGCGGGCAGCGCCAGCGGGTGGCCATCGCCCGCGCGTTGGCGAACGACCCGCTGGTCCTGCTGGCCGACGAGCCGACCGGGAACCTGGACACCACGGCGACGCTCGACGTGCTGAGGCTGTTCGACGACCTGCGCGCCGCGGGCCAGACGCTGGTGATCGTCACGCACGACGAGCGGGTCGCGGCCACCGCGGACCGGCTCATCTCGATGCGGGACGGGACGTTCGTCGACGACACCCGGCTGGCGGGGCGCGGCGGGCGCCTCGGCGGGCTGATCGAACTGGGGGACTGAACGCCGTGGGGCGCATCCTCCTCGTCGTCCGCCTCGTCGTGGCCGACGTCCGCCGCAATCCCGCGCAGGCCGCGATCCTCCTCGTCTCGATCATCGCCGCCACCGCCGCGCTGAGCCTGGGCCGATCGGTGGACGGCGCAACGGAGACCCTCTACCGGCAGACACGGGCGGCCACGGCCGGACCGGACGTGGTCGCGTATTCACCGGACACCAGCCCGACCACCATCGACGCCCTGAAGTCGTTGGAGGACGCGCCCGGCGTGGTCGCGCACAGCGGGCCGTACCGCGAGTACTACACGAAGCTCACGGCGCACGGCTCCACGGGAGCCGCGGTGGTGCAGGTCGCGGATCCGACGCCGGGCCCGATCGACCGTCCGCTGGTGACATCGGGCGGTTGGGTCCGTCCCGGCGGCGTCGTCGTCGAACGCGGCTTCGCCACCGCTCTGGGCGTCCGCGTGGGTGACGACGCCACCGTCGCCGGCCGCTCGCTGCCCATCGTCGGGATCGCCGTGACCGCGTCCCACGCGGTGTACCCGTGGGCGCCGGGGATCGGTCCGGGCGGGGGGCCGAGCGACGGCGGCGGTCTGGTCTGGATGACCGAACGGGACGCCCGTCCCCTGGCGTCGCCCGAGGTGCCGGTGACCTCCCTCATCAACCTGAGGCTGCGGGATCCCGGCTCGGCCTGGACGTTCACCAGGCACGACCCCGCCGTAGGTCCGGCGCCCACCGACACCTTGGTGAACATCAGGGCCTGGCAGCACATAGCCGAGCAGGACTCGGTCATGCTGCGGGACAGCCAGCCGATCCTGGTCATCGGGAGCTGGCTGCTCAGCTTCCTGGCCATCGGCGGCGTGGCCACGCTGGCCGCGGGACGCGCCGCCGAACAGATCCGCCGCGTCGGGCTGCTCAAGGCGGTCGGCGCCACACCCGGCCTCATCGCCGCCGTCCTGTTCGCCGAGTACCTGTCCCTGGCGCTCCTCGCCGACGTCCTGGGCCTGGTCGTCGCACGGCTGATCGAGCCCGCCATCGTCAATCCCAGCGCCAGCCTGCTCACCGCCGCCACCGGGCCGGCCGGTGACACCATCGCGCTCACGACCATCGTCGCCCTGGCCGTGGCGGGTCTCACCACCCTCGGTCCGACCGTGCGGGCCCTGCGCACCGAGACCGTCGCCGCACTCGCCGACAGCGCCCGCCCGCCCCGGCACCGGGGCCTGCTGACCAGGGTGTCCGCGCTGCTGCCGACCCCGCTCCTGCTCGGGCTGCGCCTGGTCGCCCGCCGCCCGCGCCGCGCCGTCCTGCATGCCTGCAGCACCGCGGCCACCCTGGTCATGATCACAGGCCTGCTGGTGATCTACGCCCAGCCCGCGAAGGACCACCCGGGCTCCTCCATGGCGAACGATCTGCGGAACGCCCAGGAGCACCACGTGATCCTGGGGGTCACCGCCGCGCTGATCGTCCTCGCCGCCGTCAACGCCGTCACCATCACCTGGACCACGGCGCAGGAAGCCAGGCACACCATGGCCGTCGCGCGCACCCTCGGCGCCACGCCCGGGCAGATCACCGCCGGACTGTCCACCGCGCAGCTGCTGCCGACCCTGCCCGGCGCCCTAGCGGGCATCCTTATGGGCCTCCTGCTGTGCCTGCCCTTCAGCGCCCCGAACACGGTCTGGCCGCCCACGTGGTCGCTGCTCACCGCCGCGCTCGCCGCCCTCCCCGCGACGGCCGCGCTGACGGCCGTCCCCGCCCGCATCGCGGCCCGGCGATCGATAACGAGAACCCTCAACCCCGAAACGACATGACCCTCGGCACGTTCCGCCTATGCCGCAACTGAGTCCCGACCACGGCACGACGCCAGTGGGCCACAATGCCGGTGTGACGCGGCTGCTCGATGATGGCGAACTGGCGAGATCGTCGGTCGTGGCGAACTGCACGATGAATCGCGAGCGGTCCCTCAGCGGCTCCAACGGTTACGGCAGAGAGCTCGGCATGGACGTCCTGACCGAGATCAGCGCCCGCGCCAGGGCCTCGCAACCCGTGCGGTGGCTGGACCTGTGCTGCGGGAGCGGACGGGCACCCGTCGAGGCGGCCTCCCTCCTGGCCGGTCGCGGCATGACCGGACAGGTCGAGATCACCGGTCTCGACCTCGTGGACCATTTCGTCCCGGGCTCCGTCCCCGCGATGCTGCGCCTGGTCAGCGGCTCGGTGGCCGACTGGGTCCCCGGCTGCCGCTTCGACCTGATCACGTGCGTGCACGGGCTGCACTACGTGGGCGACAAGCTCGGTGTCCTGAGCCGTATCGCGTCGTGGCTCACCGATCACGGCCGGTTCGTCGCCAACTTCGACGCCCGCTCCGTCCGCCGTGAGGACGGCGCTCCGGCAGGCCGTCGCCTCACGGCCCAGTTGCGCGCGCAGGGGTTCGCCTACGACTCCGTCCGCCGCCGCATCTCCCGCGACGGGTACGGGCAGGTGCGGTTCCCCTACCGGTACCTCGGAGCCGATGACCAGGCCGGTCCGAACTACACCGGTCAAGCCGCCGTCGACTCCTTCTACGAGCCTCTGCGATGAAGCGTCCTACCCGGCTGGTACATCTTCGGGCATGCGTGCTGAGGAGTTCCTGCGTACGGTGCTCGCCTTGCCGGAGGTCACCGAGCGCGAGGCGTTCTCGGATCTGACCGGCTTCCGGGTCCGCGGCAAGGGATTCTGCTACCTTAACGAGAACGACGGCTTCGTCCTGCTCAAAGCCACCCGGGAGGAGCAGGCCGCCCTCGTCGCCGAAGCCCCCGGCACCTTCGCCCCGTCCTGGGCCAGCGGACGCTTCGGGTGGGTCGAGGTCCAGTTGGCCACCGTCGACCCCGAGGAGCTGCGCGAACTGGTCACCGAAGCCTGGCGGCTCTCAGCCCCCAAACGCCTCGCCGCCACACTCCACACCTGAGCGCAAGCCCGTCCCCTGGTCGCCTCGCCGGGGGCGGTCGTTCGTCCCTTCAAATAGACATTGATGTCTGTTAGCGTGGTCACGCGCGCGCCGGGTGGGGTGCGCTCAAGCCGAGGTCGCTGGAGCGGGGATGGGGCTGGTCAGATCGATCGCCGTCGTGGTCGCCGCTGTGGTGGGGACGGGCCTGGTGGGGCCCGTCGCCTCGGCGAGCGGTCCGGAGTACTACCTCGCGCTCGGCGACTCGCTGTCCGTGGGCGTTCAGGCCGGGGCGGGGCCGACCGATCAGGGCTACACCGACCGGCTCCATGCCGCGCTGAAGGCACGGAATCCTCGGCTCCAACTGGTGAAGCTCGGGTGTCCCGGGGAGACCACCACGACGATGCTTCAGGGCGGTATCTGCCGATACGCGGAGGGCTCCCAACTGAAGGCCGCCGAGGCCTTCCTGACGACGCACGCCGGCCGCGTCCGGTACGTCACTCTCGACATCGGGGCCAACGACACCAACGGCTGCCTGCCCGGCGGGAGCGTCGACGCGGGTTGCGCGGTGCGGGGCGTCGGCTCGCTGGTCGCCAACCTGCCGCAGATCACCGCGCGTTTGCGGGGCGCGGGAGGCGGCGGGCCCGCCTACGCCGCCATGAACTACTACAACCCCGGCCTGGCGTCCTGGGTGTCGGGCGGCAAGGCCGCCGCCCTCGCCTCCGTACCGGTCGTCGACACCTTCAACGCCTACGAGCACGGCGTCTACCTCGCCGCCGGATTCCGGGTCGCGGACGTCAACGGCGCCTTCGCCGGGCACGACCTCACCGAGGTGACGGCCCCTCCGTACGGCGCCGTCCCCCGGGGCGTGGCCCGGATCTGCACGTGGACGTACCAGTGCAGCGACGGCGACGGCCACGCGACCGCGGCGGGGTACCAGGAGATCGCCAATGCCTTTCTCAAGGTCGTTCCGGCAGTGCCCACCGAGCGGGCCGGCGTTCCCGGCACCGCCTGACCCCGCGGGGAGCGTCGATACCGCCACACCAGAAAGACATGGCCGTTCAGGTGAATGCGGACCGTTCCCGGCGCGCTATAACATTGTCATGCCCAAAACGTCGGGGACGCGCGAGAAGCTGGTCGGGGCCGGGATGCGGCTGCTGGAGGAGCGGGGGCCGGAGGCTCTGAACGCCCGGGGGGTCGCCGCGGAGATCGGGGCGTCCACGATGGCCGTCTACACGCACTTCGGCGGGATGACCGGGTTGTACGAGGCGCTCGGCCGGGAGGCGTTCGCGCGCTTCGAGCGGCACCTGCGGCAGGTGCCCGACACCGACGACCCGGTGACCGACCTGCTGGTCCTCGGGCTGGCCTACCGGGAGTTCGCGGCGGCCAGCCCGCAGCGCTACCGGCTGATGTTCGGGCTCGCCTCGCCGGGGGCGCTGCCGTCGTTCGGGCACGACCTGACCGCCGAGGGCACGCCGGCGACCGCCGCCGAGCTGAACGACGCCTTCGCGCTGCTCCCCCGGCAGGTGCGGCGGGCGATGAACGCGGGGCGGATCCGCCGGGACGACCCGGTCCTGGTGGCCGGGCAGATCTGGTGCATGATCCACGGCTACGTGCTGCTGGAGACCACGGGGGTGTTCGGCCAGGAGGGCCGGGGCGTGCTGCACGTGCTGGGCCCGCATGTGATCAATCTGCTGGTCGGGCTCGGAGACGAGCGCGAGGCCGCCGAGCGCTCCGCCGGGCAGGCGCTGCTCGACGCCGAGACGGCCGGGGTCGTCGCGCGGGAGCCGGCGCCCCGCCGGGGTCGGCGGCCGCGCCCCGCGCGGTGACGTGACGATCGCCACGCGGGCGGTCCGAACCAATCGCCGCACCGCGCCATCCCATAGTAATAACCTACCCATTACAAAGTTATGCCATGGTCCGCGATGCTCCCTCACACGCGCGGACCGTCCCTGATCAGCAGTTCGAAGAGATCGGTCTGATGATGGCGATGGCGATGACCTCGGGCACGATGCCGGACCCGGCCCCCCGCCTGCTCGAATTCACCGTGCTGGGCCCGGTCCGGGCCTGGCGCGGCGGGACCCGGCTCGACCTCGGCCCCCTCAGGCAGCAGGCCCTCCTGGCCGCGCTCCTGCTGCGCCCGGACATGACCGTGAGCCGGCGGGAGCTGCTCGACGGCGTCTGGGGCGTCGATCCGCCCGGCTCCGGCGACAAGATCGTGCCGGTGTACGTCCACCGGCTCCGCCGCAGCCTGGGCACGCTCGGCGAGGACGCGCAGGAGTCGGTGATCGCGCGGGAGCGGGGCGGCTACCGCTTCGTCAGCCGGGGGACGGCGGTCGACGTGCTGCGCCTCGACGAGGCCGCGGACGCGGCGGCCGCCGCGAGGAGGTCCGGCGATCTCGCGGCCGCGGCGAGCGCCTGCGACGCGGCCCTCGGGCTGTTCCAGGGCCAACCGCTGGCCGGGCTGCCCGGGCCGTTCGCGGAGGCGGAGCGCCTGCGGCTGGAGGAGCGCAGGCTCACCCTTCTGCAGGAGAAGGTCGAGTGCCAGTTCCAGCTCGGCAGGTTCGTGGACGCGGTCGGCGAGTTGCACGCCCTGATCCCCAAGCACCCCCACAGCGAGGCCCTGACCTCGCTGCTCATGCGGGCGCTGTACGGGAGCGGCCGCCAGGCCGACGCGCTGGCCGTCTACTCGCACCTGCGCCGCCGGCTCGTGGAGGACCTCGGGGTGGAGCCGGGCGACCGGCTTCGGCGCGTGCATCAGGCGGTGCTGCGGGGTGACGACGCGGCCCTGGACCTCGCTCCGCGGGACGAAGCGGGAGACGAGGGGCGTGGGCGGGTCGCCTCCGCGCGGCGCGTCCCCGACGAGCTGCCCGCGGAGGTCGGGGAGCTCGTCGGACGAGAGGACGAGCTGGCGCTGCTCACCGGCGGCGGCCTCGCGGTGGCCGCGGTGGACGGGGTCGCGGGGGCGGGCAAGACCGCGCTCGCGGTGCGCGCCGCGCGGGCGCTGCGCGGCGAGCACCCGGACGGCTGCCTGTTCGTCGAGCTGCACGGGCACAGCGACCGGCGGGAGGCGGTGCCGCCGGAACGCGCGCTGCGCCGGCTGCTGCGGGCCGTCGGCGCCGGGCCCGCGGGCGGTGACCTGGACGAGCTCGCGGCGTCCTGGCGGAGCGCGACCGCCGGGCTGCGCCTGCTGCTGGTCCTCGACGACGCGTCCGGCGCCGACCAGGTGCGTCCGCTGCTCCCCGCGGGGGCGGGCAGCAGGGTGCTGGTCACCAGCCGCCGGCGGCTGGTCGGGCTGGACGTGGACCGCCGGGTCTCGCTGGGGGCGCTCACCCGGACGGCGGCGGAGGCGCTGCTGACCCGGATCGTGGGCGCCGAGCGCGCCGCGGCCGAGCCGGTCGCCGTGCGGGAGCTGGCGGCCATGTGCGACCGGTTGCCCCTGGCGGTGTGCATCGCGGGCGCGCGCCTGCAGAGCCGCCCGTCCTGGGCGATCGGGCATCTGGTGCACAGGATGGCCGATGCCCGGCGCCGCCTGGACGAGCTGACGGCGGAGGACCGGAGCGTGGAAGGGGCTTTCCGGCTTTCCTACGAACGGCTTCCTGCCGCCGAGCGCCGAGCGTTCCGCGCATTGGGGGCGGCGCCTGAGGGGCGATCCGGCCATCGGGCTTTGGCGGCCGCCCTCGGCTGGGGCGCGCGAGGGGCCGAGCAGGCGCTTGAGAACCTGGTGGACGCCAACCTCGTGCAGCAGCCGTCCGTCCACCAGTACCGGCTGAACGGGCTGCTCGCGCTGTTCGCGCGAGAACTCGCCGCGGAGGACCCGCCGGCCCTGGGCAGAGCCGGTCTGGTCGCCGTCGCAGGGGCGCCTTCACTCCTTTAGCCGCCGTTCACCGTCCATTTCTCCGGAACCACGCGCCGAACGAATCCGAGAAGCGTTCGGCGCGTTTTCGGCATGCCCGTGAAAGTGTGGTCGAAAATAACAGGACGAGCCGCCTCGATATTCGCCTGTCATCGTAATTTCAACGGGTCTCACTAGCGTCGCAGACACGATCGTCGAATTGTCTGGGAGACCGAATGCGAAGTCGGAAGTTCCTTGTCCGCGCCGGCGCGACGCTGGTCGCGGCGGCCGCCACCGTGACGGCGGTGACGATGGGCGTCCAGGACCGGGAGGCCACGGTCGCCTCGGCCGGCGCGAAGACCGAGGCCGGTAACGATGTGCGGGCCGCCGGCCTCCAGGAGCGCGTGGCCAGGCTCCAGTCGGAGCACCATCTGCCCGGGGTGATCGGGATGGCCCGCAGCGGCGCCGACACCCAGTACGCCGCAGCCGGTCACGGCGACATGTTCATGCGCGTGCCCGCCGACCCGAAGGCGAAGGTCCGCATCGGCAGCAACACCAAGGCGTTCGTGTCCACGGTCCTGCTGCAGCTGGAGGCCGAGGGCAAGCTGTCGCTGAACGACACCGTGGACCGGTGGCTGCCCGGTCTGGTCGCGGCGAACGGCAACGACGGCCGCAAGATCACGATCCGGCAGCTGCTCAACCACACCAGCGGGCTCCCCGACTACATCCACGACCTGCGGATCTCGGGGTCCTACGTCGCCGACATCAATCCCTACCGGAAGTGGGACCCCCGCGAGCTGGTAAAGGCCGCCACGGCCAACAAGCCGCTGTCGGCGCCCGGCGCCAAGTTCAACTACGCCAACACCAACTACGTCCTCGGCGGATTGATCATCCAGGCCGCGACCGGGCACCACCCGGCCGTCGAGGTGACCAACCGGATCATCAAGCCGCTCGGCCTCAGCGACACCACGTTCCCCGAGGCCGACCCCAAGCTGTACGGGAACTGGCTGCACGGCTACTTCACCATCCGGGACATCTCGTTCTCCAACGTCCAGATGTTCGGCGCTGCGGGCGCCATGGTCTCCACCCAGGAGGACCTCGCCGACTTCACCCGCGCGCTCGCCTCGGGCCGCCTGCTGCCTCCCGCGCAGCAGCGGGAGCTCCAACAGGTCGCGTCCCCGGACAAGCCCTACGGCCTCGGCGTGATCATGATGAAGACCCCGTGCGGCACCGCGTACTCGCACAACGGCGCCGTGATCGGCTACTTCAGCCAGTGGTTGACGAGCCCGGACGGCAAGGACCAGGTCGTCATGGCCACCAACCGCTACAACATGATCCCCGACAAGGCGGGCACCGCGGTCGTCACGGCGGCCCAGGACGCCTACTGCGCGCTGAGGGGCCGGCGGTGAGCGCCGGACTGCACGCCAGGAGGCCGCAGTGGCGGCGCTACCGCAGGCCGGCCGTCGCGGTCGCGGTGGCCGGAGCGGTCGCGGCCGCCGCCGCGGTGCCGCTGCTGAACACGGACGGGCCGGTCAACGCCGCGCGGACGTCCGGGGCCATGTCCTGCACCCCGATCAAGCTGATCGTCGTGCCCGGCACCTGGGAGACCACGTCGGCCGCCGACCCCGACACGCCGGTCGGCATGCTCCGCGGCATCACCGAGCCGCTGGAACGGCGGTTCGGCGACCGGATCTCCTCGTACTGGGTCGGCTACAACGCGACCGCGTTCGACCAGGGCAAGACCTACAACGACTCCAAGCAGACCGGGATCGACGCCGCCCGCAAGGCGATGACGGACATCTCCCGGGACTGCCCCGGCACCCGGTTCGTCGGGCTCGGCTTCAGCCAGGGCGCGGACGTCAACGGCGACATCGCCGCCCAGATCGGGGCCGGGAAGGGTCCGGTCCCGGCCGCCTCCTACGTCGCGGGCGGAGGCGTGGCCGACCCCGGCAGGGGGACGAAGGGCGAGGTGAACCTCGGCGATCCGCTCCCCGGCACCCGGGGTCTCGCCGGGCCGCGGCCGGGGGGCTTCGGCGAGCTGTCCGGACGGGTCGCGAACGTGTGCCTCAAGGGCGACCTGTACTGCGCCCTGCCGGAGGAGAACGAGCTCACCGCCACCCTCGGCACCGTGCTGAGCCGTGTCGGCATCGCCAACCTGCAGGGCTCGGCGGAGCGTGAACTCTCCACCGACCTCGGCACCGTCAACGGCAGGCCCGCCGACCTCACCGCCGTCCCCAACGGCGTGAAGACGCTGACCGGCCAGGCGCGCGGCAAGGACACCACCGGGGCGGCCCGCACGGCCGGCGACCTCGCGAGGCTCGTCGGCCCGCTGCAGGCGCTCACCCGCGCGGTCGCGAACCCCGTCGTGGTGAACACGCTGCTGAACTCCCCGCCGGGCTCGCAGAACCAGATCGCGGGCCAGGTGCTCCAGGCGCTGGCCAACACCGACCTGGTGGGGCTGGCCAACGAGCTCGACGCGGTGCAGGCCGCCGCGAAGGCGGGGGACACGGCCGCGCTGGCGCGGGCGGCCCTCGCCGCCGCCGCCAAGGCCGCGCCGCTGACCGGGCTGCCCGCCGACCAGGTGGCCAAGGTCACCAAGGTCATCCAGGGGCTCCAGCCCGTCGCGCTGCTGGCCCAGGCGAGCAACGTCATCGGCGGGATCAGCAGGATCGACTACCGCGGGATCGAGCGCGCCGCGCGGGCCGTCCCCGCGTACGCCCAGCGGGGCGACACGCGCGGGGTCTACCGTTCCCTGGTCGCGATCGAGGACCGGCTGATGCCGCTGGCCGAGACGGCCAACCGGGTCGACCTCACCCCGCTCGCCGCGCTGCTGGCGATGTGGCCGCCCGGCTCCCCCGAGCGGGCCGTCGGGGAGGCCCTGGCCATCCTCGACCGCGTCGACTGGGTCCGGATCACCCGCGACCTGCGCGCCATCCAGAACAAGCTGGACGACTTCGACCCGAAGCACCCTCCGAAGATCGACCCGGCCGACCCGGTGAAGTCGCTCAACGCCTTCTTCGGCGTCGACCTGCTCTCCCTGGTCCCCCAGATCACCGACCTGACCGAGCACGGTCTGGACGTGGCCGGCGTGCCGCTGCCGAAGGGCACGCTCAACCGGTTGCTGAAGACCCGGCTCAACCCGAGCAACCTGGTCAAGGAGGGCGTCGACGCGGCGGTGTTCTACGGCACGCGGCGGCACGTGATGTACGGCACGGAGCCCGTCGACGACAGCGGGCGCCCTGCCCTGGAGGTCCTTGAGGCCTGGCTCGCCCAGCGCATCGAGGCCGCCTGACCCTCGTCGTCCCTCCAGGGACTCCGACCGCCGGCAGGCCGGGTGACGCCCGGCCTGCCGGCGGTCGCGTGACAAGAAGAAACCGCCCTCGGACGGGCCGCCGGCCTCGTCTGGGGGCGGTCGGGCGAGCCGGGCGCCGCCGGGGGACGGCGCCCGGTCCTCGCTCAGGAGAGCATGTTGATCTTGTACTGCATGATCCGGTAGTTCCGCGGGTCGTACCACTGGCTGACGATGATGTGGAAGTTGCCGAACGTCGAGCCGGGGACGACGAAGCCGCCGTAGGGGCTGGCGACGAGGTTGGCCGCTTCGGCCCGGGGGTCGGACGGCAGGATCAGCGTCTGCTCCAGCGTCCGCGTCAGGTCCGAGGTCGGGAGCGGGAAGACCATCGCCCGGATCGAGAGCGGGTTCATGTTCAACCAGGTCAGGACGTACTTGCCGTCCATGGCGCGGAAGCAGATCTCGCCCCACTTGCGGACGCCGAAGACCGTCGTCGGGGGCGCTCCCCAGCGCCAGTCCCCGTCGGCGTACCCCCAGGGCTCGTAGGCGTTCGGGTCGCCGAGCCGCTCCTTGCGCACCCGGTGGAGCAGCATCCCCGAGTCCCGGTCGCGGTTGAAGACCGTCGACAGGACGTAGCACCAGCCGTCGGCGGCCACCGCGTAGGTCTTCTGCTGGAACTGGCCGCCGTGCAGGTCGCCCGGCCACTGGCACAGGTACTCCCAGGTCTCGCCGTTGTCGGTCGAGCGCCAGAAGTCGGTGTGGTGGGTGTCGTAGATGACCCCGCGCATGAGGTGCATGTACATGACGCCGTCCACGACGAAGGCGTCGGACGGGATCGCCGTCGTGGCCTTGTCGCCGACCGGGTTGTGCGGCTCGTCGACGAGGGCCCTCGCGTGGCCTCCGCCGACGCTTCCGTCGATGCGCAGGTTGTTCACGTCGCCGTTGCTGGAGCGCAGGCCCACCGGGGCGCGCCAGTCGTCGGCGGGCTCGCCCGGGTTCGGCACGTGGTCGCCGTTGAAGGTGTCGCCGCAGACGAAGAGCATGGTGCCGTCCGGGCACTGCACGGGGATGCCGAGGTCGGTCCACGGCGAGGCGAACGGGCCGGTCTCGACCGGGCCGCTCAGGTTCTTGATCTTGGTCGCGAGGGTCGGGCTGGACGGGTCGCCCGGTCCGCCGGCCGTCCGCACCGTCGCCTGCCGCCCGTCCTGGCTGAAGCCGACCCACCCCGCGCCGACGGCGCCCGCGCCGAGGGCGACGCCGGCGCCCACCCTGAGGAGCTTGCGGCGGGAGAGACCGCCGGCGTCCGTGCCCTTGTCGTCCGATGGACGTGTCATCTGGCGATGCCTTTCAGGTCGACTCTCGTGCATGGAGATGCCCTTGGCGCCGCGGCCCTTGGCGAGGATCGGCAGATCCCGGTCGTCCGGCGACAAGCTCAGAAGAACATCAGTGTCTGTTTTACCGTATATACGGGGAGAGTCGCCAGGGAATCACGATCAGTAATCCGATTTATCCGGCGCCGGGTCGCCGAGCGTCCGGCGGTCGAGCGGTTCCGCGAGGTGCCGCCGCGGGATCGGAGCCTCCCGCCTGGATCACCGGTGGATGCCGAAGGTATGCGCGACGTGGGGTGTGTCGACCAGGGTGTGGGGCGCCAGGGCGTGGTAGGCCCAGACGTGCACCCACGCGTTGCCGGTGCGCACGGTCAGCCAGGCCTTCACCATGCCGGGGCCGAAGTAGGTGAGCAGCAGGAAGGCGATCGAGACGGCGGCCGCCCGGGGGGAGCCGTACTCCGCCCAGGAGTCGGACACGTGCAGGGCCGCGTAGACCACTCCGCCGAAGATCACGGTGGTCGCGGTCGAGCCGGTCAGCCTGGCGAAGCGCGGGATCAGGATCGCGTGGACGAAGACCATCGTCGGCAGGACCGTCCCGGCCATGTAGAGGACGAAGGTGAGCGGCGCGCCGAGCAGGAGCTGCCTGGCGCCGAGGTCGAAGATCTCCGGTCGCAGCGCGGCGGTCTGCACGGCCGCCTCGACCAGCAGCACGACGACGATCAGGCGGAGGTCGCCGCGCCGGTCGGCGGAGACCAGGTTGAGCGCCCGGGCGGAGTAGCGGCGCCGGAAGTACACCAGCGGCGCGATCGCGAACACCACCAGGTTGTACCCCGCCCAGACGATCGCCTCGGCCCGCGTGACGTGGTCGTTCGTCTCGTTCATCGAGCCGGCCAGGTGCAGGCCGAACGGGTGCCAGCCGAACGCCCGCCCCACCGCGAACCCGAGGGCGAGCCCGCCCGCGCCGTAGGCGAGGAGCAGCAGGGTCTCGCGGAGCGCGGTGGCGCGCTCGGGGGCGCGGGCCGCAAGGTCGGGCCTGGTCCGGCGCCGGGTGAGGAGGAAGACCAGGGCCATGAGGAGGACGACCTCGGCGAGCCGCACGTTGAGGTCCACCAGATAGGCGGACGTGGTGCGCTCCCCGGCGTCGTGGAGGTCGAGCGGGAGCCTGCGACCGGCCAGGACCAGCGTCAGCGCGTTCGCCGACACCCATCCCAGGGCGGTCAGCCATACGGCGCGGTTACGGAGCAGCGATGAGGCCGTGCCGCCGCCTGTCGACGGACCGGTGCCGGACGGGCGGCGCGAAGGGGACCTCAGGCACATCGGGCGATCTCCGTTCGACGTGTACTAGCACAACTGTGCTACTTCCTGCGGATAGTAGCACGACTGTGCTAGTAATGGGCGATGCCTAGAGTGGTGGACGGTGAGCAACGGCGCCTGGACGTGGCGGCGGCGGTGTTGCGGGTGGTCCTGCGCGACGGACTGGAACGGGCCTCGGTCCGCAACGTGGCGAGCGAGGCCGGTCTGTCGATGGGGTCGCTGCGGCACTACTTCGCGACGCAGTCCGAGCTGCTGGCGTTCACCCTGCGCGCGATCATCGAGCGGATCCAGCGACGCATGGCGGCGCTGCCCCCCGAACCCGATCAGCGGCGCCGCGCCGAGCTGGTGCTGGCCGAGCTGCTGCCGATGGACGAGGAGCGGGCCGTCGAGAACCGGGTATGGCTGGCCTTCACCGCCCGCGCGATGGTCGATCCGACGCTGCGTGCCCTGCAGAGCGAGGGGTACGGCCTCCTGCGCGAGGGCTGCCGCTCCCTCGTGCGCTCCCTGGACGTCCCCGAACCCGCCGTGGAGTACGAGACCGACCGGCTGCACGCCCTCGTCGACGGCCTGGCCGTCCACGCCGCCACCCATCCCCACCTGACCACCCCGGCGCGGATGCGCGAGGTCATCGCCGTCCACCTCGCCGGGCTCGGCCGTCCCGCCGGTGCCGCCTGACCGGGCCCGCGGCCCCGTTACCGAGCGTTTCCCGGATCACTCCAGGTTCAGGTCCTGGGGGACGTCGCCGGGGGTCAGGTCCTGTCTCAGGCGGAGGAAGCGGACGGCGTGGCGCCAGCGGCCGTGTTCCACAGCGGCGTCCACGCTGATCTCCACGACGGCGTCCGGGGCCACCCGGGTGTAGTGGATCGGGTCTCTGGTGGAGGGGAGGCCGCCGGCCCAGCCCGCGGGCAGGGGCTCCGGCCAGGGGTGGCCGGGGCCGGCCTCCGAGAGGGCGCCGGCCAGTGCGGTGCGCGCTCGGGGAGTGAGAGGTGTGGTGCGGGCGACCACGCGGAGCACCCCGGCCGTCGTGTATCTGCCCAGGAGAAGGGTCTGCGGTTGTTCGATGCTGCCGGTCACTCCGCCGATGAGCGCCTCGGTCGTCGTGCGGTGCTTGACCTTCCACCAGCCGCGCCTGCCCTCCTTGTAGGGGTCGCCCGCGGCCTTCACGACCAGGCCCTCGATGCCCTGCGCGACGAGGATCTCGAACCACAGGCGGGCCTCGCCCACGTCGCGGAGCTGCGGGCAGAGAACGATGCGGGAGGTGCCGGGGAGGCCGCGCAGGAGGCGCTCCAGCTCGGCGCGGCGGGCGGAGAGGGGGGCGGGGCGGTGGTCCGTTCCGCCGGCCTCCAGGACGTCGAAGACGACGTAGTGGCACGGCTCGGTGATCGGGGAGCCGGTGCGGCGGGTGACGTGGCGGCGCTGGAGGGCGGCGAAGTCCAGGCGGCCGTCGCCTCCCCAGCGGACGATCTCCCCGTCCACCACCGTGCCGGGCGGGAGGGTTCCGGAGACGGCGGAGACGATCTCGGGGAAGGCCGCGTCCAGCCGCTTGAGACGGCGTGACCAGAGCTGGACATCGCCGTCCTCGCCCACCCGGGCGACGCAGCGGAACCCGTCGAACTTGGGCTCGTAGCGACAGCCGCCTGAGCAGGCCCTTTCCTGGGGGATGCGGTCGATCGCGGTCGCGGCCATGGGGGCGACGGGTCCCTGGATGCGCACGCCCACCCCCGATCGCGCTCGTGTCCGAGGTACCCCGCCGGTGGCGCGGCGAGTGCCCTCCGGCCCGGCTTTGGACAGGTCATTGCCTCGCGCAGGCCCTGTCGAGGGCACCGGTCGAACCGAGTCGGACGAGATGTAACGTTCTGAACGACCCCGGCGCTGAATGATCACCTGGGTCGGAATGTGAACGGGGAAGCATGCTCAAGCGCACAGTGATCGGGACGTCGCTCGCCGCCGTGGCGGTGGCGGGAACGGTGGTCTGGACGGTCTCGTCGACGTCGACCTCGACGGCGACCACGGCGTCCGCGACCCGGCCGGGGCCCGGACGGGTCCACGCCCGCGCCCTCGGCGACATCGCCGCCGCGGCCGCCGCGGGCCAGAAGGCCAAGGGGCTGGCCGCCACGGAGACCGAGCCGTTCAGCCTCGTCGGCGTCACCTGGAACAAGCCGCGCGAGGAGCTCAGGGGAACCGTGCGGATCCGCACGCGGGACGCGAAGACCGGCCGCTGGTCGGGGTGGCGCGCCCTGGAGCCCGAGCTGGCCGATGCCCCTGACCGGGGCGGACGCGGAGGGACGAACGGGCTGTGGGTCGGCCCGTCCAACGGTGTCGACGTGCGCGTGACCGGGCAGAAGGGCCGCACGCTGCCGGAGGGCCTGCGCGTCGACCTGATCGACCCGGGCGCCTCCGCCGCGACGGCGACGCCGCGGGCGGCGGGGCCGGACGGCGGCACCGGGATGAGGCTGGTGGCGGCGACCACGCCCCTCGCCGGGCCCGTCACCGCTCCGAAGCCGGCGATCGTGGCGCGGGCCGGGTGGGGCGCGGACGAGTCCCTCGTCAAGGAGCCGCCGGAGTACGACGCTTCGGTCAAGGCCGCGTTCGTCCACCACACCGACACGGGCAACGAGTACTCCTGCACCCAGTCGCCGTCGGTGATCAAGTCGGTGTTCCTGTACCACGTGCAGAGCCAGGGCTGGAACGACATCGGCTACAACTTCCTCGTCGACAAGTGCGGCACGGTCTTCGAGGGGCGGGCCGGGGGCGTCGACCGCCCCGTCCACGGCGCCCACACCTACGGGTTCAACACCGACACCACCGGGATCGCCGTCCTCGGCACCTACACGGCGGCGAACGACCCGGACGTCCCGGGCGTCGCCCCCACCAAGGCCGCCCTGGACGGCGTCGCGAAGATCGCCGCGTGGAAGCTCGGGCTGACCGGGGTCGACCCGACGGCGAAGACGACGCTGACGTCGGCCGCCCCCAACGGGACGGGCGGGAAGTACCCCTACGGGCAGCAGGTCGAGTTCAACACGATCTCCGGTCACCGCGACGGGTTCGCGACCGCGTGCCCTGGCGCGCAGCTCTACTCCGCGCTTCCGGCCGTCCGGACGGCCGCCAAGCAGATCACCGTCCCGGCCCTGAGCGCCACCGTGAGCGGCGCCACAGCCGCGGGGGGCCGCTACTACACCAAGAGCACGGCCACGCTGAACTGGACGCCGGCCGAGGGCGCGACCTACACCGTCAGCGTGGACGGCGCGACGGCCGCGACACCGGCCGCCGGGGCCACGTCCGCCACGGTGACCCTCACGCCCGGGACGCACTCGGTCCAGCTGAACGCCGCCTTCGCCGACGGGACGACCTCGGCGTCCCCCGTCTTCACGATCGTCGCGGACACGACGCCTCCCGTCATCTCGTCCCAGGCGCTCTCCCTGCGCAAGGCGACGGTCAACAGCGGCGCGTGGCCCGTCTCGCTCACCTGGAAGGCCGCCGACAACGGCTTCCTCAGCTCGCTGAAGGCCACCTCGCCCGCGGCCAAGACGTTCTCCACCACGACGACCCAGTGGGCCGCGGTGTCCAAGCCGGGCACGACCCAGACCTGGACGCTGGCCGGCACCGACGCCGCGGGCAACACCGGAACCTCCAGCCTGAGCCGCTACACCGGCGGCCAGACCGAGGGCGCCGCGCGCCGCACCGGCACCTGGGGCGTCAGCACGACCAGTTCCTACCTGGGCGGGCGCGGCATGTACAGCAAGTACCGGGGCGCGAGCGCGAGCTGGACGTTCACCGGGCGCACCGCGGGCCTGATCTTCAAGCGCGCCTCCAACCTCGGCGCCGTGTACGTCTACGTGGACGGCGTCAAGATCGGCACGCTGGACACCCGGGCGTCGACCACGGCCTACCGCCAGCTGATGTGGACGCGCGCCTGGAGCACCAGCGGCACGCACACCATCAAGATCGTCGTGGCGGGCACCTCGGGCCGTCCCATGGTCGGCATCGACGGCCTCGCCTACCTCCGCTGACGCCCGCGGGTCGGCCCCGGCGCGCCGGGGCCGACCTAGGGTGTGTGGAGTGACAGAGGAGTCGTGGCGTGATCGCGTGATCGCGGAGTGCCTGGCCAAGCCGGGCGCGCTGGAGGACTATCCGTTCGGCGACGAGGTGGCCGTCTTCAAGGTCGCCGGACGGATGTTCGCGCTGGTTCCGCTGGGTGCGTCGCCGCCCACCGTCAGTCTGAAGTGCGATCCGGGTCTCGCGGAGGAGTTCCGCGCCCGGCACGCCGCGGTCACGCCCGGCTACCACCTCAACAAGCGGCACTGGAACACCGTCGTCCTCGACGGCTCGGTGCCCGAAGAGGACGTGTGGGAGCTGGTCGACCACTCCTACGACCTCGTGGTCGCGAAGCTCACCCGCGCCCAGCGTTCCCGGCTCTGAGCGTCTCAGCCGATCAAGGACGGAATCGGCCTTTCCCCACCTAGGGCCTTTTGCGCGAATAAGGCCCGATTCTGAACGGTCTTCCCTTTTCTCCCATTTAGGAAATCCTCAAAGGTCGCTCCTTGCCGAGGCCGGCATATGTTGCGCAATCCCGTATTCCGTGTACGGTATTCCCGTGGCGATCATCAGACGCCGCGAACAAACGAAACAGAAAAGGGAAAGCCATGTCCAGGATCTGGACCCCGGGCGCGGACGCGTCCGGTTTCGACCCCCGCAGCATCAGGCGCGGGCTCGACGAGTACCTCCCCCGCTGCGAGCAGGAGCTGATCGGCATCCGCCGTGACCTCCACGCGCACCCGGAGGTCGCGTTCAAGGAATTCCGCACGACCCAGATCATCGTCGACTTCCTGTCGGCGATCGGCCTCCGGCCGTGGGTCCTGCCCAACGGCACCGGCGTCATCTGCGACATCCGCGGGGGCGACGGACCGATCATCGCGCTGCGCGCGGACATCGACGCGCTGCCCCAGAAGGACACCAAGCTCGTCTCCTACCGCTCGACGGTGGAGGACGCGGCGCACAACTGCGGCCACGACGTGCACACCGTCATGTTGCTGGGCGCGGGGCGCTTCCTGGCGATGCTGGCCGAGGCCGGCCTGCTCCGCGGCACGGTCAGGCTCATCTTCCAGCCCGCCGAGGAACTCCCCGGCGGCGCGCGGAACGTGATCGCGGCCGGCGCGCTGGACGGGGTGCGGCGCATCTTCGCGCTGCACTGCGACCCGGCGCAGGAGGTCGGCTTCCTCGGTCTGCGGACCGGAGCGATCACGGCGTCCTACGACAAGATCCTCATCCGGGCCACCGGGGCGGGCGGCCACACCGCACGGCCGCACCTGACCGGCAGCCCCATCCGGGCCCTGGCGGCCATGGTGGGCGAGCTGTCGGCGGTGCTCGACCAGAGGTTCGACGCGCGTTCCGGCCACGAGCTGGAATGGGGTCGCATCCAGTCGGGCCTGGCGGCGAACTCGATCCCCATCGTGGGAGAGCTCGAAGGGACGCTGCGCTGCCTGGACCCGCAGCACCGGCGGTCGGCGCTCGACGCGCTGCCGGCGCTGGTCGGCCTGGTGGCCGAGCTGCACAGGGTCGAGGCGGAGCTGATCACCACGCTCGGCCTGCCGCCCACGGTGAACGAGGCGACGAGCGTGGAGATCTTCCGGCACGCCGGTGGTCTCGCGCTCGGCGAGGACAAGATCGGCCCCACGGGGCAGAGCATGGGTGGGGAGGACTTCTCCCTCTACCTCGAACTGGTCGACGGCGCCCTCGGGCGCTACGGCGTGCGCAAGCCCGGCACGCCGAAGTACGACCTGCACCAGGGAGGTTTCGACGTCGACGAGAGCTGCATCGCGCGCGGCGTCGACCTGGAGGTGCACATGGCGCTGACGGCTCTGGACCACGCGTGGTCTGAGGCCTGACGCACCGGCCGGCCGTGATCGACCACGCGTCGGTCACGGCCAGGGGGCCCGGCTCACGCCGGGCCCCTGCTGCTCTTCTCCGAGATTTCTCCCGGAGGAGCGATGAATCGATGAGCTCCCCGCGGTACACACCTCGACCGATCGAAGTCGAGAAGGGGATCATGCGATGAACAGCGACGAGAAGGCCGTCCACGAGGTGTTCGAGCGGCTGTACCAGGCGTGGGGCGACGGCGACGCCGACGCGTTCGCCGACCTCTACGTCGAGGACGCGACCGTGGTGATGCCCGGCGTGTTCAACCGGGGCCGCGAGGCCGTGCGCGGCTTCATGGCCGCCGCCTTCGAGGGGCCGCTCAAGGGCTCCCGGGGAGTGGACGAGCCGCGGGACGTCCGCGTGTACGGCGACACCGCGATCGTCGTCAGCAGGGCGGGCATCATCATGGCCGGGGAGCAGGAGTTCCCGCCCGAGCGCGAGCGGCTCGCCACGTGGGTGCTGTCGCGCCGGGACGGACGCTGGCTCGTCGCCGCCTACGCCAACGCGCCCGCACGCTGACAGGGAGACCACCATGGACGAGGATCTCGACTCCTACCGGCGCGAGCTGCTGGTGCACTGCTACCGGATGGTCGGCTCGGTGCACGAGGCGGAGGACCTCGTCCAGGAGACGATGCTGCGCGCGTGGCGGTCCCGGGACCGCTACGAGCCGCGCCTGGCGTCCGTCCGCACCTGGCTCTACAAGATCGCGACGAACGTGTGCCTGACGGCGCTGCGGGGGCGGGCCCGGCGCCCGCTCCCGTCCGGGCTCGGGGCGCCGAGCGAGGACCCGGACGCGCCGCTGAGCCCGGCGTTCGAGGTGCCGTGGTTGCAGCCGTTCCCGGACGCGCTGCTCGACGACCCGGCCTCGCGCGTCGTGCGACGCGGCAGCCTGCGGCTGGCGCTGGTGGCGGCGATGCAGGCACTGCCGCCGAGGCAGCGCGCCGTGCTGATCCTGCGGGACGTCCTGGAGTTCGGCGCGGCCGAGGCGGCGGAGCTGCTGGAGACGTCCCCGGCCGCGGTGAACAGCGCCCTGCAGCGCGCCCGGGCGGGGGTGGCGGGCGTCGCGGAGGAGGAGGTCACCGAGCCGGACGACGCGGAGGTCGGCGCCGTCCTCGACCGGTACGTGAGGTCGTTCGAGGCGGCCGACGTCGACGGGCTGGTGGCGCTGCTGACCGACGACGCCGTCATGGAGATGCCGCCCGTGCCGCTCTGGTACCGGGGGCGGCGCGACTACGGGCGGTTCATGGCGCGGGTGTTCGCGACGGCCGGCACCGACTGGCGGATGGCGCGGACGTCCGCCAACGGGCAGCCGGCCCTTGTCGCGTACCAGCGGTCGGAGGGCGCGTACCGGCTGCACACCCTGCAGGTCTTCACCGTGACGCCGGGGGGTGTGGCGCGCAACGTCGTCTTCCAGGACGCGCGGGTGTTCGCCGCGTTCGATCTGCCGGAGATGTTCGGCGGATGATGTCGATTTCGGCGGCGCGGGTTCGACCTCCTTTCAGAAGCCCTGAAAGGAGCACCTCATGGACATCGCTCAGACGCTCACCAGCGGCGCCCGCCCGATCTGGCTGACCGGGGCCGCCGCGGCGCTGGCGGGGTCGGTCGCCACCGAGCTGTTCGGCCTGGCCGCCCGCGCGGCCGGCGTCCCGATGGAGGCCGGCGGCGTCGGCGCCGACGCCGCCGATCCGATCATGGTCGGGATGTTCGCGATGGGGACGGTCATCAGCACCTTCTGGGGGACGCTCCTCGCGATGCTCCTCGCGCGGTTCGCCCGGAGGCCGTCCCGGACGTTCGTCTGGGCCGCCGTGGCGCTGACGGTCCTGTCGTTCACGACGCCCGTCGCCGCGGGCGCCACGGCGACCTCGACGAAGGTGATGCTGTGCGCCGCGCACGTCCTGGCCGCGGCGATCATCATCCCGATGTTCGCCCGCCGTCTCCCGGCCTCCCGGGACTGAGCCGCCCCGAGTGCGCCGCGCGCTCCGCGGCGGCGTGCCACCAGGCCGGAGGGGAGGGACCGGCGGGCCGGGACGCGGGCTGGTCGGGGTGCAGGCCGAGGGGCCGGAGGGCCTCGGCCCGCACCTGGACGCTGTACCAGCCGCGCGGGCGCCCGTCGTCGTCGCGCCCGCAGGCGAGCCCTATCGTGACGTCGTCGGCCCGGAACGGCATCCAGTCGATGCCGCGGTCACGCAGTCAACGCCGGAGCGCGGCGGCGGGCGGCGGGCAGCCCTTGACGTTCTCGTAGGCGGCGACGGTGATCCACGCGTTCATGCGCCCATCATGCCCCGGCGGACCGGATGCGGTCGAGGACGGGCAGCGGGGACAGGCCGTAGGCGTAGTAGTCGACCGTGCCGGCGCCGGAGGCGCGGGCGGCGGCGGCCTTGGCGGACAGGTGGTCGGCCGAGGTCGTGTCGGGATGGCCGGGGCGCAGGACGGCGCGGAGCGTGGTGTCCGGCCCCAGGGCGGCCCGGTAGGCGGCCACGTCCTCGGCCACGCGGGCGGTGTCGTGGGCGTAGCAGAGGACGGCGTAGGACGGGACGGCCGAGCCGAGCGCCGCGGGGTCGACGCCGATCCGCCAGGCGGACGCGGCCGCCGGGGCGCCGGAGGGACGTCCGTCCGCGTAGCCCAGGACGGCGCCGGTGAGGTCGAGGAACGTCAGCCGGGAGCCCTCGGCGGTGACGGCCGCGGCGACCTCCGCGGCCAGCGACGTCACGATCGGCGAGCGGGCACGGGCGTACTCGGTGAGGACGTCGGGGAGTTCGGCGGCGGGCGGGCCGCCGTCCAGCACCTCCCCGACCAATCGCGCGGCGACTTCGCGGGCCTTTTCGGCGTCCGGGAGAAGGGCCAGGCAGTGCGGGCAGAAGCACAGGCCCAAGGCGAACTCGGCGGCAGGGCCGAGGTCCACGAAAGAGCGTTCGTGGTGGTAGCCGTGGCCGAACGTCCCGAAGTGGAGGGATTCCGCGACCACGGAGTCCACGCCTTGACGGGCGATGGCGCGGCCCAACGCGATGGCATATGCGCGGACGTCCGGGTGAGACGGGCATAGGTCGGCCGGCGCTGCACGGTCGCCGAAGCAGTTCTCCTGCGTGACGTCCGGGAAGGCCAGGCCGAGCGTGGTGTTGTGCAGGAAGACGCCCCAGCCGTGCAGTGCGATCCCAAGCGCGCGGGTCTCTTCTCTGAGCGCCCTTATGGGCTCCTGGTCGGCGCCCTTCTGCACCGGCGGCACCAGCCGGAGCCCGTCGAAGACATCACCCAGGGGAAAATGGACCCCGTCGTGGCGGAACGTGACGCGCGTCGTGCCATGCGGTGTCACGTCACGGGCGCGGTGGTAGGCGGCGCCGATCGTGATGGCCGAGACCCCGTGGGAGAGGATCCGCGCGGCGCCGGCGCCGCGCAGATCCTCCACCATGGCGAAGAGGGACGAGTCCATCAGCTCTTCTTGTAGGCCACGAAGTCGATCTCGACGAGGATGTTCATCAGCTGCGATCCCACGGTGGTGCGCACCGGGTAGGGCTTGGTGAAGTGCTCCCGGTAGACCTCGTCGTAGGCGGCGAAGTCGCGGTGGAGGTCCTGGAGGTGGACGGTCGACTTCACCACGTCGTCCAGGCCGAGGCCGTGCTCGGCCAGGATCGCGGCCAGGTTGGCGAGGGTCTGCCGGGTCTGCGTGGCGACGTCCGTGCCGACGATCTCGCCGGTCTTCGGGTCGAGCGGCCCCATCCCGGACGTGTACACGAAGTCGCCGACCACGAGCCCCTGCGAGTAGGTGCCGACGGGCGGGGCGGAGTCCGCGCTGCGAATCTCGCGCTTGCTCATATCTGTCTCCTTATCGGGTGACGTCGTTTTCCGCGGTCTTCAAGAGTTCCAAATCGGCCCGGCTGGGGAGGCCCTCCCAGTCGCCGCGGACGGTGACGGCGTAGGCGCCCGCGGCCGTGGCGGTGGCCAGGCGGGCGGCGACGGGCAGGCCGCGGACGAACTCGGCGAGGTAGCCGGCGGCGAACGCGTCCCCGGCGCCGACCGGGTCCACGACCGGGACCCGGTGGGCGGGCTGGACGTGCAGCCGCCCCTCGCAGAACGCGACCGCCCCGGCCGCGCCCCGCTTGACGAGGACGTCGCGGGGGCCGAGCGCCGCCAGGGCGGTGGCGAGCGCGGCCGGATCGCCGCCGGACACGACGAGGCGGGCCTCCTGCTCGGTCGCGAACACCAGGTCGGCGCGCTTGACCAGGGGGTGCAGGCGTTCCCCCGCCTCGGCGGGCGTCCACAGCGCCGACCGGTAGTTGAGGTCGAGGGAGACGGGGACGCCGGCGTTCCGCGCGGTCTCGACGGCGTCGTCCAGGGCCTGCCGGGCGGTGTCGCTGATGGCGGCGGTGATGCCGGTGACGTGCAGGACGCGCGCGGCCCGGATCAGGTCGTGCGGGACGTCGGACGGGCGGAGCCGGGAGCCCGCGCTGCCCGTCCGGTAGTACTGGACGCGGGTGAGCGTGCCCGAGCGGCGCTCCTTGAACAGCAGCGCGGTGGGCGCGGTCCCGTCCACCACCGCGTGGTCGAGCCGGACGCCCTCCCCGGCCAGCGCCGTGGTGATCAGCCGGCCGAACTCGTCGTCGCCGACGCGGCCGAACCAGGCCGCGCTGCCGCCGAGCCGCGCCAGCCCGATCGCCGTGTTCGACTCGGCGCCGCCGATGCCGAGGTCGAGCGAGCGGGCGTGCCGCATCGGCCCGACGGCCGGGTTCTCCAGCCGCGCCATGGTCTCGCCGAACGTGACGAGGTCGGGGCTCATCGGGGGGCCTCCTCCGGGGCGCGCCGCCCCGGGGCCGCCGCGGCGAGCAGCGCCCGCGCCCGGTCGGCCAGGGCGGTGAGGGAGCCGCCGTCGAGGGCGTCGCCGATGAGGGAGCCCCCGGCGCCGACCGCGACCGCCCCGGCCGCGATGTAGCCGGCGGCGGTGTCCGGGCCGATGCCGCCCGTCGGCAGCAGCCGCACGTCGCGGAACGGCTCGGCGAGGTCGCGCAGGTAGCGCGGCCCGAACGCGTTCGCCGGGAAGATCTTCACGGCGGTGGCGCCGAGGTCCCAGGCGCGGGCGACCTCGTTCGGGGTGAGGGCGCCCGGGTAGTAGCGCAGGCCCCGGTCGCGGGCCGCCTCGGCGACCTCCGCGCGGGTGTCCGGAGCGACGAGGAAGGACGCGCCGGCGTCCGCCGCGGCCTCCGCCTCCGCGCGGGTGCGGACCGTTCCGGCGCCGACCTCGACGCCCGCGGGCAGCCGGTCGCGGGCCGCGCGCAGGCCGTCCAGCGCGCCCGGGGTGTTGAGGGTGACCTCCAGGCAGCGGACGCCTGCGGCGACCAGCGCGTCCAGGACGTCGGCGACGCGGTCGGCGCGGCGGCCGCGCACGACCGCGACCACGCCGGTGGCGGTCAGCGCGGGTCCCGGCGCCAGGCGGGGGATCATGGGGTTCCCTTCTCGGAGGTACCGGTTCAGAAGTACGTGCGGATCAGGTCGACCACCGTGTGGTCGTCGTCCACGACGGGGATGACCTGCCATTTGTCGAAGGCCGTGCACGGGTGGGAGATGCCGAAGCAGATCAGGTCGCCCGGGCGCACGGAGGCGTCCCCCGTCGCGACGTAGGCGTGGTGGTCGTTGGTGTCGGTGACGCGCATGCCGTCCGCCGGGGCGATCGTCCCGTCCGGCCTGCGGATCCGCAGCGGGACGGGCAGGCCCGCGTCGTAGGGCGCCTCCCGCTTGCCCATCCCGGCGATCGCGAGACCGGGCTCCGGGACGGACGTGACCTGCGCCCAGATCTCCAGCGCGGCGTCCAGCGAGCCGGGGACGCGGGTGAACGGCGTCCGCTCGGTGTAGATGCCGTCGTCGTGGGAGACGTAGGCGCCGCTGCGCAGCACCACGGTGAGGTCGTGACCGGGCAGCCAGTCGCCCGCGAGCCTCTCGGCGACCTGGTCGAAGTAGGCGCTGCCGCCCGCGGTGACGACGACGTCGCGGGGGAGCAGCGGGGACAGCTCGACCGTCGCGTCGCGCAGCGCGCCGAGGTAGGCGCCGGCCGTCGCGACGTCCGGCAGCCCGCCCTCGTACCCGGCGACGCCGGCGAGTGCGGTGCCGGGGGCGCCGGCGACGGCGCGGGCGACGGCGGCCAGCTCCTCCACGGTGCGGCAGCCCGTGCGGCCGTTCGGGTGCCCGAGCTCGACGAGCACCCGGAACGGGCGCTCACCGGCCGCCGCGGAGATCGCCGCGACGCCCTCGGCGGAGTCGGCGTACAGCAGGAACTCCATGCCGCGGTCGACCTCGCCGCCGAGCCAGCGCAGCGCGGTCGGGTCGAGCAGCTCGTTGGCCAGCAGGATGCGGGGGACGCCGAACGTCCGGTAGGCGAGCACCTGGTTGGCGGTCGCGGCGGTGATGCCCCAGGCGCCCGCGTCCAGCTGGGCCTGGAACAGCGTCGGCGCCATGGACGTCTTGCCGTGCGGCGCGAACGCGAGCCCGTGCTCACGGCAGAACGCGGCGAGCGCCGCGATGTTGTGGTCCAGCGCCGACCGGCGCGCCACCATCAGCGGCCAGGTGAACGGGCCGTCGAACAGCGGGTGCCGCGCGGCGGCGAACTCCTCCAGGGGGACGGGCGGACCGGGCAGCCAGAAGCCCTTGGTCCGCCAGTCGACGTGCTCGCCGGGAATGGTGAGGCTCACGGCTGGTTCCCTTCGTGCGGGTCGTGGCGCGTTCTGTCGGGGCGGCGGCGGGACGGCCGGGACGAGCCCAGCACGCGGGAGATCTCCAGGCCCGCACGCTCGACCATCGGACCGACCTCCCGGACCCGCGCCGGCGTCATCCGGGACGTCAGCCCGGAGACGCTGAGCGCCCCCACGGCCCGGTCGGTGTGGTCGAAGATCGGCGCGGCGACGCAGCGGACCTCGGGCTCGTTCTCCCGGTCGTCCACGGCGTACCCGGAAAGCCGCACCCGCTCCAGCTCGGCGGCCAGCCGCGCCGGGTCGGTGATCGTCCGTTCGGTGCGCGCGGGCATCCCGGCCGCGACGACCGTCTGGAAGTCGTCCTCGCCGAGCCAGGCGAGGATGGCCTTGCCGACGGCCGTCCGGTAGGCGGGCATCCGCAGCCCGACGCGGGACGCCATCCGGACGTTGTGCTCGTTCTCGACCTTGTCGATGTAGACGACGTCGGGGGCCTCGTAGACGACCAGGTGGCACGTCTCCCCCACGAGGTGCTGGAGGCGGCGCAGCGGGTCGGCGGCGACCGACCGCATGTCGAGCGTCGACAGGTACGCCTGGCCGAGCCGCAGCGCGCCGTGCCCGAGCCGGAACCAGCCGGTCTCGCGGTCGCGGGTGAGCAGGTCGCCGTCGATGAGCGGCTGCGCGAGCCGCAGCACGGTGCTCTTGCTGATGCCGAGGTCGTCGGCGATGCGGGTCAGCGACACCCCGCGCGCGTCGGCGTGGTCGCGGACGTGGTCGAGGACGGCGAGAGCGCGCCGCAGCGACGACGACTGGTTCCTCGGTTTCGCCTGGTCGGTCGTCATGTGGTGCTCCCCGGAAGCAGGCCCCGGCGCAGGACGTCCCGCGCGGCGCGCAGGTGCCGCCCGGCGCGGGCGAGCGAGATCTCGTGGTGGCCCGGCAGCAGCATGTCGACCTCCAGCCCGGCGAGCCGCTCCAGGCTGGCGGCGTAGTCGGGGACGCGCGAGTCGTGCAGGTTCTGCAGCGAGATCCGCCCGCCGGTGAAGACGCAGTCCCCCGAGAACAGCGCGCGGCCCTCGGGCGCGTCGAGCAGGTAGCAGGTGTGCCCGTCGGCGTGCCCGGGGGTGGCGACGGCCTGGAGGGCGACGCCTCCGCCGAGGTCGACGCGCTCGCCGTCCGCGATGGGCCGGACCTGCGGGCACGCCGGGAACGTGTAGCCGTCCGGGTAGACCCCGGCGGCCTTGCCGCGGTCGACGCTGAGCTTCCGCTCGTCGCCCGAGGCGATCCAGTCGCTCGCCGGTGCCCCCGCGCGAACGGCGAGCCCCTCCACGCCGCGCGCCAGCCCCGCGGCCCCGCCCGCGTGGTCGGCGTGCCCGTGGGTGAGCAGCAGGTGCCGCTCACCCGTCGGCCCGGCCGCCGCGAGCATCCGCCGGGCGAACAGCCCGGCGGACACCCCGGCGCCCGCGTCGACCAGCGCCGCGCCCTGCGACCCCCGCACGAGGTAGACGTGGCAGTCGAGCGGGTCGGTGAGGTCGAACCCCGCGGCGCCGCTGCCGACGAGTTCGACGTGCTTCGTCAGCCTCATGACCGGCCCTCGCCGAGCGAGCGGACGGTGTCGGCGACGATTCGGGCGGCGAGGTCCACGTCCGCCAGCGCGACCGACTCGTCGGCGGAGTGGGCGTCGGCGATGGAGCCGGGGCCGAAGACGACGGAGGGGATGCCGGCGCGGGCGAGCTTGCTGGCGTCGGTCCCGAACGGCATGCCCTGGACGGCCGCGGGACGTCCCGCCGCTTCCAGGGCGCGGCGGAGAGCGGCCGGGACCGGGCTGGAGGCGGGCGTGTCGAGGGCGTAGTCGACGGTGAACGGCTCGTCGACCTCGATGCGGCCCGGGATGAGCGCGGCCAGCTCGGCGCGGTCGCGGCGCCACACGTCCAGGGGGTCCTCGCCGGGCAGGGTGCGGCGGTCGACGTCGATCTCGCAGCGGCCCGGCACGGTGTTCGGGCCCTCGCCGCCCCGGATCCGGGTGACGCAGCGGGTCGCCGTCCCGAGCAGCGGGTGCGGCGGGACGTCCGGCGCCGCCGCGCCGATGTGGTCGATCACGCGGGTCATGAGGGCGACCGCGTTGACGGCCTCGTCCGGCCGGGAGCTGTGCCCGGCCGTCCCGAGCGCGCGGACGGTGTAGCGGACGCAGCCCTTGTGCGCGGTGGCGGGGACGAGCCCGGTCGGCTCCCCCACGACGGCGCCGGCGATCGGCGCGTCCCCGAGGTCGGAGATCAGGCCGAGGACGCCCTGGTAGGCGTGCTCCTCGTCCACGACCCCGGCGAGGACGACCCCGAACGGCGGCGGGTCGCCGGCCGCCAGCTCGGCCGCCGCCAGCATGAACGCCGCGAGCGGGCCCTTGGCGTCGCAGGCGCCGCGGCCGTAGAGGCGGCCGTCCCGGATCGTCCCGGCGAACGGGTCGACGGTCATCCCGGTGGTCTCGACGGTGTCGAGGTGCGACTCCAGCAGCACCATGCGGGGATCGCGTCCCGGCACGGTCGCGACGACGTTGGGACGTCCCGGCAGCACCTCCCGGAGCTCCGCCTTCACGCCGTGCGCTTCAAGCCAACCGCGCACGTACCCGGCGACCGCGGCCTCCCCGAACCCGGGTCCGGACCCGGCGCGCGGGTTGACGCTGGCGATGCCGACCATCGCCTTGAGCAGCTCCCCCGAGCGCGTCATCAGGACCGCCGTTCCCGCGCGTAGGCGAGCAGCAGCGCGATGATCAGCAGGCCGAGGACGATCTGCCGGACGCCCTCCGAGACGTTCCACGCCGCCAGCAGCGCGGTCAGCAGCGTCAGCAGCAGCGCGCCCGCGACCGTGCCGAGGACGTGCCCGCGCCCCCCGAGGATGGACGTCCCGCCGAGCACGACCGACGCGATCGACAGGAGCTGGTACGGGTTGCCCATGGTGAGGGAGCTGGTGGAGGTGAACCCGAGCAGCACCAGCCCCGACACCCCCGCGAGCAGCGCGCACGCGCCGTAGGCGATGAACGCGGTGCGGGCGAGCGGCACGCCGGACGCGCGCGACGCGCGCTCCCCGTTGCCGAGCGCGAAGACCCACCGCCCGGCGCGGGAGGCGTGCAGCAGCCACGCGGCGACGGCGGTGATGCCGAGCCACAGGACGAACGCGAGCGGGACGCCCGCGACGCGGTCGTTGGCGAGGGACGCCAGCATCGGCACCTTCGCCGACTTCGGCGACCCGTTCGTGTAGACCAGCAGCGCGCCGGCGACGATCGTTCCGGTGGCCAGCGTCATCACCATCGGCGGCACCCGCAGCCAGGTCACCCCGGCGGCGTTGGCGAGCCCGACCAGCAGGCTCGCGGCGAGCGCGACGGCGACGCCCGCGGGCCCGCCCGAGCCGGACGCGACCTGCGCGCACACCACCGCCGACAGCGCGACGACGCCCGACACCGACAGGTCGATGCCGCTCATCATGATCACGAGGGTCTGGCCGACGGCGACGATGCCGAGGAACGCGGCCGTCTGCACCAGGTAGCGGACGCTGGAGACGCTGTCGAACCCCTTGGCGAACAGGATCGCGGCGAGCCAGGTCACGAGCAGCACGCCGAACGCCCAGGCGGCGCGGTTGTCCCGCAGCGCCGCCACCGGCCCGCGGGCGCCCGCGGTGCGCGAAAGCGCGGCCATCAGTCCGTCCTCTCTCTGGTCGCGAAGGTCTTGACGGCGATCGCCACGATCAGCACCGCGCCCTGCATGATCAGCTGGTAGAACGGCGAGAGGCCGGTGAACAGCAGCAGGTTGGTCAGCAGGCCGATGAGCAGCGCGGCCAGCACGGTCGCGCGCATCTGCCCGACGCCGCCGAAGAAGCTGACCCCGGCGAGCACCGACGCGGCGATCGAGTTGAGCGTGTACGGGGCGCCGATCGTGGCGTCCCCGGAGCCGGTCTGGATCGCGAGGCCGATGCCCGCGAGGCCGACGAAGACACCCGCGAGCGCGTAGGCCGAGATCTTCACCTTGCGGGTCCCGATGCCGCTGGCGTAGGCGCCGTGCTCGTTGCCGCCGACCGCGTACAGCGACAGGCCGAAGCGGGTCGTCCGCACGAGCTTCCAGAGCAGCAGCACCAGGGCAAGCGCCACGAACGGCAGCGCGAGGCCGTTCCAGCCGTTGTTGTACGCCTTGACCAGGCCGGACGGGACGCTCCCGCCGGGCTGGGGGAGGACCACCAGCGTGACGCCGCCCCACAGGAACGACGCCGCCAGCGTCACGATGATCGGCGGCAGCCCGGCGTAGGCGACGAGCACGCCGTTCGCTGCGCCGGTCGCGGCGGCGGCGGCCAGGGCCAGGCCCGCGGCGACCAGCACGCCGTCCTCGGCGCGGACGGCGAACACCGCCATCGCCAGCGACAGCACCGCGCCGAGCGACAGGTCGATGCCGCCGGCCAGCATGACGGTGCTCTGCCCCATCGCCGCCAGGATCAGCGGCAGGAACTGCGCCGACAGGATCGTGATCGACGCGGGGGTGAACACCTGCGAGTCGTAGTGGCTGTAGACGGCCAGCAGCACGACCAGCAGCGCGCCGAGGCCCGTCACGTCCAGGTTGCCGCGCAGCGCGGCGGAGAGGCGGTCAGGCATGCGCCACCGCCCCGGTGACGGAGGCGCGGACGAGCCGCTCCTCGGTGAGGTCGCCGCCGGAGAGCCGGTCCACGACCGCGCCCTCGTACATGACGGCGACCTCGTCGCACAGGCCGACGAGTTCCATGGTGTCTCCCGAGGTGACGAGGACCGCCACGCCGCTGTCGGCCAGCCGGCGGAGCAGGTGGTAGATCTCGCGCTTGGTGCCGACGTCGATGCCGCGCGTCGGCTCGGCCAGCAGCAGCACCCGCGGCTCCGAGGGCAGCCAGCGGGCCAGTGCGACCTTCTGCTGGTTGCCGCCCGACAGCCGGCGCGCCTCCTGCTCCGGGCCCGTCACCTTGATCCGCATCCGTTCGACGAGGTCGGCGACGAGCCGGTCCTCGGCCCGGCGGTCGACGGTGGTGAGCCGGCGGCCGGGCGTCACGACGCCCAGGTTGGTGAGGGACAGGTTCGCCCGGACGGTCTGCGCGACGTGCAGGCCCTCGACCTTGCGGTCCTCCGGGACGTAGGCGATGCGGCGGCGGATCGCCTCGCGCGGGGACGCCAGGCGCGCGGGGCGTCCGTCCAGGTCGACCCGGCCGGTGTGCCGGACGAGCCCGAACAGGGCGCGCAGCACCGCGCGCTGCCCCTGCCCCTGGAGGCCGCCGAGGCCGATGATCCGGCCGGGTTCGAGGTCGAGGTCGACGCCGGCGCAGGCGCCGGGGACGGTCAGCCCCCGCACGCTCAGCACCGGCCCGCCCGCGGGGACCGGGGTCGCGTCCCCCGCGGAGTCCTCGGCCGCGGTCCTCTCCGCGGCGATCTCCCGCTCGGAGGGGACGGCCGCGGCGTCGCCGGCCGCCGGGGCGGCGGTCCCCGCCCCGGCCTTCGGCGGGAACAGGTCGGACAGCTCCCGGCCGATCATCAGGTGCACGATGTCGTCGTGGTCCGTCTCGGCGCGCTCGCGGGTGGCCATGACCTCGCCGTCCTTGAGCACGGTCAGCCGGTCGGCGACGGCGAACAGCTCGCCCATCCGGTGGCTGACCATGATCACCGACGAGCCGGCGGCGCGCAGCTCGTCCACGACCTTGAACACGCAGGCCACCTGGTCGTCGTCCAGGGCGGACGTCGCCTCGTCCAGGATCAGCAGGCGCGGGGACGAGGCGAGCGCCTTGGCCAGCTCGACGAGCTGCTGCTGGCCGAGCGGGAGGCGTCCCGCCCGGGTCAGCGGGTCGGCGTGCAGGCCGACCCGCTCCAGCAGCGGCCGGGCGCGCCGGACCAGGTCGCGGCGCAGGACGAGCCCGCGCCGCGCCGGCCACTGGCCGAGGAACACGTTCTCGGCGACGGTCTGGTGCGGGTTGAGGCTGAGCTCCTGGTGCACCGAGCCGATCCCCGCGGCCCGCGCGCGGTGCGGGGACCAGTCGCCGGCCGGCGCGCCGTCGAAGACCACGCGTCCGGAGTCGGGCGACAGCAGACCCGTGACCAGCGAGAGCACGGTGCTCTTGCCCGCGCCGTTCTCGCCCACCAGGGCGAGGACCTCACCGGCGCGGACGTCGAAGCTCACCTCGTTCAGCACGCGGTTGCCCGCGAAGGACTTGGAGACCCGCTCGACGGCCAGGAGTGTCATGGCTACTTGCCGATCAGCTTGTCGATCTCGGACTGCGGCAGCGCCTGGATCGGGTAGGAGTCGTCGGGCTGGTCGGCCTTGACGTACTCGTCCAGGTTCTCGTCCGTGATCTTGGGCAGCGGGACCGTGATCTGGTTCGGCACCGTCGCGCCGCCGGCCTTGGCGACCGCCGCGCGCAGCGCGATCACGCCGAGGTAGTTCGGCTGGGCGGTGGACAGCGAGGAGAACCCGCCGGCCTTGTTGTCCTTCCAGAGCTTGAGGAACCCGTTGTAGTTCTCGCCGGTGATCGGGACGAGCTTCTTCTTCTGCTTGACGAGGGTCTGGAGCGCGGCGGCCGACAGCGCGCCGCCCTGCGAGAAGACGCCGTCGATGTCGGGGTTGGCGGAGTAGGCGGAGGCGAACGCCTGCGCGGCCGGCGCGAGGTTGTACTCGCTGTGCACGTTGGAGACGACCTTGACGCCCGGGTACTGCTTGAGGCCCTCCTGGGCGCCCTGCCAGCGCTCCTCGCTGACCGCGACCCCGGCCGGGCCGTTGAACGCGATGATCTTGCCCTTGCCGCCCAGCTTCTCGCCGAGCCACCGGCCCATCATCCGGCCCCACTCCTTCTGGTCCGTGCCGACGCGCACGACCTTGTCGGAGGTGACCAGGCTGTCGAAGTTGGCGACCGTGATACCGGCGTTCGCGGCCTGCTCCAGCGCCGGGTTCAGCGCGGTGGACGACCCGGCGTCCACGAGGATCACGTCGTACTTCTGCTGGATCATCGCCCGGATCTGGGCGATCTGCTGGGAGGTGTCGCCGTTGGCGTTGAAGACCTGGTAGTCGGCGACCTTGCCGTCCTTCTTCAGCTGGGCGACGTCGTCCTTCAGCATCTTGTCGGTCTGCTGCATCCACGACGGGGTCAGGTAGATCGTGGACCAGCCCACCTTGAGGGCCTTGGACTTCCCGGCGGAGGCGGACGACCCGCCGTCGCCGGAATCGACGCCGCACGCGGCGGTGGCGGCCAGCGTGCCCAGCGCCGTGACGGCCACGGCGGCGCGCGTGAACCTACCGATCATGAGGGACTCCTTGTGAAGGTCCGGGCCCGGACGGGCCTCGGCGAACTGGGCGGGGGGGGTGGCTCTGGCAGATCAGGCGGGGGTGAGGGCCCGCCCCGGCGGTCTCGCGGTCTCGGCGAGGACGCCTCCGGACAGGACGGGGACGCCGTTGACCACGACGTGCTCGACGCCCTCGGCGGGCACCCTGGGTCTTTCGTAGGTGGCGAGGTCGGTGACGGCGGACGGGTCGACCACGGCGAGGTCGGCGGCGCGTCCGGTCTCGACGCGGCCCCGGTCGGCGAGCCGGAACCGGTCGGCGGCCCGTCCGGCCAGGTGCACGGCGGCCTGCTCCCACGTCCAGTCGCCGAGCTCGCGGACGTGCCGGCCGAGCAGCCGGGCGAAGGCGCCCCACCCGCGCGGGTGCGGGTGCCCGCCCTGGTAGATGGCGTCCGATCCGGTGGTCTGGGCGGGGTGCCGCAGCAGCGCCCGCACCGACTCCTCGCTGTTGGTCGGCGGCTGCCCGAACACGCATCCGGCCTCCAGCCGGGTCGCGACGAGCAGGTCGCAGCAGAACGCCCCGGGGCCCGAACCGGCCCGCTCGGCCGCGTCCGGCAGGCTCATGCCCTCCGCCCACCGGAACGCGTCGGCGGGGACGTGCGAGAGCGTGATGCGGGGCCACACCTCGGGCCGGTGCGCGAACCAGTCGCGCTCCAGCCTCTCCCGGACGGACGGGTCGGCGAGCGCGTCGAGCGTGGCGTCCAGGTCGGCGATGGGGAGCCAGTCCGGCAGCGTGACGAGCGTCAGCGTGCTGGACCCCCGCAGGTAGGGGTAGTTGTCGAAGGTCAGGTCGATGCCCTCGGCGCGGGCTCCGTCCACGAGCCCGACCAGCTCGTCGCCGGGGCCGTGGTAGTGCGAGACGTGCGGGGCGACGCGTCCGGCCCGCGCGATCTCCAGCACCTCCGCCATCGCCGCGCCGGCGGCGGACTCGTACCCGCGCATGTGCGTGACGTAGGGGAGCCCGGCCGCGCCGACCGGCGCGCACAGCGCGGCGATCTCGGCGGTGGCGGCGTAGGCCCCGGGCACGTACTCCAGCCCGGTGGACAGCCCGGCCGCGCCTTCGGAGAGCCCGCGCTCGACCCGGGCCCGCATGGCCGCCAGCTCGCCGGGCTCCGGAGCCCGCCGGGCGGTCCCCATGACGCCGTGCCGGATCGTGCCGTGCGGCAGCAGGTAGACGGTGTTTAGCGGGGTGCGCCGGTCGTAGGAGGCGAGCAGTTCCGCGACGGTCACCGGTCCGCCGTCCAGACCGGGGTGCGTGCCGTTGACCGGCGCGAAGTAGCGGCTCACGTAGCGGAGCGTCTCGGCGCCGGCCGGCGCGTAGGAGACGCCGTCCTGCCCGAGGACGAACGTGGTGACGCCCTGCCGCAGCGCGGCGAGCTGCACCTCGGGGTCGAACACGGCCGCGTCGCCGTGGACGTGGGTGTCGATGAAGCCCGGCATGACGTACCGGCCGGTCGCGTCGATCTCGGCCGACGCCCGCGCGCCGTCGAGGACGCCGACCGCGGCGATCCGGCCCGCGGTGACGGCCACGTCCGCGCGGCGCCCCGGGGCCCCGGTGCCGTCCAGCACCGTCCCCCCGCGAACCAGCAGATCGTACATTGGACCTCATTCACCCCAACGAGCACGTAACCGGGCTTCAGTGCCGGTAGTCGTGGAGGTTATGGGGCGCACCAAGCGCGGCACCAGATTTGCAACACATGATTTTGCATTGCACAACCACGCGTTGACCTGCGACGTTACCCGAAGCCGGAGGGTTCGGCGCCGGTCAAGGGGGGAGCGTGGGCCGCCTAGGTCGAGCGGCTCGCCTTGGGCCGGCGCAGCAGGAACGGCCGCACGCGGCCCAGGCCCTGCAGCGGGCGCGGACGCAGACCGGAGGCTTCGCAGGGCCCGGACGGCAGCGCCGAGACCAGGGCGGCGTCGGCCAGGACCGTCCCCGGGTAGGCGGTGGACGTCAGGCGCGCGGCCATGTTGACGGGCGTGCCGAACACGTCGCCCAGCCGCTGGATGACCTCGCCGTAGGCGAGACCGACGCGGACCTTGGGGAAGTCGGGGTCCTCGTTGAACCGCTCCGCGACCCGCAGCCCGATCTCCGCGGCGGGACCGGCGGCGGGCGCGACGAACAGGACCTCGTCGCCGAGCGTCTTGACCACGCGGCCCCCGCACTCGGCGACGATGTGCGTGACGTCCCACTCGAAGCGCTCGACGAAGCCGGCCAGGGCGTCGCCGTCGAGGCTGCGGCTCAGCCGGGTGAACGACACGACGTCGGCGAACCCGACCGCGAGGAGCGCGACGCCCGCGGCGGGGTCGGCCCGCGCGGCGGCGGTGGACGCGGCGGCGCGCATCCCGGCGGCGGTGAGCTGGCGGCGCCAGCCGTGCAGCAGCAGCCGCTCGAACGAGGGCCGCAGCTCCTCGGTGGCGACCAGGGCCGCGGTGACCAGGTCGGACGTCACCGGCTCGTCGGACGGCAGCGCGCCCAGGCGCTGGAGCCACACGTCGCCGAGCCAGCTGGCCAGCCGCCCCATCGTCTGGCCGACCGCGCGGACGAGCTGGAGCACCGTCTCCTCGTCCACCAGCTCGTGGGACAGCACCTCGCGGATCTCGACGAGCGCGGCCACGTCGCCGTCGGTGAAGGCGACCTCGTCGTCCGGTGGGACGGGGAAGCCGAGCGCCTGCCAGATGCGCCGCGCGAAGTCGTCCGAGACGCCCGCCCGGGCCTCGACCTCCCTGCGCGTGTAGCGCAGGGGGCCGCCGAGGAGGGTCTCCTCGATGTCGTCCGCCATGCGGCAACCCTATGTGCCATCGATCGATGTAACAATGAGGTACGGGTAAGATCACGGCGGTCAGACGACACGAGCCGGCGGACGGGGCATGGCCGAGTACCGAATCGACGAGCTGGCGCGGCTGGCGGGCAGCACGGTGCGCAACATCCGCGCCTACCAGGACCGCGGCCTGCTGCCGCCGCCCCGCCTCGAAGGCCGCGTCGGCATGTACGACGACACGCACCTGGCGCGGCTGCGGCTGATCGGCAAGCTGCTGGCCCGGGGCTACACCTTCGCGATCATCAAGGACCTGATCGGCGCCTGGGAGACCGGCAAGGACGTCGCCGAGGTGCTCGGGCTGGAGAAGGTCCTCACCGACCCGTGGTCGGACGAGATCCCCGGCACCGCCACCTACGAGGAGCTCGTGGCGAAGTTCGGCTCCGGCCTGGACGACGACCAGGTCGCCCGCACCCTGGAGCGGACGGTCGAGCTCGGCCTGATCGAACCGGACGGGGACAAGTACCGGGTGCCGAGCCCGCGGCTGCTGCACGTCGGCGCCGAACTCGTCGCCGCCGGCATCCCGCTGGAGTCCGTCCTGGACATCGCCGGGCAGATCCGCGCCGACTGCGATGTGATCGCCGGTCGGTTCGTGAACCTCGTCCAGGAGCACGTGTTCTCCCGGCTGGAGCGCCAGCCCGTCCCGGACGGCGACGAGGTGGGCGAGGTCGCCGCCGTCGTCCGCCGGATGCGCCCGCTGGTGAAGATGGTCGTCGACCCGTTCATCGCCCGGGCCATGGAGGCCCGCGTCCAGGCGGCGCTCGGCGACCACCTCGAAATGATCAGAAGCCATCTCGGGGAGCGCCCCGCCCCCGGCGGCTGAGCCGCTACAGCAGCGTCGCGCCCCAGACGACCTTCACCTCGTGCGGCGCGCCCTCGGAGTCGGTGAAGGTCAGCGTGCCCTGCCCCGGCAGGCCGATGAGCGCCGTCCGCAGCGTGACCGTCAGACGCGTCGTGCCGTCCTCGGGCATGCCGCCCTGCATCTGCGACAGGATCAGCTGGTTCGAGGACGTCATCGCCGTCCACGACACCGGGCCGCTCTTCGCCGCGAGGCTGACCTGGGCGGTCTTCGTCCCGTACATCTCGACCTTGGCGGGGTTCACCACGAGGACGCCCGGCGGCGCGGGCGACGGGGACGGCGGCGCCGGGTGCTGCGGCGTCGGCCGCGGACCCTCCGGGCTCTCCTGGCTCTTCTCGTGGGTCTGCGGTTCGGGCGGCGGCTGGCCGGGGCGGGCCTGCGCGCCCCCGCCGGGCCCCTGCGGCGCCTTCCCGCCGTGCCCCTGGCCCTCCGGCCTCTCGTGCGTGATCGACGGTGCCGGATGCGTGCGGAACGGCGGCCACGACAGCGTCCCCCCGCCGATCCCGGGGCCCATCACGAGCGCGGCGGCGAGGGCCGCGACCAGCGCGCCCACCATGCCGCCCCCGGTGAACAGCCACCGGCGCGTGAACGGCGACGGCACGTCCGGCTGGCTCGGCAGGCCGGACGGTGTCAGCGTCCCGCCGCGCGCCGCGATGTCGGCGCGGTAGCCCGCCAGCTCGGGGTCCGTCGCGGTGTGCATGACGCGGTGCCGCAGCGCCGCGGGCAGCACCGGCGCGGGCGCCCGCCCCAGCAGTTCGGCCGCGGTCACCCGGGACCGGGCACGGCAGTCCTCGCAGCCGGCGGCGTGCGACGCGGTCGCGGGATCGACCGGGGAGATCTCGCCGCGACGGCGGAACCGCCACCACGGCCCCCGGACCGGCTCCGGCGGAGGGGCCTCCTCCCGGCGGTCCGGCGCCCGCGCCGCCAGGACGGGGATCGCCGCGGACCGGGACTCCTCGGCCGCGCCCGCGGCGGCCGCGCACTCCCGTCCCGCGCGGTCGATCTCCCGCCGCAGGGCGGCGTCGAGCTCGGCGCGCGCCCTGCGCACCCGCGCGGCGGCCCGCCGCGCCGACAGGCCGAGCGTCGCCCCGAGGCGGGCCGGGCGCAGGCCGTGCCGGTCCGTCAGGAGCATCACCTCCTGGTCGACGGGCTCCAGCCGGGACAGGCACGCGCGCAGAAGGTCGTGCAGCTCGTCCGAGCGCGGCCGGGCCGGCGCCGGGTCGCCGGCCTCGGCACGGTCCAGGAACGGCGCGTCGGAGAACTCGCCGTCCCGGTCCCAGAACAGCACCCTGGGGCGGCCGCGGCGGATGCAGCGGCGCCGCGCCGCGCCGTACAGCCAGGAACTCAGATACAGGTGGTCGCGCATTCGCGGAGCGCGGCGGCAGGCGTCGATGAAAGCGTCGTGGACGATGTCGGCGGCCGCTTTCCCGTCCCCCGACATGGACAGCGCGTAATCGTAAAGGCGCTCACCGTACTCGTCGTAGAGCGCGGCCAGGGCCGCCTCGTCACCCTCGTTCAGTCCCTTGACGAGCTTGCGGTCGGCTGTGGGGGCGGAGGTCGACAACCTGGGCATTCACGCTCCCGGCAGCGGAGTGTGGAAGTTGCCCCCATGGGGGCCATCCGGACATTCGGCCCACCTTGCATACACCCCCGAACCCCGCCCGCACCACTTGATCGACTGAAATCACCGCTAACGTGACCCCGGGTGATTGGCCGCGTCTCTGAGTGACCACCCGATCTGTGACTCGGCGTCAGAATCCAGTAATCAATGCGGTGTCAATCAGCGCGGCGCACCTCCAGATCACCGTCCGCGTAGCGCCGCCGAAGCACTTTTTTATCGAACTTGCCCACGCTGGTCTTCGGGACCTCGGTGATGAAAGCCCAGCGCTCGGGAACCTGCCATCCGGCGACCCTGCCGGCGAGGAACTCGCGCAGTTCCGCCGGCGTGACCGCGGCCCCGTCCCGCACGACGACGGACGCGAGCGGGCGCTCCTGCCAGCGGTCGTCGGGCACGCCCACCACGGCCGCCTCCACGACGTCCGGGTGGGCCATGAGGTGATTCTCCAGCTCCACCGACGAGATCCACTCCCCTCCCGACTTGATGACGTCCTTCGCCCGGTCGGTGAGGACGAGGTACCCGTCCGGCGACAGCGTCCCGACGTCCCCGGTGCGCAGCCAGCCGTCGTGGAACCTGCCGGGGTCCTCGTCCAGGTGGTAGGCGCCGGTGATCCACGGACCGCGGATCTCGACCTCCCCCACGGCCTCCCCGTCGCTGGGCAGCACCGCGTCGCCGTCCCCCACGATCCGCATCTCCAGCCCCGCGAGGACGCGCCCCTGGCTCACCCGCGCCCGCCACGCGTCCTCGCCCGCCGCCCCGGGCGGCGGGTGCGCGACCGACGCGACCGGCGAGGTCTCCGTCATCCCCCACGCCTGCACGATCCGGACGCCGATCTCCTCGAACCCCCGCATCAGCGACTCCGGCACCGCCGACCCGCCGCACGGCACGAGCCGCAGGGAGGTCAGGTCCGACCCGTGCTCCTTCGCGTACCGCAGCACGTCCGACCAGATGGTCGGCACCGCGCCCGCGACCGTCGGCCGCTCGGCCTCGATGAGCCGGACGAGCGGCTCCGCCTGCAGGAACCGGTCCGGCATGACCAGCGGCGCGCCCGCCATCACCGCCGCGTAGGGCAGCCCCCAGGCGTTCGCGTGGAACATCGGCACCACCGGCAGGACCACGTCGGACGCGCTCAGCCCCATCGCGTTCCCCGTGCACGTCGACATCGAGTGCAGGTACGCCGACCGGTGCGAGTAGACGACGCCCTTCGGGTGGCCCGTGGTCCCGCTCGTGTAGCACATCGCGGCGGCCGACCGCTCGTCGATCTCCGGCCACGCGAACGTCGCCGGCGCCGCCGCGAGCAGCTCCTCGTAGCCGTGCAGCTCCTTGCCGGCGCCCTCCAGCGGCGCGGTGTCGCCCTCCCCGACCACCACCACGTGCCGGACGGTCTCGAACCGCGCCAGCACCGGCGCGAGCAGCGGGATCAGCGACGCGTCCACGATGACGACCCGGTCCTCGGCGTGGTTCGCGATGTAGACGAGCTGGTCGGGGAACAGCCGCAGGTTGAGCGTGTGCAGCACGGCGCCCATCGACGGCACCGCCAGGTACGCCTCCAGGTGCTCGGTGTTGTTCCACAGGAACGTGGCGACCCGCTGGTCCCCGTCCACGCCGAGTCCCCGCAGCGCCCCCGCCAGCCGCGCGGCGCGCTCGCCCACCTCCGCGTACGTGCGGCGCCGCGTCCCGTCGCCCGTCCACGTGGAGACCTCGGCCTCCCCGAAGACCCCGGCCCCGCAGCGCATGATCGTCGTAATGGTCAGCGGAAAGTCCTGCATCGTGCTCCACACGGCAAGCCTCCAGCGCTCGCAGCGGCTCTAGAACCGGATTCTGCCAGCGTCCCCCTCCCCTGGCGACCCCCTAGTACAGCTCGCGCAGGCGGGCCATGGCACGGGAGACGGTGGACTTGACCGTGCCGACGCTGACGCCCAGGACTTCGGCGATCTCACGTTCGGACATGTCCTCGTAGTAGCGGAGCATCACGGCCAGGCGCTGGCGTTCGGGGAGGCGGGCGAGGGCGCGGCCCAGGGCGTCGCGCATCTCGCTGCGGTCGGTGTGGTCCTCCACCGGGCGCTCGGGGAGCTGGTCGGTGGGGTAGACGTCCAGCTTGCGGCGGCGCCACCAGGAGATCTGGGTGTTGACCATGGCGCGGCGGACGTAGCCGTCCAGGGCGGAGCGGTCCTCGATGCGGTCCCAGGCGAGGTAGGTCTTGGCGAGGGCGGCCTGGAGGAGGTCCTCGGCCTCGGTGCGGTCGCTGGTGAGCTGGGTGGCGGCCCGGAGCAGGACGGGGCCGCGTTCCACCACGTATGCGCGGAACTCCTCGTGCCGCGTCGCGCTCACACCCACCACCGGACCAGGGGCTGGGGAGCCGCACCGACTCCCGGTACGACGACGATCGCATGCGCGGCGTAATTACGGGCCTACTGGAACAATATTTCCGGGTCAACCAGTTTATAAATTTCCACCGAGGTAGATCAAAGCTCCTCCGGCCGTTGACTTATCGCGACAAATCCGTCGACAGCGAGGTCACGGCGCGTGACTCTTGACTCACTGTCCTAACAGCTCTCGCCGTACGTCACGACGATCGATGCCGGAGTGCCGCGATGCCGACGACCCACCTCCGCCGGGCGGCGCACCGCCGGGCGCTGTTCGCGGCTCCCGAGGCCCCGGAGGCCGACCGGCGCGCGCGTGCGATCAGCGGGATCCTCCTGGACGCGAGCCCGCACCTGCTGGTGGTGGCCGAGGCCGCGGCGCGGGGCGCCGAGACCCGCATCCCGATGAGCGAGGACACCGCGATCTGGCACGGCGGGCGCGGGGGCCCCGCCGCGCTCCGGCCGGGCCGGTCCGTGGTCGTCCGGCGCGCGGGCGGCGGCCGCGCCGAGCGGATCTGGGTCGACATCGGCCGGGTCAGCGGGACGATCCTCGCGTGCGGACGCGGCGCCGTGGAGGTGGACATGGGGCCGCACCGCGGGCGCGCCCACGTGGTCATCCCGCCGTCCGTCCTCGGCCCGGTGCTGGTCCGGCATCCGCGCCTGGAGCCCGGCTACCTGCTCGACGTGGTCTGCGTGGGGTCCCCCGGCGGACCGCAGGCGGTGCGCCCGGGCACGTCGCAGCCCGGATACCGGGTGGCCGACCTCGCCGCGCCGGCGGCGGCCGCGCCGGTGCCGCGGGAACTGCGCGGGACGGCCACCTGGTTCGGCGGCGTGGAGGGGGAGTGGCGGGACGGGGCGTCCTACCCCGCGGTCGACTCCGAGGGGGACGCCGGGGGCTGCGCGGACGCCCCGTCCGGATGCGCGCCGATGCCGTACCTGTCGATCGGCAGCGAGATCACCGTGCGCAACGAGTGCGGGGGGCGGGCGGCGGCGGTCCCGGTGATCGAGTGCGGCTGCACGGCGGCCCGGTTCTGCGACCGGTGCGTGGAGTGCGACGCGTCGCCGCGGGGGCGGATCGTCGAGCTGACCCCGGCCGCCTTCGCCGGGCTCGGCGGCGACCTGGCGGCCGGCTGCTTCAACGCGACCGTCCGGCCGGGCGCGCCGGGGGGGATGGAGGGGCCATGGTGACGGCGATCCAGAACACGCAGGTCCTGCTGCTGGCATCGGTGCTGCTGGTGGCGTGCCTGGCGAAGCTGACGATCCGGGAGCGGGCGGCGGGCGCGCCCGACCATGTGCACGGCGTCCCGGTGCCGGCCAGGCTCGCGCGGCTGTCGGCGCTGCGCCGCAGCCGCGGCATGACGGTCGGGCTCGGCATCGGCGAGGGCCTGCTCGGACTCGCGCTGCTGGTGACCTCGCACCTGTCGGTGCGGCTGGCCACGACCGTGGCGTTCGCCGCCGCGACCTGGGTGGTCGGGGAGCTGCGGGTGCACCGGCCCGACGCGGGGTGCGGCTGTTTCGGCGCGCTCAGCGCCAAGAAGGTGGACCGGCGCAGCGTGCTGCGGGCGATGCTGTTCACCTGCGCGGCCGTCGTCTCGCTCGGCGCGCCGCACGCGGGCGTGGACGTGCTGCGGGACGTCCCCGCGCAGGTGGGGCTCATGTTCGCGGTCGAGGTCGCGCTGTTCGTGGCGCTGTCCCCCGAGCTCGCGGAGCTGGCCGGGCGGCACCGGCTGCCGCGCGCCGCCGTCCCGTGCGAGCGGCGCCGCAGCCCGATGCCGGAGACGTACGCGAGGCTGTACGAGAGCCCGGCGTGGGCCGAGCACGAGAACGCGATCAGGAGCGCCGTGCCGCTGGACGTGTGGCGGGAGGGCTGCTGGCGGTTCGTGGCCTTCCCCGGACGCCTGAGCGAGCGCGACGTGGAGATCGTGTTCGCGGTGTCGACGTCGGAGCGGGACCGGGCCGTCCGGTCGGCGGTGGTGGCGCCCGCCGGTTGCGCCGGATAGCCGCCGGGGCCGGCCCCTGGGCCGCAGGGACGCCGTCAGAACTGCTGGGCGCCCCCGCGCGAGCGCCGGTACAGGAGGCGCCGGGTGCGGGCGTGCAGCGCCGCGCGCAGCCGGACCATGTACCGGTTCTCCGACCCGATCTCCGGCGGGCGGCCGCCCTGGTCCTGGCGCATCGCCGACTCGTCGTAGCCGAGGATCGAGGCCGCTATGTCGTCCTCCCCCGAGAGTTCCTCGTCGGTCTCGTGTCCGTCGGGCCGGCGTCGCACTTCCATGTCTTCCCCTGGCATCGCCCAGATGCCCGCCGCGGGTCGCCAGTGATCTCCTACCCCGCTGACCTGGCACGACAACATGCGGGCGGGGCCGGTCGACCGGCCCCGCCCGCATCGTCAGGGCGGCGCCCGATCGCCTCTCTGCAACTCTCTAGCGCTCTATAAGGGGAGATCTAGAAAGGGTTAGAAGAAGCCAGAGGGAGGACGAGCGAAATCTACGGCCCTCTACCTCTGTCGCTAGAGAGCCGGATATTCGTCCGGCAAGCCGGCTCGATGCGGCCTTCTACCGCTCTCTACCGTCAGCACTAGAGAGCCGGATAGGCGGATAGGTCAGGCGGGCTGGGAGCGGAGGAACTTGCCGAAATGCGGGACGGTGAACGCGACCATGCCGCGTTCGGCGCTGTAGATGAGGCCCTTCTTGATGAGCCCGTCGCGCGCGGGCGACAGGCTGGACGGTTTGCGGCCCAGCTCGTCGGCGACCGACGCGGTGGGCACCGGGTCGTCGCCGAGCATGGCCATGGCGCGCATGTAGTCGCGCTCGGCGGGGGTGGCGCGCTCGTAGCGGCTGCCGAAGAAGCCGACGGCGAGCTCGCTCTCCGCCTCGGGCGCGGCGACCTTGATGTCGTCGACGGTGATGGGGCTGTCGGGCGCGACGTCCCAGACGACCTTGGCGTACGCCTGGACGAAGTAGGGGTAGCCGTCGGCCGCGCCGTACAGCGCGTCGAGGGCCTCCGGGGTGAAGGTGACGTCCTCGCGCTCGGCGGGGGCCAGCAGCGCGACGTCGGCCGACTCGCGGTCGAGCCGGTCGATGCGGGCGTACCGGAAGAGCCGCTCGGAGTAGGACTTGCTCGCCGACAGGACGGCGGGCAGGTGCGGCAGGCCCGCGCCCACCACGATCAGCGGTCCGCCGACCTGCGACAGCTCGTGGCACGCGGCGCACAGCGCGGACACGTCGTCGGCGGGGATGTCCTGCATCTCGTCGACGAACAGGGCGATGCCGACGCCGACGTCGGTCGCGACGGAGGCGGCGTCCACGAACAGCTCGGTGAGGTCGATCTCCAGGTCGCCGGAGTCGGCGCGGCCGCGCGCGGCGGGCACGTCGATGCCGGGCTGCCAGCGGTGCGCCCGGGCCTTGGCCTTGCCGGACGGCTCGGGGCCCGCCTGCGCGAACGCCTTGAGCACGCCGAGGAACTCCTCGATGCGGTCGGGCGCGCGGTGCCGGGGCGCCAGCTCCCGGACGGCCCGGTGCAGCGCGGACGCCACCGGGCGGCGGATCGACTGGTCGGGCCGGGCCTCGATCTTCCCCGTCCCCCACAGCCGCTGGATCGCCTGCGACCGGAAGGCGTTGAGCAGCACGGTCTTGCCCACCCCGCGCAGCCCGGTGACGATCATGCTGCGCTCGGGGCGGCCGCGGGCCACGCGTTCGAGCACCACCTCGAACTGCCGGAGCTCGCGGTCGCGGCCGGCCAGCTCGGGCGGGCGCTGCCCGGCGCCGGGGGCATAGGGATTCCGCACGGGGTCCACGCTCTCGGACTCTATGAGGCGATATAGCTGCGGCCGTAGATTTGCGTAGAGAACGCCGCGGCGTGTCGCGTGGTCACGCCGCCGCCCGCAGCGCGCGGAGCCGTCGGGCCCCCGTGTGGCCATGGTCGCCACCATGTCGCCTCCCGGGCGAGCGCGATCGAACAGGGCGGTCGAACTTCTGTTCGACCATTCGAACACAGTAGCGCATGCCGTCGCCCTCGTCCCGTGGAACACGGGGACACGGAACGCGGGACGAGGGCGACGGCGGCCGGACCCCGGCCGCGGGCACCACCCCCGCGGCCGGGGAGCTCGGAGGCCGGACCGGAGTCAGGCCAGGGAATCGTCCGCCTCGGACCGGTGGGGCACCTTCTCGGCGGGGACGGTGCCCATCCGCCCGGCCTGGAAGTCCTCGAACGCCTGGACGATCTCGTCGCGGGTGTTCATCACGAACGGACCGTACCGGGCGATCGGCTCCCGGATCGGCAGACCGCCGAGGACGAGGATCTCCCACCCCTCGGCACTGGCGTTCGGCTGCGCGTCGGCGGCGCGGACGACGAGTCCGTCCCCGTCGCCCTTGTGGTGCGAGCCGGCGAAGACCGCGAGTTGCCCCTCGTCCAGCGCGACCTCCTCGACGCCGGCCGTCCCGCGTCCCGACAGGACGTACACCAGCGCGTTGAAGTCTCGCGGCCACGGCAGCGCCAGGCGCGCGCCGGGTGCCACGGTCGCGTGCAGGTAGTTGATCGGCGTGTAGGTGGTGCCGGGGCCGTCGTACCCGGCGAGCGACCCGGCGATGACGCGCACCAGGGACGAGCCGTCGTCCGCGGCGAGCAGCTTGACGTCGCGGGCCTCGATGTCCTGGTAGCGCGGCGGCACCCACTTCTGCGCGCGCGGCAGGTTGACCCAGAGCTGGACGCCGTGGAACAGGCCGCCCTTGGCGACCAGCTCGGGCGGCGGCTGCTCGATGTGCTGGATGCCGGACGCGGCCGTCATCCACTGCGTGGCGCCGTCGGAGATCAGGCCGCCGCCACCGGTGGTGTCCTGGTGCTGGAACGCTCCGTCGATGATGTAGGTGACGGTCTCGAACCCCCGGTGGGGGTGCCACGGGGTTCCCTTCGCCTCACCCGGCGCGTACTCGACGGCGCCCATGTGGTCGAGGAGGAGGAACGGGTCGGCCAGGGACAGGTCGATGCCCGGGAACGGGCGCCTGACCTGGAAGCCCTCGCCCTCCAGGTGGCGCTTGGCGGTCACGACCTTCGCGACGCGGCGCCAGTCGGTGCCCTCCTGCGGCAGCAGCGGCAGGCGGGGCAGGGTCAGCGGGTCGGCCATCACGGCAGGCATCGGGTTCTCCCTCGTCCGGGTGTCCGTCCGCGATCGGGCGGCGCATGGTCCCTGCAACGTAGTTGATGCTTCAACTATTTCCTCGGACGGGGGCGCCCGTCCTGTTAGGCTGAAAATAGCGAGAGTTAGTTGAATCTTCAATGTGTGAGCTATAATCGGGACATGACCGAACCTCGCTGGCTCGACGCCGCCCAGCAGCGCGACTGGCGGGCATACGTGGACGGCAGCGTCCGGCTCGCCGAGGTCATGGACCGCGATCTCAAGACCAAGCACGGGCTGTCGAACTCCGAGTACGAGATCCTCGTCCGGCTGTCGGAGGCGCCCGACCGGCGGCTGCGGATGGCGGAGCTGGCCGACAACGCCAGCCAGTCGCGCAGCCGGCTCTCCCACACCTGCTCCCGCCTGGAGACCAAGGGCCTGGTCAAGCGGGACAGCTGCCCGAACGACAAGCGCGGCGTCTACGCCCACCTGACCGACGAGGGCTTCGCCGCGCTGGACCGCGCCGCGCGCGACCACGTCGAGGTCGTCCGGACGTTCTTCGTCGACGTGGTCGAGCCCCAGGACCTGGAGGCCATCGGGCGCGCGTTCAGCGTCGTCCTCAAGCGGCTCGGCGGCGCGTCCTAGAGCGGGGCGGTCACCCCGGTCAGGAACCCGACGGACAGCAGGGTCAGCAGGCCCCAGGCGAGCATCATCCCGATGCCGAACGTCCGCCACCGCCCGCCGACCCTCCAGACGAGCAGGCCGCCGAGCCCGAACGCCAGCACCAGCAGCGTCACGAACTGCGGCATCAGGCTGGGCCGGCGGCTCATCATCAGCGGCGGATACATCATCACGGCGTCGACGAACACGAACGCCGCCATGCCCGCCGCCAGCGCCTTGACGTCCCGGACGAGGAACGCCCGCGCGCGCTCCGCGGCGACCTGCGCCCTCTCCGTCTGCAGCAGGGGATGCGCATGCGCAGCCTGCTCGACCTCCACGCTGTGCGCGACCGCGAAGATCTCGTCTTCGAGGCTTGGGAGGTCCCTCTCCTGAGGTTCCGCCATCCCGGCTCCCTGGGGCCGGCGCCCGCCGGGCGACATGCCCGGCGGAAGGTTGAGGATCACGGCCCGTCCGTCCCGGCCCTTTCCGGCGAGCGCGCCTTCAAACGCACCGTAGCGAATACCCGGCCCGGCGTGCGCACCCCATGACCTGCGTATGCTGCAAAGATGCCAGCTAGGAGGGCCATAGGAACCGCGACTTTCCTCGCCACGCTGCTCACCGTGCCGCTCGCCGCGGCCGGATGTGGCCGCGGCGGCGGCGACACGGGCGAGTCGGCGCCCCCGGCGACCCCGCCGACGGCGTCCGCTCCGGGCTCCCCGTCGCCGTCCCCGACCCGCCAGGGCTTCCAGTCCACGATCAAGAAAGTGACGGCCGGGGACCTCAAGTACTCGTGGCGGCGCGGCTGCCCCGTGTCGCCCTCCGGGCTCCGGATGATCGAGATGACCTACTGGGGGATGGACGACGAGCCGCACACCGGCGGGCGGCTCGTCGTCAACGCGAAGGCGGCCGGCGACCTGGTGAAGGTGTTCAGGAAGCTGTACGCCATGCGGTACCCCATCGAGCGCATGGAGCCGGTCGACAAGTACAAGGGCAGCGACTTCGACTCGATCGAGGCGAACAACACCTCGGCGTTCAACTGCCGCCAGGCGACCGGGTCGAGTTCGTTCTCCAACCACGCCTACGGTCTCGCGGTCGACATCAACCCGTGCCAGAACCCGTACGTCTACGCGGACGGGCGGGTCGCGCACAAGGACTGCGTCAAGTACAAGAACCGCAAGAACGACGACCCGGGCGTCATCCACGCCGGCGACAAGGTCGTCAAGGCGTTCGCCTCGATCGGCTGGAGCTGGGGCGGCACCTGGAGCGGCGCCCGCGACTACCAGCACTTCTCCAGCTCGGGCCGCTGAGCGTCACATCATCATCAGGGCGATCACGAGGATCGCGACGACGGCCACCACGGCGACGATGCCGACGATCAGGCCGATGTTCGGGCCGGACTTCTCCGGCTGCCCCTGGCTGGCGAAGTTCTGGAACTGGTGCGTCGTGCCTGCAGGATCCTGCGGTGTCTGCGACATGCCGAAGAGGGTAACGAACCCTTCCGCCCGAGTCGGACGATTTCACCACGAGAGCATCCCGAGTCGCAGCGGGGGTTCCCGGCTCGTGAGCGGAGAGTGTGGGATTCGAACCCACGAGGACTGTCCCCAGCCCTGGGCGCTTTCAAGGCGCCTGCACTAGTCCACTATGCGAACTCTCCAGGTGACCGCCTCGCGGCGGTCATCGCCCACGATAGCGGGCGGGGGCGGTTGCGTTCGACCGCATATGGCGACCGCGCTCAGGGGACGCGGTAGCCGGGGATGGACGGCCAGCGCACCGTGAGCACCACCGACTCCTCCTCGGCCTCCCACGAGTGGTCGACGCCGCGTCCCCACACGACGTAGTCGCCCTGCTCGGCGAGGACGACGTCGCGGCCGGGGAACTCCAGCCGGAAGCGGCCGCTGATCAGCACGAGCAGGGCGGTGCGCTTCTCACCGTCCGTCCACGCGGCGCGGCGCTCGCCCTCGGGGTGCACGCCCCACTTGATCTCGACCTCGGCGCTGTGCCGCAGGTCGCCGGGCGCCTTGAAGTGCCCGAGCAGCCACCCGCGGTCGGCGGCCGCGTCCGGCGCCGCCTTCCCCACGTACACACCGTCGTCGTCCGTCACAGATGGCAACGGTAGTCCAGGTCAGAGCTGCGGGCGCTGGAAGGCGAAGCCGTCGCCCACCACGGCGGCGAGCGTCAGGTAGGCCTCGCGGGTCCCGGGGGCGAGCTGCTCCAGCTCGACCTCGGCGCCCTCCTCCAGGTGGTCGTCGTAGGGGATGCGGACGACGGCGCGGCAGCGGCTCTCGAAGTGGGCCTGGAGCTTGTCCAGGTCGACCTGGCTGCGGGTGCGGTTGCGGACCATCGACAGGACGACGACGCCGTTGCGGACCAGGTGGCCGTGGTCGTGCGCCTCCAGCCAGTCGAGGGTGGCGCTCGCGGACCGGGCGCCGTCCACCGACGGGGAGCTGACCAGGACGAGCTGGTCGGCCAGGCTCAGCACGCCCGCCATCGCCGAGTGCAGCAGCCCGGTGCCGCAGTCGGTGATGCAGACCGAGTAGTACTGCTCCAGGACGACGGCGACGGCCGCGTAGTCCTCGGCGCTGAACGCCTCGCTGACCGCCGGGTCGCGGTCGGACGCGAGGATCTCCAGGCGCGCCTCGTTCTGCGAGGTGAACGCGCGGACGTCGGCGTACCGGTGGATCTGGTCGCGGTTGTTGAGCAGGTCGCGGACGGTCGCGGCGGTCTCCAGCCTGACCTTGTCCGACAGCGTCCCGCGGTCGGGGTTCGCGTCCACCGCGATGACGCGGTCGCCGCGCAGCGACCCCAGCATCGAGCCGAGGCCGGTGGTCGTGGTCGTCTTGCCGACGCCGCCCTTCAGCGACATGACGGCCACCCGGTGGTGGCCGCCCGCCACGGCGGTGCGCGCCCGCCCGATCAGGTCCTTGCGGCGCAGGTCGCCCTGCGACTCGCCCGGGTGGATGCTGCCCGCGGTCGCCTTGTAGACCGCGCGCCGCCAGCCGGACGAGGGCGCGATGCGGCGCTCGCCGAGCAGGTTCTCGGAGCTGAGGCTGTCGGCGCTCTGCGGCTGCTGCTGCTGGGCGGGGTGGCCCGGCCCCGTCATCTGTCCGGGCGCCTGCGGGTACTGCCCCTCCCCCTGCGGGGGCCCGGCCGGATACCCGTAGCCCTGCGGCGGGTACGGCTGCCCGGTGGCCGGGTCGACGGGAGGCCCGTAGGGCCGGCCGGTGTTCGGGTCGACGGGCGGGTACGGCTGCCCGGCGTTCGGGTCGGGCGCGTAGGGCTGGCCGGTGGCGGGATCCATCGGGGGATACGGCTGGCCCGGCGCGGGCGGGCCCGGCGGGAACGGCTGACCAGCGGCGTTGGGGTCCATCGGCGGGTACGGCTGCCCGGCGTTCGGGTCAGGCGCGAACGGCTGCCCCGCGTTCGGGTCCACCTGCGGGAACTGCTGACCCGCGGCATTCGGGTCCATCGGCGGGTACGGCTGACCCGCGGCGTTGGGGTCCATCGGCGGGAACTGCTGGCCACCCGCATTCGGGTCAGGCGCGAACGGCTGCCCGGCGTTCGGGTCCATCGGCGGGAACTGCTGGCCGCCCGCGTTGGGATCAGGCAGGAACGGCTGACCAGCGGCGGTGGGGTCCACCTGGGGGAAGGGGAAGGACTGCCCGCCGACGTTGGGGTCAGGCGCGAACGAGTGCCCCGCGTTCGGGTCGACCGGCGGGTACGGCTGCCCCGCGTTCGGGTCAGGCGCGAACGGCTGCCCCGCGTTCGGGTCGACCGGCGGGTACGGCTGGCCGCCCGCGTTCGGGTCAGGCGCGAACGGCTGCCCGGCGTTCGGGTCCGGCGGGGGGAACTGCTGGCCTTCCGCGTTCGGGCCGAACAGGATGGGGTCCTGCAAGCTCGGGTCAGGCGGGTAGGGCTGGCCGGGAGCGGGCGGGCCCGGCTGGAACGGCTGACCGGTGCTCGGGTCGACGGGCGGGAACTGCTGCCCCTCCGCACTCGGCTCGGGGGCGAGGGGGAGGCCCGTGGCCGGGTCGAGGGGGACGTACGGGCGGCCCGAGTCGTCGGTGTCCTGCGGGTAGGGCTGGCCCGTGGCGGGGTCGACGGGCTGGTACGCCTGGCCGGGCGCGTCCTGGCGGCCGAACTGGTCGGCCGGGTAGGGCGGCAGCTGGTCGAGGGGCGGGGCCGCGTTGCCGTTGGTGTCGTACGGGGACGGCTGGGACTGGTAGCCGCCCGTCGCGTACGGGGGCGGGAGCATCCCGCCGTCGAAGGGCTGCGGCATCGGGCCGCCCTCGTAGGGCGCCGGCTGCGGCGGGCCGAAGTTCTCGGGGGACTCCTGGAAGGCGGGGGGCGCCGCGAGCCAGGGCTCGTCGTTCAGGGCGGCGGGCTCGGCGGGGGCGGGCTGCGCGTCCTGCTCCTCGGGCTCCTGGGCCGGGGGCTGCGCGCCCTCGGGGGCGGGGGACGGACCCGCCGCGTCGCCGCTCATCGCGTCCAGAGAGGCCAGTCGCTCCTCCAGGGAGCGCCCGTCGTGCTCGTTCCTCGCCACCGTTTTCCCCCTCGGGCACGCCTCTGATGATCCACACGGTGCAGGCGGGCAAAAAGACCCCCACGCAGGATACCGGTGCGTCAATACCGGGCATCCCGCGCGTAGATCGGCCTTGCCGGGGCCGGGCCCGGGGGCCGGGGGCGTCTTGGACCCGCCCGGTAGCGTGACCGGTATGCATGCGATCGTGATTCGCGAACCGGGCGAAGCCGACGTCCTCGAATGGACTCCGGTGCCGGATCCGGCGCCGGGACCGGGCGAGGTGCTGATCGACGTGGCGGCGAGCGCCGTCAACCGCGCCGACGTCATGCAGCGCCTGGGCTTCTATCCCCCGCCGGACGGCGCTCCCCCGTACCCGGGCCTTGAGGTGTCCGGACGGATCGCCGGGCTGGGCGAGGGCGTGACCGGGCCGAAGGTCGGCGACGAGGTGTGCGCGCTGCTCAGCGGCGGCGGCTACGCCGAACGGGTCGCCGTCCCCGCCTCGCAGGTGCTGCCCGTGCCGCGCGGCGTGGACGTCGTGGAGGCGGCCGGGCTCCCGGAGGTCGCCTGCACGGTGTGGTCGAACGTGTTCATGCTGGCCGGGCTGCGCGAGGGCGAGACGCTGCTCGTCCACGGCGGCGGCAGCGGCATCGGGACGTTCGCCATCCAGCTCGCCAAGGCGCGCGGGGCGCGCGTGGTGACGACGGTCGGCAGCCCGGAGAAGGCCGAGCGGTGCCGGGAGCTCGGCGCGGACGTCACCGTGAACTACCGCGAGGACGACTTCGTCGAGAGCGGCCCCTACGACGTGATCCTCGATCTCATCGGCGCCAAGTACCTCGGCCGCAACGTGGAGGCCCTCGCCACCGGCGGGCGGCTCATGGTGATCGGGCTCCAGGGCGGCGCGAAGGCGGAGCTGGACATCGGCATGCTGCTGCGCAAGCGGGCGCTGGTGCACGCCACGACTTTGCGGGCCCGTCCGTTGGACGAGAAGGCGGAGATCGTGGCCGGCGTCCGGGAGCATGTGTGGCCGCTCCTGGAGTCGGGACGGATCCGGACGGTCGTCGACCGGCGGATCCCCATGGCCGAAGCGTCGCGCGCGCACGAACTGATGGAAGAGAGCGGTCACGTCGGCAAGATCCTGCTGACCGTGTGAGGATGTGGAGTTTATGAGCGAGGCTTCGAAGAGGCAGTCGGAAGAGCCCCAGGTGCTCGTCCTGGGCCCGGGCGGCATCACCGTCGAGGGCGGCGGCGAGGGCGAGTCCGAGGGCAAGTCGGTGACCGAGATGGTCGAGCAGCCGGCGAAGGTCATGCGGATCGGCGGGATGATCCGCCAGCTGCTGGAGGAGGTCAAGGCCGCCCCGCTGGACGAGGCGAGCCGGGCCCGGCTGCGGGAGATCCACCAGTCGTCCATCAAGGAGCTGGAGGACGGTCTCGCGCCCGAGCTGGTCGCGGAGCTGGAGCGGCTGTCGCTGCCGTTCACCGAGGGCACGGTGCCGAGCGACGCGGAGCTGCGGATCGCGCAGGCGCAGCTCGTCGGCTGGCTGGAGGGCCTGTTCCACGGCATCCAGACGACGCTGTTCGCCCAGCAGATGGCGGCGCGGGCGCAGCTGGAGCAGATGCGGCGCGCCCTGCCCGCGGGAATGATGCCCCCCGGCGTCGAGGAGGAGCCGAAGCCCGGTCCGCGCTCGTCCGGCCCCTACCTGTAGGACGCACGACTCCGGCCGCACCCCGCAGCGGGTGCGGCCGCGCTATGGGAAGAGCCGCTCCAGGACCTCGGCCACGCCGTCGTCGTCGTTGCGGGACGTCTTGTGCGCCACGGCGGCCAGCACGAGCGGGTGCGCGTTCGCGACCCCGTAGGACGTGCCCGCCCAGGTCAGCATCGGCAGGTCGTTGGGCATGTCGCCGAACGCGGTGACGTCCCGCGCGGTGATGCCGTGCTCGGTGCACAGGGCCGCCAGGGCGCTGGCCTTGGTGACGCCGAGCGCGCTCATCTCCAGCAGCCCCCGCCCGGAGGAGTGCGTCACGGTCACGAGGTCGCCGACGGCCCGCACCGCCTTCGCCGAGAGCGCGTCGGGGTCGGCGGCCGGGTGGAAGGCGAGCAGCTTGGTCCCGCCCCGGCTGACCAGCTCGGCGTCGTCGACGGGACGGCCGCCGAGCGCCGCCGCGTCCCACCGGCCGAGGTCGTAGCTGGCCTCGAACACGAACCCGGTCGGGTACTCCACCGCGAAGCGCAGCTCGGGCACGACGCCGCGCAGCCGCCCGATCACCTCGGCGAGCACGTCCGGCGCGATCTCGTTGGCCTGCAGGACGGTCTCGGTGTGCAGGTCGTAGAGGACGGCGCCGTTGGCGCAGATCGCGACGCCGCGGTGGTCGACGGCCGCGGCGATCTCCGTCATCCAGCGCGGCGGCCGCCCGGTGACCATGACGAGCATCGCCCCGGCCCGCTCGACCCGGGCGAGGGCGGCGACGGTCCGGGCGGAGATCGTGCCGTCGGAGCGCACGATCGTGCCGTCGAGGTCGGTGGCGATCACACGCGGCGAGGACTCAGTCATGTCACCTTCCTGGGCAGATGGGACACACCCTAGGCCAGGGCCCTGACACGCCCGGCTCCCGGCATCGCCCCAAGGCCTGCGGAGACGCGAACGGGGCCCGTCCCGGTCAGGACGGGCCCCGCTCCACGCGCGTTCAGCGCTTGACCGGCTCCAGGACCTCCAGGCCCAGGAACTTCTGCAGCGCCTTCGGAACTCGCACCGAGCCGTCGGCCTGCTGGTGGTTCTCCAGGATCGCGACCATCCAGCGCGTCGTCGCCAGCGTCCCGTTCAGGGTCGCCACCGGCTGGTTCTTGCCGTCGGCGTCGCGGTGCCGCACCGCCAGGCGCCGCGCCTGGAACTCGGTGCAGTTCGACGTCGAGGTGACCTCGCGGTAGGTGTTCTGCGTCGGCACCCACGCCTCGCAGTCGTACTTGCGGGCGGCGCTGGCGCCGAGGTCGCCCGCCGCGACGTCGATCACCCGGTACGGGATCTCGACCTTGCCGAGCATCTCCTTCTCCCACTCCAGCAGCCGCAGGTGCTCGGCGTGGGAGTCGGCCGGGTCGCAGTAGGAGAACATCTCCACCTTGTCGAACTGGTGGACGCGGATGATGCCGCGCGTGTCCTTGCCGTAGGAGCCGGCCTCGCGGCGGAAGCAGGACGACCAGGCCACGTACCGGCGCGGCAGCTCGTCGACGATCTCGTTCATGTGGAACGCGGCGAGCGGCACCTCCGACGTGCCGACCAGGTACAGCTCGTCCTGCGGGAGCTGGTAGACCTCGGCGGCGTGCGCGCCGAGGAACCCGGTGCCCTCCATCGCCTCCGGCTTCACCAGGACCGGCGGGTACATCGGCACGAACCCGCTCGCGACGGCCTGCTCCATGGCGAGGTTCAGCAGCGCGTACTGGAGCCGCGCGCCCACGCCCGTCAGGTAGTAGAACCGCGCGCCCGACACCTTCGCGCCGCGCTCCATGTCGATGGCGCCGAGGCTCTCGCCGAGCTCCAGGTGGTCCTTCGGCTCGAAGTCGAACGCGGTCGGCTCGCCGACGTGCTCCAGGACGACGTAGTCCTGCTCGCCGCCGGGCGGGGCGCCCTCCTCGATGAGGTTCGGGACGCCCTTGAGCAGCGCGTCGAGCTCCTCGCCGAGGCGGTCGGCCTCGGCCTCGCGCTCCTTCACCTGCTGCGCCAGCTCCTTGGCGCGGGCCAGCAGCGCCTGCCGCTCGTCGCCCTGCGCCTTGGACACCGACTTGCCGAAACTCTTCTGCTCCGCCCTGAGCTGCTCGAACGAGGTCAGCGCGGAGCGGCGCCTCCCGTCCAGGTCGAGCAGCCGGTCGACGACGCCGTCATCCTCACCGCGGGCGCGCTGCGAGGCGCGCAGCCGCTCGGGATCCTCTCGAAGAGCTCGCAGGTCAATCACAGACCCGAGGCTACCGGCCCGACGCCCCCGTCCGCGCGCGAGTATCGGCGGTTCGCGTCCGCCGGCCGCCGCCGCCGGGGGAGGCCGCCGACCGCCGCCGCTAGCGGACGCCGCCGGCCAGCAGCGCGTGCGCGGGCAGGGCCACCTTCCCGTCGCCGGCCGCGTAGTCCGCGACGATCTCGTCGTAGGCGGCCTTGACGCGGGCGACGGTCGGCGCGTCCTGCCGTCCGACGACCACGCCGTTCGTGCCGACCCGGGCCAGCGCGCCCGTCTCCCACCACTCCTCGGGGTCGACGACGTGCTCCCAGGTCACCTCCTCGACCGCGACGTCGGCGAACCCGGCCTCGGCGACGAGCCGACCGAACGCCGCCGGCTCGCCGTACTCCAGGAACGGCGGCTCGGGGATGTCGTCCGGCCACGGCACGCCCGCCGCCTCGATCGCCTCACGGACGACCGCGAGGGCCCCGCTGCCCGGCATCATCCAGCAGGTCATCGCCAGGCGCCCGCCCTCGCGCAGGACGCGCCGCAGCCGGGCCAGCGCCACGTCGGGGGCGCCCACGTGGTTGATGACGAAGTTGCCCGCGACCGCGTCGAACGCCGCGTCCTCGAACGGGACCTCGGGCAGGACGGCGACCCGCACGTCCAGCCCGGGGACGTTCCGGCGCGCCGTCTCCGCCATGCCCGGCTCGGCGTCCATGGCCCACACCAGCGCGCCGCGCCGCGCCGCCTCCCGCGAGACGAACCCGGGCCCCGTGCCGACGTCGAGCAGCCGCGTCCCGCCGGTCACCCCGGCCGCGTCCAGCAGCGGCTCGATCATGTACCGGGTGACGTGGGCGAATCCCCGCTCGTACGCGGGGGCCCGCCCGGCCCACAGCTCCCGCTCGTAGAGGTCGAAGTCCTTCGCCACGCCCCGCAGCCTACGTCAGCGGACGTCCACGGTGTCGGCCGGCGAGGTCGAGCCGATGTACCCGGAGGACTCCTTGTAGACCGCCTTCCAGGTGCCGTCCGCGGACGCCTTGAACTTCTTGGAGAACCAGCCGTAGACGTTGGTCTTCGTCGCCGCCATCCGGACCCACTTCGCGGTGCCGGCACGCCGGAAGTACACGTACACGGGCGCGTTCGGGGCCGGGCCCGCCAGGTCCCGGAACCGGAAGAGCTGCCCCTTGACCGTGAGGGTCCCGCCCTTCCTCACCGGCTCGGGCGAGGCGTTGAAGACGTACCACTCCGTCCGGTACTTGACGTCGACGAAGTCGACGGAGCTGACGGCCGGCATGGTCAGGAGGCTGCCCGGGTAGCGGACGCGCCAGTACGCGTCCTTCGTCACCAGCTTGGGATCGTTGAAAGTGAAGTACACGGGCCGCGCCAGGGTCTGGCTCGCCCAGGCCTTCCACTTCTTGCCGTCCAGGGAGTACTCCAGGTACACCGGCAGGTCCGTGGCGCCGGTGTCGCCGGGCCGGACGTACAGTCGCCCGTCCGCGACGATCGGTTCGCGGTAGGCGTGCGGCTCGGGGATGGCGTTGAAGCCGTCGATCTCGGAGTAGTTCTGGATCTTCACCGTCCCGAGGTCGACCTGGCTGCCGGTGAGGGACTCGTTCCCCTCGAAGCGCGCCGTCACGGTGCCCGACTTCCCGACCTGCCGTCCGACGGTGAAGGCGGCGCGGAAGGTGCCGTCCGCGAGCGTCCGGGTCGTCTTGATGCTTCCGGCCTCAAGGAGGTCGGGCGGCACATCGAGCTGGATCTCCAGCCCCTCCACGGGCTCGGGACGCGTGCCCTGCCGGAGGACTCTGCCGTGCACGGTCATCACCGAGCCCGGACTCACGGGCGATTCCGGCCGCATCTGACCGGTGATGACCGTGGCCTGCTTGTCGACGGTGAGGGAGGCGGCCCGGGGCGTGACATCGGTCGCGCCGGCGTGGGCGGCGCCGGGCACGAGGAAGAGGGACGAGGTGAGGGCGGTGGTGGCGAGCAGTGCGGATGAGCGACGCAAGGCGAAACCTCTCCACTGAATACTGGTATGGAGTTGACGTCCGAAGCTGACGGGCGGTTGACAGCCGGTGATCACGCTTCCCTCACGTCAGCGCACGTCCACGTAGTCGGCCGGCTGGTTGGAGCGCAGGTACGTGGAGCCGCCCTTGTAGACCGCCGTCCAGTAACCGTCCTTGGACGCCTTGAACTTCTTGCCGAACCAACCGTTGCTCGCCGTCCTCACCACCGCGACGCCGGTCCAGGTGGACGACCCCTTGGCCTTGAAGTAGATGGAGACCGGCGCCCCCGGGCCCGGCTTCCCCGCGGGCATGTAGCGGTACAGCAGGCCCTTGACGGTGATCGCCGCGCCCTGCCTCACCGGCTCCGGCGAGGCGTTGAACTGGTGGATGTACGTCCGGTACCGCACGTCGACGTAGTCGGCGCCGCTGACGGAGGGCACCACGAGGTAGCCGTCGTCGTCGGGGACCCTGGCTCGCCAGTAGCCGTCACGCTCGGCTTTCACGTCGACGGCGAACCGGCCGTCACCGCCCGGCGACTGCGCGGCCTTGTCCTTCCAGGCCTTCCCGTCGGTCGAGAACTGGAGCCGCACGGTGGCGCCGCCCGCGGGTCTCTTCGTCCCGTCGGCCATCGTGAACATCACGGTGCCGGACGCCCGCATGGTGCCGCCCAGACCTACCGGCTCGGGCGTCGCGTTGAAACCGCTGATGGAAGTCCGGTGCGTGACCTGGCGGACGCCGGTGTGGGCATACGCCGTCTCGTAGCTGGAGTAGTCGTCCGGCAGGTTGACCGGATCGTTCGCGAAATCGATCGCCCAGGCACCGTTCTCGACCACCAGGACCCGGACGCTGTAGTAACCGTCAGCGTCGGTGACCGGAGCGGCGATCGTGTTCCAGTCCGGGCTCGACGACCGGTTGAACCGGAGATCGAGCCGTTTGCCCGCGAGCGGGCCCCATGTGCCGTCGAGGTCCTGACTTTCGAGCCGGCCCGTCACGGGAACCCGTTCACCGACGAGCAGGCGGTCCGGGACGTTCATCGTCAACCGGGTCTTGAGCCGCTGCTCGGCGATCAGCGGCGAGCCCGTCGGCGCCGGTGCGCGGTCACCGGGCACCCGCAGGGGTGCCGCCGCGTGTGCGGGGGCCGCGGTGACGGGGGAAGCCACGGCAAGGGCCGCGACGAGGGCGAGCATTCGGCGCACGGAACGACCTCTCCACTGTTCACTGGTGTGAAGAGGACGCCCAAGATCGACAACCGGTTGCCGCCGGGACGCGCCGTGATGATCTCGGTTGCGTCACGGCGGGGAGGCGGCGGGCGCTACTGGTGCGCGTCCGCCCACGCCTGGTCGAGGACCTGCGCGAACGTCTCGGCGGGCTGGGCGCCCGAGACGCCGTAGCGGCGGTCGATGACGAAGAAGGGCACGCCGGTCGCGCCGATGTCCCGCGCCGCGCGCTGCTCGGCGTCCACCTCCGAGGCGAACGCGTCGGACGCGAGCACGTCGCGCGCCTCGGCGGCGTCCAGGCCCGCCTCCGCCACCACGTCCACGAGGGTGTCCCGGTCGAACACCGGGCGCTCGTCGGTGAAGTAGGCCTTGAACAGGGCCTCCACGACCGCGCCCTGCACGCCGCGCTGACCCGCGAGGTAGACGAGCCGGTGCGCGTCGGCGGTGTTGCCCGCCTGGCGGCCTTCGAGGTGGTACTCCAGGCCGGCCGCGGCGGCGCGCTGCTCCATCTCCCGGTTCTTCTCGACGGCCTCGTCGCGCGTCATGCCGTACTTCTCGGCCAGCATGTCGGCCACGTCGACCGTCTCGCCCGGCGGGAAGGAGGAGTCGAGCTGGAACGCGCGGTAGACGACCTCGACCTGGTCCCGGTGCTCGAAACCCTCCAGGGCGCGCTCGAAATGCCGCTTGCCGAGATAGCACCAGGGGCACACGACGTCGGCCCAGATCTCAATACGCACGAAGACACCTTTCTCAGGACGGTCTACCGTGCCAACACGTCCCCGGCGCCGTTGATTTCCGGCGCGCGGGGTCAGGCGCGGCCGGTGCGGATGCCGGTGATCCAGGCGGCGGCCTCGGTGAAGTCGGCGTCGTGGGTGCCGCGGCGGATCTCGGGACGGACCTGGTCGGCGCGGGTGTAGGAGCCGACGAAGCGGACGTCGGCGCAGACGCGGCGCAGCCCCATCATGGCCTCGCCGACGCGGGCGTCGGCGACATGGCCCTCGAAGTCCATCCAGAACAGGTAGGAGCCGAGGCCCGCACCGGTCGGGCGGGACTGGATCAGCGTGAGGTTGATGCCGCGGACCGAGAACTCGGTGAGGATCTCCAGCAGGGCGCCCGGGTGGTCCTCGCCGATGAACGCGACGACGGTCGTCCTGTCCATGCCGGTGGGTGCCGGCGGGGGGCACGGGCGGCTCAGGACGACGAAGCGGGTGACGGCGTCGGCGACGTCGTGGATGTCCTCCGCGAGGACCGACAGGCCGTAGCGGGCGGCGGCGAACGAGCCGGCGAGCGCGGCGTCGTAGTGGCCGTCGGCGACGTGCTGGGCGGCCTCGGCGTTGGAGGTCGCGGCGCGCCACTCGGCGTCCGGGACGTTCTCCTGGAGCCAGCGGCGGCACTGCGGCTGCGCGATCGGGTGGGACGCGACGGTCTTGATGTCGTCCAGCGCCGTGCCGGGACGGACGAGGAGGGCGAAGGACACCGGCAGGTGGATCTCGCCGACGATCTGGAGCGGCTCCCCGGTCGCCAGCTCGTCCAGCGTGGTGGGGACCGAACCCTCGACGGAGTTCTCCAGCGCGACGACGGCGGTGTCGACCTCGCCGCGGCGCAGCGCTTCGAGGGCCGCCGGGACGGTGGCGTACGGGATGTGCTCGGCCCCGGCGGCGCCGGGGAGGGTGAGCAGCGCCGCCTCGGTGAAGGTGCCCCGCGGACCCAGGTAGGCGTAGCGCGCTTGCCTGTCGTCTGCGGTCACTGGGGTCCCCCGGGGCGTGTTTCGGCTGTGCGGCAGCCGTCTAGAGGCATGGTGAGAAAGCCGAGTCTACCGTCCGGAGCCCGGGCCCCTCAGGCGCGGCGGGCTCCGCCTCAGGCGCGCGCCGTGGGGGTGCGGGCGCCGTTGCCGAAGTCGGGCAGCGGGTCGTCCATCGAGACGATGGGGCCCTTGCCGAGCCGGGCGGCCCGCAGGGCCTGGTTCTCCTCGGGGGAGAGCGTCTCGACGGCGTGCCCGCCCTGGACGGCCTTGGCGTACGTCCGCGTCTCGGTGCGCCCGTTGATCGAGCTCACCACCACCCCGTCGCCGACCGCGTTGATCAGCGCGAGGGAGAAGGAACGGTGCCCGGACATCTCCTTGAGCGCGTCGTAGTGCACGATCGCGAGATCGCGCAGAGCGCGCTCGTCCACCTCGCCGCTCGCGACCTGGAGCTGGCGCCTCAGCATTTCCCCGCACTCGTCGACGACCTGGTTGACCCGGTTGTGCGCGACCACCGCGATGGAGAGCCCCGCAACCCCGGCGACCAGGCCGGCGACGGCCACTGCGACGAGCATCACGCGCCGAGCGTACCCATGCCGACCTGCCGTTGCGAAGGATCTCGGGGGTGGTTGTCCGGATCGAGCCGTTTCACCAGCCATGTTCCGAGGACCAGGATCGAGGCCAGCGCGGCGAGCCCGAACGAGTCGCGCAGCACCTGGCCCGCGAAAACCGTTACAGGGGAATGATCCGGGCCGATCAGCCCGCGCGCCCACCACGGGACCGGGAACAGGAACAGCAGCCACAGGGCGCACGCGACCAGACATCTTCGCGTGTCACGCCCATCTCCCACCAAAGCCCCCAGTACCGCGATCATCCACACAAGATGATGAATCCACCCCACAGGGGACAGGACGACGGACAGCAGCCCGACGATCGCGACCCCGGCGAGCAGGAGGCTGGAGGCGTCGGCGCCGGTCGCGGCGTCCGCGGCGAGCGTCGCCCGGCGGGCCCACCCGAAGCCGAACCAGGCGACGACCAGCGCCAGGGCCAGCCACACCAGCGTCCGGGCCGGCCCCTCGTCCAGGATGCGGGCCACGATCCCGTGGATCGCCTGGTTGGTGGTGCCGTCGACCGCGCCCGTCCGGTCGCCGCCCTCCAGCAGCGCGCCGAACCAGTACGCGGACGAGTCGGACGGCAGCAGCGCGAACCCGCCCAGCGTGGCGACGACCGCGGTCAGCACGGCGTTGACCAGCGCGTCCCGCCGCCCGGTGACCAGGAAGTAGATCAGGAAGACGCCCGGCACCAGCTTGATCGCCAGGGCGAGGCCGACGAGCATGCCGCGCGGCCAGCGCGCGGTGCGGGCGCAGCAGTCGGCCAGGCACATGGCCAGCAGGAACAGCCCGACCTGCCCGAACCTGACCTGGTCGCGGACGGGGTCGAGCCACGCCGTCGCCGCGACCAGGACGCCCGCGGTGAGCGGCGCCCAGCGCCCCGTCCGGCGGATGAGGTCGCGGAAGGCGTAGCAGACGACGACCACGAGCGACAGGTAGATCAGCACCGTCCACGTCCACTGCGCCGCGCGCCACGGCAGGAGCGTGAACGGGACCGCCAGGGCGGCGGCGATCGGCGGATAGGTGAAGGGGAGCAGCTGCGGCGGCTGCGTGAGGAAGTCGTACAGGGGCGCGCCGCGCAGCACCGCCAGCCCGCCCTCCCGGTAGACCTCCAGGTCGACGAGCCGCTGGTCGGGCTGGTTGCCGAGCCACTGCTGGACGATCGGCGCGGCCGCGACCACGGCGACGGCGATCCCGGCGAGCAGGACGAGAAGGTCGCGGGCGCCCCACCGGGCGGGGTCGCCGGCCGCCTCACCGGGGGTTTCGCGGGCATCCCGCGCCATCAGACCGTCCACAGCCCGCAGGATATGGCCCCTGCCCGGTGGTAGGGCTCTTGTAACCTGAACGCCATGACGTCCCGGGGAACGAAGATCGCCATGTTCCTCGCGGCCCTCGCGGCGGCGCTCGCGGCGGTCCTCGGGCCCGCGGCGGCGCACGCCTCCCCCTCGGCCCCCGCCGAGCGGGCCGTCACCGGCCGCGTGGTGATCATCGGGGTGCCCGCGCTGATGTGGAGCGACGTCACCCGCGAGAACACGCCCGCGCTGTGGGGGCTGACCGCGCAGGGCTCCGCCGCGGGCCTCAGCGTCCGCACGACCCGCGTCATCACCTGCCCGACCGACGGCTGGCTGACGCTGTCGGCGGGGCAGCGGTCGCGGCTCCCGCACGGCGACTGCGCGCTGCCGTCCACGCCGGTCCTGCCCGGCCAGGCCTCCCCCGCCGGCCCGCCGCCCGCCGGCGGGGCCGTCGCCGCCGGCTGGCCCACGATCAAGAGCGACAACGCCGGCACCAACTACCACGCGCGGATCGGGCTGCTCGGCGACGAGGTCCACCGGGCGGGCGGCTGCACGACGGCCGTCGGGCCCGGCGCGGTGTTCGGCGCCGCCGACGGCGCCGGCCGGGTCGACCGGTACGTCGCCTCGCCCGACAAGGCCACCGCCGCCGACTGGGCGCGCTGCCCCCTCGCCGCGGTCGACGTCGACGACCTCTTCCGCGCCTACATCACCGCGGGCGTCGACCCGCACGGCGACCAGGTCCCGCTGTCGGACGAGGTCCGCGCCGCCGCCGCGAAGGCCGCCGACCGCCGGGTCGCGCAGGTCGTGGCGGGGCTCCCCGGGGGGACGACCGTCCTGGTCGCGGGCCTGTCCGACACCGGCGTCAACCCGCACCTGCGCGTGGCCGTCGCCAAGGGCCCCGCCTACGGGCCCGGCTACATGACCTCCAGCGCCACCCGCCAGGACGGGCTGGTCACGCTGACCGACCTCACCGCGACGACGATGAAGCTGCTCGGGGTGAAGCAGCCCAAGGAGGCCGTCGGGTCCGCGTGGCGGTCGCAGCCGTCCACGTCGTCCACGCACGAGCGGGTCGACGCGCTCATGGACGAGGACGTCGCGGCGCAGGCGATCCGGGCCGTCCAGACGTCGTTCTACTGGGTGCTGTTCGCGGTGCAGCTCGTCCTGTACGGGATCGCGGTGGTCGCGCTGCGGCGCCTCGGCGGCGACCGCCGCTCGCGGGCGCGGATCCTCGGCGGCACCCGGGTGACGGCGCTGCTCGGCGGCGCGGCGCCCGGCGCGTCCTTCCTCGCCGGGCTGCTGCCGTGGTGGCGGGCCGAGCACCCGACGCCCGTCCTGATCTGCACCGTGCTGGGCTTCGCCGGGCTGCTGACGGGCGTGGCGCTCGCCGGGCCGTGGCGCCGCTCCACCGTCGTCCCCGGCCTGGTGATCACGGGGGTGACGGCGCTCGTCCTCGCGCTGGACGTGATGACGGGCTCCTCTCTCCAGCTCAACACGCTGATGGGCTACACCGCCCTCGTCGCCGGACGGTTCTACGGCTTCGGCAACCAGGCGTTCTCACTGTTCGCCGTCGCCGCGATCCTGACGGCGGCGTGGCTGACGGAGTACCCGCTGCGCCGGGGCAACCGGGCGCTCGCCGTCGCGATCGTGGCGGTGATCGGCGCGTTCACGGTCGCGGTGGACGGCCTGCCCGCGTTCGGCAGCGACTTCGGCGGCGTGCTGGCGATCGTCCCGGCGTTCGCGATGCTCGGCCTGATGGTCGCGGGCAAGCGCATATCGGCGCTCAAGCTCGGCCTGTTCTTCCTGGCCGGCATGGTCCTCGTGCTGGCCATCTCCTACGTCAACGCCCAGTCGGCCAACCCGACCCATCTCGGCCGGTTCTGGCAGGACCTCGTGGCCGGGGACGCGTGGGACGTCGTCACCCGCAAGTTCGACGCGATGCTGAACAGCCTCGGGTACTGGCCGTACACGCTCGCGCTGGCCGCCGCCGTCGTCTTCCTGTTCTTCGTCCTGGCGCGGCCCACGCGGTGGCGGGTGTCGCTGCTGCAGGGCGCCTACGAGAAGAGCCTCACGATGCGCCCGGCGGTGATCTGCGCGCTCGCGGTCGGCGTCATCGGCACGCTGGTGAACGACTCGGGCGTGGTGATCCTGTCGGTGGCGTTCAGCCTGGCGACCCCGCTGATGCTCGCCGCGGGGCTCCGGGCGCTGGAGCTCGACCTGAGGAACGCAGACACGCCGCCACCAGAGCCGTCAGGATCGCCAGAAGCGTCCACGGGACCACGGTCGGCCGAACGACGGTGAACAGCCACTCCAGGTCGTCCGGCAGCCGGATGCGGGCGGGCGCGCGGGCCGGCAGGTAGGCGAGGCTGAGCGCGGTGGTGTGGGCGAGCAGGATCCAGTCGATCCGCGTCCAGGGCAGCAGCGCCAGCAGCGCCCACCCGAACCCGTCGTACCAGGGCAGCGCGTAGGGCGCGGCCAGGAGCCACGCGAGGGCGATCGCGGCGGCGACGCGGCGCTCCTCCCCGCCGGGGACGAGGGGGTCCTCCCTGGGCAGGGCACGGGCGAGCAGCACGAGCAGCGCCAGGCCGAGCAGCATCGCGCCCAGCTTGATGACCTCGCGCTGCGAGCCGCGGCCGAGCGACTCGTCCAGCAGGTGCCAGGGGGTCGCGAAGGAGACCATGTTGCTGGCCTCGCGGACCTGGTCGAGGGCGTGCGGCCCGGCGAGGGCGTAGGACAGCGCCGTGACGGCCGCGGCCCCGCCGAGCAGCGCGGCCAGATGGCCGATCGGCCACGTGCGGCGTTCCGTCCGGGTGCGGCGCAGCAGAACCCAGGCGGGCCCTCCGGCGACGAGCGCGGCGGGCAGCTTGATCGCCGTCCCGAGCCCGGCGAGCGCCCCGGCCGCCAGGGAGCGCGCCCAGCCCGCCCGGCCCGCGGCCGCGCCGCCGAAGACGGCGAGCGCGGCCACCATCGGCGCGATCGCGAGGACGTCGTTGTGCGCCCCCGCCACCAGGTGGAACAGCACGAGCGGGTTGCACGTCCACAGCAGCGCCGTGCGGAGCCGCCGCTCCTCCGTCCGGGACATCCGGTAGAGGACGAGGGCCGTCACCGCGAACGCGAGCACGTTCAGCACCGACAGGACGAAGACGGTCAGCCGCACCGAACCGCTGCCGATCCACGCGGCGAACGCCTGCCCGCCCGTGGCGACCGGCCCGTACACCGACGGCGTCGTCCGCCACTCCTCGGGCGCCCCGGCGACCGGGTCCTTCGGCAGGTCGACGGCGCTCGTGCGGTACGGGTCGTGCCCCGTCGCGGCCATCCGCCCGTAGGAGGCGTAGTTCAGGTGGTCGGTGGACCCGACCGGCGGCATGAACATGAACGCGACCGCCGCCAGCAGGCCCGCGGCGACCAGCGGCAGGGCCCGCACGCGCCAGCCCCTGCGGACGGCGGCGAAGCACAGGCCGAGCCCCAGCGCGCTCACGACGATCCCCGCGACGACGAGGCCGATCACCAGGTACGGCGACGGGTGGACGTCCAGCGCGTACGGCGGCTCCGAGCGCGGACCCTCCAGCTCCGGCTCGAACACCGACGGCCCGAGCAGCGCGGTGGCGGCGAAGCAGGCGACGCCGGCTCCGATCCCCCACAGCCCGCCCGTGCCGAGACGGGTCACGGGCGGCTGCCGCGCAGGCGGTCGAGCCCTCTGGCCACCGCCGGTTCGCGCGCGGCGAGCGCTCGCGCCACGTCCCGGAACTGCCGGGCGCGGTGCATCTGGGAGCGCCAGTCGGTGCCGGTGGCGCGGTGCGCGAGCGGCACCTCCACCTCCGTCACCCGGAACCCGGCACGCAGCAGGTCGATGGTGAGCGCGGTCTCGACCCCGAACCCGGCGGCGAGCGGGAGCGCGGCGTCGAACGCGGCGCGGGTCAGGCAGCGCTGCCCGTTCAGGGGCGCGGTGGCCTCCCAGCCGGTGGCGCGGCGGATCCCGTCGCGGGACAGCCGGACCACGAACCCGTGCCCGCCGAGCTTCACGGTCGTGGTGAACACGGCGATCGTCATGTCGGCCTCACCGGACCTGACCGGCTCGACCAGCGGCGCGGCCTCGCGCGCGGTCTCGGCGAGGTCGGCGTCCAGGAACAGCAGGTGGCGGGGCTGGTCGCGGCCCTCGTCCAGCAGCCGGACGGCCTCGGCCCCGCTCTCCATCGCGGCGCCCTTGCCCCGGTTCCGGCTGTGCCGCACGACCCGTGCCCCGGCCTCGCGGGCCACCCGCCCGGTGCCGTCGGAGGAGCCGTCGTCGATCACCACGACCAGGTCGGCCCCGGGAAGCTCCTGGGCGGCCTTGACCGTGGCCGCGATGCGGTCGGCTTCGTCCTTGGCCGGGATGCATACCGCTACGTCCTGCATAACCGCGATCGTAGTCGGGGACGGGCGCGCGGTGCCGCAGGGCACGAGGTAACGGACCAAGCCATTACCCGCGGGACAGGTCGGCGACCCGCGGGGTTCACCCGCGGCGCCGGCGGTCGAGGACGACGGGCCGGAAAGGTCAGCCGGCGTCCAGGACCGGCGCCGCCTCCGTCACGGTGAAGACGGTGTCGAGCCCGGTCACCTGCAGGATCCGCTTCACGGCGGGGCGCGGCGCGGCCAGTTCCAGCGCGCCGCCCTGCTCCTTCAGCCGCTTCATGGCCGAGAGCAGCACGTTCATGCCCGTCGAGTCGCAGAACTCCACGCCGCTCATGTCGACCACGATGTGGTCGGCCTGGTCGCGCAGCAGGCCCGCGAGGGCCGCCTGCAACCGTGGCGCGGTGTACAGGTCGAGCTCACCGGTCGCCGTGACAACGGCGTGACCCCCCTGAGACGCGGTCGAGACGTTTAGCTCCACGTCCGGCACACTATCTCGCGAACGGCCCGGGAGCCAGGCGGTTCGCCAAGTCCCCTGCGCCGTGGGTGTTTCCGGGGCGTGTCGCCGCCTTGCCAGTCCCGCACGCTTTGAGTACTACGCACCGTAATGTAACGATTTCAGCGTTCCGAGGCGCCGATCCGGTCCGCCGATATCGCGGGTTCTTCCCGCACGATCGTCCGGAGTAGGGGAACCTGAACGGGTGCAACAGCGGCATGGTCGACTGCGCGAGCGCCTGGAGACGATCCGGGCGCGGGCGGCGAAGTCCAGCACGTGGCGAACGTCCACCCAGGTCCTGTTCCGCCTGGTGAACAAGGACGGCTTCGTCCCGGTCCGGACGCGTCTGTCCCGCGAGGACCTCGCCTTCCTCGCCGGCGCCCGCGAGGAGGTCATCGCCTTCGCCGACCTCACCCTGCGCCTGGTCGACCTGCACCGCCCGCAGGAGGCCGGCGGCATCACCAGCGACCCCGACCGCCCCATCCGCCGCTGCCGCGCCTGCATGTCCCGCTGGCCCTGCGCCACCTACCGCACCGTCACCGAGGCCCTGGACCCCTGACCCACCCGGACGCGCGAACCCACGCAACACCTCAATGCTTGCGATCGCGCCCAAAGGCAGTTCCCAGCGAACCCGATCCCGCAAGGCGAGCCAAAGCGAAGCGAAGCGAGCAATCGCCCCGAGTGTCAGGGCGGCGGAGAGCCGACAGCGACAAATGCCGTCTACTACGCCAACCGCGGCCTTGGGAGCAACCACCCAACAACCTGAGAAGTCGCGATCGCGTCCAAAGGCAGATTCGAGCGAAGCAAGAATCTGATCGCGCAGCGAGCCGCAAGGCGAGACGAAGCGATGCCAGCGATCGCCCGCTTTTATCGCCGATGGAGGGCCGCCAGGCCCGAAGGAGAAGATAAAAGCAAGCTAACACGGAAGGCGGACTTCGAAGCGGCAGCCGGGGCCGGTGTTGGCGACGCCGATCTCGCCCGCGTGGGCCTCGACGATGCCGCGGGCGATGGCGAGGCCGAGGCCGGCGCCGCCGCCCGGGGTCCGGGCGGCCTCGCCGCGGAACGCGACGTCGAACACGCGCGGCAGGTCGCCTTCCGGGATGCCGCCGCAGGCGTCGGCCACCGTCACCCGGGCCTCGCCGCCGCGGACCTCGCCGGTGATCTCCACCGCGCCGTCGCCCGGGGTGTGCCGGATCGCGTTCACGACGAGGTTGCGCAGCGCACGGCCGAGTTCTCCCGCGTCCACCTGGACGGGCAGCCCCTCCCGGACCTCGCCGCGCAGCCGGACGCCCTTGGCGCGGGCCAGCGCCTCGGTGCCGGCGACCGCCTCGGCGACCAGGTCCGCGAGGCCGACGCGCTCACGGGACAGGCGCAGGGCGCCCGCGTGGATGCGGGACAGCTCGAACAGGTCGTCCACCATCTCGGTGAGCCGTTCCACCTCGACGCGGATGCGGCCGTGGTAGCGGCGGGTCGTCTCCTCGTCGGCGACGACCTCGTCCTCCAGGGCCTCGGCCATCGCACGGAGCCCGGCCAGCGGGGTGCGCAGGTCGTGGCTCACCCAGGCGACCAGCTCGCGGCGGCTCGCCTCCAGGGCCTTCTCGCGCTCGTGCGCGGCGGCCAGCCGGTCGTAGGCGGCCTCCAGCTCGCGGGACAGCTCCGCCAGTTCGGCCGGGAGGTGCGCCGAGGGGGGACGGAAGCGGTCCGCGCGGACGGCCTCGACCAGGGTCCGGTTCGCGGCCACCAGACGGCGGCCGAGCAGGACCGACACCGCCATCGCGACCAGTCCGGCGGAGGTCACGACGGCGAGCACCACCGAGCGGTCGTGGTCGTTCAGCAGCATCATGAACGAGATCACGAGGATGCCGGAGATGGTCGCCAGCACCGTGGCGGCGCCGACGACGACCAGCTGCGTGGCGACCGAGCGGGCGCGCAGCGCGTGCAGCGCGGCGAGGGCGACCGCCGCGACGGCGAACGCGGCCAGCGCCGCGTAGAAGACCACCCAGAGCAGGTCCTCGAACGGGATCATCGGCCGGTCTCCGCGGGCTCGTAGCGGTAGCCGACGCCCCACACGGTGACGATGCGGCGCGGCGCGGTCGGGTCGTCCTCGATCTTCTCGCGCAGCCGCCGGACGTGGACGGTCACCGTGGAGGAGTCGCCGAACGTCCAGTCCCAGACGCGTTCGAGCAGCTCGTCGCGGGTGAAGGCCTGCCGCGGATGGCGCAGCAGGAACGCCAGCAGGTCGAACTCGCGGGAGGTGAGCGCGAGCCGCTCGCCGCGCAGTTCCGCCTCGTGCGCGCCGACGTCCACGACGAGGCCGCCGTCGCGGAGCGGGCCGGACGGGCCGGTCGGGACGAGCGCGCCCCGCGCCCGCCGCAGCACCGAGCGGACGCGCAGCGCCAGCTCGCGGGGGCTGAACGGCTTCGTGACGTAGTCGTCGGCGCCGGTCTCCAGCCCGACGAGCCGGTCGGTCTCCGTGCCGAGCGCCGTCAGCATCACGATCGGGACGGTCGAGGTCTCGCGGAGCCGCCGGCACACCTCCAGGCCGTCCATCCCGGGCAGCATGAGGTCGAGGACGACGAGGTCCGGGGGCTCGTCGAGGGCCCTGCGCAGGGCGGTCCGGCCGTCGGCGACGCACACGACCTCGTGTCCGTCGCGGGCCAGGTAGCGGGCGACGACCTCGGCGACCGTCGGGTCGTCGTCGACCACCAGGACGCGTCCGGCATGGGGGGCGCTGTTCACCCCTCAAAGTTAGGGCCCCCGCCGCGGGACCCGTCCGGCACGTCACCACCCCGTAAGGAGTCGATCATGCTTTCACCTGGGCGGCCTGCGAAATCGGACGAACATCGCTTTAATGGCGCGATGCCGCAGAATCGCTCCGCGACCTCCAACGGCGGGGTCATCGCCCTGATCCTGGTCGGGGGCGCGGTCGCCACCGGCGTCGCCGCGCTGTTCATGACCGTGCGGTCGTACGCGTCGCCGGCCATGCTGGGGTTCCGCACGTCCCCGGCCTACTTCCTGATCGCGTGCCTGTTCGCCGGGGTGGTGGTCGGCGCGGCCGTCCTGCTGACGCGGCCCCGCGGGCCGCTGGCGCCGATCGCGGCAGGGCTGTCGGCGTACGTGGCGATGGAGGTCGGCGGACGGATGGGCGTGTTCCTCGGCGTCGTGCTGTCCGATCAGGGGCTGCCGAGCGGCCACTTCGTCACGGCGCTGCTGAAGCCCGCCTTCGGGCGGTACCAGGCGTACGAGCTCCTGGCGCTGGTGGTGGCGGCGGGGCTCGCGGGGCTGCGCGTGCTGACGGCCAAGACCGGCGGCGCGTCCCAGCCCTGGAACGCGGGCGCCCCCGGCGGGCCGCCGATGCCGGGCGGGGCGCCGTTCCCCGGCCAACCCATGCAGCCGCCGTCCTACCAGCAGCCTTTCCCCGGCCCGGGTCAGGGTCCGGTCCCCGGGGGTCCTCAGGGTCCTCCTCCGCCGCACGGCGGTGCCTAGGTCGTTCCCGAGGCTGATGACCCCCGGGGAGCGAGCGCATACGGTGGAGCCATGGGTAAGACGATCCTGACCGTCCTCGGTGTGGTCCTCGCGGTGTGGCTGGTGGTCACCGTCATCGGCGCGATCTTCTCGATGCTGAAGTTCTTCTTCTTCATCGGACTCGTCGCCGTCGCGGTGGTACTCGCCGTGACCGCGGTCTCCAAGTTGTCGAAAAGCCGCTAGGCGAGCGGCCCGATCCCCTTGCCGCGATGTCGCCGGTGACCGCATGATGCCGGAATAACCAGGCGGTCATCGGCGAAGGAGACCCTCGTGCCAGGTCTTGACGGAGTGCTGCGCGAACGAGCGCTCGCCTATCCCGACCGTGTCGCGTACATCGCGGGCGACACCGAGATCTCCTACGGCGACTTCGACCGGCGCGTCGACCGGGTGGCCGCGGCGCTCGCCGCCGCCGGGCTCGGCCCCGGCGACCGGGTCGCGGTCCTCGACAAGAACTCCCTCGAATACGCCGAGCTGCTCTTCGGCGCGACCCGGATCGGCGCCGCGCAGGTCCCGGTGAACTACCGGCTGGCGCCCGACGAGGTCGCCTACATCGTCAACAACGCCCAGGCGAAGGTCTTCGTCGTCGGCCCCGAGTTCCTCCCCGTCCTGGACGCGATCGCCGGCAAGCTCGAGCACACCGACCTGACGGTCGTCGTCTCCGGCGCCGGCCACGCCCACCAGGACTACGCCGCCTGGATCGACGCGGCCCCCGCCGAGCCCCCGGCGTACGAGCCCGACAGCGGGGACGTGTTCGTCCAGCTCTACTCGTCCGGCACGACGGGCCTGCCCAAGGGCGTCATGCTGACGCACGACAACTTCCTGTCGGCGCTCGCGGTGACCAACGACGTGTGGGACATCGACGCGTCGTCCGTGCTGATGATCGCGATGCCGATGTACCACGTGGCCGGCAACGTGCTCACCGTCTCCGCCGTCTACAACGGCCTCACCGGGGTCGTCACGCGCGAGCCCGACCCGACGGCGATCGCGCGGGGCATCGAGCGGCACCGCGTCACGCACATCTTCCTCGTCCCGGTGCTGCTCCAGTTCATGCCGCTGATCCCCGAGGTCACGGCCGCCGACATGTCCAGCCTGCGGCTCATGCTGTACGGCGCGTCCCCGATCAGCGAGGACGTCCTGCGCACCGCCATGGCGATGCTGCCGACGACCGACTTCCGGCAGGTGTACGGCCTGACGGAGGTCACCGGCGCGATCACCTCGCTGCCGCCCGAGGACCACGACCCGGACGGCCCGAACGCGCACCGGCTGCGCAGCGCCGGCCTCCCGAACGACAACACCGAGCTCCGGATCGTGGACCCGGCCACCGGGGACGAGCTGCCGACCGGGCAGGTGGGCGAGATCATCTGCCGGACGCCGCAGAACATGAAGGGCTACTGGGGCATGCCGGACGCGACGGCGAGCGCGCTGTCGGAGGACAACTGGTTCCGGACGGGCGACGCCGGCTACCTCGACGAGGACGGCTACCTCTACATCCACGACCGCGTCAAGGACATGATCATTTCCGGCGGGGAGAACATCTACCCCGCCGAGGTGGAGAACGTCCTGATGGGCCACCCCGCCGTCAGCGACTGCGCGGTCATCGGCGTCCCCGACGAGCGCTGGGGCGAGACGCCGAAGGCGATCGTGGTGGCGGCCGAGGACGTCTCCGACCAGGAGATCATCGACTACTGCCGCGAGCGCCTGGCCCACTTCAAGTGCCCCACCTCGGTCGAGCGCCGCGAGGCGATCCCCCGCAACCCCACCGGCAAGATCCTCAAGCGCGACCTCCGCGCCCCCTACTGGCAGAACACCGACCGCGGGGTTAATTGAATCTCCCCTCACCCGCGACAACCCGAAGAGCCGCGATCGCGTCCGAAGGCAGGTTCGAGCGGAGCGAGAACCTGATCGCGCAGCGAGCCGCAAGGCGAGACGGAGCGATGCCAGCGATCGCCCGCGTTTGTCGACGATGGAGGGCCGCCAAGGCCCGAAGGAGGAGAAAAACGCAGAACTACTGGTATCGGACGACTGCGGAGAGGGGGCGGTGGTCCGAGGCCTTGACGGGGGCCGCCGGGACGCTGCAGGAGACGGCGGCCGACTTGCCGATGAACAGGTAGTCGGTCTTGTCCAGCGCGGTGCCCTGCCAGTTCTGCCGCGTGTTCGCCCCCGCCCTGGATGCCCCGGTCTGGTCGCACTCGTCGTAGGCGGCGTAGAGGGGGTCGAGGGCCGTGCTCTCCGGGACGTCGGCGAGGTCGCCGCCGACGAGAACGCGGTCCGTGCCCGCGAGGGTGGCGAGGGCGCCGGCCTCCTTGCGGCGCCACTGGCCGCTCTCAGCGGCGCTGAACTGGGTGACGCAGACGCGGGTCGTCCAGGACGGGACCTCGCCGCACAGGGCGATGCGGCTGACTCCGTCGGACGCGGGCAGCTTGACCTGCCGCTGCGCGGTGAGCGGGGCGTCGGTGCCGATGGCGACGCCGGCGCGGCCCTGCCCGGCCGCGCACGTCCCGTCGCCGGGCGCGAACGCCCAGCTCCACCTGGGCAGGGACGTCTTGAACGAGCGGACCTGACCCTCGCAGACCTCCTGGAGCAGGGCGGCGTTGGGGCGCACCGTGCGCCCGCCGACCTCGGTCTCCCGCATCCGCTGGACGATCTCCTTGGTGAGCTTGGCGGGCGCGGTGCCGGTGGGGCAGTCGGAGCCGCCGCAGACGTTCCAGCTCACCGCGTTGATCGTCACGGCGGCGGGGCGGGGTGCGGCCCCGTCGGCGTGGGCGGGACCACCCCCGCCCGGCAGGCCCTCGATGCTGGCTCCGGTGGCGGCGGCGGTCACGACCGCGGCGGCCGCACAGACCGAGAGCAGGGGAATCAGGGCGCGGGGGGATCGCACACGTGCTCCAGACGGGGGGATCTGCGGGGGTGATGTCGGAATCTCACCACATCAAGATCGCATCCGCCAGCCGTTCGCGACCACTCGGTGGCGGGAGGCCGGGGGCTGCCCGATCAAGGTTAGGGGCCCCGGCGAGTGCCGGGGCCCCTCTGCCGCTAGTCGAGCAGCGCGGTGACGGTGCCCGCGCCGACCGTCCGGCCGCCCTCGCGGACGGCGAAGCCGAGCCCCTCGGTCATCGCGACCGGCTTGCCCAGCTCGACGGCCATCTCGACCGAGTCGCCGGGCAGCGCCATGCCGCCCTCGCCGAGGTCCACGGCGCCGACCACGTCCGTGGTGCGGAAGTGGAACTGCGGCCGGTAGCCGTGGAGGAACGGCCTGCTCCGCCCGCCCTCGTCGGCGGCGAGCACCCGGACCAGGGCCCGGAACCGCAGGTGCGGGCGGATCGCGCCCGGCGCGCTGACCACCTGGCCGCGCCGCACCTGGTCCCGCTTGACGCCGCGCAGCAGCATGGCGGTGTTGTCGCCCGCCTCGGCGTACTCCATCGTCCGCCCGAACGTCTCCAGCCCCGTCGCGACGGAGCCGAACGTGTCGCCGAGCCCGACGACCTCGACCGCGTCCCCGCTCCGTATCGCGCCCTGCGCCACGACGCCGGTCACGACGGTGCCGCGGCCGGTGATCGTGAACACGCTCTCGACCGGCATCAGGAACGGCTCGTCGAGCGCCCTGCGCGGCACGGGCACGTACGCGTCGATCGCGTCGAGCAGGTCGACGATCCGGGCCGTCCAGTACGGGTCGCCCTCCAGCGCCCGGAGCCCGGACACGCGCACGATCGGGACCTCCTCGCCCGGGAAGCCGTACTCGGTGAGCAACTCCCTGACCTCCAGCTCGACGAGGTCGAGGAGTTCGGTGTCCTCGACCATGTCGGCCTTGTTCAGCGCCACCACGATGTGCCCGACGCCGACCTGCCGCGCCAGCACGACGTGCTCGCGCGTCTGCGGCATGGCGCCGTCCTGGGCGGACACGACCAGCACGGCCCCGTCCACCTGGGCGGCACCGGAGATCATGTTCTTCACGTAGTCGGCGTGGCCGGGCATGTCGACGTGGGCGTAGTGCCGGGTCGCGGTCGCGTACTCGACGTGCGCGACGTTGATGGTGATGCCCCGGTCGCGCTCCTCGGGCGCGCGGTCGATGCGGTCGAACGGCACCGGGGACGCCAGCCCGCGGTCGGCGAGCACCTTGGTGATCGCCGCGGTCAGCGTGGTCTTGCCGTGGTCGACGTGCCCCATCGTGCCGATGTTCAGGTGCGGCTTGTCGCGCTCGTAGAGCTGCTTGGCCATCGTCTCGTCCTCACTGGTGGATCCGGTGAGAACCGACCGCGCGCACTCGGGCGCCGGTCCGGTGACGACCCCCCTCCGCTGGTTCTCCGGAGGGTGGGACGGAGAGGGGTCAGCTTCGCAGGCCGTCGAAGACGACCGCGTCGGCTGCCGCCGAGAAGGCAGCCGGCACCGCGCTCAGCAGGGCGATGCCTGCGAGCGTCCGGGTGCCGGCTGCGAGGAACATGCCCCGGACATTACGGCCGCCTCCGGCGGAAGTCGACAGGTTTTCCGATGCTTCACGGCAGCCGGCCCCGCCGTCGGGGCAGGGCCGGTCACCGGGTGCCGGGGTTCAGCAGCCGGACGGGGTCGCGTCAGGGCCGGGGAGCGGGGCACGGTCGACGATCGCGGTGTCCAGAAGGGCGCTGGACTGGGTCGTGGTGCCCGGCACACCGAACGGGCCGCCCTTGCCCGCGACGACGTCGCGGGTGCCCAGGAAGCGGTGGCTCGCCCGGTCGAAGACGAGCTCGTCGCGGACGCCGTCCCGGGTGCGGGTGACCGCGACCCCGTGGCGTCCCGCGGCGTCGACACCGTCGTCCCTCAGCCGGACCCCGGGGATCTCGGCGATCGCGCGGTACAGCGCCGCGCGCACCCGGGGCGGCGCGGGCCGGTCGATCAGGTCGGACGCGGCCGCCCACTGCCGGTCGCCCCGGTCGCCCTCGCCCTGGTCCGCCAGGAGGTCGAGCAGGGCGCCGGTGTCGGTGGGCAGGGCTCCGAGGTAGGGGCGCTCGATCGGCGGCGACGCCGGGCAGGGGCCGACCACGCTCTCGCCGTCCGGCGGGAGCTCCTCGCCCGGACGCGGCCGGACCGAGTTCTTCTCGATGACGAGGCCGCTCCCCGCGCCGCCGGCGGGGAGCCAGGTCCGGGTGCGGACCTCGTACCAGCGGCCCGTGCCGCCGACCCGCCGCCGCGTCACGGTCTCCTGGTAGACGATCTGGTCGGCGCGGGGCGCCGGGGCGGCCGCCGCCCGGTCGGCGGCCCGGTCGAGGACGGCGGCGACCTCGGCCGTCCGCCCGGGTTCCCGGTGACCGGCGAGGAACGTGGCCACCACACCCGCACAGGCCGCGGCGGCGACGCCGGACAGCAGCAGCGGGCGCCGCCGCCGGACGGGCCCGCCGTACGCCCGCCGCCGCCAGCGGTTCTCGGCCCCGGTCACGTCGATGTCCGCGGGGACCTCGGAGCGCAGCCGCTCCACCAGCTTGAGCTCATCCATCGTGGTCCTCCTCGGCGAGGGCTTCGCGCAGCTTGCGGCGGATCCTGTTCATGCGGGACCGGACCGTCCCGGCGGGCACGGCGAGGGCTTCGGCGACCTCGTCGTAGGTCAGCCCCGCCCACGTCACCAGCAGCAGCACTTCGCGCTGCGCCGCGGGCAGACCGGCGATGGCCGCGGCGACCGCCCGCGACCGGGCGCCCGCCTGGACGCGGTCCTCGACCGCGTCCGTGAAGGGCTCGGTGACCGGGTCGAGTCCGTTGCGCGCGAGGGCGCGCAGGGCCCGCACCTCGGCGCGGCGGTGGCGGCGGATCAGGTTGGTCGCGATCCCGTAGAGCCACGGCCGCGCGTCGGGACGCGCCGCGTCGTAGCGGCGGCGGCGGTCGAAGGCGACGAGGAAGGTCTCGGCGACGACGTCCTCGGCGGCGTCCCGGCCCAGGCGCCGCGCCGCGTACCGCATGATCTCCGGGGCGTGCCGGCGGAACAGGCCCGCGAACCTCTCGGGCTCGGTCCGGGACGCGGCGATCAGGGACGCGTCGGTGGGGTCGTCATCGGCGGCGGGCTCGGGCCGCGGGGGCGAGGAGCGGCTCGTGGTCGGCATGCGCGGGCCTCTCGGTCGTGGACGTTTCACCCCCTCTTGCCCGTGCGGCCTCGTACGGGTCCCTCCGGTTCAGGAGCCGTCCTCGACGACGGCGGCGCGGGTCTCGCGTTCCGGCGCGCGGAGCAGGAGATAGCCGAGCAGGGCGCCGGCGATCTGGAACCCGGCGATCGCGAGGACCAGGCCGACCGGGCCGATCGCGTCGGCGGACGCGGCGGTCAGCGCGGCGCCGACCGCGGACGCGCCGATCTTGAGGCTGCCGGCCGTGGTGTTGACCTGCCCGAGCCGGTCGGGGGGCGACTCGCGCTGGCGCAGCATGAGCGTGGCCGCGAACACCGGCCCCTCCGCGACGCCCGCGGCGACGAACGCCGCCGTCGCCCACGGCAGGGAGGGCGTGACGGCGAGCGCGGCGAGCGACGCGCCGAACGCGACGAGTCCGGCGATCATGACGGGTTCGGCGTGCCGGGGCGTCAGCCACCGGCTGGACGCCAGGGAGCCGATCAGCGAGCCGACCGCCATCGCCACGAGGAGCCGCCCGCCCGCGCTGGGCGGCGCGCCGATGTGCTCGGCGAGCAGCACCGCCGTGACGGCGACGCCGCCGAAGCCCATCCACGCGAGGGTCGTCGCGACGGTCAGGCCCCGCAGCACCCGGCCCTGAGCCAGCACCACCAGCCCGCCTGTGATCACTGAGCCGACCCCGGCCGGCGGCGGCCGCGTCCGCGCGCCCGTCTCGGTCTCGATGGCCGCGGCCCGCCCGCCGACCGCGCCGGTGTTGGCCGCGGCCTCCACCGCCGCGGTGCCCGGCGCGTCCGCGTCGGCGCTCGCGGACGGGCCGGGGAAGGGCAGGAACGGGAGGGTCAGGAGACCGAGGACGCCGACCGCGACGACGGCGGTCCCGGCGTACTGGCCGCCGGCCAGGGCGGCCAGGCCGGCGGCGAGGCCGGGGCCGGCGATCCCGGCGAGGTTGTAGCTGGAGGCCTCCAGCCCGTAGGCGCGCGAGAGCCGGCCGGCCGGGACGAACCGGGGCAGCAGGCTGGTCAGCGCGACGACGATGGGCTCGGTGCAGCCGATCACGGCGGCGACGACCAGCGCCAGGGCGAGCGGCGAGCGTCCCGCGAGGACCAGCAGCAGCCCGGTCGCGGCGACGTAGCAGGCGGCGAGGGCGACGGCGCCGCGGCGGGGACGCGCCACCCGGTCCAGCGCGTTCCCGATCACGGGGCCGCTCAGCACGTACGGCAGCGTCATCGCGGTCTGCAGGTACCCGGCGGTGGCGGCGTGGCCGGTCCGCGCCTGGACGGTCAGGACCAGCGCGGTCGCGACGCCCTCGGCGGAGACGCGCAGCATCGTCGCCGAGGTGAGGTGGAGGGGCAGCCCCGCGTTCCTGCCGATCACCCTCGAATGGTGGCATATCGTCCGCCGCCTAGACTGCGGAGGGTGACGGCAGCGAAGACAGCGCACGAGCACCGGGTCACCAGCGAGGTCGGACGGCTGAGGACGGTGCTGCTGCACCGCCCCGGCGCGGAGCTCAAGCGGCTGACCCCGCGCAACAGCGACAAGCTCCTGTTCGACGCGATCCCGTGGGCGGGCCGGGCGCAGGAGGAGCACGACGCGTTCGCCGAGGCGCTGCGGTCGCGCGGCGTCGAGGTCCTGTACGTGACCGAGCTGCTGCAGGACGCCCTGGAGTACGAGGCCGCGCGCGAGCAGGCGATCGCCGACGCCATCGTCGACCTGCGCCTCGGAGACCAGCTTCGCCGCGTCGTCGAGGACCACCTGCGCGGGCTCGACCCCGAGAACCTCGCGCACACGCTGATCGCCGGGCTCGCGCACGAGGAGCTGAAGGCCGGGCACGGCCTGGTCTACCGGCTGATGGACGAGCGGGACTTCATCGTCGACCCGCTGCCGGGCCTGCTGTTCACGCGCGACAACAGCACGTGGATCGGCGACCGCGTGGCGGTGACGAGCCTCGCGATGGAGGCGCGGCGGCGCGAGTCGGCCCTCACCGGCCTGATCTACGCGCACCATCCGCGGTTCGCCGGGGTGGAGCCGGTCTACAGCCCGTCCCTGGAGCACCTGGAGGGCGGCGACGTCCTGCTGCTGCGCCCGGGTGTGATCGCCGTGGGCACCGGCGAGCGGACGACGCCGGCGGGCGTCGAGCGCCTGGCCCGCCAGGTGATCGGGGCCGGGCTGGCCCGCACGGTGCTGGCCGTGCCGATCGCGCAGGAGCGCGCCACCATGCACCTCGACACCGTCTGCACGATGGTCGACGTCGACACCGTCGTGATGTACCCGCCGGTGGCGCACTCGCTCACCGCCTACACGGTGACGCTGGACGACGGCCACCTGCGCGTCGCCGAGCCGCGCCCGTTCCTCCAGGCCGCCGCCGACGCGATGGGCCTGGACCGCCTCAAGGTGATCGACACCGGTCTCGACCCGGTCACCGCCGAGCGCGAGCAGTGGGACGACGGGAACAACACCCTCGCCGTGGCGCCGCGCCTGTGCGTCGCCTACGAGCGCAACATCGAGACCAACGCGCAGCTGGAGGCGTCCGGGATCGAGGTCATCCGGATCAGCGGGAGCGAGCTCGGGACGGGGCGGGGCGGTCCCCGCTGCATGTCGTGCCCGATCCTGCGCGAGGAGATCTGAGCCGCGCCCGGGGCGGCCGGGGAGAAGAGGGTTCTGCGTTCTTCCCGGCGCCGGGGGCTCAGAGGCGCGCGGCGCCGGGAAGAACCATCAACGCTCGCGATGTCGACGGGGGCACGACATCGCCCGAGCGTTGGAGAGGACCATACAAGGTCGGGCGGGGTTCCTTCCAGGCAGGGTCGCTCTATGCCGGATATGCCCGACTTGGAGCTACTTCACTCCTGGTTCCGTTGCAGAGGTCTTCATCCGGCTCGTCGAGCAGGTCCGGAAAGGCGGAGAGATCCGGAACGACGGCGTGCGCGCCGGCGGGAGCGGCCATCCGCTCGTCGCCGGACGACCTGGGCGTCCGCAGGATGGCCCAGACGGTCGTGGTGCCGTCCTCGTGGCGCACCCCCCAGCCCTCGGACAGCGCCTCGACGATGCCGAGCCCGCGCCCGCCGAGCGAGGAGAGCGTGCCCGGTCCCCGGCGCGGCTCGGTCATGGCGCCGCCGTCGCTGACCTCCAGTTCGAGGAGGTCGCCGCGGCAGAGCCAGCAGACCTTCACCTGGCCGGACGGCAGCGGCCGCGCGTGCCGCAGTGCGTTGCTGAGCAGCTCGCTGACGATGACACTGGCGTCGTCCACGACGGAGTCGTAGACGCCCGAATCGGCCAGCTCCGAGCTGAGGCGCCTGCGGGCGACCGCGACGCTGGACGGTGCGTGTGGTAGCAGTACGACGCTCGACGCCCTCACCTCCCCGATGCTCCGCTCACTCGGACGAGTCCCGTCATCACCCTTCCGGTACGTCCGAAATGCCCTGATGGCCATGACGGGAAACCAGGACGAACCAGTTCACCACCTGCACAACGAGTCATCAGCCGTCCGGTCACGGTGATCACCCCCGGGATCGGAATCTCGTCACCAACGGCGACCAACCAAGGATCTATCCAGCCAACGGCGGATTTACTCCTCGCGCACGCGTTTCGTCCGTCACACGCCGCCGTCACCGCACTTCTCCGCACCGTTCCCAGCCTGCCACCCCGCGAGACCGCCGAAAGCGCTGGTCACGCCCGTCTCACCGGACCGCCCGGGACGGACTGTCCGCACGGTAAGTAACCGTCCGCTCAGCGCGCCGAACGCAACACCAGGCGCATGCACGTCCCCTCGCCCGCCCGCGCGCCACCTGCGGGTCCCCGCCCGTTCGTGACGGAGAGTAGTCGACCCGCCTGTTCTTCGTGGGTGTTTTCAGAGGGATTTGACTGGTTATTCAGAGTTTGGGGGGTTTCGATGTGAGATGTCTCACGCTCGGCCGGGTGCGCGGAGATCGTGCCGCCCTGCGCCTCCGTCAGCCGTCTGACGATGTAGAGGCCGAGCCCGATGCCGCCGAACCGGCGGCGATCGCCCGCGTCGCCCTGGACGAACCGCTCGAAGATCCGCTCATGGTCGCCGACCGGGATGCCGATGCCCTCGTCGGAGACCGTGACGACGATGCCGGAACCCTCGCGGCGGGCCCGCACCCGCACGGTCCCGCCGTCCGGGGAGTACTTGAACGCGTTCTCCAGCAGCTGCCCGAGGACGATGTCGGTGGCCATCGCGTCCCCGCTGCACGGCGGCAGGTCGGGGGCGATCTCCAGCTCCACCCGGTGCAGCGGCGACAGCGAGCGGAACCCGGCGACCACGCCCTCCAGGACGCGGCCGAGATCGAACGGCTCGATCGTCACGGCCAGCTCGTCGGCCCCGGCGCGCGACCCGAGCAGCAGGTGCTCCACGAGCCGCCCGAGCGACTGGGCCCGCTCGGCGATGGTGGCGACCGCGGCGCGGCGGTCGGCGTCGGTCAGCTCGTCCCACCGGTTGACCAGCGTGGACGCGAACCCCTGCACGACCGTGATCGGGGTGCGCAGCTCGTGGCTGGTCGTGGCGAGGAACAGGTCCTTGGCCTCCTCCAGCGCCTTGGCCTCCGAGACGTCGCGGAAGTCGACGACCAGCTCGCCGGTCTCCTCGATCTCGGCGGCCAGCACGTTCAGCCACGTGCCCGACTCCAGGCGGAACGTGAGCATCTCGCCGAGATCGGGCATGTCGAAGGGCAGCGGGCGACCGATCGCGTCCTCCGGCGGGATGCCGGTCAGGGTGTGCGCGGAGTTGTTCCAGTGCCGGACGACGAGGTCGTGGTCCAGCACCGCGATGCCGTCGGCGCTGGAGTCGATGACGGCGCGCTCGTGGGCCCGCTGCCGGACGACCTCCGCGTAGGCGACGGCGTTGCCGACCGCGACCCCGGCGTGCCCGGCGAGCAGTTCCAGCAGTTCGAGCTCGGTGTGCCCGACCTTGCGTCCGGAGAACAGCGCGTACAGAGCGCCGTACGGCCGGTTCTGCAGGTACGACAGGCCGAGCGCGATCGTGTGCAGGCCGGGCAGCTCCGACCAGATCAGGTCGCCGAGGCGCCGCTCGCCCGTCGCGAGCTTGACGGTCTTGCCCGACCGCAGCAGCTCCCCGACCAGGCTCGGCCGCAGCTCGGCGCACCGGCCGCGCATCCGCTCCGGCAGCCCCGACATGCTGACCAGCCGCAGCCGCTCGCCCTCGATCTTGACGAATCCGCCCGCGTCGGCGCCGGTCAGCTCGATGAGCGCGGCGGTGATCCGGTCGAGCACGACGGCCAGGTCGAGCTCGGCGCCGAGGTCGGCGACGATGTCGTTCAGCCGCCGGACCAGCCGGGCCCGCTCGGTCATCCGGTTCTGGACGATCTCGTCGTCCTCGACCGGGTGGTACACCCCGACCCAGCCGAGCAGCGTGCCCCTCGGATCCTTCAGCAGGCTCGTGTCGATGCGCACGTCGATGAGCCGGCCCTCGCGGTGGAAGCGGCGGGTGGCGATCGAGATCTGCCCGCCGTCGGTCTCGCCCTCGCCGCCGCGCCGGGTGAGGAGCCGCTCCTGGACGGCGTTGTGCTCGGCCTTCAGCTCGTCGGGGACGATCGGCGGGACCCGGCCGAGCATCTCCTCGGCGCTCCAGCCGAACATGCGCTCGGCCGCCGGGTTCCACACGGTGACCCGGTGCCGCTGGTCCACGGCTACGATCGCGTCGGCGGCGCTCTCGATGACGGCCCGCGCGATCGGATCGTGCACGTGCTGATACACGTCTGTCATCGTGCCACCGCACTCCGGCATGGCGCCGGGCAACTTGCGCCGAAACTTGCTTTCGACCCAAACCTTACCGTCTGGTAAGCCTACCGATGAGCAGGGCCGCGACCCCCGCCACCAGGAACGACAGCAGCGAGGCGCTCATCCACGCCTGCGGCGTGAAGTGCAGCGCGTCCCGCACGTCCGACCAGAAAGCGGTCCACCGCGCGACCGTGCCCGGGTTGACGAGCTGGTAGACGACGAACCCGATCGCCCATGCCGCGATCATGCCCCAGCGGGACGGCGCGGTCCGCGAGACGTCCCAGCCGCCGGCCCGGCGGCGGCCGAGGAAGAAGTCGGCGGCGAGGACGCCCAGCATCGGCACGAACACCGATCCGATCAGCGACAGGAAGCCCGCGTAGTCGCCGATGTCGAGGACCAGCGCGAGCACGGTGATGCCGACGCCGAGCGCGACGCTCAGCACCCGGCGGTCGGCCCGGGGGAACAGGTTCTGGATCGACACCGCCGTGGAGTAGGTGTCGGCGAACGACTGGTCGGCCTCCCGCAGCACGAACACGGCGAAGAACACCACGCCCAGCGAGACGCCCAGGAACGGGTCGAAGATCCTGCTCGAGTCGCCCGCCACCAGCGCCAGCGCGAGCAGCCCGAGGACGTAGGCGACGATCTGCGTGACGGAGTAGCCGACGGCCGCGGCGCCGAAGGCCCCGCGCTCGGTGCGCGCGTGCCGGGTGTAGTCGGCGGCGACCGGGACCCAGGAGATCGACACGGCCAGCGCGGCGTCCGCGCCGAGCCAGAACCCGCCCCAGGAGCCCTGCGTCAGGTCGGGCAGCGGCTCCCGGACGAGCTGGACGTAGAAGTACACGAGCGCGATCGCCACGGCGACGGTCACGTAGCGGCGCAGCAGCCGCACCGAGCCGAGCGGCCAGACCGTCAGCACGGTGGTGATCGCGCCCGCGGCGACCACGTAGCCCCAGCGCGGGACGCCGTCCCACAGCTCGCGGGCGGCGTCGGCGATGACGATCAGCTCGAACGTCCCCCACCCGACGAGCTGGGCGATGTTGAGGACGGTCGGCGCGTACGACAGCTTCGCGCCGAACAGGCCGCGCAGCAGCACCATCGCGGGCTGCCCGGTCCGCGCGCCGGGCACGGCGGCCAGGCCGAGCATCAGCCCGCCGAGGGCCGTCCCGACGGCCATCGCGACGATGCCCGCCATGATCGAGATCGTGGGGCGGCCGCCGGCGTCCGGCGCGAGGACGGTGTAGGCGCCGGAGAAGGCCAGGAGGCTGACCCCGAGGTTCCCCCAGAAGGCGCTCTGGTCCCAGAAGCCGAGGACCTTGGGGGCCGGCTCGTCGAGGGTGAAGGGGACCTCGTCGGGGGCGCGCTCGCCCTGAGGGCGCTTTTCGACGTCGGACGTCACGGGACACACACTCCCTACGCCGGCATTACCCGGACAGGTTCATGCGGTCGGCGACGCCTTGGAGGCCGCCCTCTCAGCCCGGCTGTGGCCCGAGCTCCCGCGGTCATCGGTCAGGCCCGATCGTACAACCGCCCGTCACGCCCCAGAAGAGGGCAACCGGGTCAGATCACGCGAAAGTTTTCAGATCCCCCAGAGTCATCGAGCTCACGCAGCGACATCGACGCTCACGCGACGTCATCGACGCTCACGCGACGTCATCGACGCTCACGCGACGTCATCGACGCTCACGCGACGTCATCGACGCTCACGCAGCGACATCGACGCTCACGCAGCGACATCGACGCTCACGCGACGTACGGCGGACCGTCCCCCGCGCCCTCCATCGGCCGGCCGGCCTCGGCCCACCCGTGCATGCCGTCGCCGACGTTCCTCGCCAGCCACCCCGCCTGATTGAGCGCGGACGTGACCTGGGCGGACCGCGCCCCGGACCGGCAGATCACGTAGACCTCCCGGTCGCGGGGGATCTCGCCGGCGCGGTCGCCGAGATGGCGCATGGGGATGTGGACCGCCGCGGGCGCGTGGCCCGCGTCCCACTCGTCCTGCTCCCGGACGTCCAGCAGGTAGCCGTCCTGCGGAACATCCGCGGCGACCACGGCCGGCACGTCTTCCCCGAAATTCATCACACCCCCCATGGAACCGTGCGAAGCCCCCCTGCGTCGAATCACGCATGCGGTATCGGACGCTCGTTTTCGCAGCGCCCGGGCTGGCCTTGCTCCTGTCCACGGCCGCCTGCGGCGACGAACAGGCAAACGGAAACTCCGCCGGAGCGCCTTCGGGCACGACGTCCGTGCAGCCGTCCGGCTCACCGGCGGACACGCTCACCGTGCGGGTGAAGGCCTCCAAGGAGGCGCCCGCCGAGACCTGGAGGCTGACCTGCGCCCCGCCGGGCGGGGACCATCCCGAGGCGGCCGGCGCCTGCGCGGCGCTCACCAAGGTCAAGGATCCCTTCGCGCCCGTCCCCAAGGACCAGATGTGCACCAAGATCTACGGCGGTCCGGAGATCGCCACGGTCGAGGGCACCTGGCAGGGCAAGCGGATCGACACCACGTTCACCCGCGACGACGGCTGCCAGCTGCACCGCTGGAGCCAGATCGGCCCGGTCTTCGGGAACGTCCCGAAGGTCCGCTGATCCCGTCCCCGATCCTTCGTCCCGTCCGGACGAGCCATCCCCGTTCCGGCTCCGTCCCCGACTCCCGTCGCCAGGCCCCGGCACCCGCCGGGGCCTGGCCCGTCTCACGGCGCCCGGGGCCCGCTACTTGAGGAGGCGGGACATGCGGCGGTCGGCGAGCGGCTTGCCGCCCGTCTGGCAGGTGGGGCAGTACTGGAGCGCCGAGTCGGCGAACGACACCTCGCGCACCGTGTCCCCGCACACCGGGCATTTCTCGCCCGCGCGCCCGTGCACCCGCAGGCCGGTCTTCTTCTCGCCCTTGAGGTCCTGGGCTTCGAGGCCGCGCGAGCGCTCCACCGCGTCCCGCAGCGTGGTGACGATCGCCTCGTGCAGGACGGCGACGTCCTCCTCGGTCAGCGAGGACGCGATCTTGAAGGGGGACATCCTGGCGACGTGCAGCACCTCGTCGGAGTAGGCGTTGCCGATACCGGCGATCACCTTCTGGTCGCGCAGCAGCCCCTTGATCTGGCTGCGCTTGCCGTTGACGATCCCCGCCAGGGCGGCGGTGGTGAACGACTCGTCCAGCGGGTCGGGGCCGAGTGAAGCCACGCCGGGCACGTCGTCGGGGTCGCGGACGACGTAGACGGCGAGGCCCTTCTTGGTGCCGGCCTCGGTGAGGTCGAAGCCCGAGCCGTCGTCCAGGTGCACACGCAGGGCGAGCGGGTTCTTGCCTCCGGGCCGGACGGGCCTGGCCGGGATCTCGTCGCGCCAGCGCAGCCAGCCGGCGCGGGCGAGGTGGACGACGAGGTGCAGCCCGTCGACGTCGAGGTCGAGGAACTTGCCGTGCCGGGTCGCGCCGGTGACGGTCAGCCCGCCGAGCGCGGTCACCGGCGGGTCGTAGGTCTTCAGCGCGGAGATGGCGAGAACATCGACGCGGGCGACGGCATGGCCGACCGCGCGCTCCCGCAGGAACCCCGCCAGCGCCTCCACCTCAGGTAGCTCAGGCATGGGTTCAGTATCCGCGACGAGGCACGCTGCCGGAACGTCCGTCCACAGCCCTGTGGACGCCTGTGGAAAACCCTGGGGGCGGTGTGACCCGGATCTCGGAATCACCCATACCCCCCAGGGGTTGTCACGGGTGTCCGGTTATGGCAGCATGAGGCCCACGAGATACCCCCCAGGGGTAAAACACCGAGGGAGAAGACGATGAGCACCGCCACCTACACCGTCAGCGGAATGACCTGCGGCCACTGCGTGAGCTCGGTGACCGAGGAGGTCGAGCAGATCGCCGGTGTGACCGGCGTGGACGTCGACCTCCAGACCGGCAGGGTCACCGTCACGAGCGAGACCCCCCTCGACGACGCCCGGGTCAAGGACGCCGTCGAGGAGGCCGGATACCAGCTGACCTCCTGAGCGGACCGCGCCTCGCCCCCGCGGCGGGGTGCGTCCCTCGCAACACCGAGCGGAGTGAAACGGCAATGAACAGCGCGACCAGGCTGGGGGCCTACGCGGTGGGCCTGGCGGTCGTCTTCGGCGGCGCCGCGAGCGTCGGCAAGATCGTCGGCCCCGTCGGAGGAACCGCGAAGATGGCGTCCCACGAGAACGGCGAAGGCGGGCACGGCAGCGGAGGGCACGGCGGCGGAGGGCACGAGACCGCGGCGTCCCACGCGCCGGGCGGCCTCCAGGTGTCGGAGGACGGCTTCACGCTGGCCCCGCAGCGGACCGTCCTCACCGCCGGGGAGAAGACGGACTTCCGGTTCACGATCAACGGGCCGGACGGCAAGCCCGTCACCGGGTTCAAGCCGCTGCACGGCAAGCGCCTGCACCTGATCGTGGCGCGGCGCGACCTGTCCGGCTTCCAGCACGTGCACCCGACCGAGGCCGGGGGCGGCGTCTGGACCGTCCCGATCACGCTGGCCAAGCCCGGCGTGTACCGGTTCTTCACCGACATCCAGCCGGACGGCGCGAAGCGGCAGCTCACGCTCGGCACGGACGTGTTCGTCCCCGGCGACCTGAAGCCCGCGCCGCTGCCCGGGCCCGAGCAGGTCGCGAAGGTGGACGGCTACGAGGTGCGGCTCACCGGGGGCCTCACTCCCGGGAAGTCGACCGAGCTGACCCTGAGCGTGAGCAAGGACGGCAGGCCGGTCACCGACCTGGAGCCGTACCTTGAGGCGTACGGGCACCTCGTCGCGCTGCGGCAGGGCGACCTGGCCTACCTCCATGTCCACCCGGACGGGGAGCCCGGCGACGGCGAGACCGAGCCCGGCCCCGGGATCACGTTCTTCGCCGAGGCGCCCAGCTCCGGCGCGTACCGCCTGTACCTGGACTTCAAGCACGACGGCAAGGTCCGCACGGCCGAGTTCACGGTGCACGCCGGGAACGTCCCCGCCCAGGAACAGGGCGAGGAGCCCGAACCGGGCCACGACGACCGGCCCCACACCCACTGACGTTCCGATCGAGGCAGAGGAGGACGCGATGAGCACGGACGCTGTGTCCGGGCGTGTCGAGCTGGCGATCGGCGGTATGACGTGCGCGTCGTGCGCCAACCGCATCGAGCGGAAGCTCAACAAGATGGACGGCGTGACCGCCACGGTCAACTACGCCACCGAGAAGGCCAGGGTCGAGTTCGCGCCGGAGGTCTCGCCCGACGAGCTGATCGCCACGGTGGAGAAGGCGGGCTACTCCGCCGCCCTCCCCGCCCCGCCGAAGGCCGCCGGCGAGGCGGCCCCGGAGCCGGCCGACGAGCTGCGCCCGCTGCGGCAGCGGCTGGTCACCGCGGTGGTGCTGTCGATCCCGGTGATCGCGATGGCGATGGTCCCGGCGCTCCAGTTCGAGGCGTGGCAGTGGCTGTCGCTGACGCTCGCCGCCCCCGTCGTGGTGTACGCGGGCTGGCCGTTCCACCGGGCCGCGGCGGTCAACCTGCGGCACGGCACGGCGACCATGGACACGCTGATCTCGCTCGGCACGCTGGCCGCGTTCGCGTGGTCGCTGTGGGCGCTGTTCTTCGGCACCGCGGGAGAGCTGGGCATCAAGCACGGGTTCGAGTTCTCGATGACCCGCTCGGACGGGTCGATGAACATCTACCTGGAGGCCGCCTCCGGCGTGATCATGTTCATCCTCGCCGGGCGGTACTTCGAGACGCGCTCCAAGCGCCGTGCGGGCGCCGCGCTGCGCGCCCTGCTGGAACTCGGCGCCAAGGAGGTCTCGGTCGTCCGGGACGGCCGCGAGGAGCGGATCCCGGTCGACCGGCTGGCCGAGGGGGACCTGTTCGTCGTCCGCCCCGGCGAGAAGATCGCCACGGACGGCGCGGTCGAGGAGGGCTCGTCCGCCGTGGACGCGTCCATGCTGACCGGCGAGTCGGTCCCGGTGGAGGTCGGACCCGGCGACACCGTGGTCGGCGCGACCGTGAACGCGGGCGGCCGGCTGCTGGTGCGCGCCACCCGGGTCGGTTCCGGCACCCAGCTCGCGCAGATGGCGCGGCTGGTGGAGGACGCGCAGACCGGCAAGGCGCAGGTGCAGCGGCTCGCCGACCGGATCTCGGGCGTCTTCGTCCCGGTCGTGATCGCGCTGGCGCTCGGCACGCTCGGCTTCTGGATCGGCACCGGCGAACCCCTCGCCGGCGCCTTCACCGCCGCGGTCGCCGTGCTGATCATCGCCTGCCCGTGCGCCCTCGGCCTTGCCACCCCGACCGCGCTGATGGTCGGGACCGGGCGCGGCGCGCAGCTCGGCATCCTGATCAAGGGCCCGGAGGTGCTGGAGTCCACCCGCGCGATCGACACCGTCGTGCTGGACAAGACCGGCACCGTCACCACCGGCAAGATGGCCCTGGTCGACGTCATCACCGCCGACGGCGTCGCGGAGGAGGACGTGCTGCGGCTGGCGGGCGCGCTGGAGAACGCGTCCGAGCACCCCATCGCCCAGGCCATCGCCAGGGGCGCCGCCGAGCGGGTCGGAGACCTCGGCACGGTCGAGGACTTCGCGAACGTCGAGGGCCTCGGCGTCCAGGGGATGGTGGACGGCCACGGCGTCCTGGCGGGCCGCCCGCGGCTGCTCGCCGAGTGGTCGCAGCACCTCACGCCCGACCTCGAACGCGCCATGGAGAAGGCCCAGGCCCTCGGCCACACCGCCGTCGCGGTCGGCTGGGACGGCGAGGCCCGCGCGGTGATCACCGTCGCGGACCAGGTCAAGCCCACCTCCCGGGAGGCGATCGAGCGGCTGCGCGGGCTCGGGCTGCGTCCGGTCCTGCTGACCGGCGACAACGAGACGGTGGCCCGCACGGTCGCCGACGAGGTGGGGATCGAGGAGGTCATCGCCGACGTCCTGCCGCAGGACAAGGTGGACGTCGTCAAGCGCCTCCAGTCGGAGGGGCGGACGGTCGCCATGGTCGGCGACGGGGTCAACGACGCCGCCGCTCTGGCCCAGGCCGACCTCGGCCTGGCGATGGGCACCGGCACGGACGTGGCGATCGAGGCGTCCGACCTGACCCTGGTGCGCGGCGACCTGCGGGCCGCGGCCGACGCGATCCGGCTGTCGCGCCGCACGCTGGCCACGATCAAGGGCAACCTGTTCTGGGCCTTCGCCTACAACGTGGCCGCCCTGCCCCTCGCGGCGTCGGGCCTGCTCACCCCGATGATCGCCGGAGGCGCCATGGCGTTCTCCTCGGTCTTCGTGGTCACGAACAGCCTGCGCCTGCGGCGTTTTAACTGATCACGGGGCGTGCCGTGTCGGGACGGGGGCCCGACACGGCACGCCCCGTTTGGTCAACGCGTCGCTCCGGCTTCGCACGCGATCGCGACAGCTGAGGTCGTTGCGTGGCGGGTGCACCGGTCCATGTGAGCGCCCCGGCGCCGGGTCTTCGGGCTCGGTGCCGGGGCTTCGCGCTTTGTCAGGGGCGCAGGCGAGTGAGGAACAGGGCGAGGGCCGGGTCGGCGGCGGCCTCGTCCAGGGACTCGGTGAGGGTCTCGGCGTAGGTGGGGGCGGCCTTGTCCTGGACGGCGCGGCCCTCGTCGGTGATGACGGTGTAGACGCCGCGGCGGTCCTTGGGGCACATCGCGCGGCGGGTGAGGCCGGCGGACTCCAGGCGCGCGACCAGGCGGCTGACCGAGCTCTGGTTGAGGCCGATCAGGTCGGCGAGCTCCTGCATGCGCAGCTCCCCGTCCTCGGCGCGGGCGAGGTGGCACAGCGCGCGGTACTCCGACAGGCCGATCCCGTGGCGGCGCTGGAGTGCCTTGGCGAGCCGGTGCTCGACCCGTCCGTGAAGCACGACGATGCCGTCCCACAGCGTGCCGTCCGCCATGGCCTCGGTGCCAGCGCTCATCGCGCACCCCACTTTCTCTTGACGCCAGTTTACCCGCGATGCCAACATGTGCATGTACATACAACTCATGCAGATGCATAAAAGTGCCCGGCGCCCGACCGGAGGGACAGGACGATGACCAGCCCCCTGCTCGCCCCGTACGAAGGCCCCCACCTCAGGCTGCGCAACCGGATCGCGATGGCGCCGATGACGCGGGGCCGCGCCGACGACGCGACCGGCGTCCCCCACCCGCTGACCGCGGAGTACTACGCCCAGCGCGCGACCGCGGGGCTGATCGTCACCGAGGGGATCTGGCCGCACCCGCTCGGCAAGGGCGGGCCCGGCATCCCCGGCCTGGTGACGGAGGAGCAGGTCGCCGGGTGGCGCGAGGTGACGGACGCCGTGCACCGGGAGGGCGGGACGATCTTCGCCCAGCTCTGGCACGTGGGCCGGATGTCCCATCCGCTCATCCTTCCGGGCGGCGCGGCCCCCGTGGCGCCCTCGGCGGTGCGCATCCGGTCCGCGGGCATCCACACCAGGGAGGGGAACGTCCCCCACGTCACGCCGCGCGCCCTGACGACCGCCGAGGTCGAGGAGACGATCGCCGCGTTCGCGGCCGAAGCGCGCAACGCCGTCCGGGCCGGGTTCGACGGCGTCGAGGTGCACGGCGCGAACGGCTACCTCGTCCAGCAGTTCCTGGCCGAGAACACCAACCGGCGCACCGACCGGTTCGGCGGCTCCCGCGAGGGCCGGCTGCGCTTCGCGCTCGACGTCGTGCGGGCCGTCGCGGACGCGGTCGGGCCGGAGCGGGTCGGGCTGCGCGTCTCCCCCGGCAACCCGGAGAACGAGATCGCCGAGGAGGACCCCCGGGGCACCTACCGCGCCCTCGTGGACGCCCTCGACCCCCTCGGCCTGGCCTACCTGCACGTCATCGAGCGCGGCGCGTACGGGGCACTGGCCGACCTGCGGCCCCGCTGGTCGGGCACGCTGATCGGGAACTTCAACGGCCCCGAGCCGACGTCCCGGAGCGCCGGCGAGGAGGTCGTCGCGGCGGGCCTGGCCGACGTCTTCTCCTACGGCCGCCTCTTCATCTCCAACCCCGACCTCCCCGCGCGGTTCGCGGCGTCGGCTCCGCTCGCCGGCGCCGTGGAGGATCTCGTCTACGGAGGCCACGCCGAGGGCTACGTCGACTATCCCCCGCTCGCCCGGGTGTGACGGCTCAGGACTCCACGGACCAGAAGGCCACTTCGTGCCGCATGCCCTCCATGAAGAGGCGTTCCGCGGTCGCGGGGTCGGGGTCCGCCTCGTCGATCATCTGGGCGATGCGGGCGGCGAGGTCCGCGAAGCCGGGGTCGGCGTAGGTGTCGACCCAGCGGCGGTAGCGGGGCTCGGCCGGCGGGTTCTCGGCGAGGATCCGCCCGAGCGTGGAGTAGCCCCACATGCAGGGGTACAGGGCCGCGAGGCCGTCGCCGTACACGGCGGCGCTCTCCAGCAGGAAGGACGTGTAGGCGGCGCACGCGGGCCCCTTCCGGGCGCCGTCGAGGTCGGCGGCGAAGCTCGCGGAGAGGGAGCGGTGCAGGTCGAGCTCATCGTGGAAGGTGGCGTGGGCCAGGTCGACCAGGTCGCCTAGGTGGGCGTCGGGGGCCTGCCACGCGAGGCGCGAGAACACCCGCACGTAGTCGTGCAGGAAGAGGTAGTCCTGCTCCAGCCATGAGCGGAACACGGCCTCGTCGAGGTTGCCTTGGGCGATGCCCTTCACGGTGGGGTGCTGGAGCTGCTCGTCCACCAGCGGGCGGCCGAGTTCCTCCAGGTGCGCGGCGAGACTCATGGCGCCAGTCTGCCGCAGACACGACCAGGGCCCCGCCGGGTCGTGCGACCCGGCGGGGCCCTGGTCTTGCACCGGTGTGCGGGTCGCCTCTCGGCGAAAGGCACAACACGGCTCCAGCCGAACGGTATTCCGTGAAGGCGAAAGGTGAGGCCCGGGGACACCAGGCACACCGGCTGTCATGTGTAACCGACGGGCCCCGGGGATTGTTCCCGGCTCCCGAGATCCGCGAAGGTCCCGGTCCGGCGGATGGTGTGCCAGCGCAGGCGCGCCCCCAGCAGCGCGGTCACCACGGACTGCACCACGACCAGGTACATGAGCTGCCGGTAGACGAACTGCTGGAGCGGCAGCGCCCACAGCGGGCGGACGGACTCGCCGTCCAGCCACAGGGCGTAGGCGCCGGCGGCCGCCTGCGCGGCGACGAAGAGCGTCCAGGAGACGACCGGGACCAGCGGGTCGAGGAAGATCAGCCCGAACACCGCGAACAGGTCGATGGCCGGGGCGAACAGGGGCAGCAGCACCTGGAACACCGTCAGGTAGGGCAGGCAGCGGCGGCCGAACCGCCCCGAGCCGCCGCGGTCGACGACGGAGCGCCGGTGCTTCCACATCGCCTGCATCGTCCCGTAGCACCAGCGGTACCGCTGCCTCCACAGCTGCCGCAGCGACGCCGGCGCCTCCGTCCAGGCCAGGGCCTTCTCCTCGTAGACCACGCGCCGCCCCGTGCGGCAGATCGCCATGGTGAGGTCGGTGTCCTCGGCGAGCGTGTCGCCCGGGACCCCGCCCACCTCGGCGAGGACGGAGCGACGGAACCCCCCGATCGCGCCCGGCACGGTCGGCATGCACTGCAGGAGGTCGAACATCCGCCGGTCGAGGTTGAAGCCGATGACGTACTCGATGTGCTGCCAGCGGCCGAGGAGGCCGCCCCGGTTGGCGACCTTGGTGTTGCCGCTGACCGCGCCCACCTCCGGGTCCGCGAAGGGCGCGATCAGGTGCCGGAGGGTGTCGCGCTGGAAGACGGTGTCGCCGTCCACCAGCACGAGGATCTCCGACCGCGCCGCGGCGACGCCCGCGTTGAGCGCGCTCGGCTTGCCCCCGTTCGGCTTGCGGAGGAGCCGCACCCCGGGCAGGCGCAGGGACTCGACGATCGCGGCGGTGCCGTCGGTCGACCCGTCGTCCACCACGATCACCTCGACGGTGCCCGGATAGTCGGTGTTCAGCAGCGTGGTCACCGTCGCCGCGATGCCGGCCTCCTCGTTGTAGGCCGGGACGACCACGGAGACGGGCGGGAACGGGTCCGGCGGCAGCCCGCCGGGCGGCGGGGGCGGCCCGGTCGGCCTGCGCCGCCGGCCCGCGGGCCGCCGCACCCGGCGCATGTGGACGTGCGCGAACACCAGCAGCGCCACGAGGCGCAGCACGCAGAGCAGGCCCGCGACCCCGAAGACCGCGCTCATGCCGCCGGTCAGCCCGGACGCGGCGCGCTGGGCGGTCACCAGCGTCCAGCCGACGGCCCGCTCGCGCGCGGGCACCGCGACCTCGGCGCGCGGCATGTCCAGTGCCTGCGCGAGCGTGGTGAAGCGGTAGCCCTGCGGCTGGAGCCGGTCGAGGATCCGCCCGACCGCCGCGACCGTCTCGGACCGGTCGCCGCCCGAGTCGTGCAGCATCACGACGGCGCCCTCGCCGCGCGCCCCCGCCGCCAGCGCCCGCTGGACGATCGTCTCGGTTCCGGGACGCGACCAGTCCTCGGTGTCGCGGTCGGTGAGGACGACGATGTAGCCGTCCCCTCCCGCCCGTTCGGCCGCGCGCCACTCGGGCGCGGTCAGGCCGTCCGGGCGGGAGGAGTACGGCATCCGCATCAGCCTGGTGTGGACGCCCGCCGCGCCCGCCAGCGCGCGTTGGGTGAGGTCCATCTCCAGGCGCGCCCGCCAGCGCGGCGCGGCGGCGAGGTCGGCGTGCGTGTAGGTGTGCGAGCCGATCTCGTGGCCCTCGCGGAGGATGCGGCGGGTCAGCGCCGGCTCGCGGGCCACGTGCGAGCCGACGGTGAAGAACGTGGCGTGCGCGTCGTGGCGGCGCAGGACGTCCAGGATCCGCGGCGTCCACTCGGGGTCGGGCCCGTCGTCGAACGTCAGCGCGATCGTCTTCGGGGGCATGCGGCGGCTCTTCGGGACGCCGCCGGAGAGGTTGACGACGGGACCGCCCTCGGTCACCCGTGACGGCACCGCCCCGGAATGCCCCGGATCGGCCCGCGGGGCCTCGCCGACGGTGCCGCCCGCGAAGCCGTCCATCAGCAGGAGGACGGCCAGCACCAGGCCGCCGAGCGAGAGCAGGATCCAGTGCCCCCGCGGTTCCCCGCGCCCCATGTCAGCCGTTCTTCTTCTTGTGTCCCCACGCGGGGGGCGTCGCCTGCGACCTGCCCGGCGCGCTCGTGGTGGTGCTCGTCGCCGTCGCCGCCGGCGGAGCCGCGGGAGCCGACGGCGCTGCGGGCGCCCCGGACGGCGCGGGAGCCGCCGACGCCCCGGGCCCGGCGGGCACCGCCGGCGGGCGCGGGGACCGGACGCCCGGTCCGGTGGGCAGCGGACGCGCGGCAGGAGCCCGCTCACCCGCCTTCCCCGCCGGGACGCTCGGGCGGTTCACCTTCGCCCGCGGCTGGGCGGACGGCTCGCTCCACGGCGTCAGCGGAACGTCGGCGCCCGTGGTCAGGCCGAGGCCGAGCGCGCCCAGGAACACCAGCAGCACCGCGCCGACGAGCAGGCCCAGCCGGCGTCCGAGCCGCGCCCGCCACCCGGTCGCGTCGACGAAGACGGGCATCGCCTCGGCCTCTTCCAGCGGAACGGGCTCCGCGAGAGGCCGGGGCGGCGGCGGAGCGACCGGCGCTATGCCGGTGACAAGCAGTTCGTCCCGGTCGTGCGAGGCATTGCCGATCATCTTCGTCCGTCATCTCGTGCGAGGGGGCCGGGGCGGCCGGGCGGGAGGGGTTTTCACTCCATCAGCGCGAACCCGCGCGTACGTGTCACACCACAACGGGAATGCCTGCACAATGGCGCGGTGGACGAGGACGAGCTCGGCCGGGCTCTGCGGGCGGCGCAGGACGGCGACGAGGAGTCCTTCCGCATGCTCTACCGCGACGTGCAGCCCCGCCTGATCCGTTTCGCCGGGGCCATCGTCGGCGCGGACGCGGAGGACGTGACGTCGGAGGCGTGGCTGCAGATCGCCCGTGACCTCCCGGCGTTCCGCGGCGACCTCGACGGGTTCCGCGGCTGGACCGCGACGATCACCCGGCACCGGGCGCTGGACCACCTGCGCCGCAAGTCCCGCCGCCCCGGCTCCGACCTCCCGGTCGAGGAGCTGGTCGCGATGGCCGCCGATGCCGACACCGAGCTGGACGCCATGGACGGCCTCGCCACCGAGCGGGCGCTCCGGCTGATCGCCGACCTGCCCCGGGACCAGGCCGAGGCGGTGCTGCTGCGCGTCGTCGTGGGCCTGGACGCCAAGACGGCGGGCAAGGTGCTCGGCAAGCGCGCGGGCGCCGTGCGGACCGCGGCCTACCGGGGCCTGCGGCGGCTCGCCGAGCGGCTGCCGGCGTCCCGCGCGGACGCGGCCGACGGCGCGCCGGGCTCCCGCCCCCTCGTCCAGGGTGACAGAAGCGGCGGCAGCGGCGCTGAAGGGGTGATATGAGCGACGACACCGAGCCCGGACGGCTGGACCCGCGCGCCGCCGAGCGGCTGCTCGACGGCGCCGGCGGCCACGCCGAGCTGCGCGAACTGCTCGCGGCGGCCTCCGCGCCGGCCCGCCCCGGTGAGCTCGCGGGAGAGGACGCCGCCGTCGCCGCCTTCCTGGCCGCCCCCCGGCCGGCCCGCCGCTCCCGGGCCGCGGCCCTGCGCCGGTTCCTGACCGTCAAGGTCATCGCGGTGGTGGGCGGCTCGATCCTGCTGTCCGGCGGCGTGGCCTTCGCGACCGGGAACTTCCCCGGTCAGGAGGCGGCGCCCGGGCCCTCGTCGACGCCTCACGAGCGCAAGACCCGCGAGCCGGGCGGCGGCCCCGGGTCCCGCCCCTCGCAACGTCCCGGCATCGAGCCGTCGCCCAGGCCCTCCCGGGAGGAGGGCAGGGCCGAGGGCGAGGGCGAGGGCGAGACCGGCAAGACGTCCGCGCCCGGCCTGCAGAAGAAGACCACGGGCACGAAGACGAAGCCGACGCCTCCCCGCGGTCCGGGGAGCAACAACGGCACGACCCGCCCGACCGCCCCGATCAAGACGAGCAACCCGAACAAGAAGAACGGCACCCTGGGCAACGGGGGCGCCGGCGACGCCCCGCAGGGCGGAAACCACGGTGGCTCCCGGACCGACGCCCCCCTCGGCGGCGGCGGCGGCCGGTGAGCGGCGGTCAGAGGCAGCCCTCGAACTGGGGCACCCGCACGTCCGACAGGTCCAGGCCCGACGAGCCGAACCACCTGTGCATGATCGCCGCCATCGTCCCGTCCTGGTACATCCGGGTGATGGCCCTGTTGAGCGCCTCGCAGCCGTCGGGGTCGCCACGCCGGACGGCGATGCCCGTCCGCCGCTCGCCGAACCGGGCGTTCAGCAGCCGGAACCCGGCGCCCCACCGCGCCCTCAGCCCGGCCAGGATGGTGTCGTTCGTGGTGATGGCGTCGATGCGGCCGCCCGCCAGCATGCGCATGCACTCGTCGTAGGAGCGCGCGGCCACCGGCACGGCCGGCACCTGCCGCTCGACCGTCACCGCCTCGGCCGCGCCCGAGCCGGTGACGGCGCAGATCCGGCGCCCTTTCAGGTCGCGGACGCCGTGCACGCCGCGCTCGCCGGCGCGGACCAGGATGTCCTGGTACGACAGGAGGTACGGGCCCGCGAACGCGAGCCGCTGCTTCCATTCCGGTTCGATCCAGAATGTCAGGACCATGTCGACGTCCCCGTCGCGAAGCAGCCGTTCCCGGTCCCTCGCCAGCGCGGGGACGAAGCGGACCTTCTTCCCCATCCGCGCGGCGAGGTAGCGGGACACGTCCACGTCCAGGCCTTCGAACGCGCCGTCCGGGCGCCGGAAACCGATGCCCGGCAGGTCCGGGCGCACGCCCGCGGTCAGCGTCTCCCCGTCGAGGATGGACGCCGAATCGCGTCCGGCGCACCCGCCGGTCAGCAGGAGGGCCGCCAGCGCCGCCGCGATCGGTCGCCGCATCCCTCGCCCTCCGCCCACGGCCCCGGCCGGTCGGGCAGGGCGCAACCGTCATCACGGTGGCAGGCGGCCGGACGTCCCTCCACCCGGTGACCGCATCCGGTCCTCCCGCCGCCGCCCGCCGCCACGGCCTTCCGAGGCGCCGTAAAGATCCCGTAAACGGTGTCCGCGAAGCTGCGAGCACAGGAAACGACGACGGTGAAACCGGACCCGAGGGGGAGATCATGCGTAAGTTCACGCTTCAGGTGCAGGTCAGCGCGGACGGCTACATGGCCGGTCCGAACGGCGAGATGGACTGGATGCGGTTCCCCTGGACCGACGACATCAGCCGGTACATCGACGCGCTGATGCGGCCGGTCGACTGCATCGTGCTGGGCCGCAAGCTCGCCGAGGGGTTCATCCCGGCCTGGGAGTCGGGGCCGGAGGGCGAGACGCAGGAGGCCATCGACCAGATGAACGACACGCCCAAGGTCGTCATCTCCGACAGCCTCACCGCCTCGCCCTGGAAGAACGCCGAGATCGCGGGCGGCGACCTCACCGAGATCGTGAACGGGCTGAAGGCCCGCCCCGGCGGCGACCTGATCGCCTACGGGGGCGGCACGCTGGTCCGGGACCTGATCGCCCGGGGCCTGCTCGACGACCTCTACCTGTTCGTCAACCCGACCGCGATCGGCACGGGCATGCCGGTGTTCCCGGAGGGCGGCTACCAGCGGCTCGACCTCGTGGAGTCGCGCCTGTTCGACTGCGGCATCGCCGTCATGCACTACACGCCGAAGGCCGCCTGACCGGCGGCGCGGGCCGTCCGGCCCCCGGCGATCGCCCGGGGCCGGTCGCCCGACCGTCCCGTCACTGCAGGAGGTGGCGCAGCTCTCCGCCGTCGCCGACGGAGCGGTAGTAGCAGGTGGGCCTGGCCTCCCCGGACGGAAGGTTCGTGTGGCAGGCGCCGCCGGTGGTGCGGTTGACGAGGTAGAGCAGGGAGTTCTGCTCGCAGTTCACGCGGACGTCGACCAGCTGGAGGACGTCGCCCGAGGTCGCGCCCTTGCGCCACAGCTCGTTGCGGGACGTCGACCACAGGACCGCGATCCGCTCCTCCAGCGTGGCCTTGAGGGCCTGGTCGTTCGCGTATCCGATGAACAGGACGTCGCCGCTGCCCGCGTCCTGGAGGACCACCGGGACGACCCGCGCCCCGGTCGCCGCGACGCCCGCCAGCTTGTCGAAGTCCAGGGTGAGCCGGGTGCCTTCTTCGAGTTCGTTCACCCCGCCATCCTGCCCGCCCGCGGCGCCGGCCGTCGCGCTGACACGTCACCCCCGCCGGCGGAGGAGGGCCGCCGTGGCCTCGTCGGCGGGCAGGAACGCTTCGAGACGAAGCTCGGAGAGCGTGACGTCCACGGCGGTCGCGAACGAGGTCAGCGTGGTGATCAGGCGCAGCTCCCCGCCGGGGACCCGCAACCGGAGCGGGACGGCGAACCCCAGGTGGTCGCCCGGCGACTCCACCGGGGGCAGGTAGCCGTCCAGCTCGTCGATGAGCTCCGACAGGCCCGGATCGGGAGCCTGCCGCGCCTGGTCGCGGAGGCTGCCGGTGATGTGCCGCCCCCATTCGGCGAGGTTCTCGACGCGGCGGGCCATCCCGTCCGGGTGCAGGGCGAGGCGGAGCACGTTGACCGGCGGTTCCAGCAGCGCGGGCGCGGCGCCCTCGACGAGGACGCCGAGCGCCGGGTTGGCGGCGACGAGTTCGCCGTGCGGCCGGACGACGACCGCCGGGTAGGGCATGTGACCGGCGAGGATGCGGTCGAGGGCCTCGCGCACCGGCCCCAGCTCGGGGGCGTCCAGGCGCGACTCGGTGTAGACCGGCGCGTATCCGGCGGCGAGCAGGAGCCCGTTGCGCTCCCGCAGCGGCAACTCCAGGGACTCGGCGAGCCGCACCACCATGGCGCGGCCCGGCCGGGAGCGCCCCTGTTCGAGAAAGCTCAGATGACGCTGCGTCGTGTCGGCCCTGATGGCCAGTTCGAGCTGGCTGAGGCGGCGCCGCGCCCGCCAGCCGCGCAGGTCGCGGGCGAACTGCCCGGGCTCCGCCACCTTTGTCATGCCCCCATTCAAACCGGACGTTCGCGGCGTCGCCATTCCCTGGAGGGAATCGCGGAGTCGCACCCGCGGCTCGCAGACTGCCGGACATGCCGATCGATGTGAAGCAGGTTGCCGACCGTTACCTCGCCCAGTGGAACGAGCCCGACCCCGCGGCGCGGAGCGCGCTGATCCGCGAGCTGTGGGCGCCTGACGCGCTCCACGTGCTGGTCAACCCGCCGGAGGAGGTCCGGGACGCCGCCGCGGCGCTCGCCGTGCCCGCGCCGCCCCTGGAGGTCCACGGGCACCACGCCCTGGACGCCCGGGTCGCCAGGGCCTACGAGATGTTCGTCGCGCCGGGCGAGCACGTCTTCGAGATCGCCGAGGAGCCCTCCGTTCTGCTGCCGCACGTGGTCGCGGTCCGCTGGTCGATGGTGACCGTCGACGGCGGCGAGGCCGTCGGCGGCGGGCTGGACGTCCTCTACCTGGACGAGGACGGCCGCGTCCGCACCGACCACCAGTTCGTCGGAACGCGGTGACGCGCCGCGCGGGGAGGGGCGGCCGTCAGGACGGTCGCCCTCCCCGCGCAGGGCGAGGGCGCCGAGCGGTCATCCGGCCAGGATCGACCGCACCGTCGCGGCCACGACACGGCCCGTCTCCTCCGCGTCCAGGCGCTCGGCGCGGGTCTCCTCGGCGGCGCCGTGCAGGACGTACTGCACGACGTTGACCAGCCAGGTGATCGGCAGGTCGGTGCGGAACACCCCTTCCTCCTGGCCCCGGCGGACGATGGCCTCGACGCGCTCCGCGGGATCGGCGTGCAGTTCGCGGACGCGTCCCGCCGGGAGGGCCTCCTGCGCCGCCGCCAGCAGCGCCCTCGACTCGGCCACGAGGGACCAGCTCGACTCCACCAGCCGCGCGAGCGCCTCCCGCGGGTCGCCGGACAGGTCGACGTCCGACAGCACCGCGTCCCCCGCGCGCAGGGCGTCGACCAGGGCGGCCTCCACCAGTTCGGCCCGGTTGCGGAAGTGGCCGTAGAGCGTCATCCGCCCGACCCCGGCCGCCTTGGCGATGTCGTCGGTGCTCGCGCCCGGGTCCGTGCTCAGGCACTCGCGCGCCGCGGACACGATGCGGGCGATGTTGCGCTCGGCGTCGGCGCGCCGGCGCCGGCCGGTGGTGGCGGAGGGCATGCCGCATCTTAACTCGTATGTCGCCGTACGCGTTATTCTGCTATATCTCGTATGAAGCTGTACGAGTTAAGGAGTCGTCATGGCAGAAGACGTCCACCCCCCGGCCGCGCCGCCCCATCCGCTGCGCTGGCGCGTCCTGGGATTCCTCGGCGTGGCCCAGCTGATGCTGATCCTCGACGTGACGGTCGTCGCGATCGCGCTGCCGCACATGGAGGCCGACCTGGACCTCGGCCGCCAGGCCGTGACCTGGACGGTCAGCGCCTACACCCTGGCGTTCGGCGGCCTCATGCTGCTCGGAGGGCGGGCCGCCGACCTGTTCGGGGCCCGGCGCGTCGTCCTGGCCGGACTGCTGGTCTTCACGGCCGCGTCGCTGGTCACCGGCCTGGCCGGGTCGTCCGCCCTGCTGCTGGGCGGGCGCGTGGCCCAGGGCGTGGGGGCGGCGCTGCTGTCGCCGTCGGCCCTCTCCCTCGTCGTCACCCTGTTCCAGGACGACGAGCGGAACAAGGCGCTCGGCGTCTGGTCGGCGCTGGGCGGCGGCGGGGCCGCCCTCGGCGTCCTGCTGGGAGGAGCGCTGACCGCCGGTCCCGGCTGGCCCTGGGTGTTCTTCGTCAACGTCCCCATCGGACTGGTGATCTTCGCCGCGCTCGCCCGGATGCTGCCGCGCCACCGGCCGGCCGCGCCCCGCCCCCGCCTCGACGTCCTCGGCGCGCTGCTCGTCACCGCCGCGTCCGGCGCGCTGATCTACGCGTTCATCCGCGCCGGGGACGACGGCTGGCTCAGCCCCGGCACCGGGTGGCCGGCGCTGCTCGCCGTGCTCGGCTACCTCGCGTTCGCCGCCCGGCAGAAGACCGCCCGCTCGCCCATGATGGACGTCGCGCTGCTGGTGCGCCGGCCGGTCGCCACCGGCACGTTCCTGATCGTGATGGCGACCGCCCTGATGATCGCGATGTTCTTCCTCGGCACGTTCTACTTCCAGCACGCCCGGGACTACGGCGCGCTGCGCACCGGCCTGCTGTTCCTGCCCATCGCGGTCGCGACGATGACCGGCGCCAACCTCACCGGCCGGTTGATCGCCGCGGCGGGTCCGCGGCGGCTCGCCGTGGCCGGGCTCGTCATAACCGCGGCGGGCATGGCCCTCCCCGCCTTCTCCCTCCACCCCGTGACCGTCGTGATCGGCACCGCGGTCGCGGGTGCGGGGACCGGGGCGATGTTCGTCGTCGCCTCCGCGACGGCCCTCGGCCAGGTCGCGCCGCACGAGGCCGGCATCGCGTCCGGGATCGTCAGCACGTTCCACGAGTTCGGGGCCTCGGTCGGGGCCGCCGTCATCTCCAGCGTCGCGGCCGCGAGCCTCACCGGCGACACCCTCGACGGCTTCACGGACGGCTTCGTCCTCGCCGCCGTCACCGCCGCCGTCGCGACCCTCGCGGCCGGCGTCCTGACACCGCCCCGTCCGCGCCGCCCGGCCGAACCGGGACCGGTGGACGCTTGACCCTGACGCGCGGGTCAAGGGTTAGCTTCTTGGCCCGCGTCCGGGCCTGATCCCGGACTCCAGTCCCTGAGGAGTGTCCCGATGCCGTCTTCGCCCCGCACCTCGCGCGTGGTCCAGCTCGCCGCCGTTCCCGACGGGCTGCCCGGGCCGGAGCATTTCAGCGTCGTGGACGTCCCCGTGCCGGCGCCGGCCGACGGGGAGGTGCTGGTCCGCAACCGCTGCTTCCAGGTCTTCCCGGCGCTGCGGACCCTGATCGGCGGCGGCGTGAAGGGCACCCCCTTCCCGCCGCTGCACCCGGGCGACCCCCTGTTCGGGGCGGCGATCGGCGAGGTCGTCTCGGCGCCCGGCGGCACCGGGCTCCGTCCCGGCGACCTGGTCCGGCACTGGCTGGGCTGGCGCGAGTACGCCGTCGTGCCCGCCGGCCAGTGCACGCCGCTCGACGGCACGCTGCCCGACCCGGCCGCGCACCTCGGCCAGGCGGACGTCGCGTACACGGCGCTGACCCGGGACGCCCGCGTCCGTCCCGGCGACACCGTGTTCGTCTCCGGCGCCGCGGGCGGGGTCGGCTCGCTGGCCGGCCAGATCGCCCGGCTGCTCGGCGCGGCCCGGGTGATCGGCAGCACGGGTTCGCCGAGCAAGGCCGCCCGCCTGGTGTCCGAGCTGGGCTACGACGCCGCCGTGATCCGGGGCGGGCGGCCCATCGCCGAGCAGCTGGCCGAGGCCGCACCCGGCGGAATCGACGTCCTCGTGGACAACGTGGGCGGCGAGCAGCTCCGGGCCGCGATCACCGTCGCCAGGCCCGGTGCGCGGTTCGTCCTGGTCGGGACGCTGGCCGGGCAGCTCGCGCCGGACCGCGCCGGCACCACGGCCCCGGTCGAGGTCGACACGTTCCAGCTCATCGCCAAGCGCATCGAGATGCGCGGTTTCGGCGGGCTGGACGACACCGGGGAGCGTCCGGAGTGGGCCGAGCGCTTCGGCGCCTGGCTGCGGTCCGGCGACATCGCCTTCCCGCACGTGCGCGTCGCGGGCATCGAGCACGCCCCGCGGGCGTTGCACGAACTGATCAGCGGACGGCATCTGGGAGCCGTCATCGTCGAGCTGTGACGTTCCGGGAGGAGACCACATGCGGATCGGCGACGCCGCCGCGGCGGCGGGGACCACCCCGCGGGCCCTGCGGTTCTACGAGCAGCGCGGCCTCCTGCCGCCGCCGTCCCGCACCTCCGGCGGGCAGCGGCGGTACGGGCCCCGCGAGGTGGCCCGGGTGCTGACCATCCGCCGCCTGCTGTCCCTCGGGCTGACCGTCGAGGACATCCGCGGCTGCGCCGACCGGCTCGACCTCCTGGACGGCGACGCGCTCCCGCCCTTCGGCGGCCCCGGCTGCACGACGAGCACCGGGGTCGCCCGGCGCCGGCTCGCCGCCCTCGACGCCGAGATCGCCCGGCTGACGGAGCTGCGCGACGCGCTCGCCGCCCGGATCGGCGAACCCGCGGACAGGTAGGGCCCCCAGTCATCTGACGGATGAGCCCCCGGTGGCGGTCTCCGTAGCTTCGATCGCGTCACCAAGCCGCGACTTCGAGGGAGAGACCGTATGACCGAGGAACCGCTGCGCGTCGCGATCATCATCGGGAGCACGCGCGAGGGACGGTTCGGGCCGACCGTGGGCACCTGGTTCGCCGAGCGGGCCGGGGAGCGCGACGACCTCACCGTCGACGTGGTCGACGTCGCGGACGAGCCGCCGCCCGCCGCGCTGGGGGCGCCGCCGTCCGAGGGATTCGCCCGCGTGACCCGGACGCTGCACGAGGCCGACGCCTACGTCGTGGTGACCTGCGAGTACAACCACAGCTTCCCCGGCACGCTGAAGAACCTGATCGACACCCACTTCCACGAGTGGCGGGCCAAGCCCGTCGCGTTCGTCTCGTACGGCGGGCTGGCCGGCGGGCTGCGGTCCGTCGAGCACCTGCGGGGCGTCTTCGCCGAACTGCACGCCGTGACGGTCCGCGACACCGTCAGCTTCCACCACCCGTGGAACTGGTTCGGGAACGACGGTCTGCCGAACGACCCCGAGGGGGCGTCCGGCGCGGTCAAGGGGATGCTCGACCAGCTCGCCTGGTGGGGGCACGCGCTGCGCGACGCCCGGGCCGCCCGCCCGTACGGAGGCTGAGGTGACCGCGACGGCCGAGGCCCCGCCGCGGGGCCGGACGGCGCCGGACCCGATGGCGGTCGTGCTGGTCCTCGTCCTCGGCACCATCATGATCACGCTGGACACCACGGTCGTGAACGTCGCCGTCGACCGGCTGTCGCAGGAGTTCCGCGCGCCCCTCGGCACGATCCAGTGGGTGGCGACCGGGTACTCGCTGGCGCTCGGCGCGGTGATCCCGTCCAGCGCCTGGGCGGTCGGGCGGTTCGGCGCCCGCCGGCTGTACCTGGGCGCGATCGCGGCGTTCGGGGCCGGGTCGCTGCTCGCCGGGCTGGCGTGGAACATCGAGTCGCTGATCGCGTTCCGGGTCGTGCAGGGGTTCAGCGGCGGGCTGGTGATGCCGGTCGGCATGACGATCCTGCTGCGCGCCGCCGGGCCCGAGCGGCTCGGTCGGCTGATGAGCACCCTCGGCCTCTCGATCCTCGTCGGCCCGCTCGCCGGGCCCGTCCTCGGCGGCTGGCTGATCGACGAGGTGTCGTGGCGGTGGATGTTCTTCGTGAACCTGCCCGTCGCGGCGGCCGTGGTGGCGCTGGCGGCGCGGCTCTTCCCGCGCGACGCCCCGGCGGAGGCGAAGCCGCTGGACATCCCCGGCCTGCTGACGCTCTCGCCCGGCATCGCCGCCGTGCTGTACGGCGTGACGACGGGCGGCGACCGCGGCGCGTTCGGCTCGCCCGGCGTCGTGGCGCCGATGGCCGCGGGCGGGGTGCTGATCGCCGCGTTCGTCGTCCGGGCGCTGACGGCCCGGCATCCGCTGATCGACCTGCGCGCCTTCCGGGACCGGACGTTCGCCGCCGCGACCGGCACGCTGACCCTGTTCGCGTTCGGCTACTTCGGCTCGATGCTGCTGCTCCCGCTGTACCTGCAGGTCGTGCGGGGCGAGAGCGCGACGATGGCGGGGGTGCTCGGCATCCCGTTCGCGCTCGGTTCCGGGACGGCGATGCAGGTCGCGGGCCGGATCGCCGACCGGGTGCCGCCCGGGCGGCTCGTCCCGGTGTCGGTCGCGACGGCCCTCATCGGGTTCGGGCTGTTCACCGTGCAGCTCGACGCGGACGCGCCCTACTGGGGGCTGTGCGCCACGATGCTGCTGATGGGCGCGGGCGGCGGCGCGACGATGATGCCCGCGATGACGGCGGCGACCCGCGGCATGGCCCGCGACCGGGCCCCGGCGGCCAGCGCGACGGTCAACCTGATCAACACGATGTCGGCCGCGATCGGGACGGCGACGGCGTCGGTCCTGCTGTCGTCGCTGATGCGCGGCCTGGTGCCGGACGAGCGGGACGGCGCGCTCCAGGCCGTCCACCGGCTGGGCCCGGACGGGCGCCGGGCGGTGGCCGGGCCGCTGGCGGAGGCGTTCCAGCACACCTACCTGCTCGCGGCGGGCATGCTGGCCCTCGCCCTGGTCCCGGCCCTGCTGCTGCCGCGCCGCCCAGCCGGGTGACGCGCCGGCCCCCGGCCCTCCGGCCGGGGGCGGCGCTCCTCCGGCCGGGCTCAGACCTCCTTGAGGAAGCCGGAGTCAACGGCGAAGTCGGCCCCGGTCGTGCTCGCCGAGCGCGGCGAGGCCAGCAGCACGACCACGTCCGCGACCTCCTGCGGCGCGGCCAGACGGCCGGTCGTGAGGCTCATCATCTGGGCCGCGCCGCCGTCCAGCACCGCGTCGCGGTCGGAGCCCATGGCCCCGGCGATGATGTCGGCGGCGCCGCCCTCGTCCGTCCACCACGGCGTCCGGACCGGGCCCGGCGACACCGAGTTCACCCGGACGCCCTGCGGCGCGAACTCCTCCGACAGCCCCTTCGTCAGGTTGTTCAGCGCCGCCTTCGCCGCGTTGTAGTCGTAGTTCATCGGCCCGGGACGCCGCCCGTTCCCCGACGAGACGTTCACGATCGACGCCGCGTCGCTCTCCAGCAGGTGCGGCATCGCCGCCCGCACCGCACGGACCACCGCGAACAGGTTGAACTCGAACATCTCGCGCCAGTCGTCGTCCGACGGGGTCAGGAAACCGAACCGGGGCAGCGTCGCGCCGGGCGGCGGACCGCCCGCGTTGTTGACCAGGATGTCGAGCCGGCCGAACTCCTCGACCGCCCGCGCCACGACCTGCGCCGGAGCGTCGGCGTCCATCAGGTCGGCGGGCACGTGCAGCAGGTTCGGCCCGGCGAGCGCGTCCAGCTCCCCGCCCGGCTTGCGGGACACGGCGACCACGCGGGCGCCCTCGTCCAGCAGGGTGCGCGTGACGGCCGCCCCGATCCCCTTCGACGCCCCGGTGACGATCGCGACGCGCCCGTCGAGCCTCAGGTCCATGGGTTCCCCTCTCATAAGGCGGGCGCGCCCATCCCGGACGCGCCTCGCCCTCTGAACCCCACCCCGTCCCCAGCGGTTGCACCGGAGTGCGCGTGCTCGCCGCCCGGGGACTAGGCGTTCCGGGTCTTCGCCTCGGCCGCGCGGCGCGCGCGCAGGGCGCGCACCCGGCCGCGGCTCGCGCAGGCAGGGGACGGGCACCAGCGCCGGCGGCCGGCCGTGTCGACGAAGACACCGCGGCAGTCGTCCTCGGGGCAGACCTTGAGATCGCTCCGTCCGGGGCCGGTCAGGTGGTCGACGGCCTGCCGCGCGATGCGCCCCAGCGCCGCCCCCGCGGTCGGGGGCGCGGACCTGGTGATCCGCCCGTCGACCGAGAGGGCGACCGGGTCCTCCTCCGCGAGGTAGCCGGCGAGGCTCCGCACGTCGTCCTCGTCCGGCGGGCGCCCGTCCACAGTCGCGAGGGCGATGGGACGGAGCAGCTCGCGCAGGAGGAGCGCCCGGTCCAGATCGTCCAGGTCGGGCGGCCGGACCGGGGCGAGTTCGCACAGGTCCAGCCACTCGGCGAACCGGCCAGGATCGGGAAGGCGCTCGACCGACCGCGCGCCGAAGGCGCGGCCGCGCGTGGCGAGCAGGTTCAGCCAGGTCGCACCGCAGTCGAGCCGGAACGCCGACGGATCACCCTTCATGCCTCAAGAGTAACGCTCGACCCGTTACGGTGCTACTGTAACGACCCAAGCGTTACAGAGGAGATCCCATGTCGCTCGCCGAGCACCTCACCCCCAGCCGCCCCGACCGCGACGCGGCCTACCGGCTGCTGGACGTCCTCCAGGACGAGGCCACCCAGAACGCCGCCCTCCCCGGCCTCGACGACCTCGCGCCGGGCTTCCCCGACTGGATCGTCACGAGCCTGTTCGGCGGCACCTACCAGCGCGACGGCCTGTCGCTGCGCGACCGGCAGCTGCTCAACCTCGCCGCCCTCACCGCGATGGGCGGCGTGGATCCGCAGCTCGCCGGGCATGTGCGGACCTGCCTGCGGCTCGGCATGGCCCGCGAGGAGATCGTCGAGGCGCTCGTCCACCTCGCGCCCTACATCGGCGTCCCGAAGACCCTGGCCGGCCTGCGCGTGGCGGCGGCGGAACTGTGAGGATCAGGACGGTCCTCGGCGACATCGCCCCCGGCGACCTCGGCGTGTGCGACGCCCACGACCACCTCTTCATCCGCTCGCCCCGGCTGCCGGGCGAGGAACTCGACGACCCCGCCGCGGCCGCCGCCCAGCTCCGCGCCTTCGCCCGCCTCGGCGGCGGGGCGGTCGCCCAGTGGACCCCCCACGGGATGGGACGCCGCATCGACGACCTCGCGGACGTCTCCCGCGCCACGGGCGTCCACGTCATCGCCGCCACCGGCCTGCACCAGGCCGCCCACTACGACGCCGACCCGCTGGAGAGCGTCCGGCCCGCCGACCTCTTCGTCGACGAGCTGACCCGCGGCCGGGCGGGCATGATCAAGGTCGCCACGGCCTTTCACGGCCTGGACGCCCGCGCCCGGCGCGTCATGACCGCGGCGGCCGAGGCGTCGAACGCGACCGGCGCCCCCATCGGCGTCCACCTGGAGCAGGGGACCTCGGCCCTCGACGTCCTCGACCTGCTCTGCGGCGCCCTCGGCGTGCCGCCGGACCGGGTGATCCTCGGCCACCTCAACCGCTCTCCCGACCCATGGGTCCACCGCCGCGCCGCCGAATCGGGCGCCTACCTGGCGTTCGACGGCCCGTCCCGCGCCCACCACGCCACCGACTGGCACCTGTTCGAGTCGCTCGCCGCGCTCGCCGAAGCGGGGCACACCGACCGGCTCCTGCTCGGAGGCGACACGACGACGGCGAGCGCACGCGCGGAACTGGGCGTCCCCCACACGCTCCGCGCCCTGCGCCCGCGCGTCGAGCGGCAACTGGGCCGCGAGGCGGCGACGGCCATCTTCGTCACGAACCCGGCCAGGGCGTTCGCCGCGCCCTGGCCCTAGTTCAGAGCCTCGTAGACGAGGGCGGCCACCGCGCCGTACGCCAGGTGGGGCACGACGTCGGACGCCCAGTCCGACGCCGACCACTTCCTGGGGTCGGTCAGGCCGAGAACGGTCATCGGGGCGGTCGACCCGGCCATCGCCAGCGCCGTCAGCACGGCGGTCCCGGCCGGCCGGGGGAAGCGCCGGCGTCCGGCGAGCAGGCCGTAGAGCAGCCCAGCGCCGAGTCCGGTGCCGAAGCCGAGCATCGGCCCGAGCCCGGCCTTGCGGTTCTCGGCCTCCTCGCCCTCGCCCAGAGCGAACCCGACGACGTCGGCCAGCTTCTCCACGCTCTTCTCCGGCGTGCTGCTGGCGGGCCGTCCCCGAACCGCCATATCGAGATAGGTCACCATGTTAAGAGCGGTGGTCCCGGCCGCCCCGGCGGTCAGCCCGCGCGTGATTCTGTCCATGCGGTCGCGCTACCCAGCATCCGCGTCCTCCCACCTGGCCCCGCCGGTCAGGCCCAGTTCCGGGCGTCCGGCCGCCGCGCGGCGAGGAAGGACGCGACGGCGACGACCACCAGCAGGACGGCCGCGCACCACAGGGGGGCCGACACCGAGACGTGCCGAATGAGCAGGGCGCCGATGGCCGCGCCCAGCAGCAGAGCCGCGATCGAGAGGCCCCTGCGCGCGAGGGCCGCACCGTGCTGCCCGCGCTCGCCGACCAGCGCGGTGAGGGTCGTGGTGACCACGACCGTCCTGAGGTCGGGCACCTCCAGCCGCCGGACGATCGCGTACTGCCAGCCCATCGAGATGGCCAGGACGGCGATCGTCGCGAGGCGGCCGGAGCCGGAGCGGTGACCGAGGTTCGCCACGATCACCGCGGCGGCGGCGAGCGCGACCGCCTGCACCGCCGTGGCCGCGCCCAGCAGCCGGCCCCGGTGCGCCGGCCGGGGGAAGGCGACGCGACCGCCCACGACCGCGCCGGCGCAGAAGAACCCCGTCGACAGCGCGGCCAGCATGATCTCCGTCCCGCTGCCGCCCAGCCCCAGCCCGAGAAAGATGATGTTCCCGGTCATGTTCGCGACGAAGACGTTGCCGAGCTCCAGGAAACTGACCGAGTCCACCAGCCCGGTCATGATCGTGAGCAGCGCGAGCAAGGACGGCAAGGGCCCTTGACCTCGGGGTTCAGGCACGCACGCATTCTCGCAACCCTCGCGCCGGCACCCCGCGAGCCACCCGGGGCGTGTCACGGAAAGGAACGGGGCGCGGGCGTCCTCTCATGCCGGTCAAGAGCGGGCATGGAGAGCACGCCGCCATCCGGAGTACGGTCCTGCCGTGGCTGATGATCTCGGACGGGTGTTGCTGGACCGGTACCGGCTGATCGAACCGCTGGGCAAGGGCGGCATGGGCACGGTCTGGCGCGTCCATGACACGCGGCTCGGACGGGAGGTGGCCGCCAAGCAGCTGCGGCTGCCCCCCGAACTGGACTCCGAGCAGCGGGCGTCCTGGACGGCGCGGCTGGACCGCGAGGCGCGCGCGGCCGCCCGGCTGCGCCACCCCGGCATCGTCACGGTCCACGACCTGGTGGTCTCCGAGGACGGCCAGCCGTGGATCATCATGGAGCTCGTGCCGGGGCGCTCCCTGGCCGATCTCCTCGCGCGGGAGGGCACGCTGGCGCCGGATCGCGCGGCGGCGCTCGGTCTCCAGATCCTCGACGCTCTGGCGGCGGCGCACCGGGCCGGGATCGTCCACCGCGACCTCAAGCCCGCCAACGTCCTGCTGGAGGGCGAACGGGCCCTGCTGACCGACTTCGGGATCGCCGCGGTGGAGGGCGAGACCGCGCTCACCCGTTCGGGCGCGCTGCTGGGCACGCCGGCGTTCATGGCGCCCGAGCAGGTCCGCGGGCAGCCCGCCACCGCCGCCACGGATCTGTGGGCGCTCGGTGCGACGCTGTACAACGCGGTCGAGGGCCGTCCGCCCTTCGCCGGCTCCGCCACCGGCGCCGTCCTGGTGGCCATCGCCACGGAGGCCCCTTCCCCGATGAGCAACGCGGGGCCGCTCCAGCCCGTCGTGGAGCGGCTGCTCGACAAGGACCCCGCCGGGCGTCCGGACACCGCCGCTCTCCGGGCCATGCTGAGCCGCGTCGCCTCCGCCCCGCCTCGCCCGGCCGCGGAGGCGCCCCCGTCCCCGGCGGCCCCTCCCACCAGGCCTCTGCCACCGGCGCCCGGCCACCCCAAACGCACGGTCCTGATCGCGGTGGCGCTTTTCGCGGTGCTCGCCGTCGCGGGCACGGGTCTCACTTACGCACTGCGAGGAGACTCCGCCTACGCGGCCAACAAGAAAGACGCGGCCACCATCGGGGCGCCTTCCGGATTCACTCTGAAGAAGGAGCAGAAGGTCGACGCGGACCGGGTCCGCCTCGTCTACTCCGGTTGCCCGCAATTCTGCGCCGGTTCCCCATCGACTCTCGCATCGACCGTCCAGGTCGCCGCCCACTGGCTGGCGAGGGTCCGCTCCGTCTCCAGCGTCGGCCCGCCCGTCGCGTCCGCGAACCAGGCGGTCTGGACGATGGCGGTCACCACCAACACCGCCCCCAGGATCTCCAACGTGCGGGTCATCGCGGTCGGCGACCCGATGCAGGACGTCGTCCTGCAACTCGAGGTCGGCTGACACGGCGGCGGGAGCCCGAGAGCACGGGCCGGGCATAATCGGTCATCGCTGATCGAGTCGGGCACGTGGGCGGGGCGCTGAGACCCATCGTGGATCGCCGGCCGAGACAGGCCCGTGCCGGGCGCGAAGGTTTCCCGCCCTGACCACGCCGCAGCTCCCCAAAGGCGAGGTGCGGCTGACCAAGGTCGTGCGGGTCCCGCGCTACAAGGGGCCCGGGTCACCGGTCCTCGGACGGGTCGGCGATGGCGACGCACGCCTGTCGTACGCCGCGTTGGGCGGCGCCTGGGGCCCGAGCCGGCGGACGGATCCGGAGGTGACCGGGTAGTCAGAACAAGACCTTCACCGAGACCACGACCGGCCGCGACGTCGCGTCCCAGCCCCTGAACGTGAGCGGCCGGAAGGGCTGGGTGATCGTCCGCGAGATGCACTTCCGGAAGGAGGGCGTCAGCTCGACGATGGACCTGTCCACCGTCGTGGTGGTCGACACCGGGCGGCCGCGGCCCTCGTTCGAGTGGCTGGACGTGCCCGCGTCCCACAAGCGGCTCTGGCCGGACGTCAACACGCTGCTCCGTTCGCTGCGCGTCGGCTGATCGGCGAAGCGCGCACCGGGCGGGCCGTCACACGGCCCGCCCGGCAGGGGTGTTCAGGTCAGCGGGTTCCGAGCAGGATGGACGTGGGGACCCGCGTGGCCACCGGCGGCAGCTTCGTGCCGTTGCCGGTGGCGGCCGCCTGGGGCGCCATCGCGCTCGCGTCCGCCGGGCCCCTGGTCTGGGGCGCCGATTCGGAGCCGTCGGCGAACGGCTGGGTGTCGCCGACGCACACCTTGCCCGCGGGCGGCAGCTTCCCGCCGACGAGGTAGCCGTCGACCGCCTTCGTCACGCACTCCGAAGTGCCGTAGGCGGTGTGTCCCCAGCTGTTGCTGGACAGCAGGCGGCTGTTGGGCAGCAGCTTGCTGGACGAGACGGCGTCGTTGTAGTTCGTGGCCGGGTCGTAGTAGTTGCCCACGAACAGGACGGGAGCGTTCGTCCGCCGGTTGAAGGGCCCCGTGTAGGCGTCCTCGTCGCGGACCTTCCAGGCGTCACGGGCGCACTGGACGCTGCTCCAGCCCCACGCGCGCCCGAAGTAGGGGGCCCTCTTGTCGGACGCCGCCGTCAGCGCCGGCCAGCTCCCCGCCTTCTTCGGGTGCAGGCCGTCGGTGCAGGTGACCCCGCTGAACGCCTCAAGGCCGTTGTCGTAGGGGAAGTCCTTGGCCGAGACCTTCTCCGCCGCCTCCTTCTGCCGCGCGACCTCGGCCCGGCGCTCCGCGATGCGGGCGGCGAGGGCCTTGCGCGCCTTGGCGGCCTGCGCCGCCGACGACGCGGGCGAGGTCGCCTTCCACAGGTCGGTGGCCATGGCGTCGATGACCTCGTAGCCTCCCGGGTCGTACAGCCAGCCGAGGGCCGCGCCGACGAAGTCGGCGTAGGTGACCTTCTCGCCTTCGACGTCGGCGGGCTTCGCCCTCAGCCGCTTGGCGAGGACGTCGAAGTTCTTGACGGGGTCCCCGAACTGCGCGAACTGGCACTTCGCCTTGCCCGCCTTGCCGCAGCGGACGAGGATCTCCCGCAGCGCCTTGTAGGCGCCGTCGGCGGACCGCAGCCGGTCGTCCAGTATCCGGTTCGCGGTCTTGGGGGTGCCGACCCAGGAGACGGGGTTGATGACCCCGTCCACGACCACGGCGCGCAGCCGGTCGGGGAACATGTTCGCGTAGTACTGGCCGAGCGCCGTGCCGTAGCTGAAGCCCAGGTAGGACAGCTTCTTGTCGCCGACCGCGCGGCGCAGGACGTCCATGTCGCGCGCCGCCTCGGCGGTCGACATCGCACCCGCCAGCTTCTTCCCGGTCGTCGAGCAGCCCTTGCCGACCGCCTTGGCCGACTTGACGTAGGCCGCCTCCTGCTTCGCGCCGACCGGGAACGCGATGCCCATCCCCGCCAGCGCGAGCGTCTGGTCCCTGGTGGACTTGAAGCAGGCGACGTTGGAGCTGAAGCCGATGCCGCGCGGGTCGAAGCCGACGACGTCGAAGCGGTCGAGGACGTCAGCGCCGAGGAAGTAGGGCGACTGGTACGCGATCGCGGTGCCCTGGCCGCCGGGCCCGCCCGGGTTGACGAAGAGGCTTCCGATCCGCTTCTTGGCGTTGCGCGCCTTCACCTTCAGCAGCGCGATCTCGGTCGTCGCGCCCTTGGGATCGTCGTAGTCCAAGGGCAGCCGGACGGTCGCGCATTCCGCGTAGTCGTAGCACTTGTACCAGGCGAGCTTCGGGGTGGGCACGCGGTCGACGCGCGCCTTCTCGACGGGGCTCGTCGTGTCGCCCGGGGCGGCCAAGGCGGTGGCCGTTAAAGCCGGCAGGAGCACCGCGCCGGCTACGCCCGTCGCGAGAATCCTGTGTCCGAGACGCATGAGGTTCCCTTCGTGGGGGTCGATCTGTGGGGATCGATGCCTCTCCCGCGCAGTTGCACGGATTGGTCCACTGATTCTCGAATGCGCCACTTGTCCCCGTGATCCACCGCCGGACCGGGTCTCCGCTCCGGAAGATCACCCCGCGGACGGATTGACGCTCATCCCCGAGGGCGGACCGCACGGCGCGGCGGAACACCGGCGGATCCCGCCGGCCCCCTCGCCTGGCCAGGCCGAACACGCCAGCGAGAGAAATGATCATTTTTGGCGGAATCGCGGCGCTCGGTGTGCTGTAATCCGGTTGGTCCGAATCATGATCACCGCCCACGGCCGCAACGGCCGGGGAGAGGAGACAAGCATGAGCCGTCTCGTCGACCGCCTGCTGGCGCGCGTGGCCCCCAAGGCCACCGCGTCCGCCGCCTGCAAGACGTACTACTACTGCTCGCAGACCATCTACTACAAGAAGGTCTGCTGCGACGGCCAGTGCCGCCACTACGTGATCGGCGCCTGCGGCTGACCGTGGAACTCCCCCGCGGGCGGCGGCGCGACGCTGCCCGCGGGTGCTCCTGAGGAGTGCGGATGGAACTCGTGCGGATCGGCTGCGCCTGCTTGGTCGGTCTGGTCTTCGCCGTGTCGGCCGTGTCCAAACTCCGCGACCTCGACGGCTTCGCCAGGTCCGTCCCCGCGCTGGTGCCCGCGTGGCCCGGCCGCGCCCGGCTACTGGCGATCGCCACCACCGCGCTCGAGGCGCTGGTGCCGCCGCTGCTGGTCGCGCCGGTGACCGCCCCCTTCGGCTTCGGGCTCGCCGCCGTGCTGCTGGCCGCCTTCACCGCGGCCGTCGCGGCGGCGCTCCGGCGCGGACGCCGCACCGCCTGCCGCTGCTTCGGCCCGTCCAGCGCTCCGCTCGGCCCGCGCCATCTCGCCCGCAACGGAGTGCTCCTCACCTGCGCCGTGCTCGGCGCCCTGTCCCCCGGGGACCTGCCGCCCGCGGGCGGAGTCGCGGTGGCCGCCGCGGCCGGGCTGGCCGGAGCGGTGCTGATCGTCTCCCTCGACGACATCGTCGAGCTGTTCGCGAGGAACCCCTGATGCCCTACCTCACCGCCGCCGTCGTCCTCGTCGGGCTGCTGTCCGCCTTCAACCTCGTCCTCACCCTCGCCCTGATCCGCAGGCTGCGCGGGCACGACGCCGCGCAACTGGGCCACGGGGAGCACGGGGGCCCGCCGATGGCGCTCGGCCCCGGCTCGCAGATCGGCGACTTCAACGCGACGACCACCGAGGGCGAGCCGGTCACCCAGGCGGACCTCCTCGGCCTTGTCGGCTTCTTCTCCGCGAACTGCCCGCCCTGCCACGAGCTGGCTCCGCGCTTCGCGGGACTCGCGACGGGCCTGCCCCGGCTCGCGGTGGTGTCCGGTGACGACCCCGAGCTGGTCGCGGTCCTGTCGCCGGCGGTCCGCGTCGTCGTCGAGGAGCACGACGGCGCCGTGAGCAACGCCTTCCAGAACACCTGGACGCCGGCGCTCTACATCGTCGACGGCGGGCAGCGCGTGGTGGCCGCGGGCGGGCGCCTGGAGGACCTGCCCATCGAATCCCCGGCGTGAAGACGCCGGGCGCGGGCCGGGGGCCGGGCGCATGAGGGGCCGCGCCCACGTCCGCGGACTGGCCGCCGCCGGGACCGAGGCGGCCGCCCTCATCTGGCGGTCGGCGCCCGGCGGCGTGTCCGGCTACCTGCTGGTCACCCTCGCCGAGGCCGCCGCGCCGATCGCGACCGCCTGGCTGATGAAGACGGTGCTCGACCGGCTGACGATGACGCAGGACCCGGTCGCGGGCCCGGCCGCCGCCCTGGTGGCCGCCGGGCTGGCCGCCGCCGCCCTGCCCGGGATCGGCACGTACCTGCGCGACCAGGCCGGCCGGGCCGCCGGAGTCCTCGCGACCGACCGGCTGTTCGCCGCGACGGAACGCCAGGTCGGGCTGCGGCGGTTCGAGGACCCCGTCTTCCTCGACCGGCTGCGCCTGGCGCAGGAGGCGTCCGCCAGCGCGGGATTCCTGGTCGACGCCGTCTGCGGCACCGCCCGCGGCGCGCTGTCCCTCGCCGGCTTCCTCGTCTCGCTGCTGGTGATCAGCCCGTCGATGACGGGGCTGGTGCTGCTGTCCGCCGTCCCGGCGCTGGTCGCCGAGCTCCTGCTGTCGCGGAGCCGGGCGGCCATGCAGTGGGCGACCGAGCGGACCCACCGCCGCGAGTACTTCTACAGCGGCCTGCTGACGGACGTGGAGGCGGCCACCGAGATCCGGCTGTTCGGCATCGGCGCCTTCCTGCGCGCCCGGATGATGTCCGAACGCGTACGCGGCAACCGGGCCGAGCAGCGGATGAGCCGGCGCGAGCTGGCCGTCCAGGGCGGCCTGACCGCGCTGAGCGGCGCGGTGGCGGGCGGCGGCCTGTGGTGGGCGATCGCGGCGGCGCGGCACGGGACGCTCAGCGCCGGGGACGTCACGATGTTCGTCGCCGCGGTCGCCGGCGTGCAGACCGCCCTGAGCCTGCTGACGTCCTCGATCGCCACCGCCCACGGCCGCCTGCTCGTGTTCACGCACTACGTCGCGGTGACCCGCGCGGAGCCGGACCTGCCGAGCGCCGCCACGGGCGACGCCCCGGCGCTGCGGCGGGGCGTCGAGTTCCAGGACGTGTGGTTCCGGTACAGCGACGACCATCCGTGGGTCCTGTGCGGCGTCGACCTGACGATCCCGCACGGCCGGGCCGTCGCGCTGGTCGGCCTGAACGGCGCGGGCAAGAGCACCCTGGTCAAGCTGCTCTGCCGCATGTACGACCCGACCCGCGGGCGGATCCTGTGGGACGGCGTCGACCTGCGCGACATCCCGCCGCACGCGCTGCGCGAGCGCATCAGCGCGGTGTTCCAGGACCACATGAACTACGACATGACCGCGAGGGAGAACATCGCGGTCGGCGACCTCCGGACGCTCGACCGGCCGGAGGCGGTCCAGGACGCGGCCGCCAGGGCGGGCGTCCACGACAAGCTCGCCGGGCTGCCGAACGGCTACGACACCCTGCTGACCCGGATGTTCTTCTCGGAGGCCGACAAGGAGGACGCCGGCACCGGGGTGGTGCTGTCCGGCGGCCAGTGGCAGCGCCTCGCGCTGGCCCGCGCCTTCGTCCGCGACGGCCGGGACCTGATGATCCTGGACGAGCCCAGCTCCGGCCTCGACCCCGAGGCCGAGCACGAGGTCCACGCCCAGATGCGCCTCCACCGGTCCGGCCGGACCAGCCTGCTGATCTCGCACCGGCTCAGCGCCGTCCGGGACGCCGGCCTCATCGCGATCCTCGACGAGGGCCGCGTGGCCGAGCTCGGCACCCACGAGTCGCTGATGGCGGCGGACGGACGCTACGCCCGCCTGTTCCGCCTCCAGGCGGCCGGATACCAGGAGACCCCGCAGCCCTCCGAGGACCTCGCGTGACGTGGCTCGCCGCCACGGCGGGCGTGCTCCTGGCGGTCGGCGCCCTCACCGTGTGGGTGCGCCTGCGGTACCTGGTCACCACTGTCGACGGGCCCAGCATGGAGCCGGCGCTCCACTCCGGCGACCGGCTCCTCGTCCGCCGGACCCGGCGGGTGCGCGCGGGCCAGATCGTGGTGGTGCGGATCCGGCCGCCGACGCTGGACGCGCCGCCCCCGGACGAGCCCGGCCCCGCCCCGGACGAGGAGGTTCCGGTCGTGCGGGACCACCCGGACGGGCTCCTGCTCGTCAAGCGGGCGATCGCCGTGGCCGGCGATCCCGTGCCGGTGGACCGGGTGCCGTCCTTGCGGGAGGCGCGGGAGGAGACCGTCCCGCCGGGCGCCCTCGTCGTGCTGGGCGACAACCTGGCCACCAGCTGGGATTCTCGCGACTACGGGTTCGTCCGCGCCGATCAGTTCATCGGCGTGGCCGTCCGCAGGCTCCCCACGCCCTGACCGCGCGGCCTCCCCACTCCGGACGGCCTCCCGCACGACCGGCGTGGACGCGCGAGTTGCATATGCCGGCGATATGCCGCGCCGCCTAGTCTTCGGGTATGCGCGTGCTGATCGTGGAGGACGAGCCCTACCTGGCCGAAGCCGTCCGCGACGGGCTGCGGCTGGAGGCGATCGCCGCCGACATCGCCGGGGACGGCGACTCCGCCCTGGAACTGCTCGGCGTGAACTCCTACGACCTCGCGGTCCTGGACCGCGACATCCCCGGCCCCTCCGGCGACGAGGTCGCCCGGCGGATCGTCGCCTCCGGCAGCGGCATCCCGATCCTCATGCTCACCGCCGCCGACCGCATCGACGACAAAGCCTCGGGGTTCGAGCTCGGCGCCGACGACTACCTCACCAAACCGTTCGAGCTCCGGGAGCTCGTCATGCGGCTGCGCGCGCTGGACCGCAGGCGCGCGCACGCCCGCCCCCCGGTCCACGAGATCGCGGGCCTGCGGCTGGACCCCTTCCGCCGGGAGGTCTTCCGCGACGGGCGCTACGTCGCCCTCACCCGCAAGCAGTTCGCCGTCCTCGAAGTCCTCGCCGCCGCCGAGGGCGGTGTCGTCAGCGCCGAGGAGCTCCTGGAACGGGCCTGGGACGCCAACGCCGACCCGTTCACCAACGCCGTCCGCATCACCGTCTCCGCCCTGCGCAAACGCCTCGGCGAACCATGGCTCATCGCCACGGTGCCCGGCGTCGGCTACCGGATCGACACCGCCGCCGGCCCCGACGGCCTGAACGAATAGACGCCCACCCCCGGGGCTCATCGGGCGGGGCGCCACCAGGACGTGGTGCCGCTCAGATTGCGCTGCACGTTGGTGACGCAGTGGATGTCGCCGCCGGCCGTGCCGACGTAGTGGGAGTAGTCCCAGTCCTCGATCCAGTGGACGCGCACGCCGGCTCCGCGCAGCGCCTGCTCGGTCTCCCGCTGGAACACGTCCTGCCCGCCCTGCCGCGGCCCGTGCTGGGCCGGGGCGAGATAACCGCCGGTGCCGGTGCTGATGCCGTTGGCGGCGTCCGGCAGGTACGTGACGGTCAGGTCCTTGCGCGGATAGCCGTCGGGCAGGCCGAGCTGCGTGAACAGCGCCGGAACGCGGATCACGTCCCGTTCGGTGATCCCGGCCTTCTCGCGGAACTGCCGCAGCGCGCGGTCGACGCCCGCCGTCGCGATGCGGGTGCCGTTCACCAGTTCGGGCTTGGCGAGGGCTTGGGCGACCGTGAGGCCCGGGAACTGCGTGTCGGACGGGGCGACGCCCTCGACCAGCCGCTGCCCGCCGCCACCGCTGCGGGCGACCTTCGTCAGGAGGTCCATGCCCATCCGCGGGTCCGCGACGACCATGGCCCAGCCCTTGCCGCCGCGCCGGGGCACGAAGTGGAAGAACTCGTCGATGTGGCCCACCCCGAGCCAGCTCGTGTCGATGGCGATCGGGTCCTGGTAGCCCTGGGCCTCCAGCATCCGGGTGAACGTCGCGTCGGGCGCGAACCTGCCCTCGCCTCCGTACACGATCCGCCCGGTCCGGTAATCGCCGTACGGCGGGATCGTCCCGAAGTTGCCGCTCGAACTGGCCGATCCGTAGTACAGGTTGTCGTCGGGCCGGTCGACCGCCGTCGCGTCGAACTCCTGGAGGCCCGCGACGCCCGGCCCGCGCATCAAGGTGAACACCGGCCGGGACGCGTCCCGCAGCGGGCGGTCGCGGGCCGGGAAGTGAGGGGTCACGGCGGGCGACCTGAGGTTGACCACGATGTGGTGCTCCTTGCCGTCCGGGCCCGGCATGGACGCGTAGCCGGCCTTGAACATGTCGCCCATCCACTGGTCGCCCCCCGCCGGCGACTCGATGAACGGTGCGCGCAGGCCCTCGGCGTCCAGGCCGTGCCGCAGGTCGCGCCGGTACGCCTCCTGCCCCTTGACGGGCTTGTCGGGCGCTGTTCCCTTTTCGAGCGTCACGGGAGCCTTGGGGTTCGCCACGACCGCGCGGTCCAGCGGCAGGAGGTCGTGCTGGAAGAGAACCGGCGCCACGCGCAGCCGGACCGTGTCGGCCCGGGTCCGGCCGCCGTCGGTGACCGTCAGCGTGAGGTCGCTGAAGCCGGACCAGGCGGCCGGGTCGCGGACGACGTCGCGCGCCTCGACGGCGAGCCGCACCCCGCGGCGCAGCTCGCCGGGGCGGATCCCGCCGTCCGCGCCGAGTGCCGTCAGCCGCCCGCCGCGGCGGACGAAGATCCGCACCTTGTCCGCCGAGCGGGCGTCGGCGCGCAGCGTCGCCCGCGCGGAACCGGACGCGCCCGCCATCGCCGGAATCTCCAGCGGCGCCAGGTCGGCGGCGTCGGCCGCACCGTTCACCACCGCGTCCGCCGCGTCGTCGCACGCCGCCAGCGCCGCATCGGTCAGCCGCTTCCCACCGGGGCCCGCCGCAGGACAGCGGGAGGCGTCGTCGTCCAGGTTCGGCAGCATGATCGCCCCCCGGGCGGCGGTCCACGCGCCGCGCCGGGCGTCGTCGGCGGCCGACAGCCGCCCGTCGCGATCGGCGTCGGCGCGCAGCAGCGCCCTCGCGGACGCCGCGCCCGCCGGCGCGGCCTCGGCCGTCGGACCGCACCCCGCGAGGCAGGCCACGGCGGCCGCGGCCAGCCCGGTTCGTACGATTCGCTTGTGATCGTTCATGAGGACGAGCCTCGCGATGGGACCCCCGCCCGGGCATCGGCCGTTCGGCAGATCTTCCTGGCGTGCGCCTCGGCCGTTCGGCAGAGCCGCCCGCGGGCCCGCGCGGCCGGAGCGGCGATCGCCGCGACGGCGGCGGCCGCCGCCGCGGGCACGCCGGGCGCGGGTCCGCTGATCACGTTCTCGGCCTGGCTGACCGGCGCCGCCCTGGTCCTGATGCTCGCCTTCCCGGCCGCCCGGCCGGGCGCGATCGCCGGCACGGCCGCGGCCGGCTCGCTGGCCGCGACCCTGCTCTACCGGGGCCCGGCCGACAACCGGACGGCCGGCTGGTGGGCGGCCGAGACCGCCGCCGCCCTGGTCCTCCTCCACCTGGTGGTGCGGCGCGCGGAGGCCCGTCCCGCCGCGATCGCGGGCGCGGCGGCCGCCGCCGCGGCGACCGCGCTTCCGCTCCGGCTGACGCTGCACGTCGTCCCGCCCGCCAGCGCGCGCGGGGCGCTGCTCGGTTGCCTGATCTGCGGGCTCGGCGCGGCGGTCGCCGCGAGCGCCGGGGCGTACCTGCGGTTCCTGAACGCGCGGCGGTCCCGGTCAGTGGCCGAGGCGCGCCGCGAGCAGCGCCTCGACCTGGCACGCGACCTGCACGACTTCGTCGCCCACGAGGTCGGCGGGATGATCGTCCAGGCGCAGGCCGCCCAGATCGGCGGCGACCCCGCGGAGGCACTCAGGCGGATCGAGGCGGCCGGAGCGCGCGCCATGGCCTCGCTGGACCGCACCGTCCACATGCTCCACGACGAAGGCCCCCGGGACGGGCCGCACAGCCTCGACGAGCTGCCCGCACTCGTGGACCGCTTCGGCGAGTCGAGCAGGGCCCGGGTCCGGCTGGCGCTGGACGCCGGCACCCCGCCTCCCGAGGTGTCGGCGACGGTGTACAGGCTGGTCGTCGAGGCCCTGACGAACGTCCGCCGGCACGCTTCGGACGCCACGGCGGTCGACGTCGCCGTCACCGCGACCGGTTCCGCCCTGCGCGTCGCCGTCACCGACGACGGCCGCGGGAGCCGTGCGAGGCCGCTGCGCGAGCGGCGCCGCGGCGGCCTCGGGCTGCCCGGGATCGCCCTGCGCGTCGAGGCCCTCGGCGGCGACTTCGACGCCGGCCCCACGGGCGAGCGAGGCTGGCGGGTCGCCGCCCTGATCCCGCTACGATCAACGCGATGACCACTCGGATCGTCATCGCCGACGACCAGGCCGACGTCCGCGGCGGCTACCGCATCATCCTGGACGCCCAGCCCGACATGCGCGTGGTCGGAGAGGCGGCCGACGGCGTGACGGCCGTCGAACTGGCCCGCGAGCTGCGTCCCGACGTCGTCCTCGCCGACATCCGGATGCCTCGCATGGACGGCCTGGAGGTCACCCGGCTGCTCGCCGGCCCCGGCGTGCCCGATCCCCTCAGGGTGGTCGTCGTCACCACCTTCGACCTCGACGAGTACGTGCACACCGCCCTGCGCGACGGCGCCTGCGGATTCCTGCTGAAGCGCTCGGGCCCCGCGCTGCTCGTGGAGGGCGTCCGCGCGGCCGCCGCCGGGGACGCGCTCATCAGCCCCTCGATCACCACCCGGCTGCTGCGCCGCTTCGCCCCGCCGCGCCCGCGCGCCGACGACGGGCGCCTCACCGGCCGCGAGACCGAGGTCGCGATCCTGGTCGCGCGGGGCCGCACCAACGCGGAGATCGCCGCCCAGCTGTCCGTCACGCCCGGCACCGCCAAGACGCACGTCGCGAACATCCAGCACAAACTGGGCGTCCGCAACAGGGTCGAGATCGCCGCCTGGGCGTGGCAGACCGGCCGGCTCAACCCCTGACCGCCCCTTCGCGGAGCGGAGGGCCGAGGAGGGCGGGTCCGGTGTCGCCGCCGAGCGGATCGCCATCGCCCTGGCGGCGGTGAGCCGGCAGGCCGGTCGGCTCGAACGCGCGCGCTCGACGCCGCGGTCGCCGAGCTCGGACCTGCTGTAACGGGCGTGGCCTGTGACGTTTCGGTGCCATCCTTTCCGTGGTCAGCCGATGTGGCGGTAGCGGATGTGGGTGGTCAGCGGGGAGTGGAGCACCTCAACGGGCTCGAAGTCGAACTCGACCCCCTCGAAGATCCGCTCGCCCGAACCGAGCAGCACGGGCGCGATGTCGAGGGTGAGTTCGTCGATCACGCCGGCCGCCAGTGCCTGCCGAACGGTCGAGGCGCCGCCCGCGATGTCCACGCCCTTGTCACCCGCGGCCTGGCGCGCCGCGGCGTACGCCGCGTCGAAGCCGTCGGTGACGAAGTGGAACGTCGTCCCCCCGGCCATAGGGATCGGATCGCGGGGGTGGTGGGTCATGACGAACACCGGCGCGTGATAGGGCGGTTCGGGGCCCCACCAGCCCGACCAGTCCTCGTCCCAGTCCCCGCGGATCGGGCCGAACATGTTGCGGCCCATGACGTACGCGCCCCTCGGGCGCATCAGCCACCCTTTCGCGATCTCGTCCGCATCGTTGGCCCGCGGGTCGCCGATGTGCCAGCCGTGCAACTCCCGCCCCCGCTTCCCCAAGGGGTCCTCGCGGCTCTGGTCGGGTCCGGCGACGAAGCCGTCCAGCGAGATCGACATATGGCAGGTGGTATCCGACATCATGTGCTCCATTCAGTGGTTCTCCCTCCCGGCCATCAGCCCTCCGCGCGCTTCCCAAGGCTCCCGGTGACACAGGCTTCGCGCCGTCCGGCCCGTGCATCACGCAGTCCCACTCCCCGCCGACGCGGGACTCGAACGCCCGCGTGGTGGTCGTGAACCCATCGGGACCCCCACCATCGCGACAGGTGCCGCGCCTCGGTGAACGCCTCGAACACCAGCTCCCGCGGGGTGTCGATGACCCGGGAGCCCGGAGCACCCGATGTTGGAGCCTGTCACGCGTTTCTTGCCGGAACCCCGCCCTCGTTCACCGCGTCGGCTTGGTCCGCTCGGCGGGCGTGCCGCAGAACACTTCCTTGACGAGCGTGTCCAGCAGCTTCTCGAAGTCCTTCACCGGTCCCCGGGTGGCCGAGTCGACCCAGGTCACCGAGCCGGTCAGGGTCGTCTTGCCGTCGGGCGAGCTGTACATCAGCGCGCCGTAGCCGTGGGGCGGGCTGCCGTTGTGCTGGTAGACGGTGCCGCATTTCGGGCCCATGTCCTCCGCGAACACCCCGAGCCCGTAGCTGAGCTCCCCGTACGGCCGGCGCATCTCGGCCAGCAGCTCGGCCGGCAGGAGCCTGCCCCGGTTCAGCGCGGAGAAGAACGTGGACAGATCCTGGGTGGTGGAGATCAGGTCGCCCGCACCGACCAGCAAGGACAGGTTCTGCCGGGAGATGTCGACCGTCTGGCCCTGGTAGCTGTAGTAAGCGTGGGCGTGCGGCGCGGGAAGCTCCGTCCGGTTGCCCGCAACCATGGTGGCCGACATCCCGAGCGGCCGCAGGCTCCGCCGCTGCAGCAGTTCGGCGTAGGAGCGGCCGGTGACCTTCTCGATCACCAGCAGGGCGAGCGTGTAGTTGGTGTTGGAGTAGTTCTGGTCCGTCCCCGGCTCGAACCGCGCCGGCTTGGACAGCGCCAGGCGTACCAGCTCTTCTGGCCGGTAGCTGCGGAACCGGTTGTTCAGCCATGCGTCGCCGGTGGCGGGAATCCCCGGCACGAACGTGCCGTCGTCGTAGTACTCGCCGGTGTAGTTGAACAGGCCGCTGGTGTGCTGCAGCAGCATCCGCGCCGTGATCCGCCGATCCAGGCCGAGGTCCGGCAGGTAGCCGGCCACCGGGTCGTCCAGTCCGACCTTCCCCTCGGCCACCAGCTGCAGCATCAGGGTCGCGGAGAAGGTCTTGACGACGCTGCCCGTCCAGAACCGCCCGTTGGTCGGCGGCTTGGCGGCCGCACCCAGCTTGCGCACTCCGGCACTGGCGACCCACTCGCCCCGCGCATCGCGCACGCGCAGCTGTATTCCGGTGAAACCGGCGTCGACGAACGCCTGCATGGCCTTCTGCAACTGCGAGCGGTCCTGCCCGGCAGCGGCCGTCGGCCCGGTCACGCCGCCGTGCGCGCTGGCCGGAGCGGGGCTGACCGCGTCCCGGCCACCAGCGCGGCGGCCAATGCTGTGACGGCCACTCGCCGCAGGGCCTTGGTCGCTGGTGGGGGTTGGATTCTCATCGTTCCTCGTTTCACTGCGGAGTGGGGGCCGGACGCCGGTGAGCGGCCGCGTGGCCCCGTCGGTTCGCCCACCGGTAGGTCCGTTTCGGGGTCTGGTGCGCGGCCCGGTTATCGAGCCGGTCCGGCCTGGCCGTTGCCGAACACCTCGGCGACCAGGCGCTGTGTCGCCTCCTGGAACGCCGCGCCCATGGACATGGCGGCGTCATCGACGTAGTTCAGCGTGGCGGTCAGCGTCGTGCCGCCGTCGGGCGTGCTGTACATCAGGGCCGCGTGGCCCGCCATACCGCCGTTGTGGGTGATGACCGTGCCGCCGCCCGGCACCGGCTGCACGAAGACGCCCAGGCCGTAGCCGGCCTTGGACTCGGGCGTGCACATCTCGGCCAGCAGGTCGGCCGGCAGCAAACGGCCCCCGGCCAGCGCGGAGATGAACGTGGCCAGATCGCGGCTGGTGGAGATCATGTCGCCGCCGCTGGAGATCCAGGACGGGTTGTGGCGGGTGACGTCGACCGTCTGGGGCCGGCCGTCCTCCTCGTACCGGTAGTAGGCGTGCGCGTGCGGCTCGGGGATGTCGGTCGCGCTGCTCGGCTGGACGGTGCCCGACAGGCCGAGCGGCCCCAGGACCAGCCGCTGCATCTCCTCGGCCACCGGTCGGCCGGTGACCTTCTCGATCAGCAGCCGGGCCAGCACGTAGTTGGTGTTGGCGTAGCTCCAGTCGGTGCCCGGCTCGAACCGCGCCGGCTTGGACAGCGCCAGGCGCACCAGCTCTTCTGGCCGGTAGGTGTGGAACCGGTTGTCCACCCACTCCTTGCCCGCGGGGGTGGCGGGGATGCCCGGCGCGAACGTGCCGTCGTCGTAGTACTCGCCGGTGAAGTTGAAGATCCCGCTGGTGTGCTGCAACAGCATCCGCACCGTGATCCGCCGGTCCAGGTCGAACTCGGGCAGGTAGCCGGCCACCGGGGCGTCCAGTCCGACCGTGCCCTCGGCCACCAGCTTGAGCACCACGACCGCGGTGAACGTCTTGGTGTTGCTGCCGATCCGGACGTGCCCGTCGACCGGCGGCGGCGTGTCCCCGCCCAGCTCGCTCAGCCCGGCGGCGCCGACCCACTCGCCCCGTTCGTCGTTCACCCGCAGCGTCACCCCGGTGAGGCCCGAGTCGACGATCTCCTGGATGATCTTCTGCAGCTCCGGACGCTCCCGGTCGGCCGTCCCGGCGTCGAGCGCTTCGTTGATCTTGCGGGCCATCTCGGCCGCGGCGGGGCCGGGCTCGCCGCTGTGGGCGCGGGCGGCGGCGTCGACGGCGACGGAGACGGTGCGGCGGAAGTCGCCGGCCTCCTCCGGGGCCCGCCGCAGCAGGCTCACGGCCTCCGTGAGGGCGGGCAGCACGCGGTCGGCCAGCTCGGCCACGGACGTGCCGTCGAGCCGGATGTCCTTCGTCTTCCCGGCGAGCACGTGCCCGACCGGCCCGGTCGCGGTGGTCAGGTTGAGGGAGCCCTGGGCGGCGGCCTTGCCCGGCGAACCGGCGGCGGCGGCCATCAGCGAAACGGCGCCGTAGGCGGCGGTCCGCAGAACGCTCTTTTCCCGGTCGGCGAGGGTGATGGTCATGTGGATTCTTCCTCTGAACGCATGGCGGAATTCGGCCGCCCGGTCGAGGCGGCCGCTGAGAGGGCTGTCGAAAGGGGTCAGGCTCCTGCGGGAGGCAGCCATTCGGTGAGCTGGACGATCACGCCGTTGGGGTCGGCCAGCCGAAGGCGGAGCTCACCCCAGGGGGCCAGCTGGAGCGGGGCCACGATGGTCGCCCCCTCGCTCCGCAGCCGCTCGTGCTCGGCTGCGAGGCCGGTGACCGCGAACGACACGACCACGTCGGCCAGACCCCGCCCGGGCGGACGCAGCTCAGGATCGAACAGCTCCAGCACGAGGTCGACGGCCGCGTCGTCGCGTCCCAGCCCCACGAAGTCCTCGCCGGCCAGGACCTCGCGGAATCCCAGATGGGAAGTGAAGAACCGGCTGGAGGCTCGCGGATCCACGACGGTCAGGAACACCGTCGACGAGACGACGTTCATCTCGGGAGGCCAGGAAGATGCATGGGGGACTCTCTCCCGGCATAGGGATTCTTCGGACGGAGCAAGCATCGGCCGGGGAGGCCGCCGCGATCAACGGCGGTTGCGGCAACGGTTCGTTGCCCCTGGGGTTGACGGTCTCAGCCGGACAGCGGCCCGAGGTCGCGGACGACCCGGGCGAAGGCGCGGATCATGTCGTTCTCCGCGGCGCCGTGCCACACCGGCCCGAACGGCAGCGCCTCCATGTCCCTGACGGGCAGGTAGGCGATGTCGGGGCGGGGGTAGTACCTGGCCACGTGGGCCGGGAAGAGGGAGACGGTCCCTTCCAGGACCGCGCTCACGAGGATGTCCTCGATGTTGCCCACGTTGGCGGTCCGGCTGATCAGGCGGCCCCCTGGGGTGACCTCCGGCACGTAGCGGTCGAACCAGTAGTCCGGGACGGGCTCGACGGTGATGTGCTCGAAGTCGCTGACCGCCTCCAGAGAGACCGAGGACCATCTGGTGAGCGGGTGGCCCTCGGCCACGGCCAGCACTCTCGGCTCGGTGAACATGAGGGGGCCCATGGTGAGGCCGGGTTCCTCCACGGGGAACCAGGTGACCAGGATGTCGGCCTCTCCCTGGTGCAGTTGCGTGAACGGATCCCGGTACGCGGACATTCGCAGACGGATGTCCCACTGCGGATGACGGGCGCGGAAGGTCTCCCAGAACGGGCGGAGTTCCTGGACGTTGGCCGGGAACAGGGCGATCCGCAGCGTGCCGGTCTTGCCGGTCGCGGCCATCCGGGCCCGTTCCAGGGTCCGCGTCAGCCCCTGGTGCAGCTCGCGAAGGTCGTCGCGGAGCTGCTCGCCCAGCGGGGTGAGCCGGACGTTGCGGCTGTTCCTCGCGAAGAGCTCGGCCCCGATGGCGCGTTCCTGCTTCTTGATCGCCTTGCTGACGCGGGCCGTGGTGACGTGCAGCCGCTCGGCGGTCCGGCCGAAGTGCAGTTCCTCGGCCAGGGTCAGGAAGATCTCGATGTCCCGCAGTTCCACAGGCCCCCCGCCTCGCGCCGCATGCAGGAACAAGCTTGACATAAGGCAATTACCTGACGAAGGCGCTCACGGTGAGGTCTTCTCTCAGTGCGCAGCCTCGACGCGCTGCTTGAGCGCGGCGTTCATGGCGGCGAAGTTGTCCTGGACGTCGATCGCGCTCCCGGCGAAGGGCACCAGGAAGCCGGTGAAGTTCTCCCCCTGGGTCAGCTTGACCCGCCCAGGGCCCGTCTCCTGGATGAGGAAGTAGTGCTCGCCGTCGACCACGCCCGGGACACCGAACCGGCCGATCCAGCGCAGTTCGTGCCCGGGGTCGGCGACCAGGACGGTCGGCTTGAAGGTCATCCCCTTCCCGCCGTCCGTGCCGGCCAGCTTGTTGACCAGCTTCGCGCCCTTTCTCGGCTCGCCGACGGCGCTGAGGATGAACGGGTTCCACTCGGGATAGGACCGGAAGTCGGTGAGCACCTGCCAGACCTGGGCGGCGGAGGCGTTGATCTCGATGTCGGCGCTGAGCTTGTGCGGGTGGCTCCGGGTCCAGCCGTACAGGCTCCCGATGACGACGCCGAGTGCGACGACCACGATCCCCGCGATGCGAACGATGCGGACGGCCATAACGACCCCTCCCTCATGGCTAATGCTGTTAGCCATAACCATAAGGCTAATGACGTTAGCCATGCAAGGTCGCCCTCCACCCCGAAGGCTCGTCGTGACAGTGGAATGAAGCGTTCCGTTCTGTTATGATGGGAGCAGAACGTTCCGTTCCGCAAAGTTAGGGGTTCGATCATGACTTTCCTCGTCACAGGTGCCACCGGGACCGTCGGGCGTTTCGTCGTCGAGGAGCTCCGCGCGGCGGGGCGGCCGGTTCGCGCGCTGACCAGGAACCCCGCCCGGGCCGCCTTCCCCGACGGTGTCGAGGTCGTCGCCGGCGACCTCGCCGACCTCGACTCACTGACCGGTGTCTTCGACGGCGTCGAGGCCGCACACCTGATCAACTTCGCGGGTGACGACTACACGCCCCTGCCCGACGGCGCCGGTCTGGTGAAGCTGGCCGCAGAGGCGGGCGTCCGGCGGGTCACGGTGCTCGGCGGGCGCGCGAACGGTTCGCTGGAGCAGGCTCTGGCCGCCACCGGCATCGAGTGGACGCTGCTCGAGCCGGTCGAGTTCATGTCCAACACGCTGCGCTGGTGGGCAGAGACGATCAAGGCCGAGGGGATCATCAAGGAGCCGTTCGGGGACCGGCTCAGCGCGCTGGTGCACGAGCGCGACATCGCCGCCGTGGCCGCCACGGTGCTGGTCGAGGGCGGGCACGGCGGCGAGGCCCTCCCCATCACCGGCCCCGAGGCGATCACGCTCAGGGAAAAGGTCGCGATCCTGAGCGCGGCCATCGGCACGGACGTCGGGTTCGTGGAGCTGACCGTGGACCAGGCGCGCGCCAAGTGGCGCGGCGACGGCATGGGCGAGGAGACCATCGAGTTCCTCGTCACCGCGCTGGGGAGCACGCCGGAGGCCGGCTACACCGTGGTCCCGACCGTCAAGGAGATCACCGGCCGCGACGCGCGCAGCTTCGCCCAGTGGTCCGCCGAGAACGCCGCCGCCTTCCGCTCCTGATCGGTGACCAACGGGGGAAGGCGGCGGGACGGGCACGCGGCGTCCGTCCCGCCGCCTTCTTCCGCAGGTAGGGACGTCGGTCTCGTCCCGCCGGTCAGCGGTGGTCGTGGTTCGGCGCGATGGCTACCGGTCGCCTCGCCACGGGAGAACGGTCGTGACGGGAGGCGGGCCGGAACGGCCGCCGGGGGACGGGACGGCGTAGGTGTTGACGTAGCGGTCATTGGGCGTGCCGGTGGCCCAGGTGTCGCGGGTGCCTGCGAAAGTGGCGGCGAAGTAGCCGTCCCCGTAGGCGCGGACCTTGGCCGTGTAGCGGCCCTTGCTGTTGGTCTTCACCCACTTGACGTGGTACCAGGTCTTCTTGCCGCGGAACCGGAAGATGATGCGCACCTTCTGGCCGGGGAACGCGCCGAAACGGTTCTTGCTGCTGTAGTAGCGGCTCAGGGTCCCGGAGACGGTGATGTAGCGGTTCTTGCGGACCTTGGTCGAGGACGCCTTCAGCTTGGACATCTTGGTCGACCATCGCCACGTCTTGCGCACGGAACTGACGGAGGGGGCCGCGGTGGTGTCCCCGGCGAAGCGAGCCCGCCAGTAGCCGGAGTTGTTCACGTTGAACGAGGCGCTGAACTGTCCGTAGCTGGTCTTCATCCTGCGGACGGTCTGCCAGCCGGTGCGGCCGTTGGGGGAGTATTCGAGGAGCACCTGCTTGCCGTTCACGTCTCCGCCGGCGGAGGCCGCGTACAGGGAGCCCCGCGCCCGGAAACGCCCGTAGGCGTCCATGGTCGCCGACAGCGAGGTCTTCGTGGCCGGGCGGACGCTGACCGCGGGGAGGGTCGCAGTGGAGCCTTCGTAAAAACCGGCCGCGGGTGACCGCGCGACGTAGGTCGCGGTGCAGGGCGGCTTGATGGTGCTGCTGAACCGGCCTTCGGCGTCCGTTCTGGCCTGGAAGGTGTACATGGGCGTGGTGCAGCGGGACGGGTCGACGGCGGGGTCGATGGCGACCGTCCGTCCGGACAGCGGCCTGCCCTGGTAGGTGACCTGACCGCTGAGGGTGAGGGGCTGGCCCTCGTCCAGGCCGGCTCGGCTCCCGATCAGGGTCGTCTGCGTCTTCCCGTGGACGACCTGGACGGTCACCGCGTCGGAGTGGAGTCCGAGCGACGGCACATCGGCCCAGACGCTCACCGAGTCGCTCGCCCCGTTGGGCCTGAGCGTCGCGGTGAAGGTGCCGTCATCGGCGGTGGTGGCGTCGTCGACCGAGCCCCATCCGGTGTTCGTGGACAGGTCGACCGGGATGCTCGCGGCGGGGGTTCCGTCCGCGGCGACGACCTTCCCGATGATCGTGGTCGTGGGGTTGTCGGGGTCGACGGAGGCGGCCTGGGCGGCGAGCACGATGGACGCCGCCCCGTCGGCGAGGGCGGGAGCGGCCGTCAATGTGCCGAGGATGAGGACGGACGTCATCCCGGTGGTGGCGATACGAAGCACGAGTGTCCCTTGGGTGGGCGCGATGATCAGCGTTGTCAGGACGTCCGGCCCGGCGACCGGGTTGCCCCCCGCAACCCGATCGTGATCATCATCGGGCTGCGCCCGGCGAGGGCCTGCGCCACGACCGCCTTCCGCCACCACCACGAACCACGCCTAAAGGGACAGCCGCTCTCGTGAGCGGCGGCTCCTTGCCTCTGCTGTCACAGAAGAGTGGCCCCCGTAACGAAGAAGACCCCGGAGCTTGTCGCTCCGGGGTCTGTTCCGTCACTGTGGGGCTACGACTTGCGTCACTACCCTGTGTGGGCGAGGAGGGATTTGAACCCTCACATCCTTTCGGACACACGGACCTGAACCGTGCGCGTCTGCCGTTCCGCCACCCGCCCGTGGGTGCCGTCCCGTTTCCGGGTGCCTGAAAAGGCTAGCACGGGGTCGGGGGTGGTTAGGTATCCAGATACGTCGAGCGAACCTTCGCACCGATACGATCGTCTACCAGTGGGGAAGGGAGGTGCCCGTGGGCGTCATTCAGCGCTTCGAGCGACGGCTTGAGGGCATGGTCGAAGGGGCCTTCGCCCGTGCCTTCAAGTCCGAGCTGCAGCCGGTCGAGGTGGCCAGCGCTGTGCAGCGCGAGATGGACGATCGGGCGGCGATCGTGGCACAGGGCCGCACGCTCGTGCCGAACGACTTCGTCGTGGAGATCTCTCAGCAGGACGGGCAGCGGCTCCAGGTGTACGCCGACAGCCTGAGCCAGGAGCTGGCGAACCTCGCGCGCGAGTACGCGAAGGAGCAGGGGTACTCCTTCGTGGGTCCGGTGCGCGTGCGGTTCGAGAACGCGGGAGATCTCGCCACGGGCATGTTCCGCATCAGGTCGGGGGTGATCCGGGGCTCGACGGTCGAGGGCGGGGAGATCCGCCGGCCGGTGAGCGACGTGCCGCAGGGCGGCCGGGGCGGGGTGTTCGGGGGGCATCCGCGGCTTCTGGTGACCACGGCGGTGGAGGGATCGGACACGACTCAGCGCACCTACGAGATCAACACTCCCGTGACCCTGCTGGGTCGCGGCACCGACTGCGACCTGCGCCTCGTCGACCCCGGCGTGTCACGGCACCATGCCGAGATCCGCGTAGAAGGTCCCGAAATCGCTCTCGTGGATCTAGGGTCGACCAACGGCTCGTTCGTGAACGGGCAGCCGATCCGGCGGGTCACGCTGGTCGACGGCTCCCGGGTCACGATGGGCCGCACCACTCTTGTGTTCCGCCGCGATAGGGAGTAACCCCGACTCCGATGTCCCCATTCACCCTCACGCTGATCAAGCTGGCGTTCCTCGCGGTGCTGTGGCTGTTCGTCATCGCGGCCGTCGGCGTGATCAGGGCCGACCTGTTCGGCTCCAAGGCCGCGTCGAAGGCGGCCACGCGCGCGTCCCAGCCCCGTCAACCCCGGCCGGCCAGGCAGCCGAAGCCGCCGCGGCCGCAGCACAGCGCCCAGCACGGCGCCCCGTCCAAGCTCGTGGTGGTCCAGGGCGAGCGGGCCGGCACCGTCATCGACCTCACGGGGGTGCCCATCACCATCGGCCGGGCCAATGACGCCACGCTCGTCGTGACCGACGACTACGCTTCGAGCCGGCATGCCCGACTTTTCGCGCAGGACGGTCAGTGGATCGTGGAAGATCTCGGCTCGACCAATGGGACGTATCTCGGACGCACGAAGGTGAGCCGGCCGATGCCGGTTCCCCCGGGCGTTCCGGTCCGTATCGGCAAGACCGTGATCGAGCTGCGCAAATGACACTGGGAATCCGCTACGCCGCGCGCTCCGACGTCGGCATGCTGCGCGAGGGCAACGAGGACTCGGCGTACGCGGGCGCGCACCTGCTCGCGGTGGCCGACGGGATGGGCGGGCACGTCGGCGGCGAGATCGCGAGCGCCGCGGCCATCGAGGCGCTGCGGGCGCTCGACAAGGACCTCCCGGCGACCGAGCTGCTGGCCGCGCTGGAGCACACGGTCAAGACGGCGAACGACAACCTGCACCGCATCGTGGAGTCCGACCCCGCCCTGCAGGGCATGGGGACGACGCTGACGGCGATGCTGTGGGCGGGCAACCAGGTCGCGCTGGTGCACATCGGGGACTCGCGTGCCTACCTGCTGCGCGACGGCAGCCTGTTCCAGATCACGCACGACCACACGCTGGTGCAGTCCCTGGTCGACGAGGGGCGGATCAGCCCGGACGAGGCGGCCTCGCACCCGCAGCGCTCGCTGCTGCTGCGGGCGCTGGACGGCCGCGGCGAGGTCGATCCCGACCTGTCGCTGCGCGAGGCGAAGGTCGGCGACCGGTACCTGCTGTGCTCCGACGGCCTGTCGGGCGTCGTCACGGCGGAGACGATCTTCCAGGTGCTCACGGACGTGGACGACCCCGAGCAGGCCGTCCGGCAGCTGATCGACCTGGCGAACCGGGGCGGCGGCCCCGACAACATCACCTGCGTCGTCGCCGACGTGGTGGACCTGGAGCGCCAGCCCCCGACGGGCGGGCCCGGCCACGCGGTGGGCGCGGCGGCCAACGCGGCGCCGCCGGAGCCGCCGGGCGGGGGGACGGGGTCCAACACGACCGTCGCCGACACCCCGGCGGGGCGGGCGGCGCAGCTGCGCGAGACCCGCCCGCAGCCGCCGGTGGCGGTGGACGAGATGCCGCCGCCGCAGGCCCCGATGCCGATGGGCGACCCGATGGGCCCGCCGCCGGCGCCGGGCGCGATGCCGCAGGCCCGGCAGATGCGCGGGCGGCGCGGCGGCACGCGGCGCTGGACGTGGCTGGTCGTGGTGGCGGGCGTGGTCGTGGTGGGCGTCGTGGCGGGCGGGTTCGTGCTGCTGCAGAACGTCCGGAACGGCTACTACATCGGCGCGAACAAGGACGGCGAGGTCGTCCTCTACCGCGGGACGACGCAGAAGGTGCCGGGCCTCAGCCTGTCCCGCGAGGCCGCGAAGAAGGAGCAGCCGAAGCAGCCGATCCTGGTGGCCGACCTCCCCCAGGCGCTCCAGGCGCAGGTCAAGGACACCTACACCGTCGACGGCCCGAAGGCGCTGAAGCAGCTGGAGAGCGCCGTCTGCAAGTACTCGCTCATCGGCGAGGGCGGCAAGGTCGTCATGGTGAAGGGCCGCGAGCAGCAGGACTGCCGGCAGTCCTCGGTCAAGAAGAGCGACATCCGGATCGACGAGCTGCCCGCCTCGGACGTGACCGCGGTCGAGAAGGGCACCCTCGTGTTCATCGGGCAGAAGGCGGCGCAGGCCAAGCTCGACCAGCTCGGCGCGCACCGGGAAGAGTGCAAGCAGCGCACCCCGTCCATCAAGGACTGCCCCTCCAGCGGAGGGAGCTCGTAAATGCAATCGATCGGGGACCAGATCCGGGCCCACCTCCCGTACCAGCGGCGCAACGCCGCGTCGCTGGCCCTGCTCGCCTTCGCGATGATCCTGACGCTGTCGGCGTTCGCGGAGGTCGGCCTCGCCCGTGACGGGAACATCCCCGGCGGCCTGTTCGTGTACGGCGGCGGCCTGGCCGTCCTGGCGTTCATCGCCTACCTGATCCAGGCGAAGTTCACCCCCTACGCCGACCCGCTGCTGCTGCCGCTCGCCGTGGCGCTGAACGGCATCGGGCTGGCGATGATCTACCGCCTGGACCTCGACACCAGCCACGACCGCAAGGTCGCGGCGGCCGCGGGCAAGAAGCTGCTCCCGGACGCCGCCGACGCGCCCGGCCAGCTGATGTGGACGTTCATCGGGATCGCCCTGTTCGTCGGGGCCGTGCTGATCATGCGCGACACCGACAAGCCGGACGCTCCGCTGTCCTTCACGCCGAAGACCGCGCAGCGCTACACGTACCTGATCGGGCTCACCGCGGTCGTCCTGCTGCTGCTGCCGATCGTCCCCGGCATCGGAGCGGAGATCAACGGCGCCCGGGTGTGGATCCATCTGGGTCCGTTCTCAGTGCAGCCGGGCGAGTTCGCGAAGCTGCTGCTGGTGGTCTTTTTCGCCGGGTATCTGGTGAACAAGCGCCAGGCGATGTCGCTGATCGGCAAGAAGGTCGGCCCGATCAGCCTGCCCCGGGCCCGCGACCTCGGCCCGATCATGGTGATCTGGTTCTTCTGCCTCGGCGTCCTGTTCATGCAGAAGGACCTCGGCACCGCGCTGCTGTTCTTCGGCCTGTTCGTGTCGATGCTGTACATCGCGACCCAGCGGGTGTCGTGGGTGGTGATCGGTGTCGGGCTGCTGTCGGTCGGCGTGTTCGTCGCGACGCTGCTGCCGTTCATGGGCCATGTGAACCAGCGCATCGACATCTGGCAGAACCCCAAGCCGTACTTCGACGGCGGCTGCCTGCTGGAGAGCGGCAAGGTCGTCCCGGTCAACCCCGACACCACCATCTACAAGAAGTACAAGGCGCAGGGCACCATCTCGCCGGGCTTCTCGGCCTGCGCGGAGCTGGGCGGGGAGTACTCCGACAGCGCGCAGCTGATGAAGGGCCTGTTCGCGCTCGGCCAGGGCGGCGTCCTCGGCACCGGGCTCGGCCAGGGCGAGCCGTGGCGGACGCCGCTGTCCTTCAGCGACTTCATCTTCGACTCGCTCGGCGAGGAGCTCGGGCTGACCGGGCTGATGGTGCTGCTGCTGATATACGCGTTGATCGTGCAACGCGGGATGAAGACGGCCGTGGCGGCGCGGGACCCGTTCCTGAAGTTGTTCGCGGGCGGCGTGTCGTTCGTGCTGGCCCTCCAGGTCTTCGTGATCGTCGGGGGCGTCACGCGGCTCATCCCGCTCACCGGCCTGACGACGCCCTTCCTGTCCCAGGGCGGTTCGTCGCTGATGGCCAACTGGATTCTGATCGCGATCCTGGTGCGGATGAGCCACGACGCGCGCAAGCCGGCCCCGCAGGCGATCCAGGACGAGGGCATGACCCAGATCGTGAGCACGAGGTGACTTCCCCCCTATGAACATGGACAAGCCGGTTCGGCGGGTGGCGATCTTCGCGTTGCTGCTGTTCTTCGGACTGATGGCGCAGGTCAACTACGTCCAGGGCAGCCAGGCGGAGGACCTGCGGACCGACGCCCGCAACAGCCGCCAGTACGCCGACGTGTTCAACTCGCCGCGCGGCCAGATCTCGGCGGGTGGCGAGGTGCTGGTGACCTCGAAGGAGACCGGCAAGGACAACCCGAAGTACGGCCGCACCTACAAGGACGGGCCGGTCTTCGCGCCGATCACCGGGTACTTCAACGGCAACGCCACCCAGGTCGAGCGGGCCTACAACTCGCTGCTCGGCGGCAAGGACACGCGGATCACGCAGCAGCGCTGGTTCGACACGTTCATCGGCAAGAAGGCCGAGGGCGCCAACGTCGAGCTGACGATCGACCCGCAGGCGCAGCGCACCGCCTACGAGCAGCTGAAGGCGGGGACGGCTCAGGGCCGCCGGGGCGGCGCGGTGGTGATCGACGTGAAGACGGGCGCGGTGAAGGTGGCGGCGTCGTGGCCGTCGTTCGACCCGAACGAGGTCGCGCCGCAGACCGGTGAGAAGGGCGGGAAGCGCCTGGAGCAGCTCGACAAGGGCGAGGGCGTCGTCAAGCCGCTGGTCGACAACGCCCTCAGCCAGACGTTCCCACCCGGGTCCTCGTTCAAGGCGGTCGTGTCGGCGATCGGGATGCAGAAGCTCGGCCTCAACAGCTCGTCCACGGTGAACACCGGGCAGCTGATCCTGCCGGAGTCGGGCCGTCCGCTGCCGAACTCGCACGACAGCGGCAGCTGCGCCGGGTCGGCCCCGCTGCGCGGCGCGTTCGCCGAGTCCTGCAACACCTCGTTCGCGAAGATGGCGCTGGACATGGGCATCCAGGAGCTGCACGACGGCGCCGCCCCGTTCGGGTTCGGCAAACATGTCCAGCTGGAGCCCGACATGTACGCGGCGGAGAGCGACATCCCGGTGTCGATCAAGGACGCCAAGGGCAACACCATCGAGACCGGCAAGGACGGCACGGCCCGGTCCGGAATCGGCCAGGAGAACGTGCGGGCCACGCCGCTGCAGATGGCGCTGGTCGCCTGCTCGATCGCCAACGGCGGCAAGATCATGAACCCGTACGTGGTGCAGAAGGTCCGCGCGAAGGACCAGAGCGAGCTCTACAACGCCTCCCCGAAGGAGTTCGGCGAGGCGATGAGCGGCGACCAGGCGAGCCAGCTCGAGGACATGATGCGCGCGGTGGTCTCCGAGGGCACCGCGAAGAACCTGGCGGGCAGGCGGGTCGCCGGCAAGACCGGTACCGCCGAGCAGGGTCCGGGCAACCCGAACGCGAACTGGTTCGTCGGGTTCAGCCCGACCCAGAGCCCGCGCTACGCGTTCGCCGTGATGGTCGAGGCCCCGGGTTCCGGCGCGAGCAACGCCGGCCCCGTCGCGGCGGCGATCATGGCGAAGGTTCTGCAGAAGTGAGTGCGGGCCTCGTCCTGCACGACCGGTACCGGCTGCTGGAGCGGCTGGCGATCGGCGGGATGGGCGAGGTCTGGCGCGCGTCCGACGCGCTGTCGGGGCGGGCGGTGGCGGTGAAGCTGCTGCGCCTGGAGCTGGGCTCGGACATGCGGGCGCGCGGCCGTTTCGAGTCGGAGGCGCGGTTCGCGGCGGAGCTGCGGCATCCGGGCATCGCGCGGGCGTTCGACTACGGCGAGCAGGCCGGGCGGACGTTCCTGGTGATGGAGCTGGTTCCGGGCGAGCCGCTGGACGAGATCCTGGCGCGCGACGGCGGGCTGCCGCTGGAGGCGGTGCTCGATCTGATCGTCCAGGCGGCCCGGGCCTTGGCGGTCGCGCACGCGGCCGGGATCGTGCACCGCGACGTCAAGCCGGCGAACCTGATGGTGGCCCCGGACGGCACCCTGAAGATCACCGACTTCGGGATCGCCCGCCGGCTGGCGGCGGCGTCGCAGACCCAGACCGGGATGGTCATGGGGACCGCGCACTACATCTCCCCGGAGCAGGCGCAGGGCCTGGAGCTCTCCCCGGCGGCGGACCTGTACTCGCTGGGCGCGGTGGCCTACGAGTGCCTGACCGGCGCGCCGCCGTTCGACGGGGCGACGCCGGTGGAGGTGGCGCTCAAGCACGTCCGGGACGCTCCCGCCGAGCTGCCGGCGCGGGTTCCCGAGTCGGCCCGCGAGCTGGTCATGGAGATGCTCGCGAAGGAGCCGCGCGACCGTCCCGCGAACGCCGACACGGTCGCCGCGCGGGCGCTGGGGATCCGCGCGTCGCTCAGCACGGGCCGCACCGGCGCGTCCCACGAGACCGCCCGGCTGGACACGGCGCGCCGGGGCGCACGCAGGCCCTCGGGCGCGGGCCCCGGCCCCCTCCCCGCAAGATCGTCGGCTTTGTCGGGATTTGACGCTGACGAAGGGGCGGATAACCTCTCCAGCGGACCGGTGAGCGGGCAACGGCGCTCGGCACTGGCGTACGCGTCGGTCGCGGCCGTCGTGCTGGTCTGCGTGATCGTCGTCGGCTCCCTGTGGAAGGGGCTGGCCTTCGCCGGACCGGGCAAGGACGAGCGGGAGCCGCCCGCCACCCCGGCCACCCGGCCGGTCGGGGACGGCAGCGTCGACGTTCCGGCCTCCACCCCCGCGCCCACCGGCGCCCCGCCCCGGCGCAAGGCCCGGGGCACTCCGAGGCCGGCTGTCCCGCCGCGGCACCGGACGCATAGGATCCGTCCGTCAACGCAGGCGCCGCCCCAGGCGTCCCTCTCACACAAGCCATCAAGGAATCCGCCCCGGGCGACTCCCACCGCCCCTGAGCCCACACCCGCCCCGACGGGGAGCACCACGACTCCGTCAACTCCGAGCCCGGATCCCCCGCCGACCCAGGAGGGGAAGCTAGGTTCTGGAGACAAGGTGTAGACGTACGAGGGAAAGTGCACATATGAGTCAACCTCGGCTGCTCGGCGGCCGCTACGAGCTCGAAACGGTGATCGGGCGCGGCGGCATGGCCGAGGTCTACCGTGCCCGGGACCGCCGCCTCGATCGCGTGGTCGCGGTCAAGACGCTGCGCTCCGACCTGGCCCGCGACCCCACGTTCCAGGCCCGGTTCCGGCGCGAGGCCCAGTCGGCCGCGTCGCTGAACCACCCCTCGGTCATCGCCGTGTACGACACCGGCGAGGACATGATCGGTGACACCCCGATCCCGTACATCGTCATGGAGCACGTGGACGGGAGCACGCTGCGCGACCTGCTCAGGGAGAACCGCGCGCTGCTGCCCGACAAGGCCCTGGAGATCACCGACGGGATCCTGCGGGCGCTGGACTACAGCCACCGCGGCGGCATCGTGCACCGCGACATCAAGCCGGCCAACGTGATGCTCACCCGGCAGCACGAGGTCAAGGTCATGGACTTCGGCATCGCCCGGGCCATGGCCGACACGGCGTCCACGATGACGCAGACCGCCCAGGTGATCGGCACCGCGCAGTACCTGTCGCCCGAGCAGGCGCGCGGCGAGCGGGTGGACGCCCGCAGCGACATCTACTCGACCGGTTGCGTGCTGTACGAGCTGCTCACCGGCAAGCCGCCGTTCACCGGCGACTCCCCGGTCGCGATCGCCTACCAGCACGTGCGGGAGGAGCCGGTCCCGCCGTCGCAGGTGGACCCGCAGATCCCGCAGTGGGCGGACGCCATCGTGCTGAAGGCGATGGCGAAGGAGGCCGACCACCGCTACCAGAACGCGACGGAGTTCCGGCAGGAGATCCAGCGCGTCCTGCAGGGCCAGCCGGTGTCGTCGACGGCGGCGTCCACGATGCTGATGGGCGGCCAGCAGCCGCAGGGCACGCAGGTGATGGGCGCGTACGGCGGCGGCCCGGCGCGCACGCAGGTGCGGCCGCAGGACGACGGCTACGGCCTGCCGCCCGCCCACTACGACGACGACGGACGCGGCGGCGCCGGCAAGAAGGCCGCGCTGTGGGTGGGGCTCGCGGTCCTGTTCATCGGCGGGGCCGCGCTCATCGGCCTGCTGATGAGCAAGGGGAACGACAAGAGCGACCAGGTCGCGATCCCGAAGAGCATCATCAACGTCTCGCAGAACGACGCGACGGGCCAGCTGACCAAGCTCGGCTTCAAGGTCGGCGATCCGAGGACCGACTTCAGCGACGACGTCCGGAAGGGTTACGTGATCAGCTCCGATCCGCAGCCCGGCACGGACGCCGCCAAGGGCGCCACGGTGACGCTGGTGGTCTCCAAGGGCAAGAAGCCGCCCACGGAGATCGAGATCCCGGACGTCACCGGCAAGCCGTACGCCACGGCGAAGAAGATGCTGGAGGAGAGCGGGTTCGAGGTCGACAAGCGGGTCGACTCGAACGACACCGTGCCGCGCGGCAACGTGATCTCGACCGACCCGTCCGGCGGCACGAAGGCGGCGAAGGGCTCGAACGTCACGGTGACGGTGTCGACGGGCCCGTCGAGCCTGAAGGTGCCGAGCCTGTTCAACAACAGCCAGCGGGCCGCGTGCGGCAAGCTGGAGGGCATGGGCCTGAGGTGCAACGTGCAGAAGGGCGCGCCGCCGCCCGACAAGCAGGTCGCGCCCGGCTTCGTGTACGACCAGCAGCCGGGCGAGGGCGCCACCGTGGCGCCGGGCGAGACGGTGACGATCTTCGTGGCGCAGAAGCCGCAGACGCCGCCGCCCAGTACCCCGACCTCGCCGACGCCGGGCCTGCCCGGCTGGCCCCCCGGCAACGGCCAGGGCTGACCGGAAGCGATCGAGGGCCCCGTCTCCTTCTGGAGGCGGGGCCCTCGGGCGTCTCGCGGGCCGTGTCGCGGGGCCGGACGGGCCCGGGCACGAGAGAAGGGCCTCCGCCACTCGGGGGCAATGGCGGAAGCCCTTCGCTATGGTCTTCGTCGCGACGCCAGCGGACGTTACGGATTTCAATCGAAATTTTCTGAGTTGGGGCGAGATGGGTGTCTCTAGCCCCGTCCGGCGGGATGACGCCTCAGGTCATCGCAGGTTTCGAGCCAGTTCCGAAGCAGTCGATGGCCCGCCGTGGAGAGGATCGACTCGGGGTGGAACTGGACGCCCTCGACGGGCCGGCCGCGGTGGCGCAGGCCCATGACGACGCCGTCGCCGGTGCGGGCGGTCACCTCCAGGACGTCCGGCGGGACCGTCCCGGGCACGACGGCGAGCGAGTGGTAGCGGGTCGCGGCGAACGGGTCCGGCAGGCCGCGGAAGACGCCGGCGCCGTCGTGGTGGATCTCGCTCGTGAAGCCGTGGACGATCTCGGGGGCGCGGGCGACCGTCGCGCCGTGCACGTGGGCGATCACCTGATGGCCGAGGCACACGCCGAGCAGGGGCGTGCCGCGGCGCTCGGCGTCCCGCACGAGGTCGAGGCAGACTCCGGCGTCGGCGGGATGCCCGGGGCCGGGGCTGAGCAGGACGCCGTCGACGCCGGCGGCGTCCTCGACGGCGACGTCCGAACGGTCCCTGACCAGGCAGTCGGCGCCGAGCTCCAGCAGGTACTGGACGATGTTGTAGACGAAGCTGTCGTGGTTGTCGACGACGAGGACGCGCATCGCCGGTCAGCCCGGGGTGGCGGAGCCGGACGGCGCCGGGTCCTGCACGACGCCGTGGTCGAACTGGACCTTGGGTTCGATCCACGGGAACACGACGTACCAGAGGAGGACGGCGACCGCGACGAGCAGTCCGAGCGCGGTCGCGGTCTTGGTCTGCCAGGAGCCGGGCAGCCGGCGCCAGATCCATGCGTACACGGGGCCTCCTACGTCCCGGCGGCCCGGGCCGACGCCGCGCGCGGCAGGGCCTCGGCCAGCTCGCCGAAGACGACCATTCGTTGGGCGGCGGAGTACTTCGGGTGGCAGGTGGTGAGGGTGAGGAGCCGCTCGGTCGGCCGCCGCTTCGGGTGGAAGGGGACGGGCGCGGTCACCTCCACCGCCGACGGCTTCACGATCCGCCGGTCGGTGACCTTGTAGACGTACTGCTCGTCCCGGGTGTCGATGAGGATCCTGTCGCCGCGCTCGAGTTCGCCGAGCCGGTTGAACGGCGCGGAGTAGGTGGTCCGGTGCCCGGAGACCACGAAGTTCCCGACCTGGCCCGGCAGCGCGCTGCCCGGGTAGTGGCCGGGCCCCTTGCGCAGGTCGGCCCGGTCGACGCCCTCGATCACGACGAAGCGGTAGTGCTCGCCGAACCGGGGGATGCGGATCACGGCGAGGCCCCGGCCGAGCTTGACCCGCTCAGTGGTGACCTTGGTGGCCCGCCAGTTCTTCATCATCTCGTCGCCGAGCTCGTCCTGGGCGCCCTTGGTGTACTGGCCGGTGCCCCACAGCTCGTACGTCACGAACAGCATGACGACCAGCCCGGCGGTGATGCACAGCTCGCCCATGCCACGGATCACCGTCCGCACCGCGTCCTCCTCTTCCGGGGGGTTCAGCCGCCTTCGGGCGGTTCCGCCGGAACCGTAGCGTGCTTCATGGTCACGTTGCCGGTGTAGGCCGGCAGCGTGGCGCGTTCCATCGTCCGCACCGCGTAGCCGAGCCCGTAGGCGCGGACGTACTCGCGGTAGACCGCGATCTCGCGGGACGCGCCGAGCGCGGCGCGCAGCCGGGCCGGATCTCCGACGGCGGTGATCCGGAACGGCGGCGAGTACACCACGCCCTGGAGGATCAGCGTATTGCCGACGCACCGCACCGCGCTGGTCGAGATCACCCGCTGGTCCATGATCTGCATGGCGCGGGCGCCGCCCGCCCACAGCGCGTTGACGACGGCCTGGACGTCGCCCTGGTGCACCACCAGGTCGTCCGGGCGGACGCCGCGGGGCAGCTCGCCCGACTTCGGCTGCGGCGCGTCGTCCAGCGAGACGCGGACGGCGCGGCCGGCGGCGGGGGTGAAACCGGCCTCGGCGGCGAGCCGGTCGGCCTCCGCCTGAGCGTTTTTCACCCGGGCGTCGTGACGTCCGGCCTCCCGGGAGATACCGTCGACCTGGCGGCGCAGTCGCCGGTACTCGGCACGATCCTGCCGGCCCCGGCGCTGCTCCGCGGTGATGAGCTCGGTGATCCTGGTCCGGCCCTGTTCGCGCAGGCTCGTGCCGCGGGCCGTGCTCGCGCTCGCCGCGAACAAGGTTCCCGCAAGGAGCGTGAGAACTGGGATGATGCTTCCCCACGCCGGACGCCGTACGCTGCTCACCAGCGACTACGCTAACCGACAAAACACCCATGCGCGGTCCGACGCTCCGGCCGCCGGACGCCCGAGGAGATCGATCCCACCGTGGCCAAGTCCAAAGTGCGCAAGAAGGCCGTCTACACGCCCCCGCAGAAGTCCAAGGCGCCCGAGGTCAGCCCGCGCTGGCTCGTGCCGACGATGGTCGCTCTGTGGCTCGTCGGCCTGATCTGGATCGCTGTCTTCTACGTGACGGCCAGCACGGGTACGGACGTGCCGTACATGACCGACCTGCACAACTGGAACCTGGGAATCGGCTTCACCGCGATCATCCTGGGCGTGGTCCTGTCGACCCGCTGGCGCTGACCGCGAGTTATCCACAGGTTGAGGATCTCTCACCGCGCCTTTCCCCAGGTTTTCCACAGCGGGTGTCCACAGGCGCCGGAGCGCGGACGCCGCCGCGCGCGAGCCGGGCGGCCGGTGCGGCCGTGCGCGGCGGCCCCGCGCACGGCCATCCCGCGCACGGCCATCCCGCGCACGGCTACATCGCCGGGCTCAGTTCGGCCGTTCTGAGCACCACGAGCCCCGCGAGCAGCGCCAGCATGACCAGCGGCGCGCCGAGGTGCACCAGCCGGCGCCGCGCCTCCGGCGCGTAGGCGTAGGCCGCGGCCAGCGCCGCCCCCACCGCCAGGCCGCCGACGTGGCCCTGCCAGGAGATGCCCGGCACCGAGAACGTGATCACCAGGTTGATCACCAGCAGGACCACGATGGGGCCGACCGGCCCGCCGAGCCTGCGGCCGATCACGAAGTACGCCCCGAACAGTCCGAAGATGGCCCCGGACGCGCCGACCGCCGAGTCGTGCGGGGACCCGACCAGGTACAGCAGCACCGAGCCGCCGAGCCCCGACAGCACGTAGAGGGCGAGGAAGCGCCACCGTCCGAGCACCTGCTCCAGCGCGGGACCGACGGCCCACAGCGCCCACATGTTGAACAGGATGTGGGTGATGCCGAACGACCCGCCGCGCTGGTGCAGGAACATCGTGGTGAACAGCCGGTACCACTCGCCCTCGGCGACCCCGCCGACCTGCCCGCCGGGCAGCACCCCCTGGCCGAGCATCATGAACTCCCAGACCACGCGCCAGGACGCCAGCTCGGCGAGGTACGCCGCGATGCACGCGCCGATGAGCGTGTAGGTGACGATCGGCACGGCCGTCGCCCCGCCCCGCGCGCCGAGGACCGTCCGGGGGACCGCCTTGCGGGCCCCCCGGTTGCCCTCGGCGACGCACTCCACGCACTGGTGCCCCACCGCCGCGTCCCGCATGCACTCCGGGCAGATGAAGCGGTCGCATCGGGTGCAGCGCACATACGTCTCGCGGCTCGGATGCCGGTAGCAGGTCGGCACCGAGGTCTCGGGAACGGGACTCTGGTCTGTGCTCATCAGTGGCTCCGTGGGCCTTACGTGCGGCGGGCGCTCGGCTCACCCGTGGCGGGGTCTCACCGTGACAACGTCTAACGGCGTTCGATCGTCACCGACTCGATGACGACGTCCTCCTTCGGGCGGTCCCCCCGCCCGGTCTCGACCTTGCTGATGCGGTCGACGACGTCGGTGCCCTCGATGACCTTGCCGAAGATGGTGTGCCGGCCGGTCAGGTGCCGCGTGTGCGCGACGTTCGTCGTGATGAAGAACTGGGAGCCGTTGGTGCCGGGCCCCGCGTTCGCCATCGCCAGCAGGTACGGGCGGTCGAACTTCAGGTCGGGGTGGAACTCGTCCTTGAACTGGTAGCCGGGGCCGCCGGTGCCGGTGCCGAGCGGGTCGCCGCCCTGGAGCATGAAGTCGTCGATGACCCGGTGGAAGATGGTTCCGTTGTAGAGCGGCGCGTCCGACTTCTGGCCGGTGCGCGGGTCGGTCCAGGTGCGGGTGCCCTCCGCCAGCTCGACGAAGTTCGCCACGGTCTCGGGCGCGTGCTCCGGGTACAGCTGGATGACGATCTTGCCCAGCGACGTGGTGAGCGTCGCGAAGATCTCGTTGGCCACGCTGGCCGCCTCCTCTTGGTGGATTCTTTGACGTCGACGGGTTCGGTGACGTGCGGTGCGGGGTCCCGGCCAGGCCCGGATCCGTCACTTTCCGTTGAAGGCTCGTCACGGTCGCGGTGTTTACCTCCCGTTCGCTGGGAAGGCTGCCTGACAGGACCTCGCAAACAGGGAGGTTAGCGTGTCCCTAATGATCAATATCCGCCGGAAGCCGCAGGACGAGGTCGTCGACCGGCTCGGCCGCGTCCAGCAGGCGGCCCGCCAGGGCGTCGACGCGTGCCGTCAGGGCGCCGCGGGCGCGGCCGAGCGGATCGGGCCCATCGCGAACGAACGCGTGATGGTCGCCCGTGGCTGGAGCGCACCGAGGCTGCGTCATGCGGCCCGGTACGTGGAGACCGGGCTCGCCCCGCGGGTGAGCTCGTTCCTGAGCGACGTCGCGGGGCGGGTGGAACCGCCGAAGTCGGCGGCGAAGTCCGGGCGCGGCGCCGTCATGGCGATGGTGGGGGTGGTCGCCGCCGTCGGAGTGGCCGGCGCGGTGGCCACGCGGCGCGGCGCCGTCCGCGACATGGCCAAGGGGTCGGGTGAGCATTCCGGCAGCGCGACCTCGGCCGACTCCATGACGGTCAGCGGCGCCGACGCGGACGGCCAGGTGCATTCACCGCACTGAGGCCTGCGAACGCGCTGGAAGCACGGGTGAGGGCCCGGCCGCACCGCGGCCGGGCCCTTCGCCGTCCCGGTGCGGACGGGAGTTGCTACCACCCGGTACGGTGAACGCCATGTCGCCGAAACGCCCCCTGCGGCAGGTGCTGGCGGCCCGCGCGAAGCAGCGGGCGCGCCAGGGCGTGCACACGGCCGTGCACCGCGCCTGGGAATGGATCCAGCGGCACGGGGAGATCAGCCCGCACACGCCGGGCCGCCGCAGTTTCGCCTACCTGGGCGAGGGCGCCTGCATCGGCTTCCCGACCGGCGCGATCTACGGCGAGCCCTGGATCTCGATCGGCGACCACACGCTGGTGGGCACGCACGTCACCATCTCCGCCGGGTTCGTGCCCGGCCTCGACCTCGGGCCGGACGTCATCGTCCGGATCGGCGGGAGCTGCTCGCTCGGCCGCGGCACCCACATCGTGGGTCACCAGTCGATCGAGATCGGCGACGACGTCTTCACCGGCCCGAACGTCTACATCACCGACCAGAACCACACCTACGGCGACCTGCACACCCCGATCGGGCGGCAGTGGCCGGAGAACAACCCGGTGGTGATCGGGGACGGCTGCTGGATCGGCACCGGGGCGATCATCCTTCCCGGCACCCGCCTCGGCCGCAACGTCGCGGTGGCCGGCGGCGCCGTCGTCCGCGGCGAGTTCCCCGACCACTCGGTCATCGGCGGCGTCCCGGCCAAGATCCTGCGCAGCCACGACAAGGAGAGCGGCTGGCAGCCGCCCCTGCGCACCGACCCCCTGATGTCGCTGGACGAGCTCGCGGCCCTCTCAGTGGACGGCCTGGAGGGCCTGCAGATCCTCCAGGACAGGCTGCGCGCCGAGTCCGCCGCACGCGACGGCGACGTCCTCAGCGAGGAGGCCGGCTGACCGCCGCGCCCCGCCGCCCCCGCACCCGGAAAGCGAAGAGCCCCGCACGCGAGTGCGGGGCTCTTCGGTCGTCGATCAGCTGGTGCGGGCCGTCCGGCGGTCGCCCCCGAAGGAGGCGGAGCCGCCCCGGCGGTTGCCGTGGGAGCCGCCGCCGGTCCGGGGACCGCCGCCGCGGCGCTCGCCGGACGAGTAGGAGCGGTGCTCGCCGCCGCGACCGCCCTCGCCGCCCTGGCGGCGGTTGCCGCCCTCGCGGTCGAAGGTGCGCGGGCCGCGGCCGCGACCGCGCCCGCCCGGCCGTCCCCGGCCGCCCTCGCGGCGCGCGGGCCGCTCGGGGATGATCGGCTCCTCGATCGGGATGCCGGACGGCTGCCGGGCGCCGGTCAGCTTGACCAGCTCGGAGTCGCCGGTGGACACCCGGGTCCGGGGCGCGTTGATGCCGGCGCGGCGCGTCATCGCGGACGTGGAGCGCACCTGGTGCGGCAGGACGAGCGTGACGACCGTGCCGCGCTCGCCGGCGCGGGCGGTGCGCCCGGCGCGGTGCATGTAGTCCTTGTGGTCGGCGGGCGGGTCGACGTGCATCACCAGGGAGACGTCGTCGACGTGGATGCCGCGGGCGGCGACGTCGGTGGCGACCAGCACGCTGATGGTGCCCTCGCGGAACTCGGCGAGGGTGCGGGTGCGCAGGCCCTGGCTCTTGCCGCCGTGCAGCCCCGCCGCGCGGACCCCGGCCTGGGTGAGCTGCTTGGCGAGCCGGTCGACGCCGTGCTTGGTGCGGGCGAACAGGATCGTCCGGCCCTCGCGGTTGGCGATCTCGGCGGTGACGGCGCTCTTCTCCTTGGGCGCCACGAGCAGCAGGTGGTGGTCCATGGTGGCGACGGACTCGTCCACCGGGCCGATCGCGTGCGTGACCGGCTCGTTCAGGTACCGCCGGACCAGGACGTCGACGTCCTTGTCGAGGGTGGCGGAGAACAGCAGCCGCTGCCCGCCGGGCTTGGCGGCGTCCAGGATGTCGGTGACGTCGGGCAGGAAGCCCATGTCGGCCATGTGGTCGGCCTCGTCGAGCACGGCGATCTCGACGTCGGACAGGTCGCAGGCGCCCTGGCGCATCAGGTCCTTGAGCCGGCCGGGGGTGGCCACGAGCACCTCGACGCCGCGGCGCAGCGCGTCGATCTGCTTGAACATCGAGGTCTGGCCGATGACGGTCTTGAAGCGCAGGCCGAGCCCGCGGCCGAGCGGCTCCAGGTTGGTCTGGACCTGCTGGGCGAGCTCGCGGGTCGGGACGAGGATCAGCGCCAGGGGGCGCTTGGGGGCGGCCTTGCGGCCGGCGAGGCGGGCCAGGAGCGGCAGTCCGAACGCCAGGGTCTTGCCGGAGCCGGTCTTGCCGCGGCCGAGGACGTCGCGCCCATCCATCACGTCGGGGATCGCGGCGGCCTGGATGGGGAACGGCGCCTCGATGCCCTGGCGGACCAGGGCGCTCACCAGAACCGGCGGGAGGCCGAGCTCGGCGAAAGTGGGAACCCTCTCCTCGTCCGCGATGGCGGGCATGGTGGGGTTCTGTTCAGCGGCAGCTGTGGTCACGCATTACCTTCCGAGAGGGGGGCACGTCTCGGGAGGCACCGCGCTGGGTTTGGCCTGCAAGGACGAGCCTGGCGCCGTTCGTCGGCGCCGAAGAGTGATTCCTAGAGTCTAACGTCGTCAGGGGACGACCTTATGCCCCGTCTCCGAAGGAACATGCGCCACGGCACGCTCAGCAAGCACACGAAACACCGTTGACGGGGGCGGTGAGCGGGTCGGGTGAACGCCGCGTGACGGCGCCGCCACCGGTCTGCACGGGGTAGCCCTCCCGGGCCCAGTACTCGAACCCGCCGAGCATCTCCCTGACGGGACGGCCGAGCTTCGCGAACTCCAGCGCCGCCTTCTGGGCGCCGTTGCAGCCGGGCCCCCAGCAGTAGAGCACCACGTCCGCGTCCTCGGGGACGAGCGCGGCGGCGCGTTCGGCGATGTCGGCGGTGGGCAGGTGGACGGCGCCCCGGACGTGGCCCTGCGCCCAGCTCTCGGCGCTCCGGGTGTCGACGACCACGAGGCCGGGCGTCCCCTCGGCGAGTCGGGCGGCCACGTCGGACACGTCCGTCTCGAAGGCGAGGCGGGCGGAGAAGTGGCGGAGCGCCTCTGCGGCGGTGGCGGCGGGCGTCTGGTCGGCTGCGTTCATGCTCGGGCTCCCTCGAAGGTGAGAAGTCTCTCGTGGCCGTCTCGATCCTCGGGGGCCGGCGACGCGTCCGGAAGTGGCGTGAATGCCGCGTATCGCTAAGATCTCGCCATGCGCGTCGCCACCCCGTCCCGCCGGCACACCGTGTCGGTGCTGGTGTTCGACGGCATGGCGCCGTTCGAGCTGGGCACGGTCGTCGAGGTCTTCGGGTTGCCCCGCCCCGAACTGGACGTCCCCTGGTACGACCTGCGTGTCTGCTCGCTGGAACGCGGCCCGATGCGCGCGGTGGGCGGTTTCACGATGACGGCCGAGCACGGGCTGGACGTGTTCGCGTCGGCGGACACCGTCCTGGTCGTCGCCGTCCCCGACGTTCACCGCGACCCGCCGCCGGAGGTCGTCGCGGCGCTCCGGGAGGCGCACGCGCGGGGCGCCCGCGTGGCGTCCATCTGCTCGGGCGCGTTCGCGCTGGCCGCCGCCGGGCTCCTGGACGGACGGGCGGCCACCACGCACTGGCGGTACGCCGACCTGCTGCGCCGGCGCCACCCCGGCGTCCGGGTGACGCCCGACGTCCTCTACGTGGACGGCGACGACGTGCTCACCGGGGCGGGCAGCGCGGCGGGCCTCGACATGTGCCTGCACCTCGTCCGCAAGGACCACGGCGCCAGGGTCGCCAACGCGGTGGCGCGACGGCTGGTCGTGCCGCCGCACCGGGACGGCGGGCAGGCGCAGTTCGTGGAGGCGGCGGTGGTCGCGCCGGGGGAGGACGACCCGGTCGCGCGGGCCATGGCGTGGGCGCTCGACCACCTCGCCGAGCCGATCACGGTGGGCCGCATGGCCCAGCAGGCCTGCCTCGCGCCCCGGACGTTCCTGCGGCGCTTCCAGCGGCGGACCGGGACGAGCCCGCTGCGCTGGGTGGTCGGCCAGCGGGTCCTGGCCGCGCTGCCGCTGCTGGAGCAGGGCGGCGCTCCGATCGAGGAGGTCGGCGCGGCGGTCGGCTTCGAGAGCCCGGCGACCTTCCGGCACCACTTCACTCGGGCGATGCGCACCTCGCCGTCCGCCTACCGCCGCACCTTCCGCACCACCGCCGCCCCCTGACCCGGGACGGGGCGGCGGGACGCCGGCGGTCAGCGGCGGGAGGTGCGTCCGGTTACGGTCACGAACCGGGGTTTCCCCCGAGTTTCCTGACCAGCAGAAGTCACGGATGTCAGGGGTGGGTCACGCCGCGCCCGCGACCGGCGCGCGTCCGCGGTGACCGCCAGGGTCGACGAGGTCAGCGCGGCTGTCAGGGCCGCGGGACGGGCACGGGCGCCGGCCGGGCCGAAAGCCCGCAAGATCATTTTGGACGCGACCGAAACGTCCGGCCCCGCGGCGGCAAAGCCGAACTCCGGCACAAAGTTCCAGCTCAATCGTTGATCACCGCCCAAACCCTTTGTTAATCTGCCCCGCAGCCGAGAGGAAGCGGTCTCTTACTGCCGGTAATAGATCACTTTCACTCCGCAACATTTGTTCATCCCACCAACAAATGGAAGCCGTTCTCAGCGACCCTGGCCGACACAATCGGCCACGCACGCCCTCAGCTACACCCGACCCTTGAGTAGTCAGGTGAACGGTACAAGTAAATGACAGTTCAACCGCAGGCAGCCCCTGCCGCCACACGCGCCGGCGGCACCCTCGGAAAGCGGATCCTGGCGTTCGCCGGCCACCCGCTGTTCCGCGGTGACTCCCAGGTCGTCCACGGCCGCAACCCCTACCGCCGCATGCTCGTGCCGGACTCGCTGGCCGAGTCCGACTTCGACGGCCCGCCGGGGCCGGGCGAGTGGGCGGCCCACCGCTCCCTCGCCGCGCACCGGCTGCTCGGGACCTTCTACGAGGCCGAGACGGTGCTGCTCCCCGAGCAGGGGCTCGACGGCCTCTACGAGGATTTCGACCGCTTCTACGGCCCTGACCTCAAGGAACTCCGGGAAGGCTCCGTCTCGGAACTGGAACGTTTCGCGTTCGGCTGCCTGGACGAGGCCGTGGACGTCAGCGGAGCCGCCACGCCCGACGTGCTGGAGGCCTACTTCCAGCACGTCGTGGAGGAGGCCGCGGCCGGGCCGTCGCCCGCGCTCACCGCCATCGCGAACGCCCGCGACCGCAAGAGCGCCGCCGACCTGTACCTGGTGCAGCTCGCCCTGGACGGGCTCACCGAGGCCTCCGCGATGTCGCGCAACCTCGCCGGCGCCTACGGGCCCGAGCAGTCCGCCCTGTTCAAGATTTTCATCGACGAGTTCGGCTACGGGGTCTACGACGCCAAGCACACCACGATCTTCGCCAAAATGCTGCGCAGCCGCGCGATGGCGACCCATGTGCACGCGTACTGGAACTTCTACCTGGCCGGACCGCTGGCGACGAACAACTACTATTACTACCTGTCCCGCGACCATGCGAAATTCTTCCGCTACGCGGGCGCGGTCACTTATGCGGAAGCGGTGTTCGCCCCCGCATTCGTCGAAATGATCAAAGTGTTCCGCGGCATATTCGGCGACACCGTCGATCTGCATTACTGCGACGAGCACGCGCACATCGACGAGCACCACGGGCGCATCACCCGCGACCAGGTGCTGCTGGCCCTGGCCGGCCGGCACGGCCCGCGGGTCGTGCCCGAGCTGCTGCGCGGCATCGCCGAGGCGCGGCTGGTCGGCGGCTGGTTCGAGGACGACACCGCGGCGCAGATCCGCTGGGCGGACGACCTCCCCCGGCACCGGGAGCTCGCCGGTTCGGCGCGGACCGGTTCCGAACCGCCGCTGCGCGTCGCGCTGACGACCGCGAGCCCGTTCGGGACGCGCAGCCATGACGGCGACGTCGTCCTGGAGGTGGAGCGCGGTGAGGCCGACCTCGTCACGACCCCCACCGGGCCGCCCGAGCGGCTCGCGCGCGGCGAGGCCCTGCTGATCCCCGGCGGACGCCTCTACGGGATCCGGCCGGCGACGCCGGAGACCGCCTGCCTGCTCCACGCCATCTCTCCCGCCTGACACTCCCCGTCCCCGACGCTCCCACCGAGACTCCCGTCTCCCGCCCCGCCTGACCGCGCCATGCCCCGTGCCGTCCCCGCCCGTCACCGGCCGCGCCCGAACGACAAAGAGGAGCCGATGGCACGCGTCATCGTGATGGATCTGAGTCGGCACAACACCGTGATGGTCGGCCACGACCGCTACTTCGTCCTGCACGAGGGCGAGCGGTCGCTGCTCGTCCGCGACCACTGCCCGCACCGCGGCGGCCCGCTCAGCCTGGCCCGCCGCACCCCGGACGGGCGGCGGCTCAGCTGCCCCTGGCACGGCACGAAGGTCGGCGTCTCCGCCGTGAAGCGCTCCTGCCTGCCGATGGTGCGCAGCGGGGACGAGGCCGTCGTCGTCCTTCCGGACACCGGCGCACCCGTCTCGGTCATCCACAAGGAGATCCTCGCCAACCTGCCGCCCGACCCGACCCACGACGAAGGGGCCGAGAGCCGATGAACAGCGCACAGCCGCAGGGCGCGGTCACCGAGATCCGCGACGGAATGGAACTCGGCGAGTTCCTCAGGTGGGGGCGCGACCTGCACCACCAGGGCCGCTACGAGGACGCCGCCAGGGCCTTCGAGCTGATCCTCGGCCTGGACGCCGACAACCAGGAGGCCCTGATCGGCCGGAACCGGGCCGTCCGGTGCTCGGTCCCCCGCTGGCACTGGGAGATGCTGCACGACGAGGAGCGCGCCGAGCTGTACGACCGGGCGATCCGGCAGGCGGTCGCGGCCGCCCCGGACGCGCTCGTCCTCGACATCGGCGCCGGGTCGGGCCTGCTGGCGATGATGGCGGCGCGGGCCGGGGCGCGGGAGGTCGTGGCCTGCGAGGGCCAGCCGTCCGTCGCCGAGACGGCGGCGCGGGTGGTCCGGGTGGCCGGGTACGACGACGCGGTCGGCGTCGTGTCGAAGATGTCCACCCGCATGACCGTGCCCGGGGACCTGCCGAGGCGCGCCGGCCTGCTGGTCACCGAGATCGTCGACTGCGGGCTGCTCGGCGAGGGCATCCTCGGCACGATCGCGCACGCCCGCGAGCACCTCCTCGCCCCGGACGCGACGATCATGCCGTCGCGGGGACGGATCTTCGCGCAGCTCGTCGAGAGCGAACCGCTGCACCGCAAGAACCACGTCGGCAAGCTGTACGGGTTCGACCTCGCGCCCTTCAACCGGCTGTCCACGCTGGAGTACTTCGACTCCCGGCTGCACCGGCACGAGCACCGGGCGCTGTCGGAGCCGGTGACGGTGTTCGAGTTCGACTTCTACACGGCGGACGCGCGCCCGCAGCGCACCGAGCTGACGGTCCGGCCGACGGCCGCGGGCACGATGCACGCGATCGCGTTCTGGTTCGAGATGGAGCTGATGCCGGGGATCGTGGTCGACAACGCGCCCGGCCACGACTCGCACTGGAAGCAGGCGATCCAGTGCCTGCCCGTCCCCCTGCACGTCCAGCCGGACCTGCCGGTGTCGCTGGTCGCCGCCCACGACGGCGAGTGCGTCCGCTTCGAGGTGCAGTCCGAGGAGGTGGTCGCGTGACCGCCGTGACGGAGGCGATCGCCGCACCGGCCGCGGACGAGGCCACGGCGGGCATGGTGACGACGGGGACCGCGCCGACGGCCGCCGCGGCGGGCGCCCTCGCCGCCTACTGCTCGCAGCGGATCTTCCAGCCGGGTCCCGAGGTCCTCGTCGAGGGCAACCCGTACCGGCGGCCGATCGGCCCGCCGGGCGCCGCCGACCGGGACTTCTCCGTCCCGGCGACGGAGGCGGAGTTCCTCGGCGGCGGCCAGCTCATCGCCGGCCGCGTGCTGTGCAACGCCTACGAGAGCGACATGATCCTGCTGCCCCCCGCCGGGCTGGCCTCGGCGAAGGACGACTTCGAGCTCTTCTACGGCGACGAGGTGCGGGCGCTGCGCGACGCCGTCCGGCCCGGCCTGGAGCGGTACGCGTTCTCCTTCCTGGACGACGCCGTCACCGTCCCGCCGGTGCGGACGCTGGAGGAGCTCCAGGCGTACTTCCTCGCCGAGGTCGGCGGGGCCGGGGCGCCCGCCGACGCGTCCGGGAGCAACCCGGCGGTGGACGCGGCGGCCGAGCCGACCGGCACCATGCGGCTGATCACCGAGTGCCGGCGGCCGGAGGAGGCCGCGGCGCTGCACCTGATCCAGCTCGCCCTGGACGCGCTGACCGAGGCGTCGGCGATGGCGCGCAACCTCGGCGGCTCCTACGGCGTCGAGCAGTCCGAGCTCTTCAAGATCTTCAATGACGAGTTCGGGTACGGGGTCTACGGCGCCAAGCACAGCACGATCTTCAAGGAGATGCTGGCCAGCGTCGGGCTGCGCACCGACGTGCACGCGTACTGGAACTTCTACCTGACCAGCTCCCTGGTCGGGGTGAACTACTTCAACTGGCTCACCGAGGACCACCGCGGCATGTTCCGCTACATGGCCGCGGTGACGTACCTGGAGTGGCTGTTCGCGCAGGGGTTCGCCGACACCGGCGCCATGCTCCGCGCCGTCTACGGCGACCGCGTGGACGCCAAGTACTGCGACGAGCACGCGCACATCGACGTCCACCACGGGCGGATGACCTACGAGAACCTGCTGCTCGGCCTGGCCCGCGCGCACGGCGAGCTGGTCATCCCCGAGCTGGTGCGCGGCATCGAGGACACCAAGCTGCTGCTGCGCCTCGGCGACGCCGACTTCCGCGCGCAGATCGCCTGGGCCGACGCCCTCGACCGGCACACCGAGGCGGGCGCCGCGCTGGCGTCCTCCGCGAGGGACGACGCGCAGGCGAGCACGCTCCGCCCCGACAGCCCGTTCTGCACCGGCGTGTACGACTCCGACCGGCTCGTGGAGATCACGAGCGGCGAGGCGGACGTGTACGCGTGGGCGACCGACCGCCCGCACCGGCTCGGCACGGGCGACGTGCTGCTGGTGCCGCGCGGCCGCCTGCACGGCCTGAAGGCCGCCTCGCCCGAGGCCCGGGTGACCGTTCGAACCGTGGAGAGGACGTCGCGATGACCGACAGCGCACCCCCGGCCGGGCAGCCCGCCCCGGTCGGCTCGTACAACGAGTGGGACCCGCTGGAAGAGGTGATCGTCGGCGTGATCGACGGCGCCGCCGTCCCGCCGTGGCATCCGGCGATCGAGGCGACCGTTCCGCCCGAGGCGTGGGACTTCTACCGCCGCAACGGCGGCGGGGGCTTCCCGCGGGAGCAGGTCGAGGCGGCCCGCGAGGAGCTCGACGGCTTCGTGTCGATCCTGGAGGGCGAGGGCGTCACGGTCCGGCGCCCCGACCCGGTCGACCAGTCCCGCCCGTTCGGGACCGCCGACTGGACGTCCACCGGCGGCTCGTCGCACACCTTCCCCCGCGACATCGCGCTGGTCGCGGGCGACCAGATCGTCGAGGCGACGATGGGCTGGCGGTCGTACTACTTCGCCACCCACCCGTTCCGGACGATCTTCAAGGACTACTTCCGGCGCGGCGCCCGCTGGGTCGCGGCGCCGAAGCCACAGCTCACCGACGCGTCCTTCAACCCCGGCTACGCCGCCGCGAAACCGGAGACCATGTCCCCGGCCGACCCGTTCCCGGACGCGACGTCCGTCATCACCGAGTTCGAGCCGATCGTGGACGCCGGCGACTTCATGCGGTTCGGCCGCGACATCCTCGTGCAGCGCAGCCACGTCACCAACCGGTTCGGCATCGAGTGGGTGCGGCGGCTGCTCGGCGGCGAGTTCCGGGTGCACGAGGTCGCGTTCGCCGACGACCACCCGATGCACATGAACGCCACGTTCGTCCCGCTGCGTCCCGGCCGGGTGCTGATCAACCCCGAGCGGGTGCCGGAGCTGCCGGAGATGTTCGCCGGCTGGGACGTGCTGGTCTGCCCCGAGCCCGCCATCCCCGCCGACCAGACCATGTACTTCTGCAGCCGGTGGATCGCGATGAACACCCTGATGCTCGACCAGGAGCGCATCTTCGTCGAGGCGCAGGAGACGGAGCTGCTGCGGCTGCTGGAGAAGGAGGGGTTCACCCCCATCCCCGTCCCCTTCCGCACGGTCAACACCTTCGGCGGCGGCTTCCACTGCGCCACCCTCGACGTCCGCCGCCGCGGCGGGCCCGAGGACTACTTCTCCTGACAACCTGCGATCGAGGTCCGCATGTCCTATGACCCGCCCGCGGGCGGCGAGCGTCCGCTCCTTCTCCTGGTCGCGAGCAGCTACTGGGTCTACCGCAAGTACATCCTGGAGTCGGTGTCGCAGCGGTACCGGCTCTGGCTGCTGAACCCGGCCCCGGCGAGCTGGGAGGAGCCCTACATCGCCGGGCACACCGTCGTCGACTGCCTCGACCTGGAGAAGCTGACGGCCGCGGCGCGCGACGTGGCCCGCGACCACGAGGTCGCCGGGGTGTTCTGCTACGACGAGGTCTACATCGAGACGTCCGCGCACCTCAGCGCGGCCCTCGGCCTCCCCGTCCTCGACCCGGGCGCGGTGGCCCGGTGCCGGGACAAGTCCGCGACGCGGGAGGCGCTGCGGGCCGCCGGGTTCCCGCAGCCCGCCTCCCGCGCCGTGGCGTCGCTGGAGGAGGCGCGCGCGTTCGCCGCCGAGACCGGCTACCCGCTCATCGTCAAGCCGCGCAACCTCGGCGGCAGCCTCGGCCTCAGCAAGGTCGAGAGGCCCGAGGACCTGGACGCCGCGTTCGCGCTCACCGACGGGACGCGGCTGGGCGGCATCCGCCAGTTCGAGGACTACGTCATCGTGGAGGAGTTCCTCGACGGCCCGGAGATCTCCGTCGAGTGCGTCCTGTTCCAGGGGGAGTGCACGCCGCTGATCGTGGCGCGCAAGGTGCTCGGCGGCAGCGGCACGCTGGCGTTCGAGGAGATCGGGCACGACGTCGACGCCGGCGACCCGCTGCTGTTCGACACCGAATTCCACGCCATGCTCACCCGGGTCCACGCCGCGGTCGGGTTCACCGACGGGTACACGCACATCGAGTTCAAGCTGACCCCGGACGGCGCCAAGCACGTCATCGAGATCAACGTCCGGCTCGGCGGGGGGATGATCCCCTACCTCGGGCTGCTGACGTCCGGTGTCGACGGGCCGCTGGCGGCGGCCGACGTGGTGGCGGGCCGCCCGCCGGCCGTGGCGTTCCCGAAGCCGCGCAGGGCGGCGTCCATCCGGTTCGCCTATCCCCCGCACGACATGGAGATCACGTCGGCGACCGTGGACAAGGAGCTGATGCGCCCGCCGGTCGCCGAGGTGGAGCTCGCCGTGCAGCCGGGCTGGCAGGTGCGGCTGCCGCCGAACGGGCTGGCCCGCTGCGGCTACGTGATCGCGGTCGCGGAGACGCTGGAGCGGACCCGCGCCGCCATCCCGGACGCCGGGCGGTACTTCACGTTCGAGGGCACCCCGCTGGAGCAGGCGCCATGACGTCCCCGGAGCACCCGACGATCCTCGCGACGCTGCGCGGGATGAGCGGGACGGTCCGCATCCTGGTCCTCGGGAACCTGATCAGCAATCTGGCGGCGTTCCTCAACGCGTTCCTCGTGCTGTTCCTGACCAGCGAGGGCTTCACCGCGTGGGAGAGCGGCGTCGTGCTGACCGCGCTCATGATCGGCCGGATCTCCGGGTCGGCGCTCGGCGGCGCCGCCGCGGACCGCGTCGGGTACCGGTGGGTCATCGTCGGCTCGATGGCGGGCACGGCGGTGCTCACCGCGGCGCTCGTGCACGTGCCGAACATGTGGATCGGCGCTCTCGTCGCCGGGGGAGCGGGGCTGACCGCGACGGCGTACCGCCCGGCGGCGATGGCCTGGGTGGTCGAGCTGACGCCGAAGGACCGGCATGTGATGGTCTTCTCGGTGCTGCGGCTGACGTTCAACGTCGGTTCGACGGTCGGCCCGATGGGCGCCGCGCTGCTGCTGACCTACGCGTCCTACGGCGCGCTGTTCTACGTGGACGCGGCGACGTCGCTGGCGTTCGGCGTGGTCGCCTACCTGGCGCTGCGGTCGGACGCCGAGCCGGAGGTCGCCGGCGGCGGGTCCGGCAAGGACCGCACCGGCTACGGGCAGGTGCTGGCCGACCGGCGGTTCATGCTCGTCGTGCTCGGCCTCTTCCTCACCGCCATGACCTACATCCAGTCGTCGGCCGCCCTGCCGCTGTTCGTGACGGGCTCGGGCCATGACGAGCGGGTGTTCGCGATGCTCCTGACCGTCAACGGGGGCATCGTCATCGCCTTCGAGGTGCTGCTGTCCAAGTGGCTCCAGCGGCTGCCGATCGGGGTGCCGATGACGCTCGGCATGGCGATGCTGGGCGCCGGCCACCTCGTCTACACCGGCCCCACGCCCGTGGCGCTGCTCCTCCTCGCGACGGTGGTGTGGACGTTCGGGGAGATCATCGCGGCGCCGTCCATGATGGCCTACCCCGGCCTCGTCGCGCCGCCCGCGCTGCGCGCCCGCTACATCGCGGCGGCGACGATCCCGCAGCAGGTCGGCTACGCCGTCGGCCCCATGATCGGGGTCGCGGCGTGGCACGCCTGGGGCTCGGGCGTCTGGCTGCTGACCGGGGCGTTCGGGCTCGCGGGCGCCGCGGCCGTGGCCGCGGGCGCCGGGCTGGCGCGGCGGCGCCCGGCCGAGGAGGCCGAACCGGCCCTGGAGCCGGCCGCCGCCGAGGCCGGCGAGTGAGGCGGGACGGCACGGCACGGACGACCACGGCGGCGGCGCCCGCGAGGACGACCCCCGCGCAACGAGTGGAACGAACGAAACAGAAGGTGACCACCATGGACAAGCCAGTCGTCGCAATCGTGCGGCCCTTCACCTCCGCGGCGATGGTCGCTCCCGCGCTCCGGGAGGCGGGGTTCAGCCCGGTGGCCGTGATGGACTACACGGGACCCGCGCTCGCCCCGCTGCACTCCTCGCACGACCCCGGCAACTACGACGCGGTCATCAACCACCACGGCGACATGGCGGAGACGATCGCCCGGCTCGGCGCGCTGAAGCCGATCGCCGTCATCCCCGGCGTCGAGGCGGCGCTGCGGCTCGCGCAGGAGTGCTCGGACGCCCTCGCGCCGGAGTTCTCCAACGTCCCGGAGCTGGTCGACGCCCGCCGGCACAAGTACCTCATGCACCAGGCCCTGGCCGAGGCGGGGCTGCCCGTCCCCCGGCAGATCTCCACGAACGATCCCGACGAGGTCGCCGCCTGGATCGAGCGCGAGGGCCTCGCCGGCAAGGACCTCGTCGTCAAGCCGCCGACGAGCGCCGGCACCGTGGGAGTCAGCCGCGCTCCAGGCGGGCAGGGGTGGCGCGAGCAGTTCACGGCCATGCTCGGCACCCGCGACAAGCTCGACGTGCTGGCCGAGGAGGTCCTCGTCCAGGAGATGATGACCGGCACCGAGTACGCCATCGACACCGTCAGCCACGACGGCCGACACTCCATCACCGACATCATCCGGTACCGGCGGGTCCCGTTCGGCGAGGGCATCGCGGTGTACGACTTCGTCGAGTGGCTCCCCTACGACACCGGCGCCTACGGCGAGCTCATCGACTACGGGCTCGCCGCGCTGGACGCGGTGGGGCTGCGCAACTGGGCGGCGCACACCGAGATCATGATGACCCCGGACGGGCCGCGCCTGCTGGAGGTCAACGCGCGGCTGGCCGGAGCGGGCAACCCCGCGGTGACCGAGATCGCCACCGGGGAGAGCCAGGTCACGAGGATCGTGGACGTGTGCCGCGGCCTCGGCCCGCAGATGCCGCCCGGCTACACCCTGCGCCGCAACGTCATGGCCGTGTTCCTCATGTCGCACTCCACCGGGATCGTGCGCAACGCCGAGATCTACGACCGGGCGCGCGACCTGCCCAGCTACCACTCGCCGGTGCACCTGGTGAGCACCGGCGACCGTGTCGACGCCAGCACGGACCTGTTCGCCAGCATGACGATGGGCTACATCATCCTCGCCCACGAGGACGCCGAGCAGATCTACGCCGACCGCGAGGTCATCCGCAAGATCGAGAAGGACCTGGTCGTGGACGTGGAGGAGACCGCCTGATGGTCACCGCGAAGTACGTCGCGGCCGCCGCCGAGGGGCCCCTGCGCGACGTCATGTCGGAGGTCGAGTTCCCGCCCGTGTTCGACCGGGCGTGGGGCGGATACCTGGGGACGCGGCCGCTGCTGTCGTCCGAGGCGCGCACGCGCGAGGCCGCGGACGACCTGTCCGGGCTGTTCCGGCTGATGACGTCCCTGCCGGACCGGCTGTTCGGCGGCGACCGCCGCGCGTTCTGCGCCGCGATCGGCGCGGACGCGCGCCGCACCGAACTCATGACCCGGTTCGACGCGGAGCCGTTCCTGTGGGGGCGGGCCGACCTGTACGACGACGGCTCGCGGTTCCGGCTGCTGGAGTTCAACATCGGCAGCGAACTCGGCGGCGTCGACATGAGCGAGGTCAACCGCACCCTGCTCGGCCACAAGGAGTTCGCCGCGTTCGCGGACGAGCACGGCCTGTCGAGCGTCGACACTCCGGCGGCCATAGCGCGGCATTTCGTCCAGGCCACGCAGAAGGAGGCACCCGTCGTCGCCACCCTCGAGGCCATCGACGGGATGGCGGCGTACGAGCCGCTGCACCGCTCCTTCCAGGAGTCGATGAAGCGGTGCGGCATCGAGCTGCTCATCGGCGAAGTGGACCAGGTGCGGGAGAGGGACGGACGGCTGTACCTGCACGACCGTCCGCTCGACCTCGTCCTGCGGTACTTCTCCGCCCACCAGGTGGCGCGGGACCCGCGCAACGACGAGCCCGTCGAGACCGTCATGCGCGCCTGCGAGGAGGGCAAGGTCGTCCTGTGGACTCCCCTGACGGCGTCCATGTTCTCCTACAAGAGCTGCCTGCCGCTCGTCTCCGATCCCGCCATGCGCGCGGACCTGTCCCCGGACGAGAACGCCCTGATCGACCGGATCCTGCCGTGGACGCGCACCCTCACCCCCGACCTCGCCGACCGGGTCCGCGCCGAGCGGGAGGAGCTGATCCTCAAGCCGGTCGCGGGCCTGTCGGGACGGGGCGTCCGCGCGGGCTGGGACCAGACCGACCGCGAGTGGGCCGAGACGGTCGCCGGCTGCCTGAAGGAGGACTACATCGTCCAGCGCCGCGTGGTCCCCGTGAGCGAACCGATGCTCAACCCGGAGACCGGCGCGGTCGAGGACTGGATCGCCGTGTGGGGCCTCTTCGTCTTCCCGGACGGCTACGGCGGCGCGTTCTGCCGGACCGTCCCGTCCGGCGGCGCGTCCGTGGTCAACCTCGGCACCAAGGGCGCGAGGATGACCTCCGCGTTCCACTACTGACCTCGGGGGCGGGCGCCGCGGGTCTGGCTGTGCAATGCCTGCCAGATTCGCGGCGCTCTCCCATTTCGTCCACTTTCGCCCTTTCTGGGCGGCGGGCCCGTGGTTAGCATCACGCTGCCACCCTCACCGGAGAGGACCCCCGCCATGCACAGACGCATTCTCGGCGCGCTCGCCGCGGCCGCCGCCGGCGCCGCCGCCCTGACCGCCGGCGCCTCCACCGCCTCCGCCGCCGTCCCGGCCGCCGCCTCCGCTCCCGCACCGTCCGCCCAGGTCAAGGCCGTCGACTTCACCGGGATCGTCGCGCTGAGCAACTGCTCCGGCTCGCTCGTGCGCACCCCGACCGCCGCCGACAGCGACCCGGCGCTCGTGCTCACCAACGGCCACTGCTACGAGGGCGGCATGCCCGGCGCCGGCCAGGTCATCACGAACCGGGCGTCCAGCCGCACGTTCAGCCTGCTCAACTCCAGCGGCTCGGGCACGCTCGGCACGCTGCGCGCCAACAGGGTGCTGTACGCCACCATGACCGACACCGACGTGACCCTGTACCGGCTCAGCCAGAGCTACGCGACCATCCAGCAGACCTACCGGACGCCGGCGCTCCAGCTCTCGCTCACCCACCCCACCGCGGGCGCCGACGTGCGCGTGGTCTCCGGCTACTGGCGCAGGATCTACTCCTGCAACATCGACGGCTTCGCCTACCGCGTCCGGGAAGGGGACTGGACGTGGAAGGACTCGATCCGCTACACCCCCGCGTGCAACGTCATCGGCGGCACGTCGGGCTCCCCGCTCGTCGACGCCTCGACCGGCAAGGTGGTCGGCGCGAACAACACCATCAACGAGGACGGCGGCCGCTGCACGCTGAACAACCCGTGCGAGGTCGACCAGTCCGGCACCATCACGGTTCACCCGAACATCGGCTACGCCCAGCAGACCTACACCCTGGCAGCCTGCATCGCCCCCGGCAGCGTGATCGACTTCAACCGCCCGGGCTGCCTCGTCCCGCGCGCGAGCAGTTGACCCCCGGCCGCGCCGGCGCGGCCCTCTAGACCGAACGCGGACCCTCCCCTGGACGGGGCGGCACACCCCTCGCGCCGCCCCGTCCGGCCGTGTCCGGGCGAGTGACCCAACTAACCACCGGTTGTAGTACTACAGCTCGTAGTATTTCTGACAGGATGAAGTACTACAGCTTGTAGTAGATGAGCCGGAGAGGCCTGCGCCCATGGACACCGTCGACATCGCCCGGTGGCAGTTCGGGATCACCACCGTCTACCACTTCCTCTTCGTCCCGCTCACGATCGGTCTCTCCGCGCTGGTCGCGGTGCTCCAGACCGCCTGGCTGCGGACGGGGAGGACGGCGTACCTGCGCGCCACCAAGTTCTGGGGCAAGCTCTTCCTGATCAACTTCGCGATGGGGATCGTCACCGGCATCGTGCAGGAGTTCCAGTTCGGCATGAACTGGAGTGACTACTCCCGGTTCGTCGGTGACGTCTTCGGGGCGCCGCTCGCCATCGAGGGCCTCCTCGCCTTCTTCGTCGAGTCGACCTTCCTCGGCCTGTGGATCTTCGGCTGGGACCGGCTGCCGAAACGGCTGCACCTCGGCTGCATCTGGCTCGTGCACATCGGGACCCTGCTGTCGGCGTACTTCATCCTCGCCGCGAACTCCTGGATGCAGCACCCCGTCGGCTACCGGATCGACCACGAGTCCGGACGGGCCGTCCTCACCGACTTCTGGGCCGTCTTGACCAACTCCACGCAGCTCGTCGCGTTCCCGCACACCATGACGGCGGCGTTCGCCACCGGCGGCATGTTCATGGCCGGCGTCAGCGCCTGGCACCTCGCCCGCCGCAAGAACGTCGAGGTCTTCCGGCCGTCGCTGAAGCTCGCGCTCGTCGTCACCGCCATCGCGTCCATCGGCGTCGCGATCACCGGCGACCTCCAGGGCAAGGTCATGACCGAGCAGCAGCCGATGAAGATGGCCGCCGCCGAGGCGCTCTACGAGACCGAGCGGCCCGCCTCCTTCTCGATCTTCACCGTCGGGACGCTGAACGGCGAGAAGGAGGTCTTCGGCCTCAAGGTGCCGCGCCTGCTGTCGTTCCTCGCCACCGGCACCCTCGACGGCGAGGTCAAGGGGATCAACGACGTCCAGGCCGCCGAGCAGGAGCGCTACGGGGCCGGCGACTACCGGCCGATGATCCCCGTCATCTACTGGAACTTCCGGGTCATGTCCGGCGCCGGGATCGCCATGGCGCTGGTCTCGGTGGCCGGGCTGTGGCTGCTGCGCCGCGGCAGGCTCCCCTCCAACCCCTGGGTGTACCGGATCGGCGTCCTGTCGCTGACCCTGCCCTTCATCGGCAACTCCGCCGGATGGATCTTCACCGAGATGGGGCGGCAGCCCTGGTCGGTGTTCGGCGTGCTGAAGACCTCGTCCAGCGTCTCGCCCGGGGTGTCGGCCTCGTCGATGCTGATCTCGGTCGCGTCGCTGACCGCGCTCTACGGCGTCCTCCTGGTCATCGAGACGGGGCTGATGCTCAGATACGCCAAGGCCGGGCCGCCGTCGGAGGACGAGGTGCTGCCGCCGCCGTCCGACGGCCCCGACTCCGACTCCGACTCCGAGCGCTCGCTCGCGTTCGCCTACTGAGGGCCGGTCATGGAACTCACCACCGCCTGGTTCGTCATCATCGCCTTCCTGTGGACGAGCTACTTCTTCCTGGAGGGCTTCGACTTCGGCGTCGGGATGCTGCTGCCCGTGCTCGGCCGCGACGACGTCGAGCGCCGCGTCGTCATCAACACCATCGGCCCCGTCTGGGACGGCAACGAGGTGTGGTTCATCGTCGCCGGCGCCGCCACCTTCGCCGCGTTCCCCGAGTGGTACGCCACCCTGTTCAGCGGCTTCTACCTGCCGCTCCTCGCGATCCTGCTCGCACTGATCATCCGCGGCGTCGCGTTCGAGTACCGCGGCAAGCGCGACGACGCCCGCTGGCGGGCCCGCTGGGACAGGTGCATCTTCTGGGGCAGCCTCGTGCCCGCGTTCGTGTGGGGCGTCGCGTTCGCGAACATGGTGCGCGGCGTGCCGCTCGACGCCGACCACGAGTTCGCCGGCTCCCTCGGCGACCTGCTCAACCCGTACGCGCTGCTCGGCGGGCTCACCACCGTGACGCTGTTCCTCCTGCACGGCGCGGTGTTCCTCGCGCTCAAGACGTCCGGGGGCATCCGGGCGCGGGCCCGCCGGATCGCCGGCCTCGCCGCGGTCGCCGCGATCGTCACCGGAGGCGGCTTCCTGCTGATCACCCAGCTCCAGTACGGCAAGCCCGTCACCTGGCTCACCGTCGCGGGCGCCGCCGCCGGGCTGCTCGCCGCCGCGGCGGCCAACCGGCGCGGCCGCGAGGGCTGGGCGTTCGTCGGGACCGGCGCCGCCATCGTGCTCGCCGTCGCCACCCTGTTCCTGTCGCTGTTCCCGGACGTCCTGCCGTCCACCCTCGGCACCGGCGGCCTGACCACCGCGAACGCCGCCTCGTCCGCCTACACGTTGAAGATCATGACGTGGGTGGCGGCCGTGTTCACCCCGATCGTGATGATCTACCAGGGCTGGACGTACTGGGTCTTCCGCAAGCGGATCGGCACGTCCCACATCCCCGTGAAGAAGCCTCACGCGAAGAAGCCGGTCGCATGAAGCCCCTCGACCCCCGGCTGCTGCGCCACGCCCGCACCACGCGCCCGTTCCTCGCGGCGTCCGTGCTGCTCGGCGCCGCCACCGCCGGACTGATCATCGCGCAGGCGACCCTCCTCGCCGGCATGCTCACCCGCGCCTTCCTGCACGGCGTCTCCCTCGGCGACCTGCGCACCCCGCTCCTGCTGCTCCTCGCCGTCGTCCTCGGCCGGACGCTCGTCGCGTGGCTCCAGGAGGTCGCCGCGCACCGCTCGTCCGCCGCGGTGAAGTCGCAGCTGCGCGGCCGGCTGCTCGCCCGCGCCCTGGCCCTCGGGCCGCGCTGGCTGTCCGGGGAGCGCAGCGGCGAGCTCGCCACCCTCGCCACCCGCGGGATCGACGCGCTGGACGACTACTTCTCCCGCTACCTGCCGCAGCTCGTCCTGGCGGTGATCGTCCCGGTGGCGGTCGGCGCGCGGATCCTGCTCGGCGACTGGCTCTCCGCCGTGACGATCGCCGCGACGCTGCCGCTCATCCCCGTCTTCGCGATCCTGGTCGGGCTCACCACCCAGCGCAGGATGGACCGGCAGTGGCGGTCGCTCTCCCTGCTGTCCGCCCACTTCCTGGACGTCGTCGCCGGGCTGCCCACGCTGAAGATCTTCGGCCGGGCCCGCGCGCAGGCGGACCGGATCCGCGAGATCACCGGCCGGCACCGGCGCGCGACCATGTCCACCCTGCGGATCGCGTTCCTGTCCGCCCTCGTCCTCGAAGTGCTGTCCACCCTGTCCGTCGCGCTGGTCGCCGTGTCGATCGGGCTCCGGCTCGTGGAGGGCGGTCTCGGCCTGGAGACCGCGCTGCTCGTCCTCATCCTGGCCCCGGAGGCCTACCTGCCCCTCCGCCAGGTCGGCGCGCAGTACCACGCGAGCGTCGAGGGCCTCACCGCCGCCGCGCGGATCTTCGAGGTCCTCGAGACGCCGCTGCCGCCCGCCGGGACGCGGCGGGACGTCCCCGACCCCGACCGCGCCACGCTCCGCCTGGACGGCGTGACGGTGACGTACCCCGGCCGCGACGTCCCCGCCCTCGACGACTTCTCGCTGACCGTCCACCCGGGCGAGACGGTCGCGCTGGTCGGCCCGAGCGGCGCGGGCAAGTCGACCGTGCTCGCCGTGCTGCTCGGCTTCGTCCGCCCGGACTCGGGCCGCGTCCTGGTCGACTGGGACGACCTCGCCGACCTGGCCCCGGACGCCTGGCGCGAGCGGATCGCCTGGGTCCCCCAGCACCCGCACCTGTTCGCCGGCACCGTCGCCGCGAACATCCGCCTCGGCCGCCCGGACGCGTCCGACGCCGAGGTCCGCGAGGCCGCCCGCGCCGCGAACGCCCTCGGGTTCGTCGACGCCCTCCCCTCGGGCTTCGACACCCCCCTGGGCGACCGCGGCGCGGGCCTGTCCGCGGGCCAGCGCCAGCGCATCGCCCTGGCCCGCGCCTTCCTCCGCGACGCCCCGCTCCTCCTCCTGGACGAGCCGACCTCCCACCTGGACGCCGAGAGCGAGGCCGCCGTGCTCGACGCCGTCCAGCGGCTGGCGGAGTCCCGCACGGTGATCCTCGTGGCCCACCGCCCGGCGCTGGCCGCGATGGCCGACCGCACCGTCCCCGTCGTCCCGGCGCTGGTGACGGCATGACCCGCCGCCCGCGCCCCGCGCGGATCGCCGGGACGGATGATTCACGTGAAACCTCCGCGTCCTCGTGGGGCGCGGCGGAGGCTTCGGCCGACGAGGCGGGGGTGAGGGCATGATCTTCCGGCTTCTCCGGTTCGCGCGTCCGGCGCGGGGACGGCTCGCGCTGGCGGTGCTGTTCGGGGTGCTGGCGCTCGGCAGCGGGGTCGGGCTGATGGCGACGTCGGCGTGGCTGATCTCGCGGGCGGCGCAGCATCCGCCGGTGCTCATGCTGATGGTCGCGATCGTGGCGGTCCGCGCGTTCGGCCTGGGGCGGGGCGTGTTCCGATACGTCGAGCGCCTCGTGGGCCACGACGCGACGTTCCGGATCCTCGCCGACCTGCGGGCCCGGGTGTACGAGCGGCTGGAGCGGCTCGCGCCCGCCGGGCTCCCCGCCTTCCGCGGCGGCGACCTCCTGAACCGGCTGGTCGCGGACGTCGACGCCGTCCAGGACCTCTTCCTGCGGGTCCTGCTGCCCTGCACCGTCGCCGCGGTCGTCGGCGGCGCCTCCGTCGGGCTCGCCTGGCTGCTGCTTCCCTCGGCTGGCGTCGTCCTCCTGCTGGCCCTGGTGCTCGCCGGGGTCGCCGCCCCCTGGCTGTCGGGCGCCGTCTCCCGCCGCGCCGAACGCCGCACGACCGACCTGCGCGGCGAGCTCACCTCGCACGTCGTCGACACCCTTCAGGGCGCGCCGGAACTCATCGCGTACGGCGCCGCCCCCGAGCAGCTCGCCAAGGCCGCGCAGCTCGATCGCGACTTCACGCGTGCCACGGCCCGTTCCGCGACCACCGCGGGACTCGGCGCCGCGATCTCCGCACTCGCCGGCGGTCTGGCCGTCTGGGGCAGTCTCGCCGTCGGCGTACCGGCCGTCCGCTCGGGAGCGCTCGACGGCGTCCTCCTCGCGGTCGTCGTCCTCCTCCCGCTGGCCGCGTTCGAGGTCGTCGCCGGGCTGCCCCTGGCCGCGCAGTACCTGGAGCGGGTCCGCCGTTCGGCCGCGCGCGTCTTCGCCGTCCTGGACAGCCCGCCCCCTGTCCAGGAGCCGGACGCTCCGGCTCCCCTGCCCGCAGCGCCCTACACGCTCTCGGTCGAGAACCTCCGAGCCCGGTGGACGCCCACCGCGCCCTACGCCCTCGACGGCGTCTCCCTGGAACTCGCGCCCGGCCGCCGCTGCGCGATCGTCGGCCCGAGCGGATCGGGCAAGACCACCCTGACGGCCGTGCTGCTCCGCTTCCTGGAATCCGCGGGCGGCCGGACGTCCCTCAACGGCGTCGACCTGCGCGCGCTCTCCGGCGACGACGTCCGCCGGGTCATCGGCCTCTGCGCCCAGGACGCCCACCTGTTCGACTCGACGATCGGCGAGAACGTCCGCCTGGCCCGCCCGTCCGCCACCGACGAGGAGATCCGCGACGCGCTGCGCCGCGCCCGGCTCCTCGACTGGGTCGACTCCCTCCCGGACGGCCTCGCCACCCGCGTCGGCGAGCACGGCGCCCGGGTCTCCGGCGGCCAGCGCCAGCGCATCGCCCTGGCCCGCGCCCTCCTCGCCGACTTCCCGATCCTGCTGCTCGACGAGCCCGCCGAGCACCTCGACCTCGCGACGGCCGACGAGCTGACCGCCGACCTCCTCACCGCCACCGAGGGCCGGACGACGCTCCTGGTCACCCACCGCCTCGCCGGCCTGGACGCCGTCGACGAGATCATCGTCCTGGACGGGGGCCGCGTCATCGACCGGGGCGCCCACACCGACCTCATGAACCGCCCCGGCCCCTACCGCGCCCTCTGGCAACGCGAGCAGGCCGCCGCGCCGGCTCCCCAGCTCACCTAGACCATCCGCCTACCTGTTTCTGGGGTCTTCTGGGAACACTTCCCGATCCGTCCGCATCACACGGGGTACAGGATCCGTTCGACGGAACGGGGGTTCCCCAGATGAAGATCTTGCGCATCACCCTCCGGATCGCCATGGTGCTCCTCGCCCTGGCCACCACGATCGGCGCCCTGAACGCCGCCCGAGCCGACACTCCCCTCTGGCCCCGGCCCGCCAGTTCCCAGCCGTGAGGCGCCTGCAGGCGGCTGGTGCCCGGTCACCGATGAGTTCGGCCGGCACGCCGAGTCCTACAGCACAACGAAACTCGGCAGCATCGGCAGAGGGAGAGCGTTACCCATGGCCCAAGTGATCTGCGACATGTCCGTCTCGCTCGACGGGTACGTCACCGGCCCGAACGACAGCCGCGAGAACCCGTTCGGCGACGGCGCCGGGATGCTGCACAAGTGGATGTCCGACCAGGCGACCGACGACGACCGGGCCATCCTGGAGAAGGTCGTCGCAGACTGGGGTGCGGTGGTGATGGGCCGCAAGTCCTTCGAGAAGAACGAGGGGGAGGGCGGCTGGGGCGAGGGCGGTCCGATGGGCGACCTCCCGTGCTTCGTGGTCACGCACCAGGCACCGACCAGGTCGTACCCGCCGGTGTTCACCTTCGTCACCGACGGGGTGGCCGGCGCGATCGAGCAGGCCAAGAAGGCGGCCGGCGACAAGGTCGTCGGACTGCACGGCGCGACCGTCATGCAGCAGGCGCTCCCGCTCGGCCTGGTCGACGAGATCCGCGTGCACGTGGTCCCGGTCCTGGTCGGCGGCGGTACGCCGTTGTTCGGCACGCTCGATTCCTCGATCACCCTCGAACGCACCCAGGTGACGGAGACCCCAGCCGCGACCCACCTCTCCTACCGCGTCATCCGCTGACCGAGCCTCGCGCCCCGGTCGGCCGCCTTGTCGATCAGTTCGACGCCGCGCCGGAAACCCTGGGGTCGAACGGCACGGCGGCTGCTTCATGGCTGCGACGGGGCGGTGGACGGCGTCTTCGTCAGGCGGGCCGCGGCGGCGAGGAGCATGCGCTCGGCGCCCGGCCGGGCGATCAGTTGCAGCCCGGCGGGCAGTCCGTCGACGAGGCCGGCGGGCAGGCTGACGGCGGGAAGTCCGAGCACGCTCCAGGGGCTGGTGTACGCCAGGAGCGCCGCGCGGACGTCGACCGGCGCTCCGTTCAGCGCCAGTGTCCGAGCGCCCAGCGGCGGAGCGACGACCGGAACGGTGGGCATCGCGAGGAACTCGAAGCGTCCGAAGAGGGCCGTCACCGCCCTGCGGACCCGTTCCCGCAGCTCGCGGGCCGTGGCCGTGTCCTCGGCGGTGACCCGCCCGGCGGCGTGGAGGCGCGCCAGCACCTCCGGGTCGTAGAGGTCCGGCGCGGCGGCCATCCGTGAGGCGTGGAGCCGGTGGACCTCGCCGCCCTGGATCGCGGTGTAGGCCCAGCGCATCCGCGCGATGTCGGGGACGGCGACGTCCCGCACGGGCAGTGGCTCCAGCGCGGCGCGGGCCGCGGCGGACACGCGCGGGTCGACCGGGTGGAGCGCGTCCGGCGCCACCCAGCCGACGCGGGCGCCGGAGACGTCTGGGACCAGATCCTCCCGTCCGGCCAGAACGTTCCACAGCAGCAGGCAGTCATCGGCGGTCCGCGCCATCGGGCCCACCGTGTCCAGGGAGGACGAGACCGGGAAGACGCCGTCGGACGGCACGGCGCCCAGGGTGGGCTTGAGCCCGACGATCCCGCAGCACGCGGCGGGGATGCGCACGGAGCCGCCGGTGTCGGTGCCCACCGCGAGCGGCACGATCCCGGCGGCCACGGCCGCGGCCGACCCGCTGCTGGACCCGCCGGCGAGCCGCCCGTCCCCATAGGGGTTGCGGGTCGGCCCGTTCAGCGAGCGGTCGCCGGTCGGCCCGAAGGCGAACTCGTGGGTCGCTGCCTTCCCGACGATGATCGCGCCGGCGTCGCGCAACCGGCGCACGCACTCGGCGTCGTGCTCGGGCACCCGGTCCGCGTGGTGGCGGGAGCCCCTCGTGGTGCGCAGCCCGGCGGTGTCGACGACGTCCTTGACCGCGACGGGGACGCCGTGCAGGGGACCGCGGTCGAGGCCCGCGGCCAGTTCCCGTCCGGCGCGCTCCGCCGCCGCGCGCGCCCCCGGCCCGTCCACGGTGACGAACGCGTTGAGCGCTCCGAGGCGTGACGCCTCGGCCAGTGACCGCTCTACCAGATCGCCCGGGGACGTCCTCCCGTCTCGGAGCGCCCTGCCCAATCCCGCGACCGTCCGCCGGGAGAACCAGCCCGCCTCCGGCGGCAGGCCGATCACGCCGACCGTCCCGCATCGACCCGTCGCGTCACGGCTCCGCCTCTTTCCCACTCGGTCGGGGGTTTCTGCTGACCCAAACGATTGGGTCAAACGTTTGGGTTGTATAAAAGACACCGGACGGTGGCCCTGTCAAGGGCACGGCGACAGGGGGCGGACGGGGTGGCCCGCAACGACCGGCAGCGGCCCGCGACGCTGCGGACCGTCGCGCAGGCGGCGGGCGTCGACGTCTCCACCGTCTCCCGGGTGCTCAACGGCTCCCCCGAGGACGCCCAGCGCGCCGCGTCCCGCGAGACCGCCGAGGAGATCCGGCGCTGGGCCGCCCGGCTGGACTACCGCCCCAACCCGCACGCCACCAGCCTGCGCACCCAGCGCAGCAACCTCGTCGGCGTCCTGGTCCCCCGGCTGTCCGACCTGGTGCTCGCCACGATCTACGAGGGCATCGAGGACGCCGCCGCCCGGCACGGCCTCACCACCTTCGTCATGAACAGCCACGACCGGCCCGAGCAGCAGCGGGCGCGCACCGAGCTGGCGCTGTCCCGGCACGTCGACGGCCTGGTCTTCGGCGACGCGCACACCGACGCCGCCTTCCTCGACGAGATCGCCGCGCGGCGCGTCCCGTTCGTCCTGGTCAGCCGGCACGCCGGCGGGCACCCGTCCGTCACCTGCGACGACCGCCTCGGCGGACGCCTGGTCGCCGACCACCTGCTCGCCCTCGGCCACCGGCGGGTCGGCGTCATCGCGGGCGAGCCCTTCGCCAGCACCGGCGCCGACCGCACCGCCGGGTTCGTCGACCGCTACCGGGAGGCGGGCCACCCCGTGCCCGGCTCCCACATCGTCCACTCCGGCTTCGACGCCGCCGGGGGCCGGGCCGCCGCCGAACGCCTCCTGCGCCACGACCCCCGGCCCACGGCCCTCTTCGCCGTCAACGACTTCGCGGCCATCGGCGCGCTCGGCGTCCTGCGCGACCAGGGCCTGCGTCCCGGCGAGGACGTCGCCGTCGCCGGCTACAACGACACCCCCCTCGCGGCGGAGCTGCCCATCCCGCTCACCAGCGTCCGCTCGCCCATGCACGAGACGGGCGAGCGGGCCCTCGACCTGCTCGTCGATCTGCTCGCCGGACGGACGCCCCCGTCCGAGCGGCTGCCTCCCGACCTCATCGTCCGGGCCTCCACCGCCAAGGAGTTCTGACCCAGGGGCTGCTGAAAGCCGCAAAAAGCCACTGGCCGGACAGAGGGAAGGCCCGTGCCACTCGCCCCGCCGCACAGTCGACCGCAGGGAGTTCTTCGCCGCGGCCGCTCTTCGACCCGTTCAGCTCGTCAACTGAAGGCGGCGCGCCCCCGGACCAACGGCAGGAAGACCTCTTCCACGATCTCGACGAGGACGCCGTCCGGCACGGCCGGGACGCCCCGCGCCATGTACTCGTTGCGCAGCAGCGCGACCGGCGTGGACGCGACCCGAGGATGCAGCGCCTCGGCCGCGGCCTCACCACGGGCCACCGCCCGTCCGAGCACCGTCAGCCACGCCGCCTCGTAGGCGCCGCCACCGCCGTCCCGCAACTCGGCGAGGACCTCCGGCGCGCTCCCGGCCGCCGCGATCAGCCCGCGCAGGATCTCCCCGTACGGCGACGACCAGGTGCTGTTCGCGCGGCGCAGCAGGTCGAGAGCGTCGTCCCGCAGCGAACCGGTGTCCGGGACCGTGACCTCGGCGTCCGCCAGCCGGCGGTACGCGGCGACGCCGAGCGCGACGCGATTCGGCCACCGCCGGTAGATCGCGTTCTTGTTCGTGCCGGCCCGCCGCGCCACCTCGTCCATGGTCAGGCCGCCGGCACCGGACTCCCGCAGCACCTCGGCCGCCGCCCGCAGGATCGCCTCCTCCAGCGCGGCCCCCCGCCGCCGCGACCCACCGCCCTCAGCCATGCAGCCCCTTCACCGCCATAGGGTACGAAGCGTACTTCAATTCCCTTCCTCCAGCGGAGAAACACCACAATTTAGGGTACGTTGCGTACCTTAATCTCGACGCGAAGGAACGACCATGCGCGCTCTCGGCATCAACTTCGACACGGGCTTCACCAGCGCGGGGACCACCACCCGCGAGCCCTTCGACCCGGCCACCGTCCGCCGCGAGATGGCCATCATCCGCGACGACCTGCACTGCGACGCCGTCCGGATCACCGGCGGAGACCGCGACCGCCTGGAGACGGCCGCGCGCCTCGCCGCCGACGCCGGGCTCGAAGTCTGGTACTGCCCGTTCACCAACGACCTCAGCCAGGACGAACTGCTCGACTTCCTGACCGACAGCGCCGCCCGCGCGGAGAGGCTGCGCCGCACCGGCGCCGAGGTGGTCTTCCTCACCGGCTCGGAGATCTCCATCTGCACCGCCGGCTTCCTCCCCGGCGACACCCTCCAGGAAAGAGCCGCCGTCCTCTCCGACCCGCAGCGGCTCCGCGCCGCGCTGGCCACCCTGCCCACCGCGATCAACGCCTTCCTCGGCAAGGCCGTCGCGGCCGTGCGGGCCGAGTTCGGCGGCCGCGTCGGCTACGCCTCGCTGCCCTTCGAGGGCGTCGACTGGACACCGTTCGACGTGGTCGCCACCGACGCCGGCTACCGCGACGCGCAGAACGCCGACCAGCTCCCGGCCGGGCTGCGGGCCCTGACCGCCCACGGCAGGCCCGCGGCAGTCACCGAGTTCGGCTGCGCCGCCTACCGCGGCGCCGCCGCCATCGCGAGCCGGGGCGACGAGGTCATCGAATGGAACGACCGGGCCCGCCCCGCCCGCTTCACCCGCCCCGTCGTCCGCGACGAGCAGGAGCAGGCCGACTACCTGCGCGAACTCCTCGGCATCTTCGAGAACTCGGGGATCGACGCGGCCTTCGTCTACACCTTCGCCCGCTACGACCTGCCTCACGCCGGCACCGACGCCCTCGACTTCGACAGGGCGTCCTTCGGCATCGTCAAGGTCCTCCCGGACAAGGGCACCACCTACCCGGACATGCCCTGGGAGCCCAAGGCGGCCTTCCACGCCCTGGCTGAATACGGTCGCAACCGCTCGCGACCGGCATAGGACCTCGCCGGGGGCCGCCCAGCATCATTCCCCGCGCCGCTTCGCCGCGATGGCGAGCACCTCGGCATGCGCCTTCTGGTGGATCCATTCCAGCTTGGTGACCATGCCCCGCCGCTGATTGACGGAAAGGAACCTACGCGTCGTGTACTGGTCGATCTGACGCATCGCACGCTTGCGCACACCGTCCAAGAGCCGCTGGACGTCCGCCAGCCGAGCCTCGGAAACCGCCTCGTCCGAACCGGCGAACGCCTCGAGCACCTCCCGGTACTCCCGTTTGGCCTCAGCCAGATTCATCCGCACCCGCCCACGGAAGAGCAACCCCAAGCGCCAGCAACCAAGCCACTGGCGACCAGCACGTGGCTCATCGCATTACATATTCACGCTCTCTTGCAAGAGGAATGTTACGAGTTCGGGCCGTCCACTTCATGCGAGAACGAGGAATCGAACCCGAACAGATTTCGGCTCGCCCAAGGACTTGCCCATATGCCCTGAATCCACACTGTCCTCTATTAGCCCGGTTCATCCCGGTGCTGCCTCGGTGTCTCGGGGCTAAAACCAGAGAACAAGGTGGTAGATATAGATGGACAACACGCGCACCGGCTCTCCGCTCATGGGAGTGCCTCTGTTAATTGTTACGGGGTGGTCGACGGTCGTTCCCATGCCCACGGGAACGCCTCCGATCATCCGGGCGTGCGACCAGCCCGGCCACAAGCAGGTCACGTGCATGTTCTGCCAGGTGTCGTACTGCTCGGTGTGTGACGGTCACAGCTGCTAGTTCCAGCCCTTCCTGGCCCACGTCCGGGCCAGGCCGGTTGAGCGGTTGACCGACAAGCCGGTCCCTCCGCCCCCCGCGGAGGGACCGGTCCCATCAACGGCCGGAAGCCGGCGACGCCCGGGACGGGCACGCCCCGGTGCCCACGTGGACGACGAGACGGTTATGGGACGAGCCTGGCGGTGAAGCCCGCCTCGACCAGACGACGGTAGGCCGCTTCGACTTCTGCCGGCATGTCTTGCGGGGTGGCGAATCCTCGGTCCGGGTAGACCATGACGCGCTGCGTGTCACCCACCAGCATGTCGACGACACGCTTCACGTCACCGATGCTCGCGATGTACTCGTCCAGCGGGAGCGGTCGCGACGCACAGACGATCTCAAGTTCCGGCCACAGCTTCTCGGCGGTGGAGTACGCGCGGCGCTGCTGGTAGGGCCGCGAGATCAGCGTCGCTGAGCGGACTGCGAGCCCGCGGCCGGCGAGCAGCCTGCGGGTGAACTCGATGTTCTGGCCGGTATTGGTGGCTTCGGGTTCGACCAGGATCGCCTCAGCGAGCACGCCGAGCGCGACGGCGTGATCGCGGTAGTGGACGGCCTCACCTCGCGGGAACCGCTCGATCGTCGTCGGGGCGTTGGCCCCGGTGAAGACGATCCGAGGGAACATCCCCTCCAGGTAGAGCTCCGCCGCGAAGGTGGCGACACCGAGATCATGACTACCGAGCCCGATGCCGACGTCGGTAGGCCGAATCGCGTGATGCAGGTCGTGGTAGTCCCACAGGATTTCCACATCGGCGCGGTAGACGTCTGGCAGCACCGTCCCGGACACCGGCCTCCCCCCTCACCCTGCGCGGTGACCGGGCAGCCGAGGTCGACGCCGATCAGCCGCAGTGAACCTTCTTGCCGGTCAGGGTTCCACTGTGCGCGCCATCGGTGTTGATGAAGGCCCTGACGTACAGGCATCGATGGCGGGCGTACACGTAGAGGGGACCGGAGTACCAGTGGTTCCGCTTGCTGTACCCGTCGTATTTGCAGTTGCCGTACTTGGTACGGGCGGCGTTGTAGACGCAGAGCTTGAGCTTGATGCTGTAGAGCGACGTCGAGCCCTTGCGGACGGCCAGCGCGCAGTTATAGCCGTTGGAGGAGTTGTAGTAGACCTTGAGGTAGCCGCGGACCTTGGAGTTCACGTAAATCGAATGGGTGCTGCGCAGTGCGTACTTCGACCCGCACGAGGGGCCTGCCGCGTTCGCCGGCGCGGTGGACGCCAACACGGTCGTCAGCGTCAAAGTGGGAAGCATGACAGCGGCCAGGCGCAGCGCGCGCCCTCCAATTTTGATCACGCGGTGAACCCTACGGCGACCACGGGAGTTCCGCTAGATCTGTGCGGTACCACTTCCCCGGTGCGACCTGCAAAGCTTCCAACGTGTTCATTCCGCGGCCGACCGGGCACGCACCGCGACAGCGGCCTGCCGCGCTGCACAAGGCAGGCGTCAACCCGGCGGCTTCCAACGACGCGGGAGGCGTGCCACCGCTTGGATGCGATGGCCAGTGCCAACCGAGCAGCCATGGCCTTCTCCGACTGCTCTCGATAACGGTTCAGAGTTCGGCGATGCGCCGTCGCCACCATGGCCGGTCTTCCGGCGTGGACGGATCATGGAGCGTGCGGGCCCGATACTGCTCCGCGAGCGGCGTCACGATCGCCAGGACCTGGCGTCGGGAGGGTGGAGGAAGCACCGCGACGATCTCGTGCAGCGTGTCCAGCGCCTCCCGCGGATCATGACACGGGCACGTCGGATGTACCTCCGCCGTCAGCCTCCGGCCCGGTTGCCGGAGGAACCATTTCAGCGCCGTGAGCGCCGTGGTCATCGACTCGACGTCCGGACACCGCCCGGCCCGTGAGGCTTGCGTGATCTCCCGCAGAACCTTGACGGGCACTCCGTCAGGGACGCTTGGAGAGAGCTCGGCACGCCTGCCGTACTGCGTCGCACGCAATCGGCCCGGCGGTCGCCGACTCATTTGCGCCGTTGTTCGATGGACACCCCGGCATGGTGGCATCAGAGCGAACACGCCCACCACATCTTCGGGCCGGCAGCCTTCACACGCACGGCCTGTGCCCGTGGCACGACACACCCGTGCGCGTTCCGCGCCCCGCTGGACGGTAGATCCCGAATCGAGTCACGCGCACTGCGCGTGCCGCAAACCGGGAGTCATCCAATGACGCGAATCATGTCCGTCCGCAATGCTGCCCTCGTCCGCAGCGCTGTCATCTGTGCTGTCCTTGTCGTCATGGCGGACGCCGTCATCGCCGGCGTCTGCACCGCCATCATGAACAGCGGCGACCAGGACCGCATCTTCAGCCCCGTGGCCGCCGTCGCCCTTGTCGGCTGCGCTGTCGCGGGCGCCGGTCTCGTGGTCCTCGCGAACGGCGTCAGCAACCTGATCGAGGGTGCCGACTTCTTCGCACCCTATGCGCTCGGCTTCTGGGACGTCGTCGTCCCGGCGGTCGTCAACCTTTTCGTCGGGGGCATTGTCGGGGGTGTCTGCGGTTTCGCGTTCCTCGACCGCGTCCTCCCCGGCGACACCTTCTACAACCTCTACGTCGGCGGTCTGTTCGGCTTCGGTTGTGCCTGCTCCATGGCCATCGGCTCCATCGTGGCCTGGTCACGGCTCGACCGCTAAGCCGCGTGGCCGCCAGGCCACCTGCGAGGACCCGGCGGCACACCGCCGGGTCCTCGTGCTCGTTTCCCACCCCGACCATCGCCTGGTGCAGATCCGGACGGCTCGCGACGGGACCCCACCCCCCTTCCAGCTCAGCCCGCAAGCAACCCGCATGAACTGTTAATCGGCGTTGCCAAGGACGCCGCGGGCCTGGACACGAAACTCACTGACTGCCCGGTAGAGCCGCCGCTCCCGCGCTGAGGCGGTAGCGGAATGTTCCGCTCTCTCGCTGGTGTCTCCTGCGTGGGCGTCCTTCACCATGCGCTGCATGACCTCGGACAGGCCGCGGGACTCCTCGGCGATCCGGTCGGTTGCTTCGACGAGGGAGGGAGGGCCTTCGAGGACGACGACTTCTGCGGCGCGGTGGACATCACGGGCCCGGGCGATGAAGTGCCGCACTGTCCCGTCCAGTTCGGGCAGGTCGAGGGCCTCCGCCTGCAGCGCGTTGAGGATCGCGTCCATGGCGATATCGCGGTCATGGAGAGCACTGAGGTAGGCGGCATAGGCGTCGCGTCGATGCTGACGGCGCCACTGGACGTGTTGTGTTCGTGCTTGCGTCCGGCCGTTCACGACAGCCGCACCCAGAGTGGTGAGGGAGCCGACGGCAGCACCAAGGAGGGCGGCAAGTCCTGCGTCCATGGCCACATTGTGGCGTCGCGAACTTGAGCTCCGTGCCCCTCACGCCCTGTGCAGAGGCGAACTCCCAAGGCGAGCCGACGAACGCCAAGAAGACGAAGCAATCGGGCCCCCAACGGCCACGAAAGCGAAAGAAGTCTGGGGAACCACGGGGTTCCCGGCAACTCCCCGAAATCTCCAACGGTGCTCCACCACAGTCACGCCCTGGTGCTCGTCGCCGAACGGGTCAGTGCCGCATCAGGCGTCGTTGCCCTGTTGATGCGTACTCGCACAGCCACCAGCTAGCCTCCCTGCCGCGTGCTGCCGACGAGTGCTATTCCGTCGGCGCGCCGACCCGAAGCCGGTTGCCATCGAGGTCGCGCAACTCGATCTCACGCGCCCACGGAGCATCCTCCGCCTGCACACCGAACTCGGAGGCGATTGCCTCGACGTCGTGAACGCGAAGGTAGACCAACGTGTCGGGGCGGGCATCTCCCGTGTGCTCCGACAGGAACAACCGCACCCTGCCCCGAGCGACCTCGACGAAGGCGGGAAGTCCCGGCTCGAAGCGGTGTTCCCACTGCTTGGCGAAGCCCAGACGCTCGTACCAGGCAACCGCTGCCGCGGCATCCTCCACGCGAAGAATGGGAATGACTTCCTCGTCCATGGCGCCATCGTCGCAGACCGCCCGGGGCGAACATTGCCTGATGCGGCGCTGGAGGGACTTGGCGTTAGACGTCAGAGTGGCGGCGCGACCTTGCGGTGAGCGGTCGGGGCGGGGCCGGCGGGCGTGGCACGGCGCGGCCGTCCGGTGACCGGCACCCACGCCGCACGCTCCAGGCGGCCTGGCGCCGGGCCGCGCAGCGGCCTGAGCGCCGCCGCCCCTTGATCACGGCTGCTCGCGCGTCGGACGACGATGATGGTGAGGCCGGGGCACTGGTCTCGGTGCCTAATGGCACGCTAATCGCACGAACGCCCCCGCCCGTGGTCTGGGCGGGGGCGTTTTGGCTGGTGGAGCCTAGGGGATTCGAACCCCTGACACCCGGCTTGCAAAGCCGGTGCTCTACCAACTGAGCTAAGGCCCCTGGTCCTGTGTTACTTGACCTGCGGTGACGCTCGATGGCGTGACCGGTGACGATCGTACACCGTAGGCGGAGCGCAGGCTTTCGAGGCTGGGCGGGCGCTGAGGCCTCGACGAGGTTACTCGTCCTCGGCGGGGCGCGGGTCAGTCGGTGGGGCGATGCCGTGGATGCGTCGGCCAGGAGGGACGTCTCACTCCCCGTCCGCCCCCGTGTCGAGTGGTTCATGCCTTCGAGGGAATTGTCGTCACTCCTGGTAGAGGCCACGATCCTTTCCCATGGACACGAGACTCGGGATCTTGCTCCCCACCGACCGGGCCCGGTGGGATGACGCCCGCCAGCTGGTCGATTTCGCCGTCCGGGCCGAACGCCTCGGCTATGACTCGGTCTGGGCCAACGACACTCTGCTCGGTCCGCGGATCGAACCGCTTGCCATGCTCGCCGCCCTCTCATCGGCGACCGAACGCGTCACGCTGGGGACGGCCGCTCTCCTGCCCGCCTTCCGACGGCCGGTGGTGGCGGCTCAGACGCTGGCCTCCATCGACCATCTGTCCGCGGGACGCCTGATCGTCGCCGTGGGTGCGGGTTTCCCCGGCAGGTCGGAGATTGAGTACGCCGTGTCCGGAGTGCCGTGGGAGCGCCGTTTCGGACGGTTGGACGACACGGTGGCCCTGTGGCGGGCGTTGTGGTCGGGCGAGCGTGCGTTCCAGGGCAAGGTGCTGCACTTCGACGAGCTGCCTGAATCCACACCCTCCTACCGACCGGGCGGGCCGCCGATCTGGCTGGCCGGCGCGAGCCCCTCGGCGTTGGAGCGTGCCGGACGGCTCTACGACGGGTGGTTGCCCTACCCGCCCGATCCCGCCGACTACCGGGCGGGCCTCGCGACGGTGCGGTCGGCGGGCCGTCCTGAGGACGCGGTCACGCCGGCGTTGTTCGTCACCGTGCTGATCAGCGATGACACGGGCGTGGAACGGCAGCTCGACGCTTACTGCCGATCAACCTACGGCCTGCCGTACGAAACGGTGCGGACGATCCAGGCGATCGTCGCAGGTCCGGCCGAACATGTGGCCGCCACGTTGGCTCGGTACCTGGAGGCGGGCGCGGAGCACCTCGTCTTCCGCATCGCCGCGCCGTCCCTCGACGCCCAGCTCGACCAGGTGGAACGCATCGCCACGACCGTGCGCCCATTGCTGAGCTCGCGCTAGCCCTTTCGGCTGTCGAATGAACCGAACAGGCGCTGCGGTCGGGCGGTCGGGGCCAGTCGCGAAGCGCATCCGCGGTGGCCAACGAACGGGCGTCGGCTTCCGTTAGTCGCTCGGGCGGGTGCGTCCGTCGTTGGCTGTCGCATCTCGCTGCGAGATGCGACTCCCGGCTCGCCGTGGATCCCGCTGGATGCTGGAGGCCCTCGTCTGGCACGACCTCGGCGGCTCGGTTCCGCGCGTACCCGGCTATCCGTGGTCGGCGTTGGCCGGGGTGCGGAGGATGAGGTCCGGGAGGGCTGCGACGGAGGGGAGGACGTGGGTGGCGCCGGCAGCCAGGAGGCGGTCGTGGTCGTGGGCGCCGGTGAGGACGCCGGCGACGACGGACGCCCCGGAGCGGCGGCCGCAGAGCATGTCACCCGCCGTGTCACCGCAGACGGCGATGTGGCGGACGTCGTCCACGCCGAGGCGCAGGGCCGCGGTCAGGACGAGGTCGGGCCACGGCCGGCCGCGCGGGACGTCCTCGGGGCAGAGGGTCAGGTCGGCGCGGTCCCACCAGCCGAGGGCGTCGAGGACGCGGGCCTGCGTGCCGCGGCCGAAGCCGGTGAGCAGGCACACGCGGACACCGGCGCCGCGCAGCCGTGCGAGGGCGTCGTCGGCGCCGGGTACGGGTGTGAGGCCGCGCCGGTCGATGAGGTCGTGGTAGGACCGCTCGAACGCCAGATGCGCGGCCCGGGCGCGGGGTTCGTCGAAGAGCGAGCGGAAGATGCCGATCTTCGATCCGCCGCGCGCGTCGCGGAAGCGGGCGAGGGCACGGCCGTAGGACGCCGTGCCGGAGACGATCCCCAGGGTGGCGATCGCCTCGGCGAAGGCGCACTCGACGGTGTCGCCGTCCGCGACGGTGGTCCCGGCGAGATCGAGGCAGGCGACGGTGATCGGCTCTGCTTCGTTCACGCCGGGGCCTGTCGCCGGCGTATCAGCTGTCGGACGACGTGGCCTCGGTCCACAGGTCCAGCTCGGCGCGGTCCTGCTGGAGCTTGCGCCAGACGGCGAAGCCACCGAGGGCGACGACGGCGAGGACGAGAAGCTTCTTCACGGTGGGACCCCTTCACCTTCGACTATCAAGTCAGAAACCGGGGACGGCTGATCAGAGTCTGCCTCCCCCAGGCTCTCCGCAGCCTAGCAACCACGGCCGGGCGATCAGCACCGAAGGGCCCCTCCCCGGACGAGACATTCGAAAAAGCCTCGCATTTCCTGCTCTCGTCGGAACGCCGGAACGGCCGCATAATCCGGGTGGAGACCTTCGGGAGTGCGGATGGCAGAAGACGACTTCCGGCACTGGGAGCGCGAACTGGAGCCGGACGTGCCCGACGAGCGTCCGTCCGGGGGCCGCGGTCTGGTGCTGGTCGCGGGGCTGACCGCCACGGCGTGCGCGGCCGTGATCGCGTGGGGCGACGTACCGCTCGGCACCGCCGGGCTGGTGCTCTCGTCGATCATCCTTCTGCTGTGGCGCATCGGAATGTGATCCGCCATCATCGCGGGATGGATCTGCGCGGAGCGAACGTCCTGCTGACCGGCGCGACCGGCGGGATCGGCCAGGCGCTGGCGAGGGCCCTCGCCGGTCGCGGCGCCCGGCTGGTGCTGACGGGCCGCCGGGCCGACGTCCTGGAACCGCTGGCCGAGCGGCTCGGCGGCCGCGCCATCGTCGCCGACCTCGCGGACCGGGCGGCGGCCGAGAGCCTCCTGGACGAGGCGGGCCGGGTGGACGTGCTGGTCGCGAACGCGGCGCTGCCGGCGTCCGGGCTGCTCTCGGGGTACTCGATCGGGGAGATCGACCGGGCGCTGGACGTGAACCTGCGTGCGCCGATCGTGATGGCGAAGCTCGCCGCCGCGCAGATGGCCGATCGTGGCCGCGGTCACCTGGTCTTCGTTTCGTCGCTGGCCGGCAAGACGGCGTCGGGGCACGCGTCCCTCTACAACGCGACGAAGTTCGGTATGCGGGGGTTCGCCCTGGCGTTGCGTGAGGATCTGCGCCCGCACGGCGTCGGTGTCTCGACGGTCTTCCCCGGCTTCATCCGGGACGCGGGCATGTTCGCCGAAGCGGGCGTGACCCTGCCCAAGGGGATCGGGACGCGGTCGCCCCGGGACGTGGCGCGCGCGACCGTCCGGGCCGTCGAGCGCGACATCGCGGAGATCGACGTGGCGCCGCTCGGGCTGAGGATCGGCGCGCGGATCGGCGGGGTCGCGCCCGTCCTGTCGGCGGCCGTGCAGCGGCGCGCGGGCGGGCACCGGATCTCGCAGGGCCTCGCGGACGGGCAGCGCGGCAAGCGGTAGCGACAAATCTGGATCTTCCAGCGATAATCCGGACGGGCCCGCTTGATCAGCGGGACGAGCCGGCGCAGCGGCCGGGCCCTATCCCGCCCGCCGCGCGCCCCCGCGCGAGGAGGGTCTGCGCCATGCGGACGGGCAGGAAAATCGTGATCGGGGCGGCGGCCGCGGCCGTCCTGTCGCTGGTGTCGGTGCCCGCGCGGGCGGCGGAACCCGCGGACGCGACCGTGGTGCCGGTGCAGGTCACCGGCGATCCCGCGAAGCGCTTCAATCTCGTGGTGCTGGGTGACGGCTACACGGCGGCGGACATGCCGAAGTTCCGCGCGCACCTCGCCAAGCACCTCAACGACCTGTGGACGATCGAGCCGTTCAAGTCGTATCGCAGCTACATCAACGTGTACGCGGTGGAAATCCCGTCCGGCGAGTCCGGCGTGAGCTGTGACCCGGCGCTGTCGTCACCGCGACGCACGACGCCCTTGAGCATGGCCTTCTGGAGCGGCTGTAGACAGGACGGCATTCAGCGCCTTCTCGTCATGAACTCTGCGGCCGCCAAGACGTATGCGGATCTCGTCCAAGGCACGACTGTAGGAAACCGTCAGATCCTCGCGCTCGCGAACAGCGACACCTATGGCGGTGCAGGGGGCGCCTATGCGACGGCGTCCGGTGGGAACGCCATGTCGGCTCTCATCGCACCGCACGAACTCGGCCACTCGCTAGGTGGGCTGGACGACGAGTACGACTACTACCAGCGAGGGGTCCCTGGTGGGACGTACACCGGCCCTGAGCCCGCCTCCATCCATCACACGCTTCTGACCGAGGAGGAGATGAAGGCACAGAAGCAGAAGTGGTGGCGGTGGCTCGGGGAACGGAGCGAGGCCGGGGGCACCATCGGGCGGTACGAAGGTGGCCTCTACTCAGGTAAGGGCGTGTGGAGGCCGAGCCAGCACTCGATGATGAAAACGCTCGGCTACTACTACGACCAGGTCGCGCGTGAACGGATGACCCAGCGGATCTCAGGCAAGGTCAACCTCGTCCAGGCGAACACGCCCACGAACGCATCGGTGGGCGACGACCGTGTGCTGTGGGTCGAAACGATGCATCCGACCGGCCATCCTCTGTCCGTTGCATGGACGGTCGACGGAAAGACCGTCGGGCACGGCGCGAACCTCGACCTGGCCAGGCAGCACCTGAGGAAGGGCACGCACACGGTCAAGGCCACTGTCACCGATCCCACCGGCTTCGTCCGGGACCCGGCGATCCGGTCGTCCGCCGCACTCACGCAGGTGCGCACATGGACGGTCGACACCGGCCTGAGCACTCCGCCTGAGAACGTGCCTGTCGACTTCAGTTCGTCCACGCCCACGGAGACGCCAGTAGGAAGCGATTCCGTCGTCTACGTGGAGACCACCCACCCGGTGCAGAGCACACCCAAGGTGAAGTGGGTACTGGACGGGCGCCCCGTACGGGGTGGCGACCGAGACATCGATCTCGGACGGTTCCGCTTGGCGAAGGGCACGCACACGCTGGTCGCTCGGGTCGGCTCCAACACCCGCACATGGACGATCGACGCGCAGGCGCCGGTCGTCGCGTACGAGCTGTCCAAGGCGGCGCAGAGCCAGGTTCGTCCTGGACGGACGCCCGAGTACGTCTTCGACGGTCCCTTCACCATGCGGCTCACCGGCGCGGACGACCGTCCAGGCGTGGTCGTCTCCGAGTTCCGCGTGGACGGCGACGGTTGGTTCAACTACTTCGGCTGGCCGACCGACTCGTCCGCTCCCTGGCGGTTCACCGAGAACGGCACGGTCATCGACAGCCTCACCTACGGCAAGCTCGGTAAGGGCCGCCACACCATCGAGTACCGCGCGATCGACCCCGCGGGGAACGTCGGCAAGGCGGGCAAGTTCATCGCCACCCTCCGCTGAGCCCCGGCACCTGGCACCGGCCCTGCCCCTCCTCGCACCGGTCCCGGACCGCGCTGTGACTCGGGGGGCAGGGCCGTGGGGTCAGCGTTCGGGCGCGGGTTCCGGCGTGGGCTTCGTGGCCGGTTCGGGTGCGGCGGTGCTGTCGTCAGGCGGGGGCACCGGTGCGGCCGCGGGGGAGCGGCGCGCGGTGGCGAGAACGGAGCCGCCGAGGATCAGCACGAACGACGCGATGATCGTCCCGCTGAGCGGCTCCCCCAGGAACACGACGCCGGCCGCGACCGCCACGGCCGGGTTCACGTACGTGAACACCATGCCCCGGGACGTGCCGACCTCCCGGATGAGCTCGAAGAAGACGATGAACGCCAGCGCCGTGCAGACCAGGCCGAGGGCGACGAGCGCGGCGAGGACCCGCCCGTCGGGCATGGCGCTCGGCCAGGTGGCGATCGCCGGGCCGGTGTAGATGAGCGCGGCGATGGCCAGCGAGAACGCGGCCATGTGCAGGCTCGGAAGGTCCTGGAGCCGCCGGGTGGCGATCATCGGGGCGATCGCGTACCCGACCGCGACCAGCATGACCTCGCCGATCGCCCACGCGCTGCCGCCGCCGAGGTGCGGTCCGGCGAGCACCCCGACGCCGGCCAGGCCGACCAGCAGGCCCGCCCACCGGAGGGGCCCGAGCCGCTCGGCGTCCCCGGTGAGCCGGGCGAGCACCACGCCGATGATCGGGACGGCGGCGATGAGCAGGCCCGTCATGGAGCTGGTCAGCCGGTTCTCGGCGTCCGACAGCAGCGCCCACGGCCCGAGAATCTCCACCGCGGTGAACAGCAGGAGCGGGCGCCAGTGGCGGCGGACCACGTCCAGCCGCCCGGCCCTGAGCGCCAGCGGCAGCAGGACGAGCACGCCCAGCGCGGTGCGCGCGAACACCACCATGGGGACCGAGACGCTCTCGACCGCCACCTTGATCAACAGATAGGGAATGCCCCACAGCACGCTCATCAGCGCGAACAGCATCCAGCCGCGGCGACTCAACCCGACCTCCGTTCTCGACCGCCCGCCCGGGCCGCCTCCGCCCCGGGACCTGCGCGGAGCGGGCGCGTTCGCGATCGGCCCTGGCACCCGGGTCCGACCCGGGGCGGACGTTCAGAATCGAGGTCGGCGAGATGTGCTGTCTTGAACGCTGTTGCGGTAAACGCCCGGGGTGACGCCCAGCACGCGGCGGAACCAGCGGGTGAGGTGCGCCTGGTCGGCGAACCCGACGAGCGTCGCCGCCTCGGCCGGACGGTGGCCCGCGTCCAGCAGCGCCCGGGCGCGGGCCACCCGGTGCTGGGCGAGCCACGCGTACGGCGGCATGCCCATCGCGTCCCGGAAGGCGCGCAGGAGCTGGTAGCGCGACAGCCCCAGGTCGGCGGCGACCTCGGCGAGCGTCGGCGGGGCGGTCAGCTCGTCGGACAGGCGGGTCGCGACCGTCCGCGCGATGCGTCCGGCTTCGGCCCTGCGGTGGGCCGGGACCGCCTTCGGGCCGGACGCCGCATGCCGCCGGACGAGCGTGGCCAGCACGCCGAGCAGCCGCGACTCGCCCTCAAGCGGGTCGGCGCCGAGCCTCAGGGCATGGTGGGCGAGGCGGAGCGCCTCGCCGAGACCCCGGTCGTCGATGATCGGGTGCGCGAAGTGCGGTGAGGCCGGCGCCGGGCCGGCCTCGGCGGTCGTCGCCGCGCCCAGCAGTTCGGCGGCGGGGTAGAGGCACAGGTACGCGAAACCCTCCGGCCGCGCCGGACCGCCGGTGTGCGCCTCGCCCGGCTCGACCACGACGACGCTGCCGGCCGCCGAGTAGATCCTCTCGCCCCGGTAGAGCATCGTCTCCGTGCCGTCGACGGTGACGCCGATGGCGTACTCGTCGTGGGTGTGCGGCGCGTAGTGCCGGCGGCCGATGCGGGCCGTCAGCAGATCGAGCGGCGCGCCCTGGATGCCGCCCACCCGCGTCCACAGCGTCCGGTCGCCTCCCCGGGCGTCGAGCAGGCTCGCGCCGCCCGGCCGCCGGTCAGGCCGAGAAGACGTGCCGGAGCCGCCAGCGGTCCTCGTCACGACCGAGCTCCACGACGGCCACGCCCTCCGCGCCGGTGACCCGGAACCGGTAGACCCTGCCCTCCTGGGCCGATCCGTAGGTCTTCAGCACCGCGTCGACCGCGTAGCGCGTCCCCCGCCACTCGTACGCGGTGAGCCGCCCCGCCGGGTCGTGCTCGGCTCGGACCGGCTCGTTCAGCAACTGCCCCATGCGGGGAGAGTAGCACGCGTTCGAACAAATGTTCGCAGGTCGGAGCGGCCTTCCTGCCCGGGCCGGCACCGCCTCCGGGCGAATCGGAGCGCGAAAACCACCGTGCCGCCGGGCGTGGCGAGCCGCTCGCCTCCACGGCGCCGAGCCGAGAAACACGGGTCATGAACAGACCAACGGAAAACACCCCGCGACCTCATCCCGATCACACCTGCCGACCTCGCGGGCCCCGCCCCGCCCATCTGGCGATCCCCACCTCGCCGGCTCCCGCGCCCCAGGCATCAACCCTCGACCGCCACGATTCCGCGGCCAGTTCCTTCGAGTGACGACACACCTCCTGCCCTCCTGCGCCTTGCCCACCCCAGCGGACAGAGGTGACCGCGCGCCCCGCCCCACCCCGGTGCCCGCTTCGAGTCTGGCTTCTACGTATTCGTCGCGGGGTGGTCACGAAATGGCCACACGTCAGGGATCGCCTGTGGAACGGTATTGATCAGCCGGCGCTCGGAGCCGGTCGCCCGGGGTCACCCCGGGCCGGTAACTGAAACACCGTGAGGTGAGACATGTCTCCGGACCAGATCGTCACCGCTCTGACCTTCGTGGTCGTTCTGGGTTCGATGCTCGTTGCGCACGCTGTCGGCGACCACTGGGTCCAGACCGATGTCCAGGATCGAGACAAGGGTCTGCACGGCGACCAGATGTGGAAGGGGCGCCTGGCATGCCTGCGGCATGTGGCGTCCTACACCGTCTGCACGTCTCTGGTCGTCGCCATGATGTGGGCGATCCTCGGCCTGCGGATCTCGCTGTTCAGCTTCATCCTCGGGCAGCTGATATCGGCGGTCACCCACTACTGGGCCGACCGTAGGGACCCCCTGCAGCGGCTGGCCGAGTTCATCGACAAGCTCAAGGGCCTCGAGGGCGAGGCCGTGGGCGCCTTCTACCGGCTCGGCGCCCCGCGCGCCGGCAAGGACGACAACACCGTGCTGGGGACGGGGCGGTACGCCCTCGACCAGGCATGGCACTGGTGGTGGATCTTCATCGCCTCCGTCGTGACGGCCGTCGCGGCGTAGGGACCCATCACCCAGGCGGGGCCGTCTTCCGGCATCGCCTCGAGCACCGGCCCTCGTACCCACAGGTACGGGGGCTGTTCGTTCCCTTCGGGCGCGGGGAGGCTCGGCGAGTGCCCCTGGGGGCCGTTATCCACAGGCTGTTGGTAACCGTCGCACACATCTTCCACCTCGTCGCAGCAGGGCGTTCCGGGGTCGCGTCCACAGGTGGATCCCCAGAACAGCCGGGCTTTCCACGGTCCGGACGGCTCGTCCGCCGCCGTCCTCCTCATCATGACCGAGGTCGCTCGTCCGTCCACAGAATCCACAACCTGTGGATAACTATCGTGCACAACCTGGGTACGGCCCCGCGGCTCCGCGTCCACATTCTTCCCCAGCTCGCCCCCAACCCGCGTGCTCACTTGTCCACGTCGTGGAAAAGCCGCTGACCAGCAGGAAAACCCACTCTGCGCGGGCGTTCTCCACACCCCGTTCACACCCTGTGGGCGAATCCCTTCCACAACCTCACAGGACCGGTGGACAGAGTTGCCCACAGTAATCCCCAACCGTGTCCCCAACTCGGCAGTCCACCGGGACACCGCGAGGCGGAACATCGACTCGCCTCCGCACCGGCCGCCGGCCCGGCGATCGATGCGAGGCGATCGACATCGAGTGGCCCTCACCTGCGGGCTTCACCCCCGCGCGGGTCCGGTCAGCGCGTGTCTCCGGAGGGCGGAGTCCGACCGTCGACAGGGATGGCGGCTTCGAGATCGGCCAGGCGGCCGAGGTCGTCGCCCGACCGCGACGAGGCGGGCAGGTCGATCACGCGGGCCTCGGCCGTGAGGGTGCGGACGAGAGGCCATTCCTCCAGGTGGGCGGCGGCGTCGGCGCGCAGGACCAGGGCCTTGAGGCGCTCGGACGGGGACAGCGCCTCGTCGGACCGCAGCAGCCGATCGAGGATCCGGGCAGCGGCGCGATGGTCCCCCTTCGACTCGCCGAGGAGCGCGGCCATGTGGAAGGCCCGGGCCACCGGCTCCTCCGGGATGGGCGCGTGCCGCGTGTCCCCCGAGATGGCCTGGCCGATGCGGAGCTGGAGCCCGTCCGGGTCGCTGAGCAGGAACTGCCGGACCCCGTAGGACATGTCCCGCAACGCGCTCAGTCGAGGCAGCCCCCGGGTCGGGACCCGGCCGAGGGCCTCGCGGAGCCCGCCGCGAAACGCCTCGTACAGGGCGTCGACCTTCGTCGTGGTGATGTAGCACATGTTCATGGACGCGGCCGGGTCGTGCTTCTTCCAGCCGAAGAACTGCAGTTCGACGTCGCCGCGCCGGACCGCGAGGTACGGATTGGGGCGCGTCTGCCAGGTGGTCTGCTCGAAACCGAGCGCGCTGTAGAAGTCCCAGGTCAGCTCTATCGACCTGCACGGAAAGATCGGAATCGCCTTCTCACCCATGGTCGGAGCCTAGGAAGGCCGTCGGCGTTAGTCAAGTTTGACTACAGCCGATCATGCGGGCGCGCCGTTCCCTGTGCGCAGGCCGCGAAGGTGGAGGATGATGTTCGCCATCGCGATCACCAGTGCCGCGATCGCCGCCACTCCCGGAACCATCTACGCGGTCCGCGTGACCAGGGCGGAGAACTCGCGGAGATCGGTTCAACCGCCCGGCGGGCACCACACGGCAAGTGAAGTGGTCCCCATCGCCAGAGTTTTCCACAGGTTGTGGAAAGGGAGGCATCCGTGGACTTCAACGAGCACACTGCGACGCGGGCCGTCCAGGACAGTTTCCGCGGCACTTCCGACCCTCGACTCCGCGAACTGCTGGACGCGCTCACCCGCCACCTGCACGCATTCGTCGGTGAGGTCCGGCCGTCGATCCGCGAATGGGAGCACGCGATCGGGTTCCTTACTGCCGTCGGCCAGACCTGCACCGACACGCGGCAGGAGTTCGTCCTGCTGTCGGACGTCCTGGGCGTGTCCATGCTGGTGGAGACTCTGAACGAACAGGAGGGCGGCACGGAGAGCACCGTCCTCGGCCCGTTCCACATGGTCGAGTCGCCCCCGCGCGCGCTCGGCGACAGCATCGACCTGATCGGTGAGGCGCCGCCGTGCCTTGTGGCCGGTCGTGTCCTCAGCAGCGACGGAACGCCCCTGTCCGACGCCGAGGTGGACGTCTGGCAGTGCAACGAGAAGGGGTTCTACGACGTCCAGCAGCCGGGGGTCCAACCGGCCGGCAACGGGCGCGGCCTTTTCCACACCGACTCCGAAGGGCGGTTCCGGTTCCGGACCGTCCTCCCCAGCCATTACCCGATCCCGACGGACGGGCCGGTCGGACGGTTCCTGCGGGCCACCGGCCGCCACCCCTATCGGCCGGCGCACATCCATTTCATCGTCCGGGCAGACGGCCACACCCCGCTGACCACTCACGTCTTCGTGGCAGGAAGCCCCTACCTGGACTCCGACGCTGTCTTCGCGGTCAAGCAAAGCCTCATCGTCGATTTCACCGAGTCGACCGGCGCTGGGACGGCCGCGCGGAACGGTGTCCGAACGCCCTTCCACCACGCCGAGTTCGACTTGGTCCTGAGCAGAGAGCTCGGTTGACCCGCCCCGCGCTCTGGCTCCCCTCCGCGCCACAGGTCGGCGCCAGCAGCGCCACTCCCGCAGGGCAATGTGGCAGGGTTCGAAGTGAACACCGCCCTCATCGGCATCACCGACCTCTCGGTTATCCACAACCTGTGGAGAACTACCCCTCTTATCTGGATAACCGGCTCCGGGTCGCATAGACCGATGCGCGATCTCAATGCACCGAAAGCCAAGGAGCCCAGGCAGCCGCCACGTTTCCACACCGGGCATGGCGCAACGAGTGGGCGCCCGACTCCCAAAGCGGGTCGGCGCCCATGGCTCCCCAGTGCTATCGGCCATTGAGAAGCCCGCCTGACGCGCCGCCCGCTTACGTCAAGCAGAACCCACGGTTTGTCTTGTCCAGGTCCAAGAGCGCCTCGCTCATGGTTTGCAGTGGACCACGCATTGGGGACTCTCCCGGACATCCCGACATATCGCGCGGGTGATCGGCACGCCGGGAACCGCCGCACACAGCGACCACGCACCCCTCCTGCGCCCGGCAGCGGGCGGGAGACACGACCGGGGGAAACATGAGCGACCTGATCGCCGTCGCCTACGACGACCTGCCTCGCGCCGAGCAGGCGCGCGAGAAGCTCGTCCAGCTGCACAAGGAGCACATCATCGAGCTCGCGGACGTCGTCATCGTCGAGCGCAGGCAGGACGGCAAGATCAAGCTTCACCAGGCCCGCAACCTCGTCGCGGGCGGCGCCCTCGGCGGCGCCGCGTGGGGCGGCTTGATCGGGCTCATCTTCTTCATGCCGCTGCTCGGCATGGCCATCGGCGGAGCCACCGGCGCGGCCATGGGCTCCGCGAGCGACATGGGCATCGACGACGACTTCATGCGCAACCTCGGCGAGCAGCTGCCGCCCGGCGCCGCGGCCGTGTTCGTCCTGATCGACAAGCGCAATCCCGAGAAGGCCGTCCCGGAGATGGCGCCGCTGGGCGGCAGGCTCATCCAGACCTCGCTGTCCCCCGAGCAGGAGGAGCACCTGCGGGAGGCCGTCAAGGCCGCTCGCGCGCCCCAGCCCGCCTGAGAGCCCGGCTCCGGCGGCGCGGCACGCCGCTCACCGGAACGCACCAGGGCACGCCGATGATCCAGAGGCCGGTTTCGAGACCCTCGAAACCGGCCTCTGTCCTGCCGATCCTGAAGGGCGCTGAGCCTGCCATGTGGAGCAGTCTCTTCGGCTCCTCCAGCCTCGACTTCGAGCACGAGCCTGCCCGCCCGCGGCGACGGCCAGGTTCCTGAAATTCAGCACCGTCCCGATGTCGAGAACGTCCCGCCGGCTCCGTCCCAGGTGCACCAGCGGCCATGACGGGCCGCGCGACGAAGGAGGACCACCATGGCGGTTCAGCGGATGGACAACGTCGGGATCGTCGTCGACGACCTGGATGCCGCGGTCGCGTTCTTCGTCGAACTCGGCATGGTGCAAGAAGTGAAGGCGCAGATCGAGGGCCTTTGGGCGGACCGCACCGTCGGACTCGACGGCGTCCGGAGCGACATCGCGATGATGCGGACCCCGGACGGCGACGGCAGGCTGGAACTGGTGAAGTACCACGCTCCCGCGACGGTCGGCGCGGAGCCGGAGAACCCGCCGCCCAACACGCTGGGCCTGCACCGCGTCATGTTCACCGTCGACGACATCGTGGACACCGTCGGCCGCCTGCGCGCCCACGGCGCCGAACTCCTCGGCGAGGTGGCGCGGTACGAGGACAGCCACCTGCTCTGCTACCTCCGCGGCCCCGACGGCATCATCGTCGCGCTGGCCGAGCAGCTCGGCTGACGGCCGCCCGATCCCCCGCAATAGGGACAGCGCGGAAGCTCCGAAAGTCGCTGAGAAATCTCTGGGCGGCATGTCGAGAACGAGCGCGCGGCTCCGTCCCAGGCACTGAACACGGCCACAATGGGCCCGAACCACATCAAGGAGAACACGATGGCCAAGTACCTGCTGCTCAAGCACTACCGGGGCGCGCCGGCACCGGCCAACGACGTGCCGATGGAGCAGTGGACGCCGGACGAGCTCACGGCCCACGTGCAGTACATGCAGGACTTCATCACCCGGCTCGAAGGAACGGGCGAGTTCGTCGACTCCCAGGGGCTCTCCCAGGAAGGGTCGTTCGTCCGCTACGGCGGCGAGGGCCGGCCGCCGGTCACCGACGGCCCGTTCCCGGAGACCAAGGACCTGATCGCCGGCTGGATCACGATCGACGTCGAGAGCCGTGAGCGGGCGTTCGAGCTGGCCGGTGAACTGTCCGCGGCGCCGGGCGCGGGCGGTAAGCCGATCTACGAATGGCTCGAGGTGCGCCCCTTCCTGAGCGAGCCGCCCACGGTGACCGAGTGAACGAGCCGCTGCTGCGGGAGCTGGTGCCCGCGGTGATCGGTGTCCTCGTCCGCCGCGGAGCCGACTTCGCGGCGGCCGAGGACGCCGTGCAGGACGCCTTGGTCGAGGCCGTGCGCGTCTGGCCGGACGACACGCCGCAGGACCCCAAGGGCTGGCTGGTGACCGTCGCCTGGCGCAAGTTCCTCGACGCCGCCCGCGCCGACACCTCCCGGCGGCACCGCGAGGTGCGCGTCGAGACCGAGCCCGCGCCGGGCCCGGGCGAGGCGGCGGACGACACGCTCCAGCTGTACTTCCTGTGCGCTCATCCGTGCCTGACACCGGCCTCGGCCGTCGCGCTCACGCTCCGCGCGGTCGGCGGCCTGACCACGCGCCAGATCGCGCAGGCCTACCTCGTGCCGGAAGCCACCATGGCCCAGCGGATCAGCAGGGCCAAGCGGACCGTCTCGGACGTCCGGTTCAACCGGCACGGTGACGTCGCCACCGTGCTGCGCGTGCTCTACCTGGTCTTCAACGAGGGCTACTCCGGCGACGTCGACCTGGCCGCCGAGGCGATCCGGCTCACCCGCCAGCTCGCCGCCAGGATCGACCACGAGGAGGTGGCGGGCCTGCTCGCGCTCATGCTGCTGCACCACGCACGGCGCGCGGCGCGGACCGGCCCCGACGGCAGGCTCGTCCCTCTCGCCGAGCAGGACCGCGGCCTGTGGGACACCCGCCTGATCGCCGAGGGCGTCGACGTGCTCCAGGCGGCCCTCGTCCGCGATCGCCTGGGCGAGTTCCAGGCCCAGGCCGCCGTCGCCGCGCTCCACGCCGACGCCCAGACGGCAGCCGAGACCGACTGGGTCCAGATCGTCGAGTGGTACGACGAGCTGGTGCGCCTCACGGACAACCCCGTGGCCCGCCTCAACCGGGCCGTCGCGGTCGGCGAGGCCGACGGCCCGCGGGCCGGCCTGGCCGCCCTGGCGGAGCTCGACCCGTCCCTGCCCCGCTACACCGCCGCAGCGGCGTACCTGCACGAACGTGACGGCGACCCGGTCACCGCGGCACGGCTCTACGCCCAAGCCGCCCGATCAGCACCCAACATCCCCGAACGCGACCACCTCACGCGCCAGGCCGCACGGCTCAACGAGCAACTGCGCACCTGATCGTCGGACGCCATGCTCACGGCTCCCGACTCGCGCGCTTCCTGGGGATCACCAGGCCCCGAAGCTGAAAGGGCGAGCGGATCCGCACTAGCCTCGTCGCGTGAGTGACGACGTCCAGCAGATTCAACCGCTCGACTCCGGGATAGCCGAAGAGTGGATACGGAAGACAGATGAGCCGGACCTTCGCGCGGTCTCGGCCTCCAAGCTTCGAGTAGGACCGCTGTGGCATGTCAGCGCCTGGGTGATGGAGTTCGTCCGCACGGACCCTCTCGAATCCGAGTTGCGCCGCCGCATCGCAGACGCGCTCAGCGCCGTCGACGGCGTCTCCAGCGTGGAAGAGGAAGACCGGGAAGTGTGGACGGTGACCGGCACTCCGACAGGCACGGCGCTCGTCGAGGCGGTAGCCCGGGTAGTGGACGACATGGCCGAAGCCGTCACCGTCGCTGTCAGCGGCTGAGAACCGGGGCCTGCCGATCGATCTCACGGCAGAGAACAGTGATCATGTCGTCAAAGACGTCCGCGCCGTGCTTCTGGATGAGAACGCCGTAGAGGTCCTTGCGGCTGGCCTCTCTGACCATCCAACTCAGGGTGCCGTGATGAACCCGGCGACCGGCGGCCAACTCGTCGTAAGCGTCGCGCGTGACCCTCATCAGCTCCGGAAAGGCCGCAGACTCCGCCAGAATCATGCGAGTCGCGTCGGTGAGATTCATGCGAGGAGTCTAGGTCAGCCGCCACCGGCGGACATGTGCCCTCACCAAGTGATCGCGAGCTGGCTTCTGGTCATCTGGGCCCACGATCGCGCGATGAACTGAACGCCACGCAGCAACCCGACCGCTCCACGCAGAGATAGCCAGCGGGCGGTCACCCAGCACCCCGACAGGCAAAGCGTGGGGCGAGGCGGCAGCCTCTGGTTATGGACGACCGGCCCCAAAGCTGCCACGTACCCAAGAACCGCAACCAGCAGGGGGTGTGGGGGCGAAGCCCCCACATCGGGGGTCCGGGGGTCGCCCCCCGGGCAGAAACGACGAAGGAGTGGCGGGGAGGAAGCCCGAAAGGCTTCGACCACACCACTCCCAACTCCGAGTGGGCCTAGGTGGACTTGAACCACCGGCCTCATCCTTATCAGGGATGCGCTCTAACCGACTGAGCTATAGGCCCGAAGTGTGCCGCCGCCCCTGGCGGCGCAACGAGAGGTTACCCCATCTGGGCGGGCAACCGGAAATCGATTGCCGGGCGGCGGCGGGTGGGGCTACTCGGCCTCCTTGAGGGTGACTTCGACGCCGCCCACGAGGTCGGCGGCGAGGTTGTAGATGACGGAGCCGACCGTGGAGAGGGCGGTGATGAGAAGGACGTTCAGGGCGCCGACGAGGACGGTGTAGCCGAACACGCGGACGAAGGAGAACCAGCTTCCGGCGTCGACGCTGCCGGTGGTCTCGCCCTGTTCCTTCGTGAGGCTGTTGACGGTGTCGCTGATCGCGTCGAAGACGCCGAGACCGGACAGGATCACGTACAGGACGATCACGGCGACCAGCAGGACGACGAAGCAGACCAGCGACATGACGAAGCTGAACTTCATCACCGACCAGGGTTCGAGCCTGGCGAGCTGGAGCTGGGCCTTGCGGGCGGGCTTGCCGGACGCGGCCTTGGACGCGGCGTTGGCCGGGGCCACCGCGGTGGACGGACGGTCCTTGAGGACGGTGCCGGCGAAGCCGCGGCCGCCCGAGCCGGACGACCCGCCCGCCGAATTGAACCCCTTGCCGGGCGTGTCCGTACGTCCTGCCGAGACCGAACCGGACGGCTCGGCGGGCCTGGCCCAGCCCGCCGGGCCGGAGCCGGACGCGGAACCGGTCGGCGCACCTTCCGCGCCGCCCGGAGGCGCCGGCCTGGCGGCGGGCTTGGGCGGTTCGGCGGTGTCCCTGACCGGGGCGATCTCGGGGGTGCCGGCCGCCTTGGCCGACGCGTCGTCGACCTGCGTGAGATCGGACCGCGTCTCGTCGGCGCCCTTGCCGGGGTCCGTCGCACCGGTGCCGATGTCGACGGTCGTCTCGTCGCGCCCGGACTTGGCGGAAGCGGCGGCCACCGTCTTGCCCGGCTTCCCCTTGGACTTGCCGGTGGGCTTGGCGGGGCCGGACCTGGCGCCGGGTTTCCGGTCACCACCCTTGCCGGCGGCGCCGGTCCCGTCGTTGTCCTGGCCGGGCTCGGTGCTCACGTGTCCTCCTGGCCTAGCGGCTCGGTGACGATGCAGGATACGTCACTCACCGTCGCCCCCTTCGGCTTCGTCAGAGTCCTCCATGGACTCTACGTTCCTCGCGATGGCCACCACGCTGTCCCCGTCGGCGAGATTCATCAGGCGGACGCCCATGGTCTGCCTGCCGGACTGCTTGATCTCGGCGGCGGTGGTACGGATCACGCCGCCGTTCGACGTCATCGCGAACACCTCGTCGTCCGGGCCGACCATCAGAGCTCCGACCAACAACCCCCGAGATTCCACGATCTTAGCGGTGAGAACGCCCTTCCCCCCACGTCCCTGGAGCGGGTACTGGTCCACCGGGGTGCGCTTGGCGTAGCCGCCGCGGGTGGCCACCAGGACGTCCTGCGAGGAGTCCTGCACGACCAGCATGTTGAGGACCTCCTGGTCCTCCTCGAACCGCATGCCGATGACGCCGGAGGTGGCGCGTCCCATCGGCCGCAGCGACTCGTCGTCGGCGCGGAACCGGATCGCCTGGGCGCCGGTGGAGACCATCAGCAGGTTGTCGTCGGACGACACGAGCCGCGCCGCGATCACCTCGTCGTCGTCGACGAGGTTGATGGCGATGATGCCGCCGGTGCGGGGCGAGTCGAAGTCGGTCAGCGCCGTCTTCTTGACGCGGCCCTTCTTGGTGCCGAGCACGAGGTAGGGGGCGACCTGGTAGTCGCGCAGGTCCATGACCTGGGCGATGTGCTCGTCGGGCTGGAAGGCGAGCAGGTTCGCGACGTGCTGGCCGCGCGAGTCGCGGCCGGAGTCGGGCAGCTCGTAGGCCTTGGCGCGGTAGACGCGGCCCTTGTTGGTGAAGAACAGGATCCAGTGGTGCGTCGTGGTGACGAAGAACTGGTCGACGATGTCGTCCTGCTTGAGCTGCGCGCCGCGGACGCCCTTGCCGCCGCGCCGCTGGGCGCGGTAGTGGTCGGTGCGGGTGCGCTTGGCGTAGCCGCCGCGGGTGATGGTGACGACGACGTCCTCTTCGGCGATGAGGTCCTCGTACGACACGTCCCCGTCGAACGGGATGATCTCGGTGCGCCGCTCGTCGCCGAACTTCTCGACGATCGGGGCGAGCTCGTCGCCGACGATCCGGCGCTGCCGCTCGGGCGAGGCGAGGATCTCGTTGTAGTCGGTGATCTCCGCCATGAGCTTGTCGTACTCGTCGGTGATCTGCCGGCGCTCCAGGGCGGCGAGCTTGCGCAGCTGCATGTCGAGGATGGCCTGCGCCTGGATCTCGTCGATCTCCAGCAGGTTCATCAGGCCCTGCTGCGCCTCCGAGGCGGACGGCGAGCGCCGGATCAGGGCGATGACCTCGTCGATGCGGTCGAGGGCCTTGAGCAGGGCGCGCAGGATGTGGGCGCGCTCCTCGGCCTTGCGGAGCAGGAACCGGGTGCGGCGGACGATGACGTCGATCTGGTGCGCGACCCAGTGCCGGACGAACTGGTCGATGCGCAGGGTGCGCGGCACGCCGTCCACGAGCGCGAGCATGTTCGCGCCGAACGTCTCCTGCAGCTGCGTGTGCTTGTACAGGTTGTTCAGGACGACCTTGGCGACGGCGTCCCGCTTGAGGACGATGACCAGGCGCTGCCCGGTCCGGCCGGACGTCTCGTCGCGGACGTCGGCGATGCCGTCGAGCTTGCCCTCCTTCACGCCGTCGGCGATCTTGAGGGCGAGGTTGTCCGGGTTGACCTGGTAGGGGAGCTCGGTGACGACCAGGCAGGTGCGGCCCTGGATCTCCTCGACCTCGACGACGGCCCGCATGGTGATGGAGCCGCGGCCGGTCCGGTAGGCCTCCTCGATGCCCTTGCGGCCGACGATGAGGCCGGCGGTCGGGAAGTCGGGGCCCTTGACGCGCTCGATCAGCGCTTCGAGCAGCTCCTCGTCGGACGCGCCGTAGTTGTCCAGGTACCACCGGACGCCGTCGGCGACCTCGCGCAGGTTGTGCGGCGGGATGTTCGTCGCCATCCCCACCGCGATGCCGGCGGACCCGTTGACCAGCAGGTTCGGGTACCGGGACGGCAGGACGTCGGGTTCCTGCGAGCGGCCGTCGTAGTTGGGGGAGAAGTCGACGGTCTCCTTGTCGATGTCGCGCAGGAGCTCCATCGCCAGGGGCGCCATGCGGCACTCGGTGTACCGCATGGCCGCGGCGGGGTCGTTGCCGCGCGAGCCGAAGTTGCCGTTGCCGTCGACCAGCGGGTACCGCATCGACCACGGCTGGGCGAGCCGTACGAGCGCGTCGTAGATGGCCGAGTCGCCGTGGGGGTGGTAGTTCCCCATGACGTCGCCGACGACGCGGGCGCACTTGAAGTAGCCGCGGTCGGGCCGGTAGCCGCCGTCGTACATCGCGTACAGGACGCGGCGGTGGACGGGTTTGAGGCCGTCGCGCACCTCGGGCAGCGCGCGCGCGACGATGACCGACATCGCGTAGTCGAGATAGCTCTTCTGCATCTCGACCTGGATGTCGACCGGTTCGATCCGCTCGCCCGGGTGTCCACCCTCTGTGGTCACGTCCGTCACTCTCAAGACCTCTTCTGCTCGATGGGAAGGAAGTACGTCCGCCTCTGGGAGTCAGGCCGGGGGGCCGGCCCTGGCACGTACCTCAGATGTCGAGGAAGCGCACGTCCTTGGCGTTGCGCTGGATGAACTCCCGGCGGGGCTCGACCTCCTCGCCCATGAGCACGCTGAACAGCTCGTCGGCCTGGGCGGCGTCGTCCAGCTGGACCTGCAGCAGGACCCGGTTGTCGGGGTCCATCGTGGTGTCCCACAGCTCGTTGGCGTTCATCTCGCCGAGGCCCTTGAACCGCTGCACCAGGTCGCGGGGGCGGGGGTCGCGCTTGCCGGCGGCGATCCCGGCCTCGATGATCGCGTCCCGCTCGGAGTCGGAGAAGGCGTAGTCGGCCTCGGTGCCCCGCGCGTCCCACTTGATCTTGTAGAGCGGCGGCTGCGACAGGTACACGTGGCCGGCCTCGATCAGCGGCTTCATGAACCGGAACAGCAGCGTCATCAGCAGGGTGTTGATGTGGTGGCCGTCCACGTCGGCGTCCGACATCAGGATGATCTTGTGGTAGCGCAGCTTGGAGATGTCGAACTCGTCGTGCACCCCGGTGCCGAGGGCGGTGATGATCGCCTGCACCTCGTTGTTCTTCAGGATCTTGTCGATCCTGGCCTTCTCCACGTTGAGGATCTTGCCGCGGATCGGGAGGATCGCCTGGAAGTGCGGGTTGCGGCCGCCCTTGGCCGAGCCGCCCGCCGAGTCGCCCTCGACGATGTAGAGCTCGGACTTGGCCGGGTCGGTGGACTGGCAGTCCGACAGCTTGCCCGGCAGGGACGTCGACTCCAGCAGGCTCTTGCGCCGGGTCAGGTCGCGCGCCTGCCGCGCCGCGACGCGTGCGCGCGCCGCCTGCGAGGCCTTGCTGATGATCTCCTTGGCCTCGCCCGGGTTCTCCTCGAACCAGTCGCGGAGGTAGACGTTGCAGGCCCGCTGCACGAACGACTTGGCCTCGGTGTTGCCGAGCTTGGTCTTGGTCTGCCCCTCGAACTGGGGGTCCGCCAGCTTGATCGAGATGATCGCGGTGAGGCCCTCGCGGACGTCCTCGCCGGTCAGGTTGTCGTCCTTGTCGCGCAGCAGGCCCTTGTCGCGGGCGTACCGGTTGACGATCGTGGTGAGCGCCGCGCGGAAGCCCTCCTCGTGGGTGCCGCCCTCCGCCGTGTTGATGGTGTTGGCGAAGGTATGCACCGACTCGGAGTAGGACGAGTTCCACTGCATGGCGATCTCGACCGACATGCCGGTGGTGTCGTCGCTGAAGTAGATGACGGACTCGTGCGCGGAGTCCTTGCGCGCGTTGATGTAGCGGACGAAGTCCTCGATGCCGCCTTCGTAGTGGTACCGGACTACGTGCGGCTCACCGTTGACGTGGTCGGGGCGCTCGTCCTGCAGCGTGATGGACAGGCCGCGGTTGAGGAACGCCATCTCCTGCATGCGGCGGGAGAGGGTCTCGAAGTTCCATTCGAGCGTCTCGAAGATCTCGGGGTCGGGCCAGAACCTGATGAGCGTCCCGGTCTCGTCGGTCTCCTCGCCCTTCTGGAGCTCGATCTCGGGGCCCTGCCACGTGTAGGACTGGAACCAGACGTGGCCGTCGGTGCGGACCTCCGCCTCCAACCGGGTGGACAGCGCGTTCACCACGGCCGAGCCCACACCGTGCAGGCCGCCCGAGACGGCGTAGGACTTGCCGTCGAACTTGCCGCCCGCGTGCAGCGTGGTCAGCACCAGCTCGATGGCCGGGCGCTTCTCCACGGGGTGCTCGCCGACGGGGATGCCGCGGCCGTTGTCGAGGACGCTGACGCCGCCGTCGGCCAGGAGCGTCACCACGATGTCGTCGGCGTAGCCGGCCAAGGCCTCGTCGACCGCGTTGTCCACGATCTCGTAGACGAGGTGGTGCAGGCCGCGCTCACCGGTCGAGCCGATGTACATGCCCGGGCGCTTGCGAACCGCCTCAAGCCCTTCAAGGACAGTGATCGAACTAGCGTCGTACGCCAAAGGAGATCCTCCTGCCGGGGATGTCTGCCGCTCCGCGCCCGAGGGAGGCGCGGTGTGCCCCGTAACACACATGGGGGCACCCGGTCGGTGCTCTGGTCGTGCTGTCAGAGCCCCGGGCACCCAATGGCGGCGCAGCATCCTGAACCCGCATTCATTCTACCGGGTGACGAGGCGAAAAGTGGCACTCGCGAGCGCTGTGTGCGCGTGTGGCGGCCGAAGGGCCCCGGAGACACATCCCCCCATTGGGTCAGGGGGGTTATTTGGCCTACGTGGCGCTCGCCGCTGAACTCGACGACCCATCACCGAACAGATGTTCCCACCCGCCACTGACACATCGGCGCGGTCCGGGGGCTCCGCTCAGCGGGCGCGCCACGCGCCCGTCCGGCGCGGCCCCGACGAGGGCCCCACGACCTTCACGCGGCGGACGGTGCCGTGGCCGAGTTCCTCGTTCAGCCGCCGCACGAGCGTCGACGACAGCAGGCGCAGCTGGGTGGCCCACGTCGTCGAGTCGGCGGCCACGGTGAGCTCGCCGTCCTCGAAGTGGTCGGGCCGGGTGTGCTCGGCGAGCTCCGCGCCGACGATGCCCGCCCAGTTGCCGAACACGCCGCCGACGGCGGCACGCTGCTCCCACCCGCGCGACGCCATCAGCTCGCGGATCGCCGCCCCGAACAGCTTGGGATCGCCGCCCCGCCCGGGGTCGCGCACGCGCCCCCCCCGCCCGGGGCCCTTGCGCTTGCCGCCCTGACCGGGCATGGTGCCGCGCTTGAGAGCGTCCGCCTTGGCCTGCGCGAGCGCCTCGCGGGCCAGCTCGATCCCCGACTTGGCCGGAGGAGCCCCGGCCTCGGGGGGAGGAGCCCCGGCTTCGGTGGACTTGTACACATCCTGTGGATCACTCACTCGCTCGCCCCCTCGGACTCACGAACGACCTGGCCGTCGGAGACGGTATACGAGCCCCCCGTCAGTTCGGCGGGGACGTCGGCGGGGACGGCCGCCGTGATCAGGACCTGCTCGGCCGGCACCACCATCTCGGCCAGCCGGCTGCGCCGCCCGGTGTCGAGCTCGGCGAACACGTCGTCCAGGATCAGGACGGGGTCGTCGCCGTCCGCGCGGAGCAGGTCGAACGCGGCGAGCCGCAGCCCGAGCGCGAACGACCACGACTCGCCGTGGCTGGCGTAGCCGCGCGCGGGAAGCTCCCCGAGGCGCAGCACCAGCTCGTCCCTGTGCGGGCCGACGAGGCTCACCCCGCGCTCCAGTTCCTGCTTGCGGGACCCGGCGACCGCCTTCAGGATCTGCTCGGCCAGTTGTCCACGGTCTGTGGACAACTCCGCGTCGCCCAAGGAACTCTTGTAGATCAGGTCGGCCGCGCCGCTGTGCGGAGCGAGCGCCGCGTAGGCCTGCGCCACGAGCGGACGCAGAGCCGCGACGAGATCGAGCCGGGCCGCCAGAAGCTCCGACCCCATGCGCGCCAGATGCGAATCCCACACGTCCAGGGTGGCGAGCACCTCCGGGCCGGGGGAGCGACGATGGGCGGCCGCCGATTTCAACAGGGCGTTGCGCTGCTTGAGGACGCGGTCGTAGTCGGACCGCACGCCGGCGAACCTCGGCGCCCGCGCGGTCAGCAACTCGTCCATGAACCGGCGCCGCTCCCCCGGGTCGCCCTTCACGAGCGCGAGGTCCTCCGGGGCGAACAGCACGGTCCGCAGCATCCCCAGGATCTCGCGCGGCCTGGGGACAGGGGACCGGTTGAGCCGCGCCCGGTTCGCCTTGCCCGGGTTGATCTCAAGCTCGATCAGCGCCTTGCGCTCGTCCTTCACCACCCCGGCCCGGACGATCGCCCGCGGCGCTCCGTGCCGGACGAGCGGCGCGTCCGTCGCGGCCCTGTGGCTGCCGTGCGAGGCGACGTACCCGATGGCCTCGACCAGGTTCGTCTTGCCCTGCCCGTTCGGCCCCACGAACGCGGTGACTCCCGGCCCCAGCGCGACCTCGGCGGTCGGGTACGAGCGGAAGTCCTGCAGCGAAAGGTGGGCAACGTGCACAACACACGAGCGTAGAGCCTCCCCCGGCCCCCACCACACACCTCACCCACACGCGGGCGCGTGACGCCCGTCCACACGCGGACGTGTGACGCCCGTCCACACGCGGGGCCTGCGCACACCCCGCCCTCCCAGGGGGGCCGACCCCACTCCCAGCCTGGAACACACCGCCGAGAGCCGGGGCCGGAACCCACAACTGTGGATAACCGAGGGTCAGACCGAAGGGGGGTTGACGTCGGCGCCGGGGGAGTCGGCTCCCTTGGAGGACTCGACGGCGTGGCCGCCGAACTGGTTGCGGAGGGCGGCGACGACGCGCATCGTGGGGGAGTCGTCCTGCCGGGAGGCGAAGCGGGCGAACAGGGACGCCGTGATGGCGGGCAGCGGGACGGCGTGGTCGACGGCGGCCTGGACGGTCCAGCGGCCCTCGCCGGAGTCGTTGGCGTAGCCGCGCAGGTCGTCGAGCTCGGGGTCGCCCGCGAGCGCGCGGTTCAGCAGGTCGAGCAGCCAGGAGCGGATGACGGTGCCCTCCTGCCAGCTGCGGAACGTCTCCGGCACGTTGGTGACGATGTCGCTGGCCTCGATCAGCTCGTAGCCCTCGCCGAACGCCTGCATCATCGCGTACTCGATGCCGTTGTGGACCATCTTCACGAAGTGGCCGGCGCCGACCGTGCCGGAGTGGACGAAGCCGAACTCGCCCTCGGGCTTGAGGGTCTCGAAGATCGGCATCAGGCGCTTCACGTCGTCCTCGTCGCCGCCGACCATGAGCGCGTAGCCGTTCTCCAGGCCCCACACGCCGCCGCTGACACCGCAGTCGAGGAACCCGATGCCCTTGGCGGCCAGCTCCTCACCGTGCTTCCGGTCGTCCACATAGTGGGAATTACCGCCGTCCACGACGAGGTCGCCCTGCTCCAGGACCTCCCCCAGCTTGTGGATGGTGTCCGCCGTCGGCTTGCCGGCGGGGACCATCACCCACACGGCCCGCGGCGGGGACAACCGCTCGACCAGCTCCTCGACCGAGCCGACGTCGCTGACCTCCGGGTCGCGGTCGTAGCCGACGACGGTGTGGCCGCCGCGGCGCAGCCGCTCGGCCATGTTGCCGCCCATCTTGCCCAGGCCGATGATGCCCAGCTCCATGAAACGCTCACTCTCCCCTGTGCGTACCGCCTGTGGGTGCCTGCTCTGCCTCGCCCGCGGGGGCGCGGCTCCCCCGCGGACATCGCCACGGTGCCATGCCCCGCAACGTGGTACTTATCCGGACAGACGAACCGGCATGATCAGGTAACGGTAGTTCGGGTTCTCCCCTTCCTGCGGCGGCTTTCCGGTGAGGACGGCCGGCTTGGTCGGGGTGGTGAAGGACAGCCTCGCCACGTCCGAGCCGATCGCGGAGAGCCCGTCGAGGAGGAACCCGGGGTTGAACGCGATGTCGATGTCCTCGCCCTCCAGGGACGCCTCCAGGGCCTCCACGGCCTGAGCCTCGTCGCCCGTCCCGGCCTCCAGGACGACCTCGCCCTGGCTGAAGGAGAGCCGGACCGGGGTGTTGCGCTCCGCCACCAGGGAGACGCGCTTGACGGCCTCGATGAAGGCGGCGGTCTGGACCTCGGCGAGCCCCGCGTACTCGCTCGGCAGCAGCGAGCGGTACTTGACGAAGTCGCCGTCCAGCAGCCGGGACGTGGTGCGGCGGCCGCCGCCCTCGAAACCGATCATGCCTTCGCCGGTGCCGCCCGTCCCTCCGAGCGCGATCGACACCTCCGCGCCGGCCGTCAGCGACTTGGCCGTGTCGGCCAGCGTGCGGGCCGGGACGAGCGCGACGGCGGAGAAGTCCGGGCGCTCGGGCTTCCAGTGCATCTCGCGGACGGCGAGGCGGTAGCGGTCCGTGGACGCCAGCGTGACGGTCTCGCCCTCGATCTCCACACGGACGCCGGTCAGCATGGGGATCGTGTCGTCCTTGCCCGCGGCGATCGCGACCTGGGACACGGCGGCGGCGAACTCGTCGCTGCCCACCGATCCAGCGGCGGGCGGCATCTCCGGCAGCGTCGGGTAGTCCTCCACAGGCATGGTGAGAAGTGTGAACTTCGCGCTGCCGCAGCGGAGCATCACCTTCGCGCCGTCCGTCGTCACCTCCACAGGGTGGGGAGGAAGGCTGCGCGAGATCTCGGCGAGGAGCCGGCCCGACACCAGCGCCGTCCCGGCCTCCTCCACGTCGATGTCCGTGGACACCTGTGCCGAGACCTCGTAGTCGAACGCGGACAGCTTCAGCCGGTCGCCGTTGCCCTCACCCCCGGCGACGATGTGCATGCCCGCGAGGACCGGCACCGGGGGACGGACGGGGAGCGTGCGAGCGGTCCAGGCGACGGCGTCGGCCAGGGCGTCTCTGTCGATGCGGAACTTCAAAGGGACCCGCCTCCTGCAGGTGTCGGACAAGGGTGAGCTGATCTCGTCCGGGCCGGGGCGCTCGGTGCGCGTTGTCCCCAGGCCCTGACTTGAGATGGATCTTTTCTTGGATAGAGATGTAGAGCAGTACCAGTAATAGGGGCCGTGGATAGTGTGGACAGAGGCCGTTGTCGCAGGTGAGACCGGGTTTCTCTGTCCACCGGTGCTGTGCATGGGCGGTGGACGGCGCGGCGGCGCCTGGGGACGGCGAAATCATCCCCACAGGTCGTCCTCATGTCATCCCCCGGTTATCCACGAGTTCTCCACGGGTATACCGCCCGTTCGCCCGCCCTGGGGACGACGGGACCGGTGATCTTCGAGGCCGTCCCCAGGCCGTCCCCAGCCCGTCCACCGGTTTTCCCCAGAAGGCAAGGCGGCGGTGCACACCCGGTCCACACCCGTCCACCGTTCATCCTCAGCTTCTCCAACGGTTGCCCACAGGGTTATCCGCGAAAATCCCCAGAGTTTTCCACAAGTTGTGAGCAGCGCTGCCGATTCTCGGGGGACGCGTGCCTTTTGTCGTTTCTTTGCCCTGGGCAGGGTGTGGACGGCGCGGGAGGGGCTCGTCCACAGGCGTGACGCGGGTCTGTCCACAGTGTGTACGAACAGGGGGATCAGCGCTTGCGGGCCTGGTGCTTGATGCGCCCCGTCAGCTCCGTGACCTGGTTGTATATGGCGCGGCGCTCGGCCATCAGCGACCGGATCTTGCGTTCGGCGTGCATGACCGTGGTGTGGTCGCGCCCCCCGAACTGCTGACCGATCTTCGGAAGGGACAGCTCCGTCAGCTCCCGGCACAGGTACATCGCGATCTGCCGGGCGGTGACGAGCATCCGCGAGCGGGACGGGCCGCACAGGTCGTCGATCGTCGTCCCGAAGTACTCGACGGTCTGCGCCATGATCATCGCGGCGGTGATCTCGGGACCGGAGTCGTTGGGGATGAGGTCCTTCAGGACGATCTCGGCGAGCTTCATGTCGACCGACTGGCGGTTCAGGCTCGCGAACGCCGTGACCCGGATCAGCGCGCCCTCCAGCTCGCGGATGTTCGTCGCGATCTGCGAGGCGATGAACTCCAGCACGTCGGGCGGCGCCGCGAGGCCCTCCTGCCGGGCCTTCTTCTGCAGGATCGCGATCCGCGTCTCCAGCTCGGGCGGCTGGACGTCGGTCGTCAGGCCCCACTCGAACCGGTTGCGCAGCCGGTCTTCCAGCGTCACCAGCTCCTTGGGCGGACGGTCGCTGGAGATCACGATCTGCTTGCTGGCGTTGTGGAGCGTGTTGAACGTGTGGAAGAACTCCTCCTGCGTCTGCTCCTTGCCTTCAAGGAACTGGATGTCGTCGACGAGGAGGATGTCCACATCCCGGTAGCGGCGGCGGAACCCGTCCGCCTTACCGTCGCGGATCGAGTTGATGAAGTCGTTCGTGAACTCTTCGGAGCTCACGTAGCGGACGCGGGCCCCGTTGAAGAGGCTCTGGGCGTAGTGGCCGATCGCGTGGAGCAGGTGAGTTTTCCCCAGGCCCGAGTCGCCGTAGACGAACAGCGGGTTGTACGCCTTGGCAGGCTGCTCCGCCACCGCGACGGCGGCGGCGTGCGCGAACCTGTTCGACGAGCCGATGACGAACGTCTCGAACGTGTACTTCGGGTTGAGCCGTGCATGCTCGGAAGCGCCAGCCTGCTGCGCCGGTGCCGGCGCGGGCGCACGGGGGTCGGACTTAGGAACCCTGGAATCGGAGCCCTCCTCGTCGCGGAAGATTCCTTCGCCCCTGTAGGACTGCTCACCGCTTGAATACGACTGTTCGGCCCCTGGGTAGGACTGCTCACTCTTCTGGAACTTGTCGTCCGAGTGCCCGAGAGGGCCTTCGTTCCCGGCGTGCTGCGGTTCCCTGCCTTGGGCCTCTGGACGGCCGCCAGGGCGCAACGGGCCGAGCGTGCGGTCATTGAGATGGGAGTGCGGCGGCCGTCCTTGGGATTCGCCGCCGTAGCCTTCCTGCCCGCCGTAGCTCGGGTAGCCGCGCCCTTCGTAGGGGGCGGGACCGCGCCCGCCGGGGCCCGCACCGTACGCCGGTGGACGGGGAGCAGGCGGGTACGATCCACGGTCGTCGTCCTGAGCCTGTGGATAACCTCCGGGCGAACCGGGGTTGTGGGTAACTCCCGACTGCGGCCGGTATCCCTGGTCTGTGTACGGCTGCTCCGGATAGGGGCGCTCAGGACGTTCCGCGTAGGACGACTGGTCTCCGTACGACTCTCCGTACGACTGCTCCCCGTAGGGCTGCTCCGTATAAGAACGGTCTCGGTCTCGGTCGCGCTCGTCGTGCGTCCGCTCGCCGTAGGACTCCCCATAAGAAGGGGCGGGCTCGTGCATGCCGAGGCCTACGCCCGGACCCGGAATCGGCGCGGACAAGGGCTCGCCCCCGCCCTGCCGAGCACCGCCTGGGGGCTCCGGCTGGACGGTCACCGCGACCCGGATCTCCCTGCCGAGTTCACGGGAAAGTGCCTGCGTGATGAGGTTGCGCAGGCGCGTCTCCAGCGCGTCCTTGGCGAACTCGTTGGGGGCGGCGAGAAGCGCCGTTCCCTCGACGAGTGCCAGCGGGCGGACCATGGGCAGCCATGCGCGGTAGCTCGGCGACAGATCGCTCTCGGCCAGTGCGGTGAGGGTGCGGGCCCAGACCGATCCGAGATCCTGACCGTCCATGCGCAAGGTCCCCTCCCCACAACTCCGCCGAACGGAGCACCTGACTGCCCGGCTTTCCCGCGGGATGTCACACGCCTCGCAGGACACAGCCGCGACGCGGAAGACTTACTCTCTCACGAGTTGTCCACAGAGTTGTCCACATGCTGTGCATAGGCATGGGGACCCTGTGTAAAACCCACGAGGCGGGTTCAGGGATATGCGGTCGACAAGGGGCCGGCCTTCATGAGGGCCGGTAAGCGATGGTTCTCGAACGGGGGCTCAGGGGCTGAACGCCGACATCGGATTCGTCGAAGGAAGTGTCGGCTCGCCTCGTCGACCTTAACCGCTGCCGGGCACAGCCGCAACACGGTCACCATCGATCCCGCGCGTCCATCGGAGGCCCGGGGCGGGGCCGTGCGGCGGCCGCCTCCGTTTGACCGGCCCCCCGGATACCCCGTAACGTTCTGAGGTCGAGTCGCATCGACGGAGATGCCGCGTGCCCGCCGGCAGCCCCTCAGGCAAAGCTCGGGTGGGCCCCCGCTGCGGGGGACCGTACGCGGCCCTCGGTGCGAGCCTTCGAGCGTCAAGTCGTCAGACGAACCGACCGCAGCACTGGAGCCTCAAAGTGAGCAAGCGTACCTTCCAGCCGAACAACCGTCGTCGCCACAAGAAGCACGGCTTCCGGCTGCGCATGCGCACGCGCGCGGGCCGCGCGATCCTGTCGAGCCGGCGCAGCAAGGGCCGCGCCCGCGTCGCGGTCTGACCCACCCCTTCATAGTGCTGCCGTCCGGGAACCGGATGCGGCGGCGGGACGACTTCTCGTTGGCCGTCCGGCGCGGTCGTCGCGCCGGACGGCCAACTGTCGTCGTTCACCTGCTGGGCCCGGAAGAGGTCCGACCGGCGGCGGCGCGGCCGCTGGTCGGGTTCATCGTGGCGCGCACCGTCGGCAACGCCGTGGTGCGCAACACGACCCGGCGCCGGCTCCGCCACCTGATGCGCCCGCACCTCGACCGCCTCCCAGCGGGTAGCCTGCTCGTAGTGCGCGCCAACCCCCGTGCGGGAGCGGCGCGACCAGACGAACTGGCCGCGGATCTGGAGTCGGCGCTCGACCGGCTGCTGCGGCCCGCGTCCAAGGGGCGAAGATGAGGAGTCCGCAGGGGACCGAGTTCCCCGCGCAGCACAGGACGGGCCGCCCGGGTCCCGTCGCGGCCGTGCTGATCCTTCTCGTCCGCGCCTACCGCCGCTTCTTGAGTCCCCTGCTCGGGCAGCAGTGCCGCTTCCATCCCAGCTGCAGCGCGTACGGCCTGGAGGTACTCCAGGTGCACGGGGCGCCGCGCGGCACGTGGCTGATCGTCCGCCGGATCGCCCGGTGCCAGCCTTTCCACCCCGGCGGTCACGACCCGGTACCGCCGAAGAAGACGCCGGAACAGCGCGCGGCGGCTTCCTCGAACTCCGGCCGCGAGGAGAGCGGCCCCGCCCTAGCAGAGCCCAAGGAGCTGCCCGGTGCTTGACTGGTTGTACGAGATCGTTTCTCAGCTCATCGTGTGGATCCACACGGGGCTCAGTACGGTCGTCCCCAAGGACAGCGGATGGGCGTGGGGCGGTTCGATCATCCTCCTCACCGTCCTCCTGCGGCTGCTCCTCGTCCCCCTCTTCGTGAAGCAGATCCACGCGTCGCGCAAGATGCAGGAGCTGAACCCGAAGGTCCAGGCGCTTCGCAAGAAGTACAAGAACGACAAGCAGCGCCTCAACCAGGAGGTCATGAAGCTCTACCAGGAGAACGGCGCCAACCCGCTGTCGGGCTGCCTGCCGCTCCTGGTGCAGATGCCCATCTTCATCGGGCTGTTCCAGACGCTGAAGCGGATCTCGGACGCCAAGCCGGGGCAGAGCGTCTTCGCCGTCTCGTCCGACCTGGTGTCGAGCGCCCAGAACGCGAACATCTTCGGCGCCCACATCCCGGACACGTTCCTGAACGCCTGGGGCACCGACCCCAAGAGCTGGACGGCGATCATCATCACTGGCATCGCCGTGGTGATCAGCTCCGTCACGACCTTCTTCACCGTCCGGGCCAGCATGAAGCGCCAGCCCGTCGCGGACGACGCCAACCCGATGATGCAGGCGCAGAAGATGATGGTCTTCCTGGCGCCGCTGTTCGGCCTCTTCGGCCTCGGCTTCCCGCTGGGCGTCCTCATGTACTGGGTGACGTCCAACAGCTGGACCCTGGCTCAGCAGCACTACATCTACAAGCGGTACCCACCGCCCGGCACGGAGGGCGAGGCCGCGGCCGCCGCGGCCAAGACGGGGACGAAGACGGGCCCGAAGACCTCCGGGTCGAAGCCCGCCGGCTCGAAGACGGGCGCCTCCAAGAACGGCCAGGCGGCGTCGTCCGGCATTAAGGCGAAGCTGAAGAAGGAGCCGGAACCGGCCCCCGAGCCCGAGGAGAAGCCGAAGGTCGCGCGCAACCAGCCGACCCGCAAGTCGCGCAGCAAGCGCAGCGGTACCCAGAAGCGCTAGTTTGGACCCCCAGCATGTGCCGGAGAAGGAGACCCCGTTGAGCCAGACCGACACCACCGAGGTCGACGTCCAGGCGCTCGAACAGGAAGGCGAGATCGCCGCCGACTACATCGAGGGCCTGCTGGACATCGGTGACTACGACGGCGACATCGACATGGACGTCGAGGGCGAGCGCGCCATCGTCGCCGTCGTCGGAGGTTCCCTGGACGAGCTGGTCGGCAAGCGCGGTGAGGTGCTGGAGGCCCTCCAGGAGCTCACGCGGCTCGCCGTCCACCGCCAGACCGGCAACCGCACCCGCCTCATGCTGGACATCGGCGGCTACCGCGAGCGGCGCCGCGCCGAGCTGACCAAGCTCGGGACGGACGTCGCGAACGAGGTCAAGCAGTCCGGCGAGCCGAAGCCCCTCGCCCCGATGACCCCGTTCGAGCGCAAGATCGTCCACGACGCCGTCGCCGCCGCGGGCCTCAGCAGCGAGTCCGAGGGCGAGGAGCCCGACCGCTACGTGGTCGTCTCCCCCGCCTGACCCCATGGCCTCACACGGCCCCGACCGGTCCTCCGGTCGGGGCCGTCGCCTTTTCCGGAGGGAAGCGGCTTCCCGGGCATGAGAGGGCCCCGCGCCCTGGCCGGCGCGGGGCCCTCTCGGGAGCTCGGTGTGCACCGCCGCCCTGGCACACCGAGCAGGTTCTCGGTGCTACCGCCGGGCGGTCCGGCGCCAGCGGCGGCGCTGGACGTCACCGCCGCCCAGCGAAGTGGTGTTCTGCACCGCGGGGTCCTGCGCGTTCGCGGGATCCTGCGCGTAGGCCGGGTCCTGAGGATGGCCGTGCGTCACTCCCGTGTCCGCCGGGTGCTCGACCACGCGCTCGACCCGTTCGGCGGGACGGCCACCGGGCGGCGGCGGGTCCTCGATGATGTGCTCCTCGCGGACCACCGTTCCCGGCTCGTCGCCGTAGGCGGGGTCGGCGCCGACCACACGTCCGGCGGCGCGGCGCGGCCGCGTGTACTTGAGCGTGAACCCCAGGCTGATCAGACCGACCAGGATGAGGATCCATCCGACCATGTGGATGTCGAGGCCGCTCAGGTCAACGCGGATGGCGAAAGCCAGGATCGCCCCGAGGGCGATGAATGCGAGACTGACTCCGATTCCCATGTGTCGGAGCTCCTTCCGGAGGGACGGACGGGCGTCACGGCAGCCTGTACCCGACCCTCGGCGAATATGCGGAGGGGTCATGTGGTTATCGCCATAACGCAAGGGTCGTCCCACCCCGGCGTCCTGTTGTTCACAGGAACGTTTCGCGTGCACGGCCCCACCGGGTTTTGTGGAACGATTCGTCTGGTGGGGACTGCACGGGAGGTTTTCGGTGACGCACTGCCGATCGCGGAGCGCTACGCGGCGTTTCTCGCCGAGGCCGGGGTCGAACGCGGGCTCATCGGGCCGCGCGAGGCCGACCGGCTTTGGGAACGCCATCTGATCAACTGCGCGGTGGTCTCGTCGGCCATACCGCGCGACGCCCGGGTCGTCGACATCGGCTCGGGCGCGGGGCTCCCCGGCATCGTGCTGGCCATCGTCCGGCCCGACCTGCGGATCACCCTGCTGGAGCCGCTGCTGCGGCGCACGACGTTCCTGAACGAGTGCGTCGAGCTGCTCGACCTGCGGAACGTCGAGGTCCGGCGGGCCCGCGCCGAGGACGTGACCGAGGAGTTCGCGGTGGACGTCGCCACGGCACGCGCCGTCGCGCCCCTCGAACGCCTGGCCCGGTGGGCACTGCCGCTGCTGCGCCCGGGCGGCGAGCTCCTCGCGCTCAAGGGCGAGCGGGCCGCGGGCGAGCTGGAGGAGGCGGAGCCGGTCCTGAAGCGCTTCGGGGTGCGCTCGACGGAGCTGCTGCAAGTCGGGCGCGGTATGGTCGATCCGCCGACAACACTCGTCCGTGTGGTCGCCGGCCGAGAAGAGGTTGTCGGGCGACGGCAGCGCGCCCCCCGGCGCGCCAAAGGGTCGAGGAAGAGGTCTTCATGAGCACGGGACCAGGACTGGGCAGGCCTGACCGCGCCGACGAATCCCCCGACGAACAGCCGTCCGGCCCGGGCGGGCCCGGCGCGGACGAGGGCGCCCCGGCGCCCGCCTCCGGGGGGACGCGGCCGGACCCGGGATCATCGCCGGGCACCGCTCCCTCCGGGCACGCGATGTGGGGTAACACGACGTCCGGTACCGCGGAGAACGTCGGCTACGTGCCGACCAACGCCGGCGCGCAGCCGCCGGTGTCGCGGAACGGACCAAACCAGGGGGAGTCGGAACTCGTGCGAGAGGCGCTGCGGGACGCCAAGGTTTCACATGAAACAGCCGTCACCGCGCTCAAGGCGATGTCGGGCCGCAGGGAGCGGGAATGGCCGCGGCCCGACCGATGCCGGGTCATCACCATCGCCAACCAGAAGGGGGGCGTCGGCAAGACCACGAGCTCGGTGAACATCGCCGCCTCCCTCGCCATGCACGGCGCGCAGGTGCTGGTGGTGGACCTCGACCCGCAGGGCAACGCGTCCACCGCCCTCGGCATCGACCACCACGCCGAGGTGCCGTCGATCTACGACGTGCTGATCGAGGACATGGCGCTGTCCGACATTATCGTCCCGGCGCCGGAGATCCCCAACCTCTTCTGCGCGCCGGCCACCCTCAACCTCGCCGGCGCGGAGATCGAACTCGTCTCCAAGGTGGCCCGCGAGTCGCGCCTCCGGCGGGCCCTGGACGCCTACGACATCGAGAAGTTCGACTACGTGCTGATCGACTGCCCGCCGTCGCTCGGTCTGCTCACGGTGAACGCCCTCGTCGGGGGCGACGAGCTGCTCATCCCGATCCAGTGCGAGTACTACGCCCTCGAGGGCCTGGGCCAGCTCATCCGCACCGTCGACCTCGTGAAAGCCCACCTCAACCCGAAGCTCAGGGTGTCGACCATCCTGCTGACGATGTACGACGCCCGGACCCGCCTCGCCGCGCAGGTCGCCGACGACGTCCGGAGCCACTTCGGCGACGTCGTCCTCAACACGGTGATCCCTCGCAGCGTCCGGGTGTCCGAAGCGCCCAGCTACGGGCAGTCCGTCATGACCTACGACCCCGGTTCGAGCGGCGCCCTCGCCTACAGCGAGGCCGCCTCGGAGATGGCCCACGGAGGAGCTGTCCAGTGAGCCAGCAACGACGCGGACTAGGCAGGGGCCTCGGCGCCCTCATTCCCACCGCCCCGCCCATGCCGACGTCCGCCGAGCCGAACGGCGCGGGAGAGCCGGGCTACCCCGGCGGCCCCGTCCCGGGCGGCGCGGCCGCTCCCGCACCGTCGCTCGAACCGGTCGCCGGAGCCCATTTCGCGGAACTGCCCGTCCGCTCGATCACGGTCAACCCGCGCCAGCCCCGCGAGCATTTCGACGACCAGGCTCTGGAGGAGCTCGCCGAGTCGATCGGCATCGTCGGACTGCTGCAGCCGATCGTCGTCCGCAAATCCTCCTCGGAGGAGCACGACTACGAGCTCATCATGGGCGAGCGCCGCTGGCGCGCGTCGAAGATGGCCGGGCTGGACGTCATCCCGGCGATCGTCCGCGACACCGGCGACAACGACCTGCTCCGTGACGCGCTCATGGAGAACCTCCACCGGCAGCAGCTCAACCCGCTGGAGGAGGCGGCCGCGTACCAGCAGCTGCTGCAGGACTTCGGCGCCACCCACGAGCAGCTCGCCACCCGGATCGGCCGGTCGCGTCCGCACATCACCAACACGCTCCGCCTGCTGAACCTGCCGCCCGCCGTCCAGCGCCGGGTGGCGGCGGGCGTGCTGTCCGCCGGTCACGCCCGCGCGCTGCTCTCCCTCGAAAGCGTCGAGGCCCAGGAGCACCTGGCGCAGCGGATCGTCCAGGAGGGCCTCTCCGTCCGCGCGCTCGAAGAGATGATCGCGCTCCGCGAGGTGGAGGACGAGCCGAAGACGCCGCGCCAGGGCCGCCGCCAGAAGCCGGTGGCCCCCGGCCTCAAGGAACTGGCCGACCGCCTCTCCGACCGCTACGAGACCAGGGTCCGCGTCGACATGGGCCGCAACAAGGGCAAGATCGTCGTAGAGTTCGCCACCCTGGAGGACCTGGACCGCATCATCAAGTCCATGGCCCCCGACCCCGAGGCGGACGACTCCTAGCCCGCGCACCCCAGCGCCCCGGACGCCCAAGGCTCCGGGGCGCTTCTCATTCCCGCCCAACGTTTCCCGTGAAACATCCCCCGAGAACCACGCGCCCGAAGAAGCGAGAGCCGTCGCACGTAGTCGCGGCTCCCCCCACACTCGCCGCCGCATCCCGCCACACGCCCTCGCCCGCAGCGCCTGCCCACTGCGGCCCCTGTCGACAGTCCCCCGGATCGCCGATGCGAACGCGGTCCGCGGCACCAAGAGAGGCACGATGATCGCCGCAAAGGGATCTGGCCACCCCAGCGAGCGTCGGCGTACCGGCTCACCCGCTGAGCGCAGGGCCGCCACCCACCGCAGGCGTCCCATACAAACCAACCACGCCCACAGCGATGCGCCTCTTCTCCCCGTCGCGCTCAGCTCTATGGAGCGCACAGTAGACCGCCTACAGCAGCGCCCCGGGTAAACCGGCCACGCCGACGATGCTCCGCCCGGCCGTCCTGCCGCGCCCCCGTGCTTCGCGGTCGATCAAAACCAACCGCACAACGGACAAGCCGACCGTGTCGACGCTGACCCACCTGCTGTTCCTGCCGCGTCCCCGCGATACTGCACGGCCGGCCGCAGACAACGGCGTCCTGGACGAGCCGTCACGCGGACGGTGATCCGGAAGGTGGCCCCGTCGCGCCCTCCGATGCTTCGCGGTCGGCCACAGACACCCGGCGTACCGGCCAGACAAACGCGGCAAGGGCGGCTCAAATAGCCCCCCGTCGCCTCCATCCTCTAGGGAGCTAGTTGGCCCCAGAGCGGCGCCCCCGGCAGCCCCGCCAAGTCGACGGTGACCCGCTCGGCGACCCGTTGCGCCCTCCTGCTTCGCGGGTGCCCACAACCCACGGCGTACCGGACAGACCTGCCACGCCGCCGATGATGCGCCCCGCGACTCGTCTCGCCCAGCATTGTGCCCCGCGGTCATGCGCCACCAACGGCACCCCGGACAGGCCGGCCGCGCCGCCACTTGATCCGCCTGTTGTTCTCGTCGCACACAGCCCTCTGCCATGCGGTCGGGGCGCGCCGCGCATGCGGGCCGCGTCTACGGTGAGCGCAGGTGTTCCTGTCGCGTCGAGCTCCATGTGACGAAGTCAGTCCGCCACCAACGGCGTCTCGGGCAGGGGCTGGCTGCGTCGACGGTGACCCGCCTGGTGACCCAGTTGCGCCGTCCTCGTGCTTCGCGGTCGGTCGCGATCGACGGTCTATCGGATACACCGGCCGCATCGACGGGTGATCCGCCTGATGGTTCTGGCGGTCCCGCGGCGGCCGTGGACAACGGCGTCCTGGACGAGTCGGTCGCGTTGACGATGATCTCCTGTGGCGATCCCTTCGCGCACGTGAGCCTAGGGGAGGTCGCAGACAACGGCCGGGCGGGTCAACCGCGCCGACGGTGATGCCGGAGTACGGGTTCTCGCGCCCTGCCCCTGGGGATGCGATGGTCGCCCACAGCGGCGTCCGGGCATGGTGGTGGAACGTCCGGCCCACCACGGCGTGGTTGCAACGCCCGAGGGGGCCGTTGGCGGTGGGTGTCCGTGTGGACGCTGTTGTGGCACCTCGATCCCGCGCTCGCCGGAGCAGGTTTCACGTGAAACTGTCCGCCCTGTAACCCGTGGAAATCAGGAGTAGACGGACTCATGAAGCCCTGAGCGTCGGTGTAGGAGGCCGTTAGGTCCGCCCGTGGGGCTGAGCGTCAGGGACGAGCTGCGAAGCGCGGGGGGTCGACCGAGGAGCGGGTGACCGTGTGGCGCGTGCGCGGGTTCGTCGTGTGCGGTTGGGGCTCTCGGCTGCCTCACCGCTGTGGGTTGCCATGGGCCTGGGGAGGGCTCCGCTGGGCGTCACCTACGCGAGCGCGGAGTTCGCTGTTTCACGTGAAACGAGGGTCAAGGGTGCTCGGCGGGCAGGGGGCAGAGGAGGACTGCGCCTTGTCGTGCAGTGCCATTCGGGGCCCTCAGGGGGCGTTCTGGCGCCTTTGACCTTGCTCGCAGACATGCGGCCTGGGCGCCCGAGGCAGGGCCTAGGGCGATCCCAAGTTGGATCGCGGTGGGAGCGGTCGGAGCGAGCGATCGACCCGGGCCTTGATACCGCCCTCGCCGCTTGTGCGACCTTGCCCTGGTCGGCCCGTACGAAAGCCGATCGACGTTCTTCCCGGCGCGAACGAGGCTGAGGCGCGGCCCTGTGTGGGCGGTGGGGTCTGTGTGCCGTGGCCCCTGCTGTCGAACGCCCTCGGCTGCACCTCGTCTGCTAGTGAGCCGTCGTGATCGCGGGCCGAGTGTTCCGTGGGCCCGTCCTCCGGTGATCTCTTGGTCAGCCGATGCCCTTGTAGATCGCTCTAGTGCCAGGAGGCGGTCGAGTGTGGGGCAGGTCGAGATCAAGTGCCGCTTCCGCCCGACGGGGGCTAGGGAGCAGATCTAGGCCCATCTGCGGGCCTCGCTCGGACGAGTTCAGCCCGGAGTCTTCATGGCGGGCGATTAGCGGCGGCTGCCGTCCGCGGCGGCACCTGAACGGGGTGGTGTAGGCGGTTCAGGGTGACTTGCTAGTGGGAACTTCGGCGAGCACTTGGAAGGGCACGCGGTCGATCGCCTTGCCGTCGTGCGCGGGGCCGTTGCGTTGTGCGCAAGGGGGGTCACTGTGGCGAGCCAGCGGGTTCCGCTGTGGGGTCAGCGGAGGTGGGAGCGGAGGAGGGATTCGCATACTTCGCCCAAGTCCAGGTCGGCGACGCTGACGGCTCGGGGGAGGAGGCTGGTCTCCGTCATGCCGGGGGCGACGTTGACCTCCAGGAAGTGCACCTCGCCGTCGGGGGAGACGATGAGGTCGGTGCGGGAGAGGTCGCGGAGGCCCAGGGCGCGGTGGGCGGTGATCGCGGCCTCGGCGGCGCGGGCGGTCGCTTCGGGGGTGAGGCGGGCCGGGGTGACGAACTCGGTGTCGCCGGCGTCGTAGCGGGCCGTGTAGTCGTAGCGTCCGCCGGGGGCGACGATCTCCACGGCGGGGAGGGCGGTCGGGGCGCCGTCGCGCTCGATGACGCTGACCGCGACCTCGGTGCCCTCGATGTAGCGCTCGACGAGGGCGGCGTCGCCGTAGGCGAAGCAGCCGACCATGGCGGCGGACAGCTCGGACGCCTCGTGGACGACGGAGGTGCCGAGAGCCGAGCCGCCGCGGGTCGGCTTCACGAACAGCGGCAGGCCGAGGCCGCGGACGATCTGGTCCAGGACGGACGCCGCGCCGAGGTCGTGGAAGACCTCCTTCGGCAGGGCGACGGACTCGGGCGTCCGCAGACCCGCGCGCCGCACCACCGACTTGGCGGTCGGCTTGTCCCAGACGACGCGGCACGCGTCCGGGCGGGCGCCGACATAGGGGACGTCCAGGAGTCCGAGGACGTCGCGGATCGAGCCGTCCTCCCCCGCCGCGCCGTGCAGGACGGGGAAGACGACGTCCGGCGGGTCGTCGGTCAGGGAGTCCAGAAGGGTCGCGTCGGCGTCGCGGAGCTCGACCGGGATGTCGCGGGCGCGCAGCGCGTCGGCGACCCGCCTGCCGGAACGGAGCGAGACCTCCCGCTCGTAGGAGAGCCCTCCGGCGAGAACGACGACATGCCCCAGTTCCAAGATGCTCCTCGTTTCACGTGAAACAGTCAGACGATGCCCGGGCCCGGCGTCTGGACGCCGGTGGACGTCCCGCCGCGGGGGCTCCCGAAAGTGTCCCGGAGACGGATCTCCTGTTCCACCACGCCCGCCAGCCGGCGGACGCCCTCGCGGATCCGGTGCGGCTCGGGGAAGCAGTAGGACAGGCGCATGTGCCGGTGGCCGGTGCCGTCCGCGTAGAAGCCGGTGCCGGGGACGTAGGCGACGCGCTCGGCGATCGCGCGGGGGGCCATCGCCTTGGCGTCGAGTCCCTCGGGAAGGGTGAGCCAGACGAAGAAGCCGCCGGCGGGGCGGGTCCAGGTGCACCCGTCGGGCATGAGCTGGTCAAGGGACTCCAGCATCGCGTCACGGCGCGCCCGGTACAGCTCCCGGAAGTCCTTGATCTGCTCCCGCCACGGCTGCGTCGCGAGGTACTCGCGGACGGCGAGCTGCGAGAAGTTCGACGGGCAGAGGATCGCGGACTCGGCGGCCAGCACGAGTTTCGCCCGCACCGCGTGCGGCGCCAGCACCCAGCCGACGCGGAGCCCGGAGGCGATCGTCTTGGAGAACGAGCCGAGGTAGATGACGCGTTCGGCGTCGTCCGCGCGGAGGGCCCGCATGGGCTCGCTGTCGAAGCCGAGGAGCCCGTACGGGTTGTCCTCGATGACCAGCACGTCGTACTCGGCGCAGATCTCCAGGATCTGGGCGCGGCGGGCCGTGGTGAAGGTGACGCCCGCGGGGTTCTGGAAGGTCGGGACGGTGTAGAGGAACTTGACCCGGCGTCCCTGGGCGCGGAGGCGGGCGAGGGTCTCGCGCAGCGCGGACGGGACGAGGCCGCCCTCGTCCAGGGGCACGTGCACCACGTCGGCCTGGTAGGAGGCAAACGTGCCTAGCGCGCCCACGTAGGACGGGGCCTCCGCCAGGACGACGTCGCCGGGGTCGACGAATATCTTGGTGATGAGGTCGAGCGCCTGCTGCGCGCCGACGGTGACGACCACGTCGTCCGCGGACGCGTGGACGCCCTCCAGGGACATGACCTCGCAGATGTGCTCGCGGAGCCGCTCGTCGCCCTGGGCGGAGCCGTACTGGAGGACCTCGGCGCCCTTGCCGGCGACGAGTTCGCCGATCATCCGGCCGACGGCGTCGAGGGGGAGCGCTGAGACGTAGGGCGCGCCTCCCGCGAGCGAGACCACCTCGGGGCGGGAGACCATCGCGAACAGGGCCCGGATCTCCGACGGCACCATGCCGGCGGCACGGGCGGCGTAGCGATCCGCATAGGCATCCGTACGCGAGTGCTGTTCCACGAGGCACCTCCGGGGCGATTCGGCTTCCCTGCAAACTACGTCATGACCGCCGCGGCGGGGCGCTCGGGTGTGGCGTGCCGCGGCATTGGGGAAACTCCTGTCCGATACGATGCCCGCGGGTCCCGGATGGTTTGCCGGGAGCTTCCGCCGTCACGGGTCCCAGGCCGGCGGGCGAGGATCGCAACAGGGGGTGCCGACCCGGTGTCGCGTCGTCTCGTCAACATCACGCTGGACAATCTCGATGATCTGCCGCACCGCTGCCGCGGGTGCGTGTTCTGGGAGCTGGATCCGGTGAGCCGGGACCGGGCCCGGGAGAGCGGCGACGCGGGCCTGGAGAAGGAGGCGTGGATCTCCTCGACCCTCCTGGAGTGGGGCAGCTGCGGCAAGATCGTTTACGTGGACGACGTTCCGGCGGGGTTCGTCATGTACGCGCCGCCGCTGTACGTGCCGCGGTCGGTGGCGTTCCCGACGAGCCCGGTGAGCGCGGACGCGGTGCTGCTGATGACGGCGCACGTCCTGCCGGAGTTCGCGGGCGGCGGCATCGGCCGGATGCTCGTCCAGGGGGTCGCGAAGGACCTGACGCGCCGCGCCGTGAAGGCGATCGAGGCGTTCGGCGACCTGAAGGGCGAGGAGGGCGGGTGCATGGTGCCCGCCGACTACCTGCTGTCGGTCGGCTTCAAGACCGTCCGGCCGCACCACCGGTACCCGCGGCTGCGGCTGGAGCTGAAGTCGGCGCTGTCATGGCGTGAGGACGTCGAGGTGGCGCTGGAGCGGCTGCTGGGATCCATGACCCCCGAAGGGGCCCTGCGGCCCGTCTGAGGCGCTCTGAACGGCGCGTGGCCCGCACTCCGGGTGGAGTGCGGGCCACGCGTTCGCGCTCGCCGCGGGAGGCGGTGCGGGTTCAGATGAACTCGGCGAGATCCCTCAGCAGGGCGGCCTTCGGCTTGGCGCCCATGATCTGCTTGACGACCTCGCCGCCCTTGTAGACGTTCATCGTCGGGATCTGCATGACGCCGTACCGCTGCGGAACCTGCGGGTTCTCGTCGATGTTCAGCTTGACGATGTCGAGCTTGTCGCCGTGCTCCTTGGAGATCTCCTCCAGGATCGGCGCCACCATCCGGCAGGGGCCGCACCATTCCGCCCAGAAGTCGACGAGAACGGGCTTGTCGTTCTCCAGGACCTCGGACGCGAAGTCGGCGTCGGTCACGGCTTTCATCGGTCTCCTTCGGTTCTCGCGTGGGGCGGGGCGCTCCCCCGCCCGATGCAGCCCACCGCCGCGGCGCCGGCCCGGCGCGTGAGCCGGGCGGCGCCGCATGGCCGGTGGGGCGGTCAGGCCTGCGGGACGGTCTCGGCGGCGTCCCGGTCCTGCAGCCAGCGCTCGGCGTCGATGGCGGCCGAGCAGCCGCTGCCCGCGGCGGTGATGGCCTGCCGGTAGATGTGGTCGACCACGTCGCCGCAGGCGAACACGCCGGGGATCTTCGTCTTCGTCGTGGGGGCGTCGACCAGCAGGTAGCCGTCGGTGTCGGTCTCCAGCTGCCCTTCGAACAGCTCGCTGCGCGGGTCGTGGCCGATCGCGATGAACAGGCCGGTGATCTCCAGGGCGGACTCCGCGCCGGTCCTGGTGTTGCGGATCGTCACGCCGGTCACCCGGTCGTCGCCCTGGATCGCGGCGACCTCGCTGTCCCAGAGGAACTTGATCTTCTCGTTGGCGAACGCCCGGTCCTGCATGATCTTGGAGGCGCGCAGCTCGTCGCGCCGGTGGACCACGGTCACCGAGCGGGCGAACTTGGTCAGGAAGATCGCTTCCTCCATCGCGGTGTCGCCGCCGCCGACGACGGCGATGTCCTGCTCGCGGAAGAAGAACCCGTCACAGGTGGCGCACCAGGAGACGCCCCGGCCGGACAGCCGCTTCTCGTCCGGCAGGCCCAGCTCGCGGTACCCGGAGCCGGTCGCGACGATCACGGTCTTGGCGAGGTAGGTCTCGTCGCCGACCTTCACGACCTTCGGGTCGGCGGTCAGGTCGACCTCGGTGACGTCGTCGGTGATGAGCTCGGCGCCGAAGCGCTCGGCCTGCTTGCGCAGGTTGTCCATCAGGTCGGGGCCCATGATCCCGTCGGGGAAGCCGGGGAAGTTCTCCACGTCGGTGGTGTTCATCAGCGCACCGCCGGCCGTCACCGAACCCTCGAACACCAGCGGCTTGAGGTCGCCGCGGGCCGCGTAGACGGCGGCCGTGTAGCCCGCGGGACCGGAGCCGATGATGATGACGTTACGGACGTCGCTCACAGTTCTTGCCTCTCCTCGTTGGCCGCCGGTGCCGCTCGACCGGGCCTCACAGTCGCGTCAACCGATCCTAGGGCCCGCAGATTCCCCGGTACGCGGCGCCGGGCCGCGCACCGCCGCCGAGGGGCCCGGAGGCGCTCTAGGCTGGGCCCCATGGCACGCATTCTCCTCCTCCACTCGATGTACGGGCTGCGGCCCGCGGTGCTCCAGGCGGCCGACCGGCTCCGTGCCGCCGGGCACGAGGTGCACGCCCCCGACCTCTACGACGGGCGCGTCGTCGACGACGCCGAGGCCGGGATCGAGATCAAGGAAGAGATCGGGCGGGACGAGCTGCTGCGCCGCGCCGTCGTGGCCGCCGCGCCGCTGACCGGGGAGGGCGGGCTCGTCTACGCGGGGTTCTCGCTCGGCGGCTCCATCGCCCAGAACCTCGCGTTCGCCGACGAGAAGGCGGGCGGGCTGCTGCTGATGCACGGCACGTCCGACATCGCGGAGGACGCGTCCACCGACATCCCGGTGCAGCTGCACGTCGCCGACCCCGACACCTGGGAGCCCGTCGACTGGCTCAACGCGTGGTACCTGCAGATGCGCAAGGCGGGCGCGGACGTGGAGGTGTTCCGCTACCGCGGCGCGGGTCACCTGTTCACCGACCCCGACCTGCCCGACTACGACGCCGAGGCGGCCGAGCGCGCCTGGGCGATCGCCCTGGACTTCCTCGCCTCGCTCTGAGCACGCCCCGGCGGACGCGACGCGACGGGATGGAAGATCGCCGTCACCGCTGCCGACGCCCCACGAACTTCGCCGGAAAAATGGGCGTCATAGAGAGAACAGGACGTCTTGGGCAGGCCATGGCCTCACGTGAGCGGCCATGGACGGGATCGGCCGTCCATGGCCCTCAGGTGTGCGCGAGTGCCCCGATCAGGGCGTGGCGGGTCAGACGTTCTTCAGCTGCTTCAGCAGGTGATGGGCCTGCGGGGAGCAGTCCGGTTCGACGACCCAGATGTTCCGCCTGCCGGGGCGGTCGCCGTTCACGGCGATGATGATCGCGGGTCGTCCTTCGTATCTCGCCTGGTCGACAAGGAGGAGCTTCTGCTCGCCGGCGACGCCGGCGACGCAGCCGCGGAGCCGGGCGTCCGGCGCGGCGGTCTCGGCGCGCATCTGCTGCTCGCCCGCCACGACACCGCCGACCTGCTCGCCCAGCGTGCCCGACCGGTAGTCGGTGCCGCTCTGGGCGACCTTGAACGTGGGGTCGGAATCTCCGGGGGCCGCCTTCGGCACCCCCGAGCCCGAGCCCGGGTCGGTCAGGGAGCGGTGCGGCGCCGGATGCCGCGCCGCGCTGTCACTGCTGCTCGCGCTGTCCAGCGCGATCTTGCCGACCGTCGCTCCGCCGCCGAGCACGACCACCGTCGCCGCGGCCGCCGACAGTATCCGCCAATGCCGCCTTCCGCGCCGTTGCTCCAGGCTCGCCACGGTGGCGGTGTGCATCGATTCCGCCGCGATGGCGGTGTCGATGCGCTCGGCCAGTTCGGCGGGCATGGACGGCACCGGGGCCTCCGCCAGGATCCGGGAGACGTCCGCAAGGTCGGCGGACAGCTCACGACAGTCGGCGCAGGTGTCGAGGTGTGCGTTGACGGAGGCGGCTTCGTCGTCTTCGAGAAGTCCCTCGGCCAGGTCGGCCAAGACGTCGTAGTCAAGGTGCGCGGGGTTCACTTGGGCATGCCACCTCCTTCCACACCTCCGACGTTCCTGGGCTCGCGTCGGTTCCGGTGGTGGACGAGAAGGGGCGCGAGCCGGGCGCGGCCCCGCGCGCACCGGCTCTTGATCGTTCCGGGTGGGACCTCCATGACCTGTGCGGCGTCGTCGACGGAGTAGCCCATCATGTCGACGAGGATCAGGGCGGCCCGCTGCTCGTACGGCAGCTGCTCCAGCGCGGTGCGGACGTCGAGGGAGACGCCGTGCGCGTCGGTGGGGTCGGGCATCTTGGGCGCGACGGCGTCGAACGTCGCGTCGTCGCCCATCGGCGTCGCCGGGCGGACGGACTTGCGCCGGACGCGGTCGAGGCACGCGTTCACCACGATGCGGTGCAGCCAGGTCGTGACGGCGGCGTCTCCGCGGAAGCGCCCGGCGGCGCGGAACGCCGAGAGGCACGCGTCCTGCAGCGCGTCCGCCGCCTCCTCAGGGTCGCCGAGCGTGCGGAGCGCGACCGCCCACATGCGGTCGCGGTGGCGGTGCACGAGTTCGGCGAAGGCGTGCGGGTCCCCCTGGGCGTGCCGGGCGAGGAGCTCTTTGTCGGGCACTTCGCCTACGCGACGCATGCTCACCGACGTCATGAGCGACCGCCTTCTCTTTCGGGACGCCCGGTTGGCGCCGGGCATCCGCGGCCGGCTGCTGAGGAAGGCACCACGTGATCCTGGGGGCGAGGGGACAAACTGCTCACAGGCACGATACAGACATGCGCCGCTCCACGTCACAGCCCATATCTGCCCGCTGCCGGAACGTGATCAGCCGGTCGCGCCGTAGACGGCGATCTCGCCGAGCCGCCCCTTGAACGGCCCGCCGGGCAGCTGGGTGAACCAGACGAGCACGAACCGGCCCGTGGCCTGCGGGTTCACGGCGAAGGCGACCTCGCCGCCGTTGGGAGTCTGCTCGCCGACGCGCTTCAGGTCGGTCGGGGACTGCGAGTCGCCGACGCGGAGCTGCAGCACCCCGCCGCTCACCGGGGAGTAGACCTTCACGTTGGCGACCTTGACGGGCTTGCCCATGTCGAGCAGGACGCCGAGGCCCTTGGAGTACCGGCCGAAGTCGGCGTCGGCGTAGCTCTGGGTCTCCCAGTCGCCGCTGGGCTTGCCGTCGACGACGGACGCGAGGTTCTTGCTGATCGCGCCGTCGGTGTGACCGCCCATGGGGAGTTCGGCGGGCAGGGGACGCTGCGGGGTGAGCTTCACGACCGTCGGCTTGGGCGGCGCGCTCGTCTGGGCGTTGTCGGTGGGGCCGCCGCCCTTGGGCTTGTCGTCGCCGACGAGGCCGGTCAGCGCCCAGGCCCCGAGCCCGACGATGACGGTCAGCGCGGCCGCGGCGACGCCCATCAGGGCGCGGTTGGCCGGACGTTTCGGGCCGCCGTGGGTGTGCGCGGGCGTCGTCCGGGTGGCGGAAACCGGCGGCGGGGGCGGCGGTGAGGCGTGCCGCTGGGCGCGCGCACGCGGCGGTGGGACGTGCGAGGCCGCGGGCGGTTCGGGGGCGGGCTGCCGGTGCGGCTGCTGCGGCGGAGCCGACTGCGCCGCGGGGCGCCTCGGCGGCGTCTGCCGCGGGGCGGCCGGCGGGGCGTTGCCGAGCCCGGCGAACAGCGGCAGCGGGGTGCGCGGGACGCCGCGCAGCGCCTTGGCCAGGTCGGCGGGGGACGCGAGCGGTTCGCCCGTGCCGATGCCGAGGCAGCGGCAGACGATCGCGTCGATCGCGTGCGAGATGCCGGCCTGGACCTGGCGGGGCGCGTGCGGGAGGCCGTCGGACGCGGGCGCGGCCGGCAGGGCGGACCCGTCCTCGTCACCGGGCCAGTGGGCGGTGAGCGCCGCGTACAGCATCCGGCCGAGGCCGCGCACGTCCTCGGCGGCGGAGTCGTCGGACTCGCGGTCGCACAGGACGGCGTCGGTGGCGACACCGAGGATCTTGACGGTGCCGCCGGTCGTCCAGACCAGGTCGCGGGGGGTGAGGCAGAGGTGGGAGAGCCCGGCGGCGTGCGCGGCGGAGATCGCCTCGGACGCCTCGTAGAGCAGGGTCGCGGCGCGGCCCGGCTCCAGCGGGGCCTTGGCGAGCATGCCCTCCAGGGTCTCGCCGGCGACCCATTCGCTGACGATGTAGGCGCTCTCCCCCGAGTCGTCGGCGTCGAACACCTGGGTCAGGCGGGGGTCGGTCAGCCGGCTGGCCGACCGTGCCGACGTGACCGCCTCGGCGATCCGGGGGAACTCGGGGTCGAAGGTGCGGACGGCGACCGCCCGCGCGAGGATCTCGTCGATGGCCTTCCAGAGCGACGAGCCGCCCGAGTCGCTGATGCGCTCCTCGAGCCGGTAGCGGCCGGCGAGACGGGTGCCGGGCTCGATGACTGACGTGCTCACGGCAACGTCCTGCACAGGTGGTCAGATCCCATGTTCGTGGCGTGGCAGCTTACGCCTCCGACCCTCCTCTTTGCGTTCCCCAGGGTGTCGCCCCGCAAGCCGTAGTCCCCCACATGGTAGTGGTTACTCGCGCGAGTGGCCGCCTTATCGCCGCGCGTCCTTTTTTACTTTGCCCGCCCCGGCAGCCGGCGGGCGAACGTCGCGATGGTCGTCTGGATCTCCTCCACCCGCAGCAGCTTGGCGAACAGCACGTACAGCAGCCCGCCGCCGACGGATCCGGCGATCAGGGTGGCCAGCGCGGGCACCATCGTGTCGATGCCGCCCAGCGCGTCCGCGACCGTGTGCGCCGCGTAGGCGAAGCCGATCAGCGGCCAGATCGCGACGAGCAGCTTGAGGTGGCCGCCGACGACGCGGCGCCCGTCCATGCCGCCGAGCTTGCGGCGCAGCACCAGCCAGCAGGTGACCGTCCCGACCACGTTGCTGATCGCGAACCCGCCCGCGATGCCGACCACGATCCACTTGAGGCCGAGGACGTTGTAGGCGGTGAACGCCATCGCGATGTTCGTGGAGGTGACGACGAGGCCGATCAGCGCGGGCGTCCGGGTGTCGCCGTAGGAGTAGAAGACCCGCAGCATCAGCTGGTAGATCGAGAACGGGACGAGCGCGATCGCGAACATCTGCATGACCCGCGCGATCACCAGGGCGTCGTCGGCGTTGGTGTTGCCGTGCGCGAACAGCACGGTGGTGATCTCCGGCCCGAGCACCAGCATCAGCGCCGCCGCCGGCATGATGATCACGGAGGAGAGCCGCAGCCCGCTGGAGAAGGCGGCGCGCACGTCGGCGGTCTTGCCCTCGGCGGCGAACCGGCTCATCCGCGGCAGCAGCGCGGTGATCACCGAGACCCCCACGATCGCGTAGGGGAGCTGGAAGAGCTGGTAGGCGTTGAAGTACGGGGTGTACCCGTAGCCTTCGCCGAGCCCCTGGACGTACGCGTGCTTCCCGGCGCTGTTCGTCAGCGCGGTGACGACGGCGAACGCGGCCTGGGCGGCGACGACGTACAGCAGCGTCCAGCCCGCCATCCGCCCGACCTCGCCGAGCTCGCCGCGGTGGAAGTCGAGCCGGGGCCGCCACCGGAACCCGACGCGGCGCAGCGACGGCCACAGCGCGACCGTCTGCAGGACGATGCCGCCGGTCGTGCCGATGGACAGCAGCATGAGCTGCTGGTCGGTGATGCTGGACGGGTCGACGCGGCCGGTGGTGATCGCGAGGAACGCGCCGCCGACCGCGATCACCACGATGTTGTTCAGGACGGGCGCCCACATCGGCGCGCCGAAGCTGCCGCGCGTGTTGAGGACGGCCCCGGCGAACGCCCCGACGCCGTAGAAGAACAGCTGGGGGAGGAAGAACCGGGCGAACAGGATGGCGACCTCGCGCTGGTCGCCGCTGTAGCTGCCCGCCAGGATGTCGATGAACAGCGGCGCGAGCAGCACGGACACGACGGTGAGGACGCCGAGCCCGATCACCGCGAGGGTGAACACGCGCTGCTCGTACTGCTCCCCGGCGACCCGGTCGCGCTGCTTGGCCCGCACCAAGAGCGGGACGATGACGCTGGTGAGGATGCCGCCCAGCAGCAGGTCGTAGATCTGGTTGGGGATGGTGTTGGCGGTGTTGTAGGAGTTGGCGAGCAGCCCGGTGCCGAGCGCAGCGACGATCACGGCCGTGCGCAGGAAGCCGGTGACGCGGGACGCGAGGGTGCCCACCGCCATGATCGCGCCGGACTTCAGGATGCCGGACGAGCCCTTGCCCTCCTGCGCCGGAGGCGTGTCCACGACCGTGGTGTCGGAGTCCGGCGGGCTTCCGCCTGGAAGGGGGATGTCAACCACCGTCTCGGCGGCCGTGTTGGCCGTGCCCGGCGGCCGGCCCGTCGGCGGGCCCGGGTACTGCTGCGGGGTCCTCGGGCCGGGGGTCTGCGGACCCGGCCGCATCCCCGGCCGGCCCTGCGGCATCGACCCCTGCGGGCGCGGTCCCTGGGGCGGCGGGCCCGGCGGGTACCCCTGGGGGCCGCCCTGTGCCGGGTAGCCCCGTCCCGGGGGTCCCGGAGTATTCGGCGGAGGGTATCCCGGGCCCTGGGAACCCGGCGCCGGGGAGCCCGGCCCCTGCTGCCCCTGCCCTTGGCGATCCCATTCCGGTCGACCCGTCACCGGCTGCCTCCGCTTTCCGGCGGCGCCTCGCTCTGATGGCCCGCACTCCGACGCCCACGAAGAGTACGGCAAGTCCGCCGCCCGTGATGAGCAGGGCGAGCCGCCCGTACCCGGTCGTGGTGACCGTGATGGTCTCGCCGTCACCGTACGTCCGGCCGCCCGCGCCGGGAATCTGCAGATTGAGGCGAACGCCGAAGTTGCCGTTGCCGGCCGCCTGCGCGGGGATCCACCGCTGGGCACGCTCCCCGGGCCCGAGCTCGATCACCGCGTCGTTCGGTTCCAGCTCGCCCAGCTTGAGCTTGGCGGTGTTCTCCGAGGTCACGACGAGCCGGACCCGCACCGACTGGTCGGGCAGCGTGTTCTCGACCAGGACGGGAAGCTTGCCCGAACTGCCCCCCATCAGGACGCGCCTGTTCTTCGGGGGGACGACGCGGACCAGGTCCATGTCGCCGCGGAGCTCGTCCTCCAGCGCCTTGCGGGCCCGCTTGGCGCGTCCCGGCGACGTCCGCCAGCCGACCGACTCCAGCCGCAGCACGGCGCGCTCGTAAGAGATTTTCACCGGGCCGGTCATCACGGCCTTGAACGTCGCCGCGCGCTTCGCGATCGCCCGGGTCTGGTCGAGGTGGACGTCGCCCAGCTCGAACTTCTCGTAGCTGTCGGAGTATCCGTGGAAGACGCGGTTCTGCGGCTGGGCCGCCTCGATCGTGCGCAGCGGCATCTCGCGCATCCAGGACGCGGCCTTGGTGTAGGTGAGCAGGTTCTTGGCGAGCCCGTCGGCGGGGTCCCACAGCCGGTCGGGGGCGACGACGACGGTGCGCTGGACGCTCGGCGCCTCCGCCGCGACCATCGCGGTCTCGGCGAGGAACCGCTGCTCGCTCATCAGCGCCCGGGAGGCGGACCGCGCCCCCTCGTTCAGGATCTGGGTGATCGTCTGGTCGTAGAGGAGGGCCTTCTTGGCGCCCAGGTGCGTCTGGAGCGCGGTGGTCGCGTTCGGCTGCGCGCCCGTCACGGGGTTCTCGAACTGCGAGCTGCTCATCAGGAAGGACCCGCCGTCCTTCAGGGCGTACTTGGCGAGCTGTTCGAGCGTGCCGGGCCCGCCGACGCCGGACGCCGGCCAGGCGACGTGGGCGTCGGGCTGGCGTCCGAGGATCTGCGCCACGAAGGCGGTGTTGCGCGCGTCGAAGGCGACGCCGATGTCCCCGGTCGTCTTGCGCCGGACCAGCGCGGTGACGTCGGGGTCGGCGTAGGGCAGGACGAAGTACGGGTCGCCCTTCGAGGCGTTCTTCAGCGACGTCAGCCACGTCGCGGCGACCTTGCTCTTCTCCTTGCGGACGGCCTTCGCCGCCCCGGGCGGCTTGACGAAGTAGTCGCCCGACGCCATCTGCCGGACGTCGTCCAGCAGCGCCGGGTCGATCGCCCAGGTGACCGGCGTTCCGGTGGTGGAGGCCGCCTCCACGATCCGGTGGAGCCGGCCGCCGGGCGCCAGCTCCTTGGCGAGATCGTCGTCGATGAACGTGCGGTCGTTGGCGCGGTGCATCCGGTCGATCAGCGGCAGCACCCAGCCGACCGCCACCGGCTTGAAGCTCCGCTGCTTCGGCATCATCGTCAGGAAGGTCGTCAGGCCGCCGACGACCTGCTGCGCGGAGTTCAGCACCTCGACGCGCATCGGATAGACGCCGGGGGTGCCGGTGGGGGCGCGCAGGCCCAGCTGCTGGGCGGTGGTCCGGAAGCTCCAGCCCTGGGTCACGCCGGGCCTGGTCGCCTGCGCGAGCGACTGCTGCTGCGGGGCGACGTTGGGCAGCGCGGTCTGCTGTCCGGACGCGAGCTGGTCGAGCTGGCTCCGGCTGGTCACGGGCTGGGCGCTGTAGCGCAGCCGCAGGGTGAGGCCGGCCAGCGCGCGGCCGCTGCGGTTCCGCGCCGCCCCGGAGATCTCGATCCTGGAGTTCGCGGCGAGGGTCTTCGGGGTGACCTTGGTGAGCGCGAGCGCCACCTGCGCGCGCGCATGTGCCGCCGCCGGGGCGCCGGCGGGGGCCCTCGCCGGGGTCCGTGCCGGGGACGCCATGGCCGGGGAGGCCGCCATCGCGAGACAGGGCAGCATCGCGGCCAGCGCCAACGCGCGTCCGACCGCTGTCACGCCGTGTCCGCCCTCACGCCGTGCCCGTCCAGAGCCCGTCCGGCGGCGCGAGGACAGGCCGAGGACGGCGGGCGTCGTTTTCCCGCACCACGGCCCCGATGTTAGTCCGTCGGTGTTCATGGCGTTGCCGGGTGCCACTCGCCGGCGGGGCCGCGGCGGGCGGGAGGCTCAGGTCGTCACGTGGTCGCGCCCGGGGGCGGACGCGGCGCTGAGCGGGGCCAGCAGGTCGACGGGCTTCGGGCGGCAGAGGGAGTACAGGACGCTGGCCTTGATGCCGAGCGCCGTGGACGCCTCGCCGGTCGCCGTGTAGACGACGCCGTGGGCGTGGAGCCCGTCCACGAGTTCGCGGTCGATCAGCAGGGGCATCGACTCCGGCAGGAGCAGCGGGCAGACCAGGCCCGCCGCGTACTCGGTGACGGCGTTGACCACGTCCGCGTGCGCGGGCCGGACGGCGCGGGCGCCCACGGCCGACCGCACGGCCTCGGTGGACGGCCGCCGGCCCGCCGGGACGATCGCCCCGGCCAGGAAGGGACGGCCGCGGTGGGCGCCCTCGCAGGAGTAGACGCGCGTCACCAGGCACCGCTCCGGCGGCAGGCCCAGCGCCCTGGGCAGCTCGTCGGCCCGGGTCATCGCGAGGGGCAGCCGCACGATCTCGTGCGCCGTCTCCCAGCCGAGAAGCGCGCGGTGGATGGTGAGAGCGTCCTTCATGTTCGGCTCCATCCCGCGGGGCATGCCCCGCTCACCCCCGGATCCGGTTTCCCTGCGGCCCCGTGCGTCGCACACCCTGCGGGGGGAGACCCCCACATACCCGGAACGGCAGGTCTCATCCCTGCCGCGCCGCACGGCGAACCCCTCGCGACGCGCCTCAACCGCACGTGCGGCGGACCGTGGCCCTTTTGGATCCCGCTACCGTTGTCGTACGGGAGGCTCACCGGGTCGCGCGGAGCGTCGTCGGGTGCCCGAAACGTAACCCGGGGATCGGGGCGTGTGAAGGGCCCCGTCCTTCTTCGGCCCCGAAAAGACTCCCGCGCGGACCCCGGCGCTCGCCAGAAAGTCCTTTGTCAGCCCGTCAACCAAGGAAATACGCTCGATGGCCGTGCCTGACCAGAACGTGACCCCAGAGTCCTCGCGGCGCACCGCGATCGCCGAGCTGCTGCGCGGGATCGCGCCCGTCGCCGACGAGCTCGGCGCCCGGTTCGCGGCGGCCGGTCACGAGCTGGCGCTGGTCGGCGGGCCCGTCCGGGACGCGCTGCTGCGCCGTCCGACCAAGGACGTGGACCTGACCACCGACGCCCCGCCCGAGCGCACCCTGGAGATCATCCGCGGCTGGGCGGACGCGCACTGGACGATCGGCATCGAGTTCGGCACGGTCGGCCTGCGCAAGGACGGCGTCGAGCTGGAGATCACCACCTACCGCAGCGAGTCCTACGACCCGAAGTCCCGCAAGCCGGAGGTGTCCTACGGGACGTCCCTGGTCGAGGACCTGCGCCGCCGTGACTTCGCCGTCAACGCGATGGCGGCGCGGCTGCCCGGGCACGAGTTCGTCGACCCGTTCGGCGGCCTCACCGACCTGCAGCGCAAGGTGCTGCGGACGCCCGGCCGGCCGGAGGACTCCTTCAGCGACGACCCGCTGCGGATGATGCGCGCCGCCCGGTTCGCCTCCCAGCTCGGCTTCACCGTCGCGCCCGACGTCGTCCGCGCGATGAAGGACATGGCGGGCCGCATCGAGATCGTGTCGGCCGAACGGGTCCGCGACGAGCTGTCCAAGCTGCTCTGCGGCCTGTACCCGCGGGAGGGCCTGGCGCTGCTGGTCGACACCGGCCTCGCCGCGCACGTCCTGCCCGAGCTGCCGAAGCTGCGGCTGGAGATCGACGAGCACCACCGGCACAAGGACGTCTACGAGCACTCGCTGATCGTGCTGGAGCAGGCGATCGCGCAGGAGGAGGACGGCCCCGACCTCGTGCTGCGGCTCGCGGCGCTGCTGCACGACGTCGGCAAGCCCAAGACCCGGCGCTTCGAGGCCGGCGGCCGGGTCTCCTTCCACCACCACGAGGTCGTCGGCGCGAAGATGGCCCGCAAGCGGCTGACCGCGCTGCGCTACCCGAAGGACGTCATCTCCGACGTGTCCCGCCTCGTGGAGCTGCACCTGCGGTTCCACGGCTACGGCACCGGCGAGTGGACGGACTCGGCCGTCCGCCGCTACGTCCGCGACGCCGGGCCGCTCCTCACCCGCCTGCACAAGCTGACCCGCGCCGACTGCACCACCCGCAACAAGCGCAAGGCCGACCGGCTGCGCCGCACCTACGACGACCTGGAGGTGCGGATCGAGCGGCTGGCTGAGGAGGAGGAACTGGCCGCGATCCGCCCGGAGCTCGACGGCAACGAGATCCAGGAGATCCTCGGCATCGCCCCCGGCCCCCTCGTCGGGCGCGCCTACAAGTTCCTCCTCGAACTCCGCCTGGACCGCGGCATGATCGGCAAGGAGGCCGCGGCCGAGGAACTGCGCCGCTGGGCCGCCGCCGAGGGCGTCGGCGCCCCCGCGGACGAGGGGAAGGGCGAGTGATCCCGCTGCAGCTGGGGCGGATGAGCCCCCGCGAGACCGAGCGGATGCTGGAGTTCGACCGCGAGCACATCTGGCACCCCTACGCGCCGATGCCCGCGGCGGCGCCCGCGCTGCCGGTCGTGTCGGCGGACGGGGTGCGGCTGACCCTCGCCGACGGCACCGAGCTGATCGACGGCATGTCCTCGTGGTGGGCGGCCGTGCACGGCTACAACCACCCGAAGCTGAACGCGGCCGTCACCGGGCAGCTCGGCAAGATGGCGCACGTGATGTTCGGCGGGCTCACGCACCCGCCCGCCGTCCGGCTCGCCGAGCGGCTCGTCGAGCTCACTCCGGAGCCGCTGACCAAGGTGTTCTTCGCCGACTCCGGGTCCGTCGCGGTCGAGGTCGCGATCAAGATGGCGCTGCAGTTCTGGCGCTCGCAGGGGCGTCCGGAACGGCGCCGGCTCCTCACCGTCCGGGGCGGCTACCACGGCGACACGTTCGGCGACATGGCCGTCTGCGACCCCGTGAACGGGATGCACCACCTGTTCGCCGACGTCCTCGCCCAGCACGTCTTCGCGCCCCCGCCCCCGCTCGGCTACACCGCCGAACCCGACGAGACGTACCTGGACGGGCTGGCGGAACTGGCCGCCGAGCACGCGGGCGAGCTCGCCGCGATCATCGTGGAGCCGATCGTGCAGGGCGCCGGAGGGATGCGCTTCTACGCGCCCGAGTACCTGCGCGCCCTCCGCGACATCGCCGACGAGCACGGCCTCCTGCTGATCCTGGACGAGATCGCCACCGGGTTCGGCCGGACGGGCGAGCTGTGGGGCTGCGACCACGCCGAGGTCGTCCCCGACATCATGTGCCTCGGCAAGGCCCTGACCGGCGGCTACATGACGATGGCCGCGACCCTGTGCACCGACCGCGTCGCCCACGGCATCACCTCGGGCGAGGCGGGCGTCCTCATGCACGGGCCCACCTACATGGCCAACCCGCTGGCCGCCGCGGTCGCGTCCGCGTCCATCGACCTGCTGCTCTCGCGCGACTGGCGGGACGAGGTCGACGCCATCGAGGCGGTCCTGACCAGCGAGCTCGACGGCGCCGCGGAGTTCCCCGGGGTGGCGGACGTCCGCGTCCTCGGCGCGATCGGCGTCGTGGAGGCGCGCGAGCCGGTGGACGTCCCGGCCGTCCAGGAGATCGCCATGGCGCACGGCGTCTGGCTGCGGCCCTTCGGGAAGCTCGTCTACACGATGCCGCCGTACGTGTGCACGGAAGACGAGGTGCACCACATCGCCGCCGCCATGCACGCCGTGGCGGAGTCGCTCTAACGCAGGGCGTGCGCGGGCCGGCGCATGCGGGAGGCGGCCGTCCGGTAGGCGACGGCGCCCGCCGCGTAGGCCACGACCACCGCGAGGAGGGTGAGGTCGGCGCGCCCGTCCGCCGGCAGCCACGTCGCGGCAGCGGCGGCGGCAGCGGCGAACGTCGCGTTGAACAGCATGTCGTAGACGGCGAAGACCCGCCCCCGGTACTCGTCGTCGATCGACTCCTGCAGCGTCGTGTCGACGCACAGCTTCACGCCCTGTGACACGACGCCGAGCAGGAAGGCGCCGACCGCCCAGGGGCGCTCCGCGAACGGCATGCCGAAGACGAGCAGGCTCAGCGCCGCCCCGCCGAGCTGCCACGCCACCCACGCCTGCTTGCTGATCCGCCGCACCACCGGCGGCGTGATCAGCGCCGCCGCGAAGTACCCGGCCCCGGACACCCCCAGCATCAGCGCGAACGTCTCCAGCCCACGGTCGGGGTCGCCGGCGAACCGGTTCCGGCACAGCAGCAGAGTCATGATCAGCACGACGCCGTACAGGAACCGGTGAAACGAGATCGCGCCGAGCGCCAGCGCCGCCTGCGGCCGCCGCGCGATGTGCCGCCCCCCGTCCACGAGCCCGCCCAGGACCCCCCGGACCACCTCGACGACCCGGGGCGCCTCCGCCACGGCGGGCTCCCCCGACGCGGCCTCCGCCGACCGGTGGGGGCCGAGCAGCCCCTTCGGCAGCGTCGTCGCGATCAGCCCGGCCAGCAGGAACAACCCCGCCGCCGCCACGAGGATCAGCGCCGTCCCGTCGTGCCCGCCGCCGAACACCCGCCGGAGCCCGTAACCGAGGCCCGCGCCCGCGAACGCGATGACCGTCCCGGAGGTCACGCTGAACGCGTTCGCCGTGACCAGCTGGTCGCGACGCACCACGTGCGGGAGCGCCGCCGACAGCGCCGCGAGGAAGAAGCGGTTCACGCCCAGCACCACGAGCACGCCGAGGAAGAAGCCGAGCCCGTCCTGCCCGCCCGCCACGAGCCCGGCGACGAGCAGCACGAGCAACGCGCGCAGCACCGGCGTCCACACGAGGATCTGCCGCCGCCGCCACCGGTCGATGAACACCCCGGCGAACGGCCCGAGCGCCGAGTAGGGCAGCAGCGTCACCGCGAACGCCGCCGCCGCCTTGGCCGCCGTCGTCTGCCGCTCGGGCGAGAAGAACACGTATCCGGCGAGCGCCACCTGGAACAGGCCGTCCGTCAACTGCGAGGCGAGCCGCGTCCCGTAGAGCCGCCGAAAATCCCGCCCGCACAGAACCCCCCGCAACTCCCCAGCTCGCATCAGATCAGAGTATGTCGTGCTTATTGCGTTTCTCTCCTCCTTCGGGCCTTGGCGGCCCTCCATCGTCGAGCACAGCGGGCGATCGCTGGCATCGCTCCGACTCGCCCAGAGGCTCGCTGCGCGATCAGGTTCTCGCAAGCTCGAAACCTGCCTTCGGACGCGATCGCAAGCGTTGCGGCCATTGCGTGGTTGCTGCGATGGCTGAGGTGCTCTGCGGCCCGCCTCACCACTACGCGATGAAGACTCTCGTTAGGTCGTAGCTGGCTGTTGTGGGGAGGAAGTAGGCGCCGTGGACCCGGGAGGAGCGGTAGGTGGTCTGGGCGCGGTCCAGGAGGGGGACGATCGCGGCGTCCTCCATGATCTTCTGGTCGGCCTGCTGCCAGTAGCCGGCGGCGCGCTGGGTGTCGGGGGCGGTGAGGGCGGCGTCGATGAGGGCGTTGACCTGCGGGTTGTCGTAGCCGCCGTAGTTGGTGGAGCCCGGGCCGTAGGCGCGGCCGTCGAAGAGGGGCTGGATGATCGAGCGGCCGTTGTTGCCGTACCAGTCGGGGACCCAGCCGGGGGCGGCGATGTCCCAGCTGCCCTCGCGGGCGCGGGCCGGGGTGGACAGGGTGCTGGAGTAGAAGGAGCCGCCCGAGTCGGGGGTCAGTTCGGTTTCCACTCCGCAGGCGTCGAGGTTCTGGGCGAGGGACTGGGCGATCAGCTTGTGGACGCTGTTCGTCCGGTAGGGGAACTTCAGCGTGAGGCCGGTGCGGCCCGCCTTGCTGAGGAGCTCGCGGCATTTGGCGGGATCGCCGGACTCGCCGGGCGTGGGGTAGTGATTGACGGCCGCGTAGCCGGAGTTGCCCGGCGGGATCACCGTGTGCAGCGGCCTCGCCACCGACGGCCCGCCGACGATCTTGATGAGGGCGCTGCGGTCGACGGCGTACTCCAGCGCCTGCCGGACCGCGGGGTCGCCGAGCGCGCCGCGATTGCGGGGGCTGCGCGTGTTGAAGACCAGGTACGGGCTGTTGTTCGGGGTCTCCCTGATCGCGAAGCGCGGGTCGTCGCGCAGCCGCGGGATCGCCGACGTCGGGACGGGCTGGTCCCACGCGAGGTCGGCGGTGCCCTGCTCGATCTGCTGCTGGACGGTCTCCGGCGAGTCCTGCCCCAGCGTGATCTGGATCTTCGCGACGTGCCGCTCGCGCAGCGGGTCGGAACCCGCCTGCCATGCCGGGTTGTGGGTGAGCAGATAGGAGATGCCCGGCTTGTAGTCGGTGATCTGGTAGGGGCCGTCGGAGACGGTGTGCTGCCGGAAGTCGGCGCCGTCCGGGACGTACCGGTCGTACTCCTGCGGCGCGGCCGCGGTGACCGGCAGCGACAGCAGGTTGAGGAAGTCGCTGGCGGGACGCTTCAGCTTGAACACCAGCGTCCGGTCGTCCTTGGCGCGGACGCCCTCGAACCCGTGGTCGCGCTGGTAGGCGGCGATCGCCCGCGCGTCCTTGGCGTTCACGGAGCCGAAGCCGCGGCAGAACGCGTCCATGCCCTTGAGCGTGGAGACGAAGTAGCCCTTGGCGGCGGACGGCGAGGCCGGGTTGCACAGCCGTTCGAAGCCGCGGACGAAGTCCTGGGCGGTGACGGGGCGCGGGGGGGTGGTGTTCCACCGGACGCCGTCGCGCAGCCGGACCGTGTAGGTGCGGCGGTCCTTGCCGACGTCGCCGTTCTCGCGCGTCGGGATCCGTTCGGCGACGTCGGGCCGCACGGGGACCGTCTCCTGGAAGTCGTTGGACGCCCGGTTCCCGAACAGCGTCCGGGCGAACGTGCGGACGAGCCCGTACGCGCCGACGCTGGCCACGGACGCGGGGTCGAGGTGCTCGACGTCGGAGGACCCGACGACGCGCAGCGTGCCGCCCTGGCGGGACGCGCCCTCCGCGGTCGCGCCGTCACCTCCTCCGGCGCATCCGGCGAGCCCCACCACGAGACCCGCCACCCCCGCCGTCACCTTGATCATTTCGCGTGCCGCCACGGTGTCACCTCACTGACTCAGAGCCTGGCGCGCTAGTCACCGGCGGTGTCACAGTAGGGCCAGAGCGTGACAAAGAGCCGGTACATCACCGTTTCTCTACAGAAGTAAGGACGCCCTGACAGTGGGATGTCCACTGTCAGGGCGTCCTCAGGGCGCTCTGTGATCAGGCTCTCAGCGCTCGATCTCGCCGCGGATGAACTTCTCCACCGCGTCGTGCGCCTGGTCGTCGTTGTACTGCTCCGGCGGCGACTTCATGAAGTAGGAGCTGGCCGACAGGATCGGGCCGCCGATGCCGCGGTCCTTGGCGATCTTGGCGGCGCGGACGGCGTCGATGATGACGCCGGCGGAGTTCGGGGAGTCCCAGACCTCCAGCTTGTACTCCAGGTTGAGGGGCGTGTCGCCGAAGGAGCGGCCCTCCAGGCGGACGTAGGCCCACTTGCGGTCGTCCAGCCACGGCACGTGGTCGGACGGGCCGATGTGCACGTCCGCCTTCGCCATCTCGTGCGGGATCTGCGAGGTGACCGACTGCGTCTTGGAGATCTTCTTGGACTGGAGCCGCTTGCGCTCCAGCATGTTCATGAAGTCCATGTTGCCGCCGAAGTTGAGCTGGTACGTGCGCAGCAGCTCGACGCCGCGGTCCTCGAAGAGGCGGGCCATGACGCGGTGCGTGATGGTGGCGCCGACCTGCGACTTGATGTCGTCGCCGACGATCGGCACGCCCGCGTCGGTGAACTTCTGCGCCCACTCGGGGTCGCTGGCGATGAACACGGGGAGCGCGTTCACGAACGCGACCTTGGCGTCGATCGCGCACTGGGCGTAGAAGCGGTCGGCCTCCTCGGAGCCCACCGGCAGGTACGACACCAGGACGTCCACCTCGGCGTCCTTCAGCGCCTGCACGACGTCGACCGGCTCGGCGTCGGACTCCTCGACCATGTCCAGGTAGTACTCGCCCAGGCCGTCGAAAGTGTGCCCGCGCTGCACGGTCACCCCGGTGGGCGGCACGTCGGCGAACTTGATCGTGTTGTTCTCGCTGGCGTGGATGGCCTCGGAGAGGTCCATCCCCACCTTCTTGGCGTCCACGTCGAACGCCGCCACGAACTCGACGTCGCCCACGTGGTACTCGCCGAACTGGACGTGCATCAGGCCGGGAACTCGCGTGTCAGGGGCCGCGTCCTTGTAGAACTCGACGCCCTGGACGAGCGAAGAGGCGCAGTTGCCCACACCGACGATGGCTACGCGCACGGAACCCATCCGGTCGCTCCTTCTCTGTTGCGGAACATGTGGTGGAGACTCACCCGTCCCCGAAGGCACTGGGCCACCGCTCAGCGGCCCTCGTCCCGAGGCATGTCCTGGTCAATTCGCTTAGCTGACTGTGCTTGCTGTTCCTGCTCGGCCCGCTCGCGCCCGATGAGCTCGTTGAGCCACCGGACCTCGCGCTCGACGGACTCCAGCCCGTGGTTCTGCAGTTCCAGGGTGTAGGAGTCGACTCGTTCGCGGGTTCGCGCCAGGGCGGCGCGAACGCTCTCCAGGCGCTCCTCCAGCCGGCTGCGCCGGCCTTCGAGGATCCGCAGCCGGACGTCGGCACGGGTGTGCGAGAAGAAGGCGAAGTGCACGCCGAACCCCTCGTCCTCCCACGAAGCCGGGCCGGCCTCGGTGAGGAGCAACTGCAGGCGCTCCTTGCCGTCGGCGGTGAGCTTGTAAACGATCTTCGATCGGCGGCTCTGCAGCGCCAGCGGCGCGTTCGGCTCCTCCGGCCGGTCCTCCATGATCAGCCCGTTGGCCAGGAGCTGCTTGAGGCACGGGTAGAGCGAGCCGTACGAGAACGCGCGGAACATGCCCAGCAGGGTGTTGAGCCGCTTGCGCAGCTCGTATCCGTGCATCGGGGACTCGTGCAGCAGCCCGAGCACGGCGAGCTCCAGCACGCCCGCGCCCTTCTTGGCCGCCATCCCGGTCCCTCTTCCGCAGAAGCCGATGTCTCGATCCGATGTATCGAGTGAATGTATCGACTCGATACATCGACAAGATACGTAGCCCGGCTCGTCCTGGCAAGTGGCGATCTACCTGGGACGCCCCGGATGGCCCCACCGGCCCGTATCGCGAATGTGGCGATTTCAGGGTGTATGTGGTGGAAATGTGTCAAAGTTGCGTCCTGGAATCACCTGGCCGCGTCGCACGACCTCGATCCCGGGACCGCCCGGAACGGTGAGCACGTGAGGAGGAGCACCGACCCCTCGGGGCGCGGACCGGCCGGGGCGTCCTTCGCCGAGCACACGCTCCCCCCGCTCACCAGCCCGCACAGTACTCTTCGGACGGCGCACGAGCCGCAACAAGGGCCGGGAGCCACCCGGCCCTCGGCAACAACCGTTGTCCCCTGTTGATGAGGTCGCGTGAGTAATCCAAGCCAGCCCCGACCGGAACCTGGGTCGCAGAGGCCGGGCGGGCACCAGAATCCCCGACCCGGTGACTCCGGCGATCCCGGCTTTCCGAGCGCCCACGGTGAGCCCGCCGGAACGAACCCCGCGGGCTCCTCTGGCATGCCCCAGAACCCCGCCCCGCCGGGACCGGCGGGAGGGCCCGGTCACATGGGCGCTCCTGGCGCGAGCCCGGGTCCGCTGGGCGGCCCGTCGAGCCCCGTCCCTCCGCCCACCGGCCGCCACGCTGCTCCCGGCGCGCCAGGCGGACCGGTCGCCCCGGACGGACGCAACGCTCCGGGAAACGCGGTCGTGCCGACCGGCCAAGGCGGGCCGGGCGGGCCGGGCGGTATGCCTGGCCAAGGCGGCTTCGGCGGCAACGGTGGGTTCGGTCCTAACGCGGGCCCCGGCGGGCCGCCGCCCGGTCCAGGTGGTTTCGGCGGTCCCGGTGGGTTCGGCGGACCTGGTGGATTCCAGCCGCCAGGCGCCCCCGGCATGCAGGGCGGTCCCGGAATGGGAGGCGGACGTCCTGGGATGGGCGGACCCCCCGGCGGCCAGGCGGCTCCGGGAATGGGGGCGCCGGGAGGTCCCGGCTTCCCGAACGCGCCCGGCATGGGGCCCGGTGCGGGGGGAATGGGGCCGCCCGCGGTGTTCGGGTCGCCGGGGATGCCCGGCGCGGCCCCGAAGCCGGGCGTGCGCGAGAAGCTCGGTGAGCTCGGAAAGGCCGGACAGGGACTCGGCGCGAAGGTGACCGCGAAGTTCCGCGGCGGCGGCGTCCGCGCGGCCAACCGCACGGGCGGCCCTGCCGGCCCGGGTGGTCCCCTCGGCCCTGGAGGACCCGGCGGCCCCGGCGGCCCCGGCGGTCCGGGTGGTCCCGGCGGGCCAGGACGGCATGGGCCGCCCGGCAAGAAGGGGTTCCTCGGCCACCTGCGCTCCCGCGAGACCGGCTGGCGGCGCTTCATCCCGTCCTGGAAGGTCGTGGGCGGTGTCTGCGGCCTCGGCCTGGCGGCGTTCGTCACGCTGATCTGGGTCGCCTACGCCAACACCCCGACCCCCAAGGAGCCGACGGTCGCGGGCGTCGAGGACCAGGCGTCGATCTTCTACTACACCGACGGCACCGAGATCGGCCGGATCGGCAAGAAGCGGCAGAGCGTCGAGCTGGCCAAGATCCCGCCGAACGTCCAGAACGCCGTGCTGGCGGCCGAGAACCGCAGCTTCCGCACCGACCCCGGGTTCTCGGTCAAGGGGACGACGCGGGCGGTGTGGAAGAACCTGACCGGCGGGTCGGGCGGCGGCTCCACGATCACCCAGCAGCTCGCGAAGAACTACTACTCCGACCCGAACAACCGGACGGTCAGCCGCAAGTTCCAGGAGCTGTTCATCTCGCTGAAGCTGGAGGACGAGCACTCCAAGGACGAGATCCTCAAGCTCTACCTGAACACGATCTACTTCGGCCGCGACACCTACGGCATCCAGGCCGCGTCCCGCGAGTACTTCGGGACGGACGTGTGGAAGCTGCGCCCCGACCAGGCGGCCCTGCTCGGCGGCATCATCCAGAACCCCAACCGGGACCCGGGGGACAAGGCCAGCCAGGCATGGGTGACCGGCAGGTACCAGTACACGCTCAACGGCATGGTCTCGATGGGCAAGCTCAGCCGGGCCGACGCCGACAAGTACATCAAGCAGGGCCCGCCCAAGCTCCGTAAGGCGGGCACCAGCAACCAGCTCTACGGCGGCCAGCGCGGCTACATGCTGATGCGCGCCAAGCTGGAGCTCGACCGGCAGGGCATCGACACCAAGGAGCTGACCACCCAGGGCCTTCGGGTCTACACGACGTTCGACCGCAAGAAGATGGCGATGGCCAAGCGGGCCGCCGAGCAGACCGTCCCGCAGGTGGACCCGAAGAAGCTCGCCAAGAAGAAGATCCGGGTCGGCCTGGTGTCGGTGAACACCGCGAACGGCGAGGTCGTCGCGTTCTACGGCGGTCCCGACTACCTGGCCCAGTCCTTCGACAACGTGTGGCAGGGCTCGGCGCAGGCCGGGTCGGCGATGAAGCCGTACGTGCTCGCGACGGCGCTGAAGCAGAACTACAGCCTGAAGAGCCTCGTCGAGGGCCGGTCGAAGACGCCGATCGGTCCGGACGGCAGCGTGGTGTCCAAGGACGACCCGAACGCCGTGATCGTCCCGAACAGCCACAACGTGGGCCCGGCGATCAACCTGATCACCGCGACGAAGGACTCGGTCAACACCGCGTTCATCCAGCTGATGGGCAAGGTCGGCATCGAGGAGGCGATCAAGACCGAGACCGACGCCGGCATCGCGTCCGACCTCCTGGAACCGCACAAGTGCTGCCTGAACCTCGCGCTGGGCGTCAACAACATCCGGCCCATCGAGCAGGCGGCGGGATACGCGGTGTTCGCCAACGGCGGCACGTACCACCAGCCGCACGTGATCCGCGTGGTCAAGAAGTCGGACGGCAAGACGGTGCGGCTGCGCCCGGACTACGAGAAGCGCCGCGTCTTCAGCCCGAAGGTCGCCGCGGACGCGACGTACGCGATGCAGCAGGTCATCAGGAGCGGGACGGCGACCGCGGCCGCGCTGCCGGACGGGCGCCAGGCCGCGGGCAAGACCGGTACGACCGACCGGAACGTCTCGTCGTGGTTCGTCGGGTACGTCCCGCAGGTCTCGACCGCGGTGACGATCTACAACGACGCGGTCGGCCCGGACGGCAAGAAGAAGTCGGTGATCCTGCCGCAGATCGGCGAGGTCGAGGGCGGCACGATCCCCGCCCGCATCTGGCGGTCCTACATGGCGAACGCGGTCCGCGGCATGGACGCGCAGGCGTTCCCGCCGCCCGCATGGGGCGGGATCGAGCAGAAGTGGGCGAAGCCGCCGGAGAAGAAGAAAAAGGACGACGAGGGCAAGCCGCCGTGGTGCAACACCCCGGTGGGCAAGTTCGACCCGCGCTGCCAGGACGACGGCGGCGACGGCGGCGACGGCAAGCAGCCGTGCCAGTCCCCCTTCCAGAACGGCAACTGCGACCCGAACAAGCCGCCGAGCAACCCGCCGCCGCGGTGGTGGTGCCAGATGCACCAGGGCGACCCGGCCTGCCGCAACCGGAGAGGCGGGCGGGCCGCCCAGACCGAGAGCCTGCGGCCCCTGCTGCTGGCCAGGCCGCCCGAATGAACCGGCCGGCCTTCGCGAACCGAACCGTCCACTGGATATGGGGGTGTGACATGGAGCATCCTGGCGATTCGCCGCACGTCGGCGCCTTTGAGCGCATGCGCCCGCCCCTTCCGACGAAGGTGAGCCTTGCCTCAGCGGCCACCTCCGCGCCGGGGGCACAGTACGCTCGGACGACGCAAAGCCGTCCCCCAGTTGATGAGGCCGCGTGAGTAACCCAAGCCGATACGGACCGGATTTCGGAGAGGGCTCTGGCCGGAGGGGCTCCCCCCGTCCCGGCTCTTCCGGTATGCCCTCGGGCGGGCAGCGCGGCGCGCCGGGCGGTCCGCCGGGCGGCTCGCCCCCGCCTGGCAGGACGCCGCGCCCCGGCGGCAGGCCGGGCGGGCCCTCGCGGGCCGGCGCCCCGGGCGGCGCGCGGCGCCGCGGCGCGCCCGCGGCCCTGCGTTCGGGAGGCGGCGGCCGGCCCATGCGAGGCGGCCCCGGAGGCCCTCCCGGCGGACCGGGGGGCCCAGGCGGACCGGGTGGTCCAGGTGGTCCCGGCGGCCCTGGCGGGCGCGGCGGCTCCGGAGGCGGCGGCGACGACTTCTGGGGTGACGAGGGACGCGGCGGTGGGCGCGGCGGACGCGGTGGGCGCGGCGGCGGCCGCCGCGAGCGCAAGCGCACCGACGAGGCGGGCCAGAAGAAGACGGGCTGGAAGCGCTACGTCCCGAACTGGAAGATCGTCGTCGCCGCGGTCAGCGTGATCATCCTTGGCCTGGCGACGCTCGTCATCGTCGCCTACGCCAACACTCCGATCCCGAACGAGAAGCAGGCGGCCGCGGCCGCCCAGGAGTCGGTGATCACCTACTCGGACGGGTCGCCGCTGGCGCGCATCGGCACCCACCGCGAGGACATCTCGCTGGACAAGGTGCCCAAGCACGTCCAGAACGCCGTCCTCGCGGCGGAGGACCGCAACTTCTGGCACGAGCCGGGCATCTCCCCGATGGGCATCCTGGGCGCGATGTACCGGGCGGGGACCGGCGGCGACGTCGCCGGCGCCTCGACGATCACGCAGCAGCTCGCCCGCAACTACTGGGCGAACCTCAGCCAGGACCGCACGGTCAGCCGCAAGTTCAAGGAAATCCTCATCTCCATCCGGATGGGGAAGGAGATGGACAAGGCGCGCGTGCTGGAGCTGTACCTGAACACGGTCCCGTTCGGGCGGCACGCCTACGGCATCCAGGCCGCGTCCCGCGCCTACTTCCACAAGCCCGTCACCGAGATCAACGAGTCGCAGGCGGCGATGCTCGCGGCCATGATCCAGCGGCCGGGCTACTTCGCCACCTACGGGCCCGACTCCAACCCCGCCAAGAAGGCGCTGATCAGCCGCTGGAACTACGTCCTCGACGGCATGGTCGAGAAGAACTGGCTCGACTCGGGCAAGCGCGCCCAGGCGAAGTTCCCCCAGACGCAGAAGAACTGGAGCGACGTCCCGGACGACCCGAACACCGGCTACCTCCAGGACCGCGTCATCAACGAGCTGAAGTCGCTCGGCATCGACGAGCAGATGCTGGAGACCGGCGGCCTGAAGATCACCACCACGTTCCGCAAGGACCTGCAGGACTACACCAACAAGGCCGTCTCGCAGATCCGCAAGCAGAACGGGCTGAAGAACGACATCCAGTTCGGCCTCGCGGCGATCGACCCGAAGACGGGCGGCGTAGTGGCCGCCTACGGCGGACCCGACTACCGCAAGCAGCAGTTCGACAACTCCTTCCAGGGCAAGGTGCAGCCCGGTTCGTCGTTCAAGCCGATCGTGCTCGCCACGGCGCTCGACCAGGGCATCAGCCTGCGGACGACGATGGACGGCAGCTACAAGCGCACGATCAACGGCGCGTCCTTCACCAACGACAGCCGCTCGGAGAACGGGGTCTACAACCTCAAGCAGATGACGGCGATGTCGATCAACACGGCGTACGTCGACCTGGGGCAGAAGGTCCAGCTGGCCAACGTCGTGGACATGGCCAAGAAGATGGGCATCCCGGACGACACCCCGAACCTCTCGAACACCATCACGTCGCTGCCGCTGGGCGTCATCGACGCGAGCCCGGTCACGATGGCGTCGGTCTACTCGACGTTCGCGGCGGGGGGCAAGCACCGGGAGGCCCACGTGATCGCCAAGATCACCGACAACCGGGGCCGCTCCATCGTGAACAACAAGCAGAAGCCGCTGGAGAAGCTGCCCTGGCAGAAGCCCACGACGGCCTTCGACGAGGGTGTCGCGGCCGACGCCACGAACGCGATGCAGGCGGTCGTCACCAGCGGTACCGGTAAGCGCGCGAGCCTCGGGGCCCGCCCGGTCGCCGGCAAGACCGGTACCACCGACGAGAACAAGTCGGCCTGGTTCGTCGGCTACACGCCGGAACTCGTGACGTCGGCGGCGATGTGGCGGCAGGACAAGAACGGCAACCGCAAGTCGCTGATCGGCGTGGGAAGTTACAGCCAGGTCTACGGTGGTACGGTCCCGGCCGACCTCTTCAAGACCTTCATGCTGAAGGCCCTGGAGGGCAGGGACATCACGCCGTTCCCGCCGCCGGTCAACGGCGGCGAGGTCGCCCCGTGGGCGAAGGCGAAGCCGACTCCGACGGTGTCCTCGACCCCGACGCCGACCAACACCCCGACCTGCCAGCCGGGGCAGGGGCAGGGCCAGGGGCGCGGGCAGCGGCCGCCGGCCGGCTGCCAGTCGGAGACGCCCAAGCCGACGGAGACGCCGACCATCACCCCGCCGACGTCGGGCGACGTGCCGTGCAACCAGTACAACATGCCGCTCGGCTGCAACCCCGACCTGCCTCCGACCGGCGACAAGACCTGGTGGTGCGCGAAACCCGAGCACAAGAACGACCCGGCCTGCCGGAAGCAGGACCCCGCCACCAACAACTAGCGGCGCGTCCGCGACGCGACGGCCCGGAGCCCCACGGCTCCGGGCCGTTCCCGTTCTTGATCGCCCGCGCTCCCGGGCGAATAGGCTGCTGTCCATGTCGTCGTCCACGGAGAGGCTCACGATGTCCGCCGACAGCGACCGGGCGGACGCTCCCGGACGGCTGAAGCGGCTCGCGCCGGTGCTGACCGGGCTCACCGCCCTGACGTGCCTTCTCGGCTGGCTGCAGAAGCAGCCCTGCGCGTCGGCGCGGTTCGACTTCCTCAAGACGACGGCGAACGCCTGCTACACCGACGTCTATCCGCTCTACTACGTGCGCGGGCTCAGCGACGGGAAGCTCCCGTACTTCGACACGTTCACCGGTTCCGACATCCGGTACGTGGAGTACCCGGTGCTGAGCGGCGGCTTCATGCAACTGGTCGCGTGGCTGGTCAAGCCGTTCGGTGTGGACGGGCGCGGCCTCGCGTTCTACAACGTCACCGTCCTGCTCCTCGCCGTCCTCGCGGTCGTCGCGGTCCTCGCCACCGCGTACGCGGCCGGGCGCCGGTCCCTGCGCGCCGGACTGATGATCGCGCTGTCCCCCGCGCTCCTCCTCACCGCCTACATCAACTGGGACCTGCTGGCGGTCGCGCTGTCGGCGCTGGCACTGGCCGCCTGGTCGGCGCGCCGCCCGGCCCTGGCGGGCGTCCTCCTCGGCCTGGCGATCGCGGCGAAGTTCTATCCGCTGCTGTTCCTCGGGCCGCTCGTCCTGCTGTGCGTCCGGGCCGGGCAGTGGCGCCCCATGGGCCGCGCGCTCGCCGGAACCGCCGCCGGATGGCTGGCCGTGAACGTGCCGGTGATGCTCTTCGCGTGGGACGGGTGGAAGGAGTTCTACACCTTCAGCCAGAAGCGCGGCATCGACTGGGGCTCGATCTTCTTCGTCCTGCAGGACCACGGGCTGGACAAGCCCGCCTCCGACACCGGCCTCCTCAACCTGTACGGCACGGGGACGTTCCTCGTCCTCGCGGCCGGGATCGCCGTCCTCGCCCTGGCCGCCCCGCGCCGCCCGCGCCTGCCGCAGCTGATGTTCCTCGTGCTGGTCGCGTTCATGCTGCCGAACAAGGTCTGGTCGCCGCAGTACGTCCTGTGGCTGCTGCCGCTGGCGGTGCTCGCGCGGCCGAAGCTGCCGGCGTTCGTCGCCTGGCAGCTCGGCGAGATCGCCTACTTCTTCGGCATCTGGTGGTTCCTGCTGTCGGTGTCCGCCCAGACGCAGGGCGCCGACCTGGCCGGAACGCTGTCGGCGGTGCTGAGCCTGGACGCTCCGGACGGCGGGATCAGCAAGGACGTCTACACGCTGGCGCTGCTCGCCCGGTTCGTGACCGTCCTCCTCCTGGCGGTGCTGGTGGTGCGCGACGTCCTGGTCCCGTCCGCCGACATCGTCCGGTCGGACGGGGACGACGACCCGGCGGGCGGCGTCCTCGACGGCGCACCCGACGTGGTGGCGCTGGCACGCCGGCGCGGCGACCACCACGCCGGCGTGTCCCTGCCCACCTGAGTCAGCCGCGGGAGCGCAGCGCGTCGATGAACCACTGGTAGAGCGGCGTCAGCGTCGGCGGGACGGGCCAGCCGTTGATGAGGGCGAGCAACTGCCAGTACCGCTCGGTGCGCGGGTCGGTGCCGATCTCCAGCCGCCGCAGCAGATCGCGCCTGAAGGCGGCGTCGTCGGCGGCGTCCCAAGCGTCGGCGTAGGCGCGGACCAGTTCGTCGACGACGGGGCGGGCCGCCTCCGAGCCGGGCTCGATCCCGTCTGCGATGGCCTGTTCCGCCTTCTTCTGGGTCAGGTCGGCGAGGGCCGCGAACTGGTCCGGGACGGCTCCCTTCGCGACCTCGGCCGCCTGGAACTCGGCCATCCGGCGCACCGAGGCCCGGAATCCGGGGTCGCCGACCAGTTCGGCCAGCTCGACCCAGGCGTCGACCTGCTCGGGTTCGGGCTCGTCGGGCAGCTCCGGCAGCGCGGCGCGCATCTTCTCCGCGAAGCCGGGGTGCAGGTCGAGCCCGGCGAAGGACTCGTCGATGAAGTCGGTGATGATCCGGCGCCGCTCCTCGTCGGACAGCCGGGCGAGCTTGTGCATGAGTTCGATCTCCTCGGGGGTCGATCCGCGTCTGGCCACCGCCCGCAGCACGGCCCTGCGCAGCCTGAGCGTGCGTATCTGCACGTCCAGCGCGTCCGCGTGCGCCGCCGCGACCTGCCCGACGTCGACCTCCCGGTCCAGCAGGCGCCGGACGGTGGCGAGGTCGACGCCGAGGTCCCGCAGCGTCCGCACGAGGTCGAGGCGCGAGGCGGCGTCCGCGTCGTACAGCCGGTAACCGGCCTCGGTGCGGCGGGTGGGCGGGACGACACCGGCGTCGGAGTAGAACCGGATCGTCCGCACCGGCAGCCCGGTGCGGCGCGCCAGTTCGCCGATCGTGTACGTGGTGTCGCCGTCCATGCCCCTCACCCTGCGGCCTCCATCCGCTGGAGACTCAACCCGGAATCGCACGCTCTCACATCGGGCAGGGAAAGGGCCCGTCCGGGGATCGCCGGACGGGCCCGTGACGCTGCTGGGACCGGCTCAGTCCTCGTGGGCCGGATCGGCGACGGTGGGGGTGGTGCCCTCGCGGCGGGCGCGGCGGACGTCCTGGACGAACTCGCGGGAGAACATCGCCGACAGGGTGGCGACGCCGCCGCGGTGGACGCGGATCTCCCCGTGCCGGACCTCGCCGGTGACGCGGATCGCGCGGCCGTCGCCGTTCTCGCCGGTCCAGTCCTTGACGCGGCCGCGGCCGGTGTAGCGCAGGTCCCAGTGGTCGATCCGGGCGTCCTGCGGGACGAGCAGCTTCACCATCGCGTGGTCGAGGTCGACCTCGATCTCGATGTCGCCGTCCGGGATCCGCGGCGAGCGCAGGTCCAGCACGACCAGGCCGCGGCGGGCGCGGACCTCGAAGCGGCGGCCGGTCGTCCAGTGGCCGAGCTTCTTGACGTTCTCGTAGTGGGCCTGGACGCGGGTCGGCGTGCCGGTGGTGGTGGGCTTGGTGGTGGGCGTGGCGGTGGGCGTGGTGTCCATCTCTGTGTTCCTCTCGGAATCGGGCAACTACCTCGCTCCAAGAGTTGCTCGTTATCTGAGCATCTCTCTGTTCGAGAGAATAGGAGTCGGCGGAACCCCTGTCAAGACACGTGGATGCGCCACGGGCAGGCCTCGCCCGTCCCGCGGGAAGAAGGAGGGCAGGGGGGAGGGACGCGCGGTATAGCCGGAATCTTCCGGTTATGACGGGTTCCGTGGTGAGGGTGGGGGAACGGAACGCGGCGGACGGGGCGGCTCGCCCCGGGCCCCGCGCATCGGCGGGGAGCGGGAACTGCCGGGAGATGACGTGAACGCGGACCGAGCACTGACCGAGCTGCTCGCCGGGCGGCTGAGACCGGGCGTCTACCAGTGGCGGACGCCTCCCGTGCCGGGCGCCGTCGGCGACACGAGCTGGCTGGAGCGTGCCGACGAGGCCGGCTGGCGCGGCTTCTACCTCGACGGGCGCCGCGCCAGGGACAGGGACTCGTTCCTGCGGCTGTGCGGCGGCGTGTTCGAACTGCCCGAGGGCGCGGGCGCCGACTGGGACGATCTCGGCGAATGCCTCAAGGACCTGTCATGGACGCCCGCGAAGCACGGCTACCTGGTGCTCTACGAATCGTGGGCGGAACTGGCCGACACCGACCCGGCCTCGCTGCGCGCCGTCCTCGACGTGTTCGGGCGCGCGGTGAAGAACTGGCGGGACACCCCCACCCCCATGACGGTGCTGATGTCGAGCGTCGGTGTGGAAGTGGCGGGCGTCCCCCGGCTCCCCTGAGGAAGCCCGGATCAGTAGGTGCTGGTGGAGCCGGCGCTCGCCGCGAACATCGCGATCCCGAGGATGTAGAAGAGCAGGATCAGGAGCCAGCCCGCGGAGATCAGGTACCCGAGGATCAGGCCGGTGACGGCCATGCCGTGCCCGCCCTCGCCCGTCCGCTTGATCTGGCCGAGCGAGACGTGCCCGAAGATCACCGCGAGGACGGACGTCACGCCGCAGGCGAAGAAGCCGATCAGACCGCACACCAGCGACGCGGTGGCCATCCCGTTGGTCGGCGGGGCGACCGGCATCGACTGCCCGTAGTAGTGGTGCTGCACGGCCGGGGGCTGGGAGTAGGACTGGGCGTAGGGGTCCTGGGCTCCGTAGCCGTAGGGGTCGTAAGGGGGCTGTGCCATGTGCTTCCCGATCGATTCGCGCGCCCGCCGCCGGAGAGCACGCGTGCGCTGAGGGCTGGTTCCGGATTATGCCAGTGTGACGTGACCTTCGAAGTTTGTCGTCAGGCTGGGTCTACGCGCAGTTAGATGCCGCTCTCGCCACCGCGGTTCCCGGACACAGGCGACGATCCCGACTCTGCTTCGTCAGAGCTTGGAACGCAACCACGAGATGTCGTCGGCCTGGCCCGCCGCGGGCGTCTCCACCACGACCGGGGCGCCCGCCGCCCTCACCACGCCGAGGATGAGCTCCGGGTCGATGCTGCCGCTGCCCAGGTTGGCGTGCCGGTCGGCCCCCGACCCGAACGAGTCCCGGCTGTCGTTGCAGTGCACCAGGTCGATGCGGCCGGTTATGGCCTTGATCCGGTCGACGGCGTCGACGAGCTCCTCCCCCGCCGCGTGCGCGTGGCAGGTGTCGAGGCAGAAACCGAGCTTGGACTCCAGGCCCGGCACCCCGGAGAGCACCTCCCACAGCCGCGAGATCCGGTCGAACCTGCGCGCCATCGCGTTCCCGCCGCCCGCGGTGTTCTCGATGTAGACCGGGATCGGGCATTCGACCCGCTCGAACACCTTGCGCCAGTTCTCGAAGCCGGTCTCCGGGTCGTCGTCCTTCAGCACGTGACCGCCGTGCACGATCAGCGCCTTCGCCCCGATCGACGCGGCCGCCTCCAGCTGCTGGGTGAGGTTCTTGCGGCTCGGGATCCGGATCCGGTTGTTGGACGTCGCCACATTGATCGTGTACGGGGCGTGCACGTACACGTCCACGCCGGAACCCGCCAGCGCCCCCACGCCCTCGGGCAGCACAGGCTTCTTCCACCCCTGCGGATCGCCGAGGAAGAACTGGACGACGTCGGCGCCGACCGCGCGGGCGTTGTCGAGCGGGTTGTTCTGGTCGACGTGGGCTCCGATGCGCATGCCAACGAGACTAGCCGCGCCCTGCGACAGGCCGCGCGGTCACGCCGGCCCCCCGTCAGATCGAGAAGCCTCCGTGGCTCAGCGCGAAGCCGGCGCCGACGAACGAGGTGACCATCCCGATCACGTTCAGCCACCGCTCGTTCGTCGTCGCGGAGACCATCTGGGAGTACAGGGCGACGGGCAGGCCGATGACGCCGAGCAGCGTCCCGGCGAAGTGGGCCGCGGGGATCCAGCCGAGGACCAGCGCCGCGATCCCGATCGTCACCGCGGTTACCGCCAGCACGTCCTTCCGCCGATGGGGCTCGGCCTCGCTCTGGGCGCGGACGGCGCGCTTCGGAGCGCCGGCGCCGGTCGCCTGCTGGGACATCGGGATCCCTCCTCCAGCTCGAACTCCCGCGCCAGTGGCCGCACGGCGAGCGCGGGACCGAACGGACCATGCGGGTAAAGCAATTCCCAGCTGAGCCGGGGATCAACCGGTGGGCGGCGCGGAATGTCGGCGGCACCCGGTACGGTCGAACACGGATTCGAGAACACCGGCTCGGGTCCGTCCCCCGAGGGGAAGCGGGGGAAGAGCAGGAGGTGCACACCGTGAAACAAGCGGAGCTGGGGCTCATCGGTGACGCGGAGCTCGTCGAGGAGCTGTCGATGCTGACCACGCAGGCCGCCCGCATGCGCGCCCGCATGGCGGACATCATGGCCGAACTGGAACGCCGCCGCTGTAGCCGCCCCACCCAGTCCCAAGCAAGGCGCTAGGCCCGCCCATGCCGCACGCCTGGCCCGCACCTGCGCTCCGCACCGGAAACCGGCGTCCCTCGTGCCGGGGAGACCCCTGAACCCGGGTTCCCTCCACTCCGCCGGCGCTCAGCTCGGGGAACCGGCGTGTGCGCCTCCCAGTGTTGGTAGCCTGTATCGGTCTCGTGGCAGGTCCGCCCGGCGATCCGGGTCCGGCGCCGCCGCGACGGACGCAAGAGCCCTCCTGTCACGGAGAGACCGTGACCGCACCAGTCCAGAGGAGGTAGGGACACAGCATGCGTCGTTACGAACTCATGACCATTCTCGACCCCGCCATCGACGAGCGCACCGCGGGCGCGGCGCTCGACCCGTTCCTGAAGGTCGTCAAGGACGACGGCGGCAGCGTGGAGAAGGTCGACGTCTGGGGCCGCCGGCGCCTGGCGTACGACATCCAGAAGAAGTCCGAAGGCATCTACGCGGTGGTCGACCTGTCGGCTGAGCCTGCCACGGTCAAGGAGCTCGACCGGCAGCTCAACCTGAGCGAGTCGATCCTCCGTACCAAGGTCATCCGCCCCGAGGTCCACTGAGCCAGGCTCAGCCCTCACAGCAGCCGGAGCGAGCCCCATGGCAGGCGACACCGTAATCACGATCGTCGGGAACCTCGTCGAGGACCCGAATCTGCGCTTCACCCCGAGCGGCCAGGCGGTCGCCTCCTTCCGCATGGCCTCGACCCCGCGGTTCTTCGACCGCCAGGCGGGCGACTGGAAGGACGGCGAGGCGCTCTTCCTGACCTGCAACGTCTGGCGGCAGGCCGCCGAGAACGTGGCCGAGACCCTGCAGCGCGGCATGCGGGTGATCGTGCAGGGACGCCTCAAGCAGCGCTCCTACGAGACCCGCGAGGGTGAGAAGCGCACCGTCTTCGAGGTCGAGGTCGACGAGGTCGGCCCGTCGCTGCGCAACGCCACCGCCAAGGTCAACAAGACCCAGCGGCAGGGCGGCGGCGGTGGTGGCGGCGGCTTCGGCGGCGGCGGCCAGGGCGGCGGCGGCTTCGGCGGCGGCGGCCAGCAGGGCGGCGGCGGTTTCGGCGGCGGTCAGCAGGGCGGCGGCTTCGGCGGCGGCCAGCAGGGCGGCGCCCCGGCCGACGACCCCTGGGCCACCGGCGGCGGTGGCGGCGGCGGGTTCTCCGACGACCCGCCCTTCTAGGCCCGCCGCTCCGGCGCGACAAAGAGACAACGAGTACACGTCCATTCCCGCGTGAGCGGGGCTCTCCCAAAGGAGCACCACGATGGCGAAGCCACCTCCCCGCAAGCCGAAGAAGAAGGTTTGCGTTTTCTGTCAGGAGAAGATCTCCTACGTCGACTACAAGGACACGGGCCTGCTGCGGAAGTTCATCTCCGACCGCGGCAAGATCCGTGCCCGGCGGGTGACCGGCAACTGCACCCAGCACCAGCGGGACGTCGCCACGGCGATCAAGAACGCCCGCGAGATGGCGCTGCTGCCGTACACCAGCACCGCGCGCTGAGGCAGGGGGTAAAGAACATGAAGCTCATCCTGACCCAGCAGGTCTCCGGGCTCGGCGAGCCCGGTGACGTCATCGACGTCCGCGACGGCTACGGCCGCAACTACCTCGTCCCCCGCGGGTTCGCGATCAAGTGGACCCGGGGAGCCGAGAAGCAGGTCGACTCGATCAAGAAGGCGCGTTCGGCCCGCGAGATCGCGACCGTCGAGCACGCCCGCGAGGTCGCCGACCGGCTCGGCGGGCTGCGCGTGACGCTGCGCACCCGCACCGGCAGCAACGGCCGCCTGTTCGGCGCCGTCACGGCCGCCGACATCGCCGAGGCGGTCCGCGCCGCCAACGGCCCCGACCTGGACCGCCGCCGCATCGAGATCGGGAACCCGATCAAGACCGTCGGCACCCACCGGGTCAGCGTGCGACTGCACAGCGACGTCAACGCCACGATCGACGTCAACGTCGTCGAGGCCTGACGCACGACCGTTCGACGACCCCCGGACCCGCTCAGGGCCGGGGGTCGTCGGCGTTGGTGCTCAAACCGAAACCCGTTTTCGGCCTGGTCGCAAGGGCCGGGGATGCGGGGTCTGCCGGCGTTTGCCAGGCCGTGGATGTGCGGACTTCCCGTGAAACGCCCGTGAATCGCCGTGTGTTTGAGTGATCAGCTTTGCGGTGATTACGTTCCGTGATCATAGTGTCGCGGGACGAAGGGGGGCGGTGGTGATCGCGCATTCGGGGGAGGGCGCGCACGACCGGCGGAGCACGGGCAGGGCAGTGACACGCAGGGCGGCCATCGGCGGCGTCGTGGGCGCCGGGCTGCTGGAGATGCTGCCCCTGGGGACGTCCCGCCAGAATGAGGCCATGGCGGCAGATCTTACGGCGGGGGCCGACCGGGGGGCCGGCGACCGCGTGCTGTTCACGGCCGACGCCCCGCAGGTGTACACGCGGGCGCAGTGGAACGCCAGGGCGCCGAGGCGCGGGGCGGAGGTGGTCGACCGGCCGCCGGACCACATCATCGTGCACCACACGGCGACGGCGAACGCGCGGGACCGCTCGCTCGCGCACGCGTTCGCGCTGTCGCGGTCCATCCAGAACATCCACATGAACAAGAACGGCTGGGACGACGCGGGCCAGCAGCTCACGATCAGCCGCGGCGGCATCGTGATGGAGGGCCGCAACCGGAGCCTCAAAGCCATCCGGTCCGGCACCCTCGCCATCGGCGCGCAGGTCCTGCACCACAACCAGCACACCATCGGCATCGAGAACGAGGGCACCTACATGTCCGCGGCGGTGCCGGGCGCCCTGTGGAAATCGCTGACGGAGGTGTGCGTCTGGCTCTGCCAGAAGTACGACCTCGATCCGTCCGAGGCCATCGTGGGGCACCGCGACTACAACAACACCTCGTGCCCCGGGGACGTCCTCTACGCGCGGCTGCCCCAGTTGCGGCGCTCGGTGGCCGAACGTCTGGAGGGCGCGCCGAGCCAGAGTTCCACGAGCCAGAGCGGTGGTTCCGACGGCGGGTCGATCCTGTCGCCGCTGCTGCCGTCTCTCGACGACCTGGGCTGAGCCGCTACGTCTCGGGCGTCGTGTAGCGGGTGCGGCGGCGGGCGATCTCGGGATCGATGCCCTCGACGAGCGACCAGATGCCCGCCACCCGTTCGACCAGGGTCTCGGGGGGCAGGCCGGCGAGGCCCTCCGCCGCCAGGTCGTCGATCGCCTGAGTCAGCCGGGCCATCCGCTCGCCATGTGTGGAACACATGTTCGAATAGTAGCGGGAGTGACTGGCGGTGCGGCGGCAATCCGAGAATCGGGCCGGCCGGGCGCGTCCGTACCCACCGGGGTGGAGCCGGGGGCTGACCCTGTCGACCCCTGGGCTCCTGCGTCGATCTAGGTCCACAAGGGGCCGCGCGTATGGCCACACCTCCATGTGGAGGCTTACACTTCGGTGTATGACTCAAGAAACATCCTTCTGGGGGAGGCTCGGAAAGGCCGAGCGGGCGGCTCTGCTGGAGTACACGACCCGCGACGTCCTCCCGCCGGGTGACAGGCTGATCCGCCAGCGGGGCCGGTCCCGCTCGGTGATGATCATCCTGCGCGGGTGGGCGGCCGTCGTCTCCGAGCCCGACCCCAGGCCGGGAGACCCCCCCGCTCCCGGGGCCAACGGCAGGCTGCTGGCCTTCCGCGGAGAGGGCGACATCGTCGGGGACATGGCGGGCCTGCTCAACAGGCCGCGCTCCGCGTCCCTGCGCGCCCTGGACGAGGTCGAGGTGCTGGAGCTGGAGGACACCCAGTTCAAGGATTTCCTCTGGAACCACAAGGAGGCGTGGTGGGCCTACACGGAGATCCTCGCGGAGCGGGTCGACGAGCAGACCGCCAACATCCACTTCCAGAAGCACAAGACCTCCATGCAGATCCCGGAGATCCTGGTGAGCCTGGTCGAGAAGGTCGGCCGGAGCAACCGGGACGGCATCTGGCTCCCCTATCCGCGCACCCAGACCGAGTTGGGCAGCCTCATCGGCATCTCCCGGGAGTCGGTGTCCACCACCTGGTCCAGGCTCCGTGACGACGGCCTGGTGGCGACCCGCAACGGCAGGATGCTCGTCCTCGACCTCGAGGGCCTTCGCAAGATCTACTCCACTGACTCCTAAGTACGATCCCACTTGTATATGTGGAGAGCTTCACAAATGAATGTGGATGCTTTACCTTCAGGGTGTAGCGACCCGGAAGGAAGGTAGCCACCATGTCGCTGGACGTCGTTGGAGCGGTGTGCATCGCCATCGGTCTCGTAGGGGGGAACATGCAGATCGGGGGACTCCTGAACGTCCCCACACTGTCGAAGGTCAAGGTCATCGCACTGGTGACCATCGGGGCCGTGTTCATCGCGACGAGCGTGGCCCAGCACCTGATCGCTCCCGCCGAGGGCAAGAGAGCGGCTCAGGTCCAGGCGGAGTAGGAGGAGACGTGAGCACCAGGCCCGGAGAGGCAGATCTCGAAGCGTCGGAGTTCGAAGCGGCGTTCCTGTTGGTGGACATCCGAGGCTTCAGCCGGATCGTGTACGAACTGGGGCCGCACAACCCCAGGCGCGCCGGAGTCCTGGCCCGGAGCTTCTGGTCGAAGGTGGAGCCGATCGCCAAGTCCCTCGGTGGTGACATCTACGCGTGGCAGGGCGACTGCCTCCTGGTCGCCTACCGGGGGACCCCCCGCGAACGGGCTCTCCGCGCGCTCAAGACCGCGCAGGAGGCTCACGCGGTGGCATGGCAAGACCTGGTGCCCCAGTGCTGGGAACTGCTCACGGAGGCCGCACACGAAGTCCAGTACGCCGGCACGGGTCAGCCGCCCAGCCGGGCCACGGGGTTCGCCGTGTCCAGCGCCATCTCCGACGGTTCCGTGATCGCCGTCCCCCGGTCGGACGGGAAGCGGTACACCGAGGAACTGACCGGCGACACCGTCAACCTGGTCTTCTCCATCACGAAGGCGGTCGCGCCCTGGCACATCGGCGTGACGAAGCCGGTGTACGAGCGGCTGAAGGGGGACGAGTTCACCAAGGCCCTGGTGGACCAGTGGGAGGAGCGCTCCCTCGTCCTGTGCGGCGCGCCCAGGAACATCGCGTCGGTCAAGCTGCCGATGCTCGACAGTCCCGTGCCGGACATCAAGGCTTCGACCGCCTCCGCCTCCGCCTCCCCGCCGTCCGTCTCCTCGGTGCCCGCCTGACCTTCATGAGGGCCCCTCGCCGGGGTCAGCGGGCGGCGCCGGTGACCATCCAGCGGTCGCCGCGGGCCCGCAGGCTCAGCGTGATCATCCGGGTCAGCATCCACAGGCCGATCGCGGTCCAGAGGCCGACCAGGCCCGCGTCCGCACGGTGGGCGACGAGGGCGGCGGGCAGGAAGACGGCCGTGGCGACGAGCGTCGTCACGGCGAGGTAGGCGCCGTCGCCCGCCCCGATCAGGATGCCGTCCAGGACGAACACCACCCCGGCGATCGGCTGCAGCGCCGCCACGAGGAGCAGTGAGGCGAGCAGGAGGTTCCGGACGTCGCCGTCGGAGGTGAACAGGGCGGGCAGCCACGGCCGGACCACGAGCAGGGCCAGGCCGAACACGACGCCGCAGCCGACGCCCCACCACACCATCCGCCGCATGACGGCCCGCGTGGCGGCGGTGTCGGACGCGCCCAGATAGCGCCCTGTGATGGCCTGCCCGGCGATCGCGATGGCGTCCAGCGCGAACGCCAGCAGCGTCCACACCTGGAACCCGACCTGGTACGCGGCGATCTCCGGGTCGCCCATGCGCGCGGCGATCGACGTCCCGACGATGAGGACGACGCGCAGGGCGGCCGTCCGAACCAGCAATCCGAAACCGGTCGTGGCGGACGTCCGCAACCCGGCCCAGTCGGGGCGGAACGAGGCGCCGTGACGCCGGGCCGCCCGCAGCACCACGGCCACGTAGACGACGGCACTGCCGGTCTGGGCGAGGACGGTGCCCCACGCGGATCCGGCGATCCCCCACCCCAGCACGATGACGAACACCACGTTGAGCAGCAGGTTCAGCGAGAAGCCGCCGATCGACACGAGGAGGGGCGTGCGCGTGTCCTGAAGGCCGCGCAGCACACCGGTCCCGGCCAGCACGACCAGCATCGACGGGATCCCGAACAGGCTCACCCGCAGGTACGTCACGGCATAGGGCGCCACGTCCGGGGACGCTCCGAACGCGTCCACGATCCAGGGGATCAGCGGCCAGCCGGTCGCGATCAGAACCGCCCCGATCGCGACCGCGAGCCACATGCCGTCGATGCCCTGCCTGATCGCTCCCGGCAGGTCTCCCGCGCCGACCTGGCGGGCCACCCCGGCGGTCGTCCCGTAGGCGAGGAAGACGCAGAGGTAGACGAGCGTGTTGAGGGCCTGCCCGGCGACCCCGAGCCCGCCCAGCTGCGCGGTGCCGAGATGCCCGACGATGGCCGAGTCCGACAGCAGGAAGAGGGGTTCGGCGACGAGCGCGCCGAAGGCCGGCACGGCGAGGCGCAGGATCTCGCGGTCGTGCGCGCTCGCGAGCCGCCGGGGGGACGTCATCGCGCCGAGGCTATCAGGGTGTAACTCTCAAATGAAATAAAAGCCTTACAAGGCGTCCGGCGGGGCACTTTCTTTCCCGCACACCCGGTGGACGAGGTTATCCCAGCTCAGCACCCTGGATCTGGGGGTCGTCCCCGGAGAATCCACAGAGTTGTCCACAGGTCGTGCACAACCTGTACCGCGTGTCTGCACAGGTCGTCCACAGGCTTGTCCACAGGACGCTTTGCCCGCGGGGGCGCGCCCTCGCGAGAATGTCGGACGCGACAGGTAGACGTGGGGTGAACGGTCGGCGATGGGCGGACGGGGCGCCGGCGGGCCAGGACGAAGGGGGTGTGGCGGTGAGCGTTGCGGATATCGGGCCGCAGGAGCATGAGTTCGAGCGCACCCCCCCGCACGACATCTCGGCCGAGCAGGGCGTGCTCGGCGGCATGCTGCTCTCCCAGGACGCCATCGCCGAGGTCGTGGAGATGCTGCGCACCCCCGACTTCTACCGGCCCGCCCACCAGATCATCTACGACGTCATCCTCGACCTCTACGGCCGGGGCGACCCCGCCGACGCCGTCACCGTCGCCGGCGAGCTCACCAAGAACGGCGAGATCGGCCGCATCGGCGGCGCCCCCTACCTGCACACCCTGATCTCCCTGGTGCCCACCGCGGCCAACGCCGGGTACTACGCCAAGATCGTCCACGAGCGCGCGGTCCTGCGCCGCCTGGTCGAGGCGGGCACCCGCATCGTCCAGATGGGCTACGCCGCCGACGGCGCCGACGCCGACGAGGTCCTCGACCGGGCCCAGGCCGAGGTCTTCGCCATCGCCGAGAAGCGCGCCGGCGAGGACTACGTCGCGCTGAGCGAGATCATGCCCGGCGCCCTCGACGAGATCGAGGCGATCGGCAGCCGCGGCGGCCAGATGGTCGGCTGCCCCACCGGCTTCGCCGACCTGGACGCCCTCACCAACGGCCTGCATCCCGGCCAGATGATCGTCGTCGCCGCGCGGCCCGCCATGGGCAAGGCGCTGCACGTCGCCACGCCGCTCCCGACCCCGGCCGGCTGGACGACGATGGGCGAGGTCAGGCCCGGAGACCACCTGATCGGAGCCGACGGGAGACCGACCCGCGTGGTCGCGGCGACCGAGGTGATGCACGGCCGCCCCTGCTACGAGATCGAGTTCTCCGACGGCGAGGTCATCGTCGCCGACGCCCAGCACCAGTGGCGCACCACCGAGACCGGCGCCTCCCGAGACGCCTCCTCCCTTCCCGGCCGGCGTCCGATCGCGGGTGAGGCCCGGCACTCCGTTCCCACCGTCGCCGAAGCCGCCTGCCGCGTCCCTCTCGCAGGTCAGGGGAGCGCCCGCGTCCGCGCGACCGCGGGCGTGGGCGGAGGGCCGTACGCACACCGCCCGACCGCCGAAGCACGCCCCGCCCTGGCGCAGCAGCCCGGCTCCCGCCACGCCGAGCTCGTCCACGCCGCCAACCGCCGATCCTCGGCGACCGGCATCGGCGGCGGAACGCCTTCGGGCTCACCGGCCGGCGCTACGGAAGGCCCCGCCACCGCCTCGCCGCACGTGACCGCGCCCCGGATCGAGACCACCGAGCAGATCTTCGCGGCCCTGAACGGAGGCGCTCGCCGCGCGGTGGAGTTCGCCGCCGCGTTCGACCTCCCCGAGGCCGACCTGCCGCTCGACCCCTACGTCCTCGGTGCGTGGCTCGGCGCGGGTGACGATGACGAGGCTCGCGTCACCTGCCTGGACGGCGCGGTCATCACCCAGATCGCGGCCACCGGCCAGGAGGTCGCCGCAGAGGCCGTCTTCGGGTGCCACCTCCTGCCCGGCCTACGCGAGGGGCTCGCCTCGCTCGGCCTGCTCGACGGCAAGCACATCCCCTCCCGGTATCTGCGGGCTTCCGCCGATCAGCGCCGGGCGCTCCTGGCCGGGCTGCTCGACGTCTGCGGGCACATCTCCCTCGACGGCCGCGTCGACGTCGCCGTCCCGTCCGCGCGCCTCGCGGCTGACATCCGCGAGCTCTTCCTCAGCCTCGGTCACGATGCCGCCTTGGCCGCCGACCCCGCCGGAGAAGACCTCTGGCAGATCGGCCTCGTCCCTGCCGAGACGGTTTTCCGGCTGCCGCGCAAAGCGTCCCGGCAACGTGCGGCGGTCCGCACGCCCGTGCGGCACATCGTGGACGTCCGGCCCGTCGAGAGCGTGCCCGTCCGGTGCGTCCAGGTCGACAACGACGACCACCTGTACCTGGCGGGCCGTTCCTGCGTTCCGACGCACAACTCGACGCTCGCCCTCGACTTCGCCCGCGCCGCGTCCATCAAGCACGGGCTGACCTCGGCGTTCTTCAGCCTGGAGATGGGCCGCAACGAGATCACGATGCGCCTGCTGTCCGCGGAGGCGCGGGTGGCGCTGCACGCGATGCGGTCCGGCACCATGCAGGACGAGGACTGGACCCGCCTCGCCCGGCGCATGAGCGAGGTCGCCGAGGCGCCGCTGTTCATCGACGACTCCCCGAACATGTCGATGATGGAGATCCGCGCGAAGTGCCGCCGCCTGAAGCAGCAGCACGACCTGCGCCTCGTGATCATCGACTACCTGCAGCTGATGACGTCCGGCAAGCGCGTCGAGAGCCGCCAGGTCGAGGTCTCGGAGTTCTCCCGCTCGCTGAAGCTCCTCGCCAAGGAACTGGGCGTCCCGGTCATCGCGCTCTCCCAGCTCAACCGAGGCCCCGAACAGCGAACCGACAAGAAGCCCATGGTGTCCGACCTTCGCGAATCGGGCAGCATCGAGCAGGACGCGGACATGGTGATCCTGCTGCACCGGGAGGACGCCTACGAGAAGGAGTCGCCGCGCGCCGGTGAGGCCGACCTGATCGTCGCCAAGCACCGCAACGGCCCGACCGCCACCGTGACGGTCGCCTTCCAGGGCCACTACAGCCGCTTCGTCGACATGGCCCAGTAACCTCCCGCGGCGCGGGCCTGCCTCGTCGAAGACGCGTCATCGGGGCGTGCCCGGCTCTGACGGCCCGGACGTCCGAGGTGCTCGCTACGGTTCCCGCATGATCACCCGTCCTACCGAGGGCTGGCGGCGGCTCGGCACCTTCCCCGAGGTGTTCCTGGAGCGGGTCGACAGGGCGCTGCTCGCTTTCGAAGCCGAGGTGACGGCCCTGGGCGTCGCCTCTGACCAGGCCGTCATGGCCGCCGTCGAACACGTGGTCGTCGCGCTGAACCAGATCGACGGCACCGACGACCACGACATCGACACCGTCGACCGCGAAGAACTCTGCGAGTACATCGACGACGTGCTCACTCACGCCGGAACCGACGTCGAGGCGCTGGCGCGCCGGCGGGGCATCGACCCCGCCGAGCTCACGGACGAGTGGCGAGAGTGGTGACACGAGCCCCGGTTCTGCGTGGGTATACCTCCTGAAGTTGTGAGCGCGGTGCGTTCTGGCATCGCCGGAAGTTCTCCGTGGACGGGGGCGTCGGTTGATCGGATCTGTGCCTCAGGACGAGCCGTTCGGAGTGGCGGTGATCCTCACCGATCGCCTCGGGCGGGTCCTGATGCATCTGCGGGACGATCTCCCCGGCATCGCATGGCCGGGGTACTGGTCGCTGCCGAGCGGCCTGGCCGAACCGGGCGAGACCCCGGCGGAAGCGATGGCGAGGGAGCTTCGCGAGGAGACGGGCCTCCGCCTCCCCCTGACCCAACGGCTGGACTCTCCCCCGGGGCCTGACGGTGATCGTGTGGTGTTCTTCACCGGGTCCTGGCATGGGGATCCCGTGACGCTCCCGCTGACCGAGGGCGTGAAGCTGGAGTTCTATTCGCTCTCCGGTCTGGCGGGCCTGCGGGTGCCGCCGTTCGTCACCGAAGCTCTCCAGCAGCTCCGAGCCTCGGGGCTGCTCGGCGGCGCGGCGGACTAGGCCCAGACCGGAACGTCACGCGGCACCGGCAGGCCTTTCGCGCCTGCCCCGGGCGCGCTCTCGCGACGCGGTCATTCCGGGGTGGCGGGGTTGCGGAACTCGTCGATCAGGACCGGGTACTGCTCCGCTCCGTGCCCGGCGGCGATCGCGCGGTCGGCCATCGCCTTGAACAGCTTCGGCAGCGCGGCGTCGACGCCCGCCGCCTCGCTCTCCTCGACGAGGTGCGCCATCGCCCGCGCGTCGGTCTCCAGGGCCGAGACCTCGGCCGGGTAGGAGCCGCGGTCGATCTGCTCGGCGTATCCCGGCAGCCATCCGGCCACCACGCCGGCGATCTGCTGCGCGAACGGCGCATAGGTCGCGGCGTCGACACCGGCCGTCCCGAGCAGGGCGGTGCCCTGGAGCCAGGCGTTCAGGATGCTCCACATCATGGCCAGGCCCGCCACGTCGTAGAGGGACGCCAGTCCGGGGTCCTCGCCGAGGTGGGTGATGGTGCCGAGCGCGCCGAGCGTCGACTCGTGCTCCTCGAAGTCCCGTCGCGGCCCGCTGTGCAGGATCACCGCCTCGGCGGTGCCGATCGCCGGCGGGACGGCCATGATGGCGCCGTCCAGGTAGCGGGCGCCGCGCCGCTCGGCCCACCGGGCGGCTTCCCGTGCCTGCGCCGAGCTGCCGGAGGTGAGGTTGACCAGCGTCGTGCCGTCCGGCTCGCTCGCGTCGAGCACCTCCCGCACGGCCGGGTAGTCGGTGAGGCAGATGATCGCCAGCGGACCGCTCCTGAGCGCGTCGCCGGCCGTCGGCGCCGGCCGCGCGCCCGCGGCCACCAGCGGGTCGGCCTTGGATGCCGTGCGGTTCCACACGGTCACGGGATGCCCGGCCTTCAGGAACGCGCCGGCCAGTGCCTGGCCCATCAGGCCGAGTCCGAGGACCGTTACGGGGATGTCGCTGTTGTCGTCCATGGCAGCATCGTTAACGTTGATACCGGTGTGAAGGTCAAGTGGGGATGCGATGCGGATCGGGGAGTTGAGCCGTCGAACGGGCGTCAAGGCCCATCAGCTGCGCTATTACGAGGCGCAGGGCCTGCTGGAGGCGGATCGTGGGGCGAACGGTTACCGCGAGTACGGCGACGCGGCGGTCGTGCGGGTGAGGCAGATCAGGCACCTGCTCGGCGCCGGTCTGTCCTCCGAGGACATCGCGTACCTGCTGCCCTGCGCGGCCGGGGAGGCCCCGGACCTGCTCGGATGTCCCGAGCTGCTGGCCGCGATGCGGACACGGCTGCGGCGGCTGGACGATCAGATGGAGAGGCTCGCCCGGTCCCGCGACGCCCTCGCCGGGTACATCGACGCCGCTGAGCGGACGGACGGCGGGAGCCCGCCGGCGTTCGCCTGTGCAGAGCCCCTTCCCGCCTGAGACGGGCGGGACGCCGTGCCGCCGCCGAAGAGGCGGTCAGCCCTTCAGGGGGTGGCCGGCGGTGCGGCGGTCGAGGATGGTCAGGGTCTCCTCGCACCAGCGGAGGTTCTCGCGCTCGAACGCGAGGCCGCGCCTGAGGGTGAGGTAGGGGCCGATCCGGTCGGCGGTGGCCAGGTAGTCCTCTTCGGTGCGGCCGTTCAGGAAGCGGGCCTGGAGCCGCTCGAACCGGGCGATCTTGGATTCGGCCCAGGCCCGGCGCTCCCGGAGGGCGGCCATCACGGCCTCGACGTCCCCCGCGTCCACCGCCTGGACCTGCACCATCAGTTCCTCGCGCATCGCGCCGGGGCGCGGGGGCCGGGCGGTGAACTCGTGCAGGGCGCGGCGGCCCGCCTCGGTGAGGGAGAACAGGCGCTTGTTGGGACGGCGCTCCTGCTGGACGACGCGCGCCTGGATCAGCCCGTCGGCGGCCATCTTGTCCAGCTCCCGGTAGAGCTGCTGGGGTGTGGCCATCCAGAAGTTGGCCACGCCGGCGTCGAAGCTTTTGGACAAGTCGTACCCGGACGCCTCGCCCTCCAGAAGGGTCGCCAGGACCGCGTTCCGCAACGACATGGTTCCGAGCGTAGCGGCCCGTGATCGTCGCCACGCCGCCGCCCGGTGGACGGCCTCCGACCTCCCGGCTAGTGTAATTTGCACCTATTCAACAAGTTGGATATCTCGGGGGTGTGGCATGCATCCGTTCAGGCGGGCGGTGGAGGCCGGGGACACGGCGGCGATCGCGGGGCTGCTGGCCGACGACGCGGTGTTCACCAGCCCGGTCGTCTTCAAGCCGTACCACGGCAAGGCGATCACGGCGGCGATCGTGCGGGCCGCGGCGCGGGTGTTCGAGGACATCCGCTACGTGCGGGAGATCGTCGGCGCGGACGGCCGCGACCACGCGCTCGTCTTCCAGGCGACCGTGAACGGCCGCGAGGTGCACGGATGCGACTTCCTCCACGTCGACGAGGACGGCCTGATCGACGAGCTGACGGTCATGGTGCGCCCGCTGTCGGGGGCCACCGCGCTGGCCGAGGCGATGGGCGCGCAGTTCGAGCAGATCGAGCGCGAGCTCCTCGGCTCCTGACCGCCTCCCGACACCGGCGGGCGGCGGGCCCGGCCCGTGGGGCCCGAGGCCGCCGCCCTGGTCGCCTCCGGAGCTCACGAATGGACGGTGTCCTGGTCGGCGTGCCCGGTCGCCGTGCCCGTTGGGGCCGGTCCCGGGCGCGGGGCGCCGGCCCATCGGATGATCACGGTGGAGAGCCGCGGCATGACCACGTTCACCATGACCGTGACGAGCACCCCGCTGATGACCGCCGCGCGGGCGGCCATCGGCAGCGCGGCGAGCAGGTCGCCGAAGACCGCCAACAGCGCCATCACTACGGCGAACGCCGCCAGCCACGCCATGAGGGTCATCGCGAGCCTGACCCGCATCGGGGCGCTCACCGCTGCCCGCCGCCGTTGACCAGGATGTCGCCGCTCGTCTCCGGCGCCTCGATCACGCCGTTCAGGGTCATGAACTCCGGCACCACCAGCTCGCCCATGGTCAGGCCTCCCGCGTTCCGTTCGGTTCGACGGTTCGACGCTAAGCTGGCCCAGCATGATAAGTCCAAGACAGGTTTGCGCTCTCCGTAATAGCGTTTGTTTATGGAACTCCGGCAGCTCGGATACTTCGTCGCCGTCGCCGAGGAACGCCACTTCACCCGCGCGGCCGAGCGCGTCCAGGTGGCGCAGCCGGCGGTCAGCCAGCAGATCCGCCGCCTGGAGGCCGAGGTCGGCGAGCCTCTGTTCCGGCGCGATCGGCGCTCCGTCGCCCTGACGGCCGCGGGGGAGGCGCTGCTGCCCCATGCCCGCGCCATGCTCGCCGAGGCCGCCAACGCGAAGGAGTCGATCGCCGCGCTGTCCGGGCTGCTCACCGGGAGCCTCGCGGTCGGTCTGGTCCAGCCGCTGCCCGACCGGCGGGTGCTCGCACTGCTGGGCGCCTTTCACCGCCGCCATCCGCGGATCCGCCTCACCCTGCGCGAGGACGAGACCGACGGCCTGATCGCCGCCCTGGCCACCGGGGAGCTCGACGCGGCCATCGTCGGCCAGGGCCCGGCCGACACCCCGCTCGCCGCCGAGATGACCCCGCACGTGATCGCCCGGGAGGACGTCGTGGTCGCCCTGCATCCCGACCACCCCCTCGCCGCGCGGGACTCGCTCACCCTCGACGACCTGCGGGACGAACCCCTCGTCACCGCGCCCCGCACGAGCAAGCTCCGCACCAACATCGAGGCCGCCTGCGCCCGCTTCGGCTTCGTCCCGAACGTCGTCGCCGAGACCCGCGACCTCACCCTCGTCCGGCAGCTCGTCCTCCAGCGGATCGGCGTCGCCGTCCTCCCCGAATCCGCGCTCCAGGGGCCGCCCGCGCTCGCCCGGGTCCCGCTGGCCCGTCCGTCGCTGGAACGCCGGATCGTGCTCGCCGCCCGTCCCCATCACGCCAGCCCAGCCGGCCGCGCCTTCCTCGCCATGGCCCACCGCCGCCTCTTGCCCGACGACGCGAACGCACGGTGACGTAATGCGAGGCAAATGGTCGCCCCGACCTGGTGGCGTTCTAGCCCCATAGCCGACGAGCGTGGCGCCCGATCAAAGGAACATAATCGTCTGCATGACGCGGAAGCCGCGTGACAATGATCAGGACGACGGAGGCGCGCACGTGAGGGGCGGCGGGTGGATCGCGGCACGCTGATCGCGGGCAGGTACGAGCTGGTCGAGCGCCTCGGGCGCGGCGGAATGGGCGAGGTGTGGGCGGGACGCGACCGCGACCTGCACCGGGACGTGGCCGTGAAGTTCCTCCTCGACGGCGCCGACACCCCGCCGGACCTGCTGCGCCGCTTCGAGCGGGAGGCGGTGGCCGCCGCGCAGCCGGACGCCCCATGGAGCCGGAGCGGGCGCTCGACATCGCGCAGGCGATCTGCGAGGCCCTGGTCGCGGCGCACGGCGCGAAGGTCGTCCACTACGACATCAAACCGTCGAACGTGATGCTCACTTCCGATGGCCGCGTCAAGGTGGTCGACTTCGGGATCGCGGGCTTCTCCCACGCCCACACCTACACCGTCGCCCCGACCGCCATGCTCGCGCCCGCGGGCACGGCCTCCTACGGTGCGCCGGAGCAGTTCCTCGACCAGCGCGGCGACGAACGCTCCGACCTCTACGCCCTGGGCAGCGTCCTGTTCGCGCTGCTGGCCGGCGAGCCGCCGTTCACCGGCGCCAACGACCTCTCCGTCATCCGGCGCAAGACCGACGGCGAGGCGCCCCGGCTGAACGTCCTGCGGCCCGACGTCCCGCCGCACCTCGCCGATCTGGTGTCGGAGCTCCTGCAACGCGACCCGGACCGGCGTCCCCGCAGCGCGCGGGCCGTTCACGAACGCCTGCAGCGGGCGCGGTTCGCGACCGTTCCGGACCATGGTGAAGCACGCGCGGAGGCTGGCGGGCAGGGCCCGTCGACGCCGCCGATGCGGAACGTCCCGTCGGACGCCGGGGAACCGTTCGAGATCACTTGGTCCGGACAGGAGGCTCCCTCCACCTACACGGAAACGCTCAGAAAACCCCTGGTCGTTCGCTGGAGCGCCGTAGGGGCGATCGTCATCGTCGCGCTGCCGGTCGTTTGGCTGGGAGCGCGCTGGGGGGACGACTCGACGAGCGATCCGGTGGGCTTCGCGGCTCTCATCGCCATGTGGCCGGCGTTCCTCTGCGGCGTGGCCGCCCTGGTGTACGGGGTCCGTCTCGCCTTCATCACTCCGGCCTGGCTCCGCCATTCCCGCGGGCTGCCTCACCGGCGCCCATGGTCCCTCCACGTCGGGCCGCGCGGCATCGCCACCTGGGACCCGCGATGCGCCACCCCCTCCACGGGCCCCGCCGGACAGCGCGTCTTTCCCTGGGACGAGATCCAGACGGTGTCGCTGGAACGCACGGCAGCGGGCCGGACTCACCGCTGCGACACCCTCCGCGTCCGCTTCCGCGACACGGACCCGAACTCCAGCCGGTTCCGCCCCGCCGGATGGATCGCCCGTGACGTGGTGATCCCCGACCTGGAGGAAGACCAGAGCGAACGCAGACCCATCTGCGTTCTCGGCCCCATGAACGAGCAGCAGCACGCCGCCCTCATCGCGGCCCTCGTCAAGCACGCGGGACCGCGCTGGAGCCCCCGCATCGGCCCCTGACCCGCGCAGACAGACCATCCGCCATTTGCCGGGTCTTTCCTGCCAACCATCCGGGCTCGCTGCGGCGTTCAATGGGCGTGAGTGAACCGACGCAGGAAGCCGCGTACGCCACGTTCGCGGCCGCGGCGTGGAAACGCCACTACGGCCTGGCCACGCTGCTGACCGGCGACCCCCACCGCGCCGAAGAGCTCCTCCAGGACTGCCTGGTGAAGCTGTACGTGCGGTGGCGTCGGGTGGCCGACGGCGATCCGGACGCCTACCTCAAACGGATGCTGGTCAACGGCAACGTCAGCTGGTGGCGGCGCAGGCGGCGCGAGTTGCTGACCGAGGCCCCCGAACGCCTCGACGCGCGCTCCGACTCCCCGCGGGAACCGGACGACGAGCTGCGCCGGGCACTGCTCGCCCTGCCCCGCCAGCAGCGCGCCGTCGTCGTGCTGCGGCACTACGCCGACATGACGGAGGCGGCGACCGCCGGCCTTCTCGGATGTTCCGTCGGCACCGTCAAGAGCCAGCACTCCCGGGCGATGAAACGGCTCCGTTCGACGCTCGCCCTTCCGCAGACCGAGGAGATCACACGATGAGCGATGAGCAGCTGACCCGGATGCTGCGGTCGGCGGCCGGGGGGCACCCGATCCCCAGCGCGCCGATCGAGGCCGTGGTGCACCGCGGCCGGCGCGCCAGGCGCAGCCGCCGCACGGCCGCCGGCGCCCTCGGCACCGGCGCGATCGCGCTGGTCGCGGCCGCCGCCACCCTCGGCGGGAACCTCGTCTCCGGCGGCGGCGACGGTGATCGAGTGATCACCCCCGGACGCGGCGGCGACGTCACCCTGGCCGCGGCCACCGAGGCGACGGCGGGCACGACGTTCCACGTGAAACTGACCTGGACGCTGAGCTCGCGCGGGCGCCGCGAAACGGTGGAGACCTATCAGGGCGCCTTCGACGCCCCCCACCGGCGCGGCTACCTGCGCGGCCCCGGATCGGTGCCGATGGAACAGCGTTTCATCGGCGACGACCGCTATGTGCTGCGCGGCAAGGCATGGCGCAAGCTCGACCACGGGCTGAACGGGCTGACGCGCGGCACCACCGGCCCGCAGGAGCTGACCGCCGATCCCGGCCGGATGCTGCGGATGCTGGCCACGTTCGGGACGCTGACGCCCCAGGGCCGGTCCGGCAGCGGGGCGACGGCGGTGCAGACCTACGCGTTCTCCCACGCGGCCCGTCCCGCCGAGGGGTCGCCCGCCGGGACGCGGATCACGGGCACGGTGACGATCGGGATCGCGACGCGCAAGATCCAGAAGATCGTGCAGACCACCGTCATCACGACCGCGACCCCGGAGATCGCCGACCGGGACCCCGTCCGCTTCACCTCCGTCACCGAGTTCTCCGACTACGGGACGCCGGTGAACGTGACGCGTCCGTCCCTGTAGCGGACGACGCCGGCCCCGATGCGCGCGGCTCGGGGCCGGCGACCGGGCGCACCACCGTTCGCCGACTGTTCAGCCGCCCGTCGTGATCGACGAGGCCTCGGCCTCATCTGGGCCTGGTGCCCTGTGCCTGTTCGTCACCCACGAGGCCGGGCTGAACGCGGCCAAGCCTGGCGGCAGGCTGCTGGGGCTGTTCGCCGACGGCAACATGCCGCAGGAGTGGACCGGTCCGGCGGCCGAGGTCGGGGGTACCGACCCGGCCCGGTGCACGCCGAACGCGGACCCGAAGGCGGCACGCCGTGCCGCGGCCTTGTTGGAGGAGAGCAGGTGACGACCTCGGGGCATGCGCAGCTGTTGAAGTGGGATCGCCGTGTGCTGCACACAGGCTCAGGTGATGTGGGTAGTGTCAACGTGGAGCTGAGTACCTGACTAAGGGGGTGGGCTCTATGAGCGTGCAGCCGCTTCACCCAGAGCCGGATCCGCGGGACCCGCAGGTCATCGTGGACAGCCTCCCCGAGGAAGAACGGGATTTCTTCCTCTCCCAGTACAGGGAACGTGCCCACGCCGCAGCCGACGACCTCACCGGCTACAAGGCGCTCCAGCGGTTCTTGAATGTGTGGAGCATTCGGGCACGGACGCAACGTCCCTCCAGCAAGGAGATCGAAGACCGGATCCAGGAGATCCACGACGGCGCCCCCACGGTTCCGATCGAGGAAGTCCTCGCCCAGCAACTCGGCATGTCCCGCGCTGATGCCGCCGCCTGGTGGCAACAGAAAGTCGAACAAGCCGCAGAGGGTCGCTGAAGGTCGGCAAACTACGGCCCATGACCTACCGGGCCGAGCTCTCCCCAGAAGTGATCCGGCAGCTCGCCGGCATCCCCGAGCAGGCACGGTTCGCGCTCGCTGAGACTCTCAGCGTCATCGTCGCCGACCCTCACGACCCGACCACCAGCGAACCGACGCCGGACCCGCGGATCAGGCAGGCCGTCTTCGGTGGCGTGGGGCTCGTCGAGTACCTGATCTGGGACGAACTGCTCGTTGTCGTCGCGGTCGACCTCGTCTGGGGCGGCTGATCCCGGCTTCAGCGGGCGGGGCGTTCGTAGATGAGTTCTCGGCCGTCTTCTTCGTCCCATTGTTCGCCTACGTGGGTGAAGCCTTGGCCGGCGATGGTGGCCAGGGACGCTTCGTTGTCGGGGCTGATCGTGGCGCGGACGGTGGTGACGGACGGTTCGGCGGCGGCGCGTTCGAGGAGGGCGGCGAGCATCGCGCGGGCGTAGCCCTTGCGGCGGTGGGCGGGGTCGACGGAGTAGGCGATCTCGACGGTCCCGTTCTCGTCCGGGGCGCCGTGGAAGCCCGCGTGGCCGACGACCACGCCCTCCGGCTCGGCGACGGCGGCCCGGACGATCCAGGGGGCGTGGGACGGGTCGCGGTCGAGTTGGGCGAGGCGGAAGCGCCACAGGAACTTCGCGTCGCCGGTGGTGAAGTAGTCGGTGAGGGGGACCCCGGCGACCGCGCCGGCGCCCTCCAGGTCGTCCTCCAGCAGGGCCTTCATCGCGGCGGGCGGCAGTTCGGCGAAGCGGACGGCGGGGGGCATGGGCGGCTCCTCGGTCGGGGGCGATCACCTTAGGCGGGCCGGCCCGACGACCACCAGCGATTAACCGGGGCGGCGGTTCTCCGCATGGTGGTCGACGACGCGGAGCAGCAGGTCGGTGAGGCGGGCGCGCTCGTCCGGCGCCAGGGGGGCGAGCAGGTCGTCCTGGATGCGGCCGAGGACCTCGTCGAGTTCCACCAGGTGGCGGGAGCCCTCGGGGGTGAGCGTGATGACGTTGCGTCGCCGGTCGGACGGGTCGGGGGAGCGGTCGACGAGGTTCTTGGCGGCCAGCTCGTTCAGGGCGGCGACCACGTCGCTGCGGTCGATGCCCGAGCGGCGGCCGAGGTCGGCCTGGCTGGACGGGCCGTACTCGTCGAGGGCGGCGAGCAGCCGGTAGTGGTAGCCGCGGGCGCCGGCCGCGGCGAATCCCTCGGCGAGCAGGCGGTGGCTGTGCGCGGACGCCAGGTTGATCAGCCAGCTCGGGGTGTGCCGGAGCCGCGTGGGCGTCCGGTCGTCGGACGTCGTCATGCGGACAGTGTAGGGCTTGTTGGTGGGGCCAACGATCATCTAATGTTGGTAGTGCCAATGTTGGTAGTGCCAATGAATGGAGAATCATGGACGACCGTGCCGAGCTCGCCGCCCTCGTCAGCCGACTGGGAGCGTGGCTGGACGACAAGAGCCCCGGCGACGGGCGGACCGTCTTCACCGAGGACGTCGAGGCCCGCACGCTGGGCGGCGTCGCGAAGGGGCTCGAAGCCGTCGTCGCGCAGGCGCGCCGGAACCACACGGTGCCGACGCAGCACTTCATCACCAACCCCCTGATCGACGTGGACGGCGACCAGGCCGCGATCGGCGCGAACCTGCTGGTGGTCTTCGCTCGGGACGAGGGCCTGCGCCTGCTGGGCGAGCGCTACGAGTTGCGCGCCGCCCGGACGGTGGACGGATGGCGCATCAGGTGGGTCGAGGTCCGTCCGATCTGGGAGGCCGCGAACGTCTGAGACCGCCGGATCATGGAGACGTGAGCTCGTCGGAGAGGGCCTTCAGGCGGGCGCGGGCGTCGGAGTCGTAGGCCTGGGCGTTCGCGCGGGCCTCCTGGAGCCCGTCGAAGAAGCGGCCGGACACGGCGTCCAGGGCGGGGTCGGTGACGAGGCGGTGGGTCGCGCGGACGCCCTCCTCCAGAGTGCTGATCGGCGACGACACCATCTTGGTCGGCATGTAGGTGGCCGGGTGCAGGGCGTTCGCGGTGACGCCCGTCCCGGCCAGCTCGGCGGCGAGGTCGATCGTGAACAGGATCTGGGCGAGCTTGCTCTGGCAGTACGCCCGCGTCCCGCTGTACCCGCGAGTGATCATGACGTCGTCGAAGTCGATGGCCTGCTGGCCGAGGCTGCTGACGTTGACGATCCGGGCGGGCGCGGAGGCGGTCAGGGTGGGCAGCAGGAGCCGGGTGAGCAGGTAGCCGGACAGGTAGTTCACCTGGAACGTCAGCTCGTGGCCGTCCGCGCTCTCCCGCCGGGGGCCGTCGACGCCGATGCCCGCGTTGTTGACCAGGACGTCCAGGCGCGGGTGGTCGGCGCGGACGGCCTCGGCGAGCGCGCGGGTCTCGGCGAGCGAGGACAGGTCGGCGCGGTACCAGGAGGCCTTGCCGCCGATCTCCTGGAGGGTCGCCTCGCCGCGCCGGTCGTCCCGTCCGTGGACGAGGATCGTGGCGCCCTCGGCGGCCAGTTCGGCGGCCAGGGCGCGACCGAGCCCGTCGGTCGCGCCCGTGATGAGGATGGTCTGCTGATCGATGGGACGCATGTTCTCCATGGTGCCCGGCGCGCGGCGCTCAGGGACGGTCGAGGAAGTCCCGGACGAGCTTGACGAACTCGTCGGGCCGCTCGGCCATCGCCACGTGGCCGGTGTCGAGCTCGGCGTACTCGCTGCCGCTGATGCCCGCGGACAGCTCCCGGTGGTTCTCGACGGGGATCGTCTGGTCGCGGGTCGCACCGATGACCAGGGTGGGTGCCGCGACCCGGGGCAGCAGCGGCCGGATGTCGAGCCGCGCGACCAGGTCGATCTGCCGAAGCCGGTCGTCGTTCAGCTCCATGAACGCGTGCTGCTGCTCGACCGCGTCGTGCCCGATCCGGTTGAGGAACGCGCGGCTGAACGCGGTGAGCGTCGCGAACCGTCCGAAACTCTCGGGGGTGACGGCGAGGCTCGACCAGAGGGCCATGTGCTGCCGGACGTACTCGTCGCCCGCGTGGGACAGGCCCGCGACGGGCGCCAGCCGCCGGACGAGGTCCGGTCGCAGCGCCGCGGCCGCGACGGCGGTCGGGGCGCCGAGCGAGAACCCGACCACGTCGGCGGGGCCCGTGCCGGCCTCCTCGATCACGGCGTTGACCTGCGCGCCGAGCCCCTCGATGGTGAGCGGGGAGCCGTCGTCGCGGGCGGGGTCGCTGCCGGAGAGGTCGGGCAGGACGACGGTGCGGTGGTCGGTGAACCGGTCGAGCATCTGGTCCCACATGGCCGAGCCGGGCCCGACGCCGTGCACGAGGACGAGCGCGGGCCCGGAGCCCTCGACGCGGTAGGGGACGGTGGCGTTTCCAACTGTGACCTTCGGCATGGCGGTCGTCCTTCTCAGTGGTGTCGCTGGACGCCGTCAACGCTCGCAAGGCCGGGCCGCGATGAGAATCGGACGGTTCTGGCTAGGACAACCGGTCCCAGTCTCAGCTCTACGGGCATTCCGGACGGAGCGGAATCATGGGGGCATGGAGATGGACCGCAAGGAGCTCGCCGACTTCCTCCGCCGCTCCCGCGAGCGGCTGCGCCCGCAGGAGGTCGGGCTGGCGGCGGGCCCCCGGCGCCGCACCCCGGGGCTGCGCCGCGAGGAGGTGTCGCAGCTCGCCGGCATGTCGGCGGACTACTACATGCGTCTTGAGCAGGCCCGCAGCCCGCAGCCGTCCACGCAGCTGCTCGGCGCGCTCGCCCGCGCGCTGCGGCTCACGATCGACGAGCGCGACCACCTGTACGTCCTCGCCGGGCACCGCCCGCCCGCCGGGCCGTTCGCGGGCGAGTACGTCCGGCCGAGCATGCTGTACCTGCTGGACCGGCTGCACGAGACGCCGGCGCAGATCATCGGCGACCTCGGGGACCTGCTGGCGCAGAACGCGCTGGCCGAGGCCCTTTTCGGATGCGTCTGCACGGTGGAGGAGCCCAACCGGAACATCGTTTGGCGGTGGTTCACCGACCCGTTCGTCCGGGAGGCGTACCCGGAGGAGGAGCATGAGCCGCACGGCCGCCGGCACGTCGCCCAGCTGCGGGCGGCCGTCGCGCGGCGGGGCAACGACGCGGCCGCGTCCGCCCTGGTCGAACGGCTGCACGCGGCCAGCGACGAGTTCACCCGGGTCTGGGAACGGCACGAGGTCGCCGTCGAGCGCACCAGCCGGCTGAAGGTCGTGCACCCGGAGGTCGGCTTCATCGAGTTCGACACCGAGGCGCTGCTGACCCCGGCCGAGGACCAGCGGCTCTTCGTGTTCACACCGCCGCCCGGCACCGGCAGCATCGAGTCCCTCGACCTGCTGCGCGTCATCGGCCCGGAGACCGCGCACCGCAGCCACCGCTGACCGGCGTCACCCGGCGGTGAGCCGCCACAGGGACGTGGTCTCGGCGGCGCGGGCCGCGTGGAGGGGGTCGTCGGGATCGGCGGCGCGCGGGTGGCGCGGCGCGGTGTCGAGCCTGCCCGCGACCCGCAGGCCGGACGAGGCGATCATCTCCAGGAGCTCGTCCCGCGTGCGGAGGCCCAGGTGCTCGGCCAGGTCGGAAAGGATCAGCCAGCCTTCCCCGCCCGGTTCGAGGTGGTCGGCGAGCCCGGACAGGAAGCCGCGCAGCATCCGGCTGCCCGGATCGTAGACGGCGTGCTCCAGGGGGGTGCTGGGCTTGCCCGGAACCCAGGGAGGGTTGCAAACGGCCAGACCGGCGCGTCCGTCCGGGAAGAGGTCGGCTTGCACGACCTCGACGTTCACACCTAGACGCTCAACGTTCTCCTGGGCGCAGGCCAGCGCGCGCGGGTCCTGGTCAGTGGCGACGACGTGCTCAATGCCACGACGTGCCAGTACCGCTGCCAGGACGCCCGTACCGGTTCCTATGTCGAAAGCCGTTTTCGTCGGCGGAAGCGGTGCCTCGCCCACCAGGTCTACGTACTCGCCTCTGATCGGCGAGAAGACGCCGTAGTGGGGGTGTATACGGTCGCCGCCAAGCGCCGGGATCGAGACGCCCTTCTCGCGCCATTCGTGGGCGCCGATCAGGCCGAGCAGTTCTCGCAGTGAGGTGATGTAGGGCTGGTCGTCCGGCCCGTAGGCCTCCGTGCAGGCGTCCTGGACGTCCGGGGCCCGCCGTAGCGGAATCACGTGACCGGGGTCGAACGGTATGAGCAGCATGCCGAGCGTCCGCGCGCGCTGGGCGCGTGCCTGCCGGTACAGGTGGAACGCCTGCGCGCGGTCCGGTTCGGGCTTGTTCTTGCGCCGCCGTGGGGGACGGTCGATCCGGCGTGCCATGGCCTTGAGAAGCTGCCGCGCGTTCTGGAAGTCACCGCGCCACAGAAGCGCGGTGCCTTCGCACGCCAGGCGATAGGCGTCGTCCGCGCGCGTCTCGTCGTCGGCGACCACGATGCGCCGGGGCGGCGGGGCGCCGCTCTCCGACCGCCAGCGGACGCGATGGTCCCGGCCGCCCTCCTGCCAGGAGATCTCGTCCACAGGAGTACCGTATCGGCGTGCGTCTACCTGGGGCCTTGCATGCCGCCAACGAAGGCCTCGCCTTCCTGCTGGAACTCGCCGCCATCGCCGCGCTCGCCTGGTGGGGCTTCACGACCGGCGGGAACGTTCTGGTCAACATCGTCCTCGGGCTCGGTGCGCCCGCGGCCGCGATCGTCCTGTGGGGCATGTTCGCCGCGCCACGGGCCCGCTTCAAGATCCCGCTGCCGCTCGTGCTGCTGGTGAAGGCCGCCGTGTTCGGCGCCGGCGCGCTCGCCTTCCACGGCGTCGGCCACACCGCGGCGGCCGTCGCCTTCGCGGTGATCGCCCTGGTCAACACCGCCCTCGCCACCGCCGACCGCGACGCCCACTTCCGCATGGCCGCCGAGTGAGGCGGCCGCCGGCCCGCCCTCAGGCGAGGTCGGCGCTGGAGAGGTGCGCGGACGTCTCGGCCAGCCTGTGCAGCGCCGCCTCTGACGGCGAGCCCGGTTCGGCCGCGTAGAGCATGAGGCGGCTGAGGTCGGGGTCGCCGGGCAGGTGCAGGGTCTCGAACGGCAGGACGAGCCGTCCCACCTCGGGATGGTCGATGCGGGCCTCGCCGTTCGTCAGGTCCGTGACGTGGTGCGCCGACCACAGGCGGCCGAACTCCGGGCTCCGCTCCCGCAGGCAGTCGATGACCGCGCGCAGGTGCGGGTCGTCCGGGTCCTGGCCGGAGCGGAAGCGCAGGTAGGCCGCGTTGCGGCGGGCCACCGCCGGCCAGTTGCCGCCCAGCCGGGCCTTGTAGTCGGGGTTCAGGTGGATCTGGTGCGACCAGGTCCGCTCGTCCGGCGGGACGTTCGCCAGGTCGACGAACACGGCGGCGGTGAGCCGGTTCCACGCGACCACGTTCGTGTAGTGCCCGACGACGTAGGCGGGCGCGTGCGTGAACGCGTCGAGCAGGTGCTGCAGCGGGGCCCGCAGGCGCGGAGGCGCGGTGAGGGGCGCGCGGCGCGGCGGGTGGGCGAGCCGGTGCAGGTGGGCGTGCTCGTCGCCGTCCAGCCGCAGCGCCCGCGAGATCGCGTCCAGGACCTCGGTGGACACGCCGTCGGCCGTGCCCTGCTCCAGCCTGATGTAGTACGCGACGCTGACCCCGGCGAGCTGCGCCAGCTCCTCGCGCCGCAGGCCGGGGACGCGCCGCCGCGTCCCGTAGGAGGGCAGGCCGGCGTCGTCGGGACGGAGCCGCGCCCTCCGCGACTTGAGGAACTCGCCGAGTTCGCCGTTGCGCGCCATGCGGCCGAGGCTATCCGGGGCCGCCTCGCGCGAGGACCGACGGGTCAGGCGGTCCTGGTGGTGATGTCACCGTTGCTGGTGCTGACGTCGAGCCGGTACTCGGCGGACGGGTCGTTCGGAATGCCGAGCCGCCGGTCTCCGTCGCCGGTGTGCGTGCTCACGCGGTAGCGCCCCGCGGGCATGGTGACCGTGACCTCGCCGTTGTCCGTCTTCGCGCGGACGTCCTGGGGCGCACCGGGCGTGAGGGTGACGTCGCCGTTGGACGTCTCGGCGTCGACACCGCCCTTGAGACCGCTCCCCCGGATCTCGCCGTTGTCGGTCCTGACCTTGATCGGCCCCGCGGCCCCGTCCAGGCGGACCGAGCCCGAATTCGTGGACACATCCACCTTGCCCACCTTCGACAGGGTGATGGAGCCGTTGGAGGTGCTGCCGGACACGGGGACCCCGGCCGGGAGTTCGACCGTGTAGCTCACCGAGCAGCGGGAGCCGCAGCCGCGCAGGGTGAGGACACCGTTCTCGATCTGGTGCGTGGGCCCGTCGGGCTTGTCACCGCGGTACTTGACCTCGCGGTGCAGGGTCGTCTTGGACGACCCGCCGCGCAGCGTCACGCCACCGGACCCGATCTGGTCCAGTCGCACAGCGGTGATTTTGCCCTTCAGCGTGGCGTCGTCCTCGTAGGTGGAAGCGAATGCCACGTCGCATGCGCTGAGGGCGGTCACGCTGACCGCTGCTAGGGCGAGGGCGAGAACTTTGCCACGCACTGAAGCCTCCTGGTCGATCCGGCTGAACGCTGCTGAGCCTAGGGAGACGGGTCCCGGATGGCCGTCACGCCAGGGAGCCAGGTTGGCTCTCCCTCCCAGTGCCTGAGCCTGCTACTGGGAGTAGTACGAACGAGCGGGGACTGGGTAAGCGCGCACAGCGCAGCGAGGGTCTCTGCCATGACCGCACTCACGACCGCCGTGTCCGCTCCCCCAGAGCGGATGACGTCACGGCACAAGCTGGTACTGACCCTCCTGCTCGGCGCGCAGTTCATGCTCGCCATCGACTTCTCCATCCTGAACGTGGCGATGCCCGTCGTCGGCAGAGGACTGGGCTTCGGGCTGGACGAACTCCAGTGGATCGCCACGGCGTTCGCCCTCCCCGCCGCCGGATTCACGCTGCTGTTCGGCCGCGTGGCCGATCTGTCCGGCCGGCGCCGGATGCTGCTCGCGGGCATGGCGCTCCTGGCCGGAGGGTCCCTGGTCGGCGGGCTGGCCACCTCACCGGCGCTGCTGCTCACCGGGCGCGTCCTCCAGGGCCTCGCCACGGCGATCGCCACCCCGGCCGCGCTGTCGCTGCTCACCACGTCCTTCCCGGAGGGGCCGCTGCGGACCCGGGCGCTCGGGCTCAGCGGCGCGCTGATGTCGGCCGGGTTCACCGTCGGCGCGATCCTCGGCGGCCTGCTGACCGACCTGCTGAGCTGGCGCTGGGCCTTCCTCGTCAACGTGCCGGTCGCGGTGCTGATCTTCGCGGTCACGCCCGCCGTGGTCGCGGAGAGCCGGTCCCGGGACCGGGCGAGGCTGGACGTTCCCGGCGCGGTCACCGTGACCGGCGGCCTCCTCGCCCTCGTCTACGGGATCACGTCCGCCGGGTCGGCCGGCTGGGGCTCCCCGGCAGCGCTCGGCGCGCTGGCCGCGGCCGCGGTCCTGCTCACCGCGTTCATCCTGGTCGAGCGGCGGTCCCCGGCCCCGCTCGCGCCGCTGGACGTCCTCACCCGCCGCACCGTCACCTGGGGCAACGTGGGCGGGTTCGTCGCGTTCGCCACGGAGACGTCGCTGGTGTTCCTGATGACCCTCTACCTCCAGAAGGTCTTGGGCTTCTCGCCGCTGGCGACCGGGCTGGCGCTCGGCGTCCTCGGCGCCGGGACGTTCGCCGGAGGCGTCGCCGCGCCCCGCCTTATGGGACGGTTCGGCGGCCGGGCGACGCTCGTGTCCGGCCTCGTCCTGCAGGCCGCCGCCACCGCCGCGCTGCTGGGCCTCGGTGAGTCGCGCGGCGCCCTCGGCCTGCTGCTCGCCGCCACCGCCGTCGGGGGGTTCGGGAACCTCGTCGCGATCGTCGCTTTCATGGGGATCGCGACGTCCGGACTGCCGGACCGCGAGCAGGGCCTCGCGACCGGGCTCGCCACGATGACGCAGCAGGTCGCGATCACCCTCGGCATCCCGGTGATGAGCGCGGTGGCCACGGCGAACGCGTCCGTCCTCGGCGGCGTCCGCACGGCGACGGCCGTGAACGTCGCCGTCGTCCTCGCGGGAGCGGCCCTCGCCGGCGCGTTCCTGCGCCGCTCGTAGGGGACCGCCGTGGATCTCGAACTCGAAGGCAGGGTCTACGTCGTGACCGGCGCGTCCGCCGGGATCGGCGAGGCGACCGCCGCCCTCCTGGCCCGCGAGGGGGCCCGGGTCGTGCGGGTGGCCCGCTCCCCCGTCGACGTGGCCGCCGACCTCACCCGGCCCGAGGCCGCGCAGCACGTCGTGGACGTCGCGCTGGAACGGCACGGACGCCTGGACGGCCTCGTCAACAACGCGGGCGCTCTCGAATCCCGGATCGGGTTCCTCGACGTCACCGACGCCCAATGGCACGCGACGTTCGAGCTGAACCTGCACGCCGCCGTGCGCATGGCCCGTGCCGCGCTGCCCGCGCTCATCGACCAGGGGGCAGGGAGCATCGTGCACGTCTCAAGCGAGGCCGCCCGCTTTCCCGATACGCCACTGGTCGACTATGCGGCGTCCAAGACGGCGCTCCTGTCGGTGTCAAAGACGCTGGCGGGGGAGTTCGGTCGATGCGGGATCCGCTCCAACGTCGTCGCGCCTGGCCCGACCCGCACGCGGCTGTGGGACGAGCCCGGAGGGTTCGCCGACCAGCTCGCCGACCAGTACGGCCTACCGGTGGAGGAGGCGATCCAACGATTCGTCCAGGACGAACGGCGGCTCCCCACCGGACGCCTTGGCACGCCCCAGGACGTCGCACGGGTCATCACTTTCCTGCTGTCACCGCTGGCCGCCCAAGTTACCGGCGCCGAATGGGCCGTGGACGGGGGAGCGCTACGGCAACTCTGAGCCTGCGTGCCGGACGTCACGGGCGTCCGGCACGCTGCCCCTCTTCCGACACAGACCGGAAGGCCAGGTCAGGCCGGAACCTTGTCGAGGAACCCGGTGACCCGGTCGAAGCGGCCCTCGTCGTCGAACGTCGCCACGTCGAAGCCGACCACGATCGCCTCGCCGCCCTCCGGACCGAGCTCCCAGGTGAAACGGGCCACGTTGTGGTGGGCGTCCACCGTCCCCGCCGCACGGAACACCAGGCCGGGGAACTGCTGCTGGGCGGCTCCGACGAACGCGTCGATCGCGTCGCGCCCCTCCGCCACGCCGAGCGGGTCCACGTAGACGGGGCTCTCCGTCCACAGCTCGTCGATCGCGGCGCGCCGGGCGGCCGGGTCGGTCTCGTTCCACACGGCCAGGTAGCGCTCGACCCGCTGCTGCACATCGCTCATGTCATGACTCCCATCTGGTTCTTCGGGTTCGTCGCCCCGATGACCTCTACGGTGCCGGGCCCGCGGCGGAAGATCGATTACCTGGGAGGTCATGCCCGCGCGGCCGGTGACCTGGGCCGCGACGATGATGTCGGATTCCTGCCAGTGAAGACCCCTGACCATCGGTGATGCTGGAGGCATGCACGAGGACGTGGAAAGGTGCGTGCGGGCCTTCCAGGCGAAGGACGCCCGCTTCGATGGATGGTTCTTCGGCGGGGTCGTGACCACCGGGATCTACTGCCGTCCAAGCTGCCCCGTGGTCCCGCCCAAGCCGGAGAACATGCGCTTCTACCCGAGCGCTGCCGCCGCCCAGCAAGCCGGGTTCCGGGCTTGCAAACGGTGCCGTCCCGACACGTCCCCTGGCTCCCCCGAATGGAACCACCGCGCGGACCTCGTCGCTCGGGCCATGCGCCTCATCGCCGACGGCGTCGTCGACCGAGAGGGCGTTCCCGGCCTTGCGGCACGGCTCGGCTACAGCACACGGCAGATAGAGCGCCAGCTCAACGCCGAACTGGGCGCGGGCCCACTCGCCCTGGCACGAGCCCAGCGCGCACAGACGGCGCGGCTCCTCATCGAGACGACGGCCCTTCCCATGGGGGACGTCGCCTTCGCGGCGGGATTCGCCAGCATCCGCGCCTTCAACGACACCGTCCGCAAGGTTTTCGCGCTCACCCCGTCCGCCCTACGCGACCGCGTCGCGAAGGGACATCCGCCTGCCGGGGCCGGTGCGCTGTCGCTCCGGCTGCCGTTCCGGGCCCCGCTGTGCCCGGACAACCTGTTCGGGCACCTCGCCGCCACCGCCGTCCCGGGCGTCGAGGAGTGGCGGGACGGCGCGCTCCGCCGCGCCATGCGGCTGCCCCACGGGCACGGCATCGCCACCCTGCGGCCCCGGCCGGACCACGTCGCCTGCACGCTCAGCCTCAGCGACCTGCGCGATCTCCCCATCGCGATCAGCCGCTGCCGCTGGATGCTCGACCTGGACGCCGATCCCGTCGCCGTGGACGACCTCCTCCGCACCGACCCCGTCCTCGCGCCGCTCGTGGACAAGGCCCCCGGGCGCCGCGTGCCCCGCACCGTGGACGCCCCCGAGTTCGCCGTCCGCGCCGTCCTGGGCCAGCAGGTCTCGACGGCCGCGGCCCGCACCCACGCGGCACGCCTGGTCACCGCCTACGGCGACCCCATCGACGACCCGGGCGGCGGGCTGACGCACCTCTTCCCGACCCCCGCCGCCCTTGCCGAACTCGACCCGGAGTCCCTCGCCTTCCCCAAGACCCGCCGCACCACCCTCATGACCCTTGTCGACGCCCTCGCCAAGGGGGAGATCGACCTCGGCGTAGGGAGCGACTGGGACGAGGCCCGCGCGCGCTTGTCCGCCCTGCCCGGCTTCGGCCCGTGGACCGTCGAGACCATCGCGATGCGAGCCCTCGGTGACCCGGACGCGTTCATCCCCGGCGACCTCGGCATCAGGGCGGCAGCAGCGGCACTCGAACTTCCCGCCACACCTGCGGCCCTCACCCGACGCGCCGCACAATGGCGGCCATGGCGCGCCTACTCCGTCCAGTACCTGTGGGCCACCCTTGACCACGCCATCAACCTGCTCCCCGCAAACTGAAGGAACCGCTGTGGAAACAACGCACGTCGTCATAGAGAGCGTCGTAGGTCCGCTCACCTTGGTCGCCACCGACGGCGCCCTGTCCGGGCTCTACATGGAGATGCAGCGGCACCGTCCAGCCCAGGAGACCTTCGGCGCCCCAGGCGACCCCGAAGACGAACCCTTCGCCACCGTCGCCGCGCAACTCTCCGCGTACTTCGCAGGCGACCTGACCGAGTTCGAGTTGCCGCTCCGCCTCCGCGGGACGCCCTTCCAGGCGCGCGTCTGGGCCGCCCTCCAGGAGATCCCCTACGGGGAGACCGTCACCTATGGCGAGCTCGCCGCCGAGATCGGCAGCCCGTCCGCGTCCCGCGCGGTCGGCCTCGCCAACGGGCGCAACCCGGTCGGCGTCATCGTCCCCTGCCACCGCGTCGTCGGCTCCACCGGCTCCCTCACCGGCTACGGCGGCGGCCTCGACCGCAAGCGCTACCTCCTCGACTTCGAGCGCAAGGTCCGGGCCACCGAGAACGCGCTCTTCTGACCCTCGCGGAGGATTGTCGGAGCCGCGGGTTACCGTGCTCGTGATGGCCGTCCAACCGGAGAAGGGCTGATCGCAGTGGAGTTCCGAGTCGAGCGCCAGACGTTGGCCGACGCGGTGGCGTGGGCTGCGCGGACGCTGCCGGCACGTCCCGCGCTCCCCGTTCTCGCGGGCATGCTCATCGAGGTCACCGAGCAGGGCGGGCTCACCCTCGGCGCGTTCGACTACGAGGTGTCCGCCCACGCCACCGACGAGGCGGCCGTGGCGGAGCCGGGCCGCGCCCTCGTCCCCGGACGGCTGCTGTCCGACATCGTGCGCAACCTCCCGAACCAGCCCGTGGACGTCTTCACCAAGGGCTCCGAGGTCGTCGTCCGCTGCGGGCCCGCCGAGTTCGGCCTCCTGACGCTCCCCGTCGAGGACTACCCCACCCTCCCCGAGCCGCCCGCCGTCGCCGGCACCGTCCCCGGCGACCTGTTCGCCACCGCCGTCGCACAGGTCACCCCGGCGGCCGGACGCGACGACACCCTGCCCATGCTCACCGGCGTCCGGATCGACATCGAGGGCGACACGATGTGGCTCGCCTGCACCGACCGGTACCGCATCGCGGCCCGCGAGCTGACCTGGTCCCCCGCGGAGCCCGACTTCACCGCCGGGGTCGTCGTCCCCGCCCGCACCCTCGCCGACACCGCCAAGGCGATCAAGCGCGGCGCGGACGTCTCCATCGGCCTCGGCGGCACCGCCGACACCCTGATCGGCATCTCCGGCGGCGGCCGCAGCATGACCAGCCGGCTCCTCGACGACCAGTACATCAACTACCGGTCCCGCCTCACCGGCACCTGGACGTCGGTCGCCGAGATCCGCGTGGCCCCCTTCGTCGAGGCGATCAAGCGCGCCGCCCTCGTCACCGAGCGCGGCACGCCCATCCGGCTGGCCTTCACCGCCGACGAGGTCCGCATCCGCGCCGCCACCGGCGACTCCGCCCGCGCCAACGAGAGCGTCGGCGCCCACCTCGACGGCGACGACATCGACATCGCCTTCGCCCCCCAGTACCTGCTCGACGGCCTCGCGGGCATCGACACCGAGTACGCCCGCCTCGAATGCACCGGCCCCACCAAGGCCGCCCTCCTCACCGCCATCCCCGACAAGAAGGACGACGAGCCCGACCCCGAGAACACCGACACCGGCTACCGCTACCTGGCCATGCCCGTCCGCCTGACCAGCTAGCTGTGTTTCGCAGCCTCGGCCCACTTCGCTCGCCTGGCGGCTCGCTACGTGACCGGGCCCGGGCGAACGCGGCATCGCTTCGCGATCTGCCCGGCTCCGCTCGCCTCCGGCTTCGCTCCACCGGCCAGGTCACGCGTTCGCGCGTGCGGCCAAGGCCACTTCGAGACAGGCGCTGGCCCCCCGTCAGCCCAACAGCCCCACCTGCGCACCGCCACCCGGACCCGCCCTCACACGCTCGGCCCCCCGATGTGCTGAGGATTACCGCCTTGGCGCGCCCCACCACATCCCGTGTCGATGGTGGACGCGGTTCCAGTCGTCGCCGGGCACTGGGACGAGCATCGCTTTCGCCTCGGCGCACACGTGCTCGATCTGGCTCACCCTCAGACGTCGACAGTCCCAGAGCAACTCAGCCATCTCGGCCGCCAGCGGATCCTCGGGCGGTGTCGCCTCGGACAGGTCGGTGCCGGTGATGGCCGCGAGGTCGGCGGCGGGGATGCCGAGGGCGGTCGCGAAGCCGCCCACCCAGTCCGGTCTCAACGGAGTCGCGCCCGCGGCGATGCGGGCGTAGGTGGAGCCGGCCAGGTACATGCGACCTCGGGTCAGCAGGTGAAGCGTCTTGGCGGCGGCGATCGGGGAATGGAGGTTCCGGTTGGCGCACAGCATGGTGAGGAGCATCGTGCCCAAGCCACCGTCCCCCCGGTAGAAGTCGCGCGGCGGATCGGCCGGGCGGATGCCGGGCAGGTGGGGCAGTTGTTCGACCGTTTCGCGGATGTGGGTCCGCTGATCTGCCGGCAGGGCCATCACGACATGGATGAGGTGCACGAGTTCGGAGCCTGCTGACGCTTCGCAGGGCTGAAGGGGCTCCGGCACCGAGAGGCCGGCGATCACGAAGAGGTCGGCAGTGCGGAAACCCAGCGCGGCGGCAAGGCCCTCGACTTGCGACGCGGAGGGGGGCACGCCGTCGGCCACCGAGCGCACCTCGGATTCCGGGATGCCGGACGCCGAGGCCAGCCAGGCGATGTCCGTCTGGCGGGAGTTGAGGAGCCGCGTCAATAACACGCCAAAGTCGGGATCATTCGCCATGCCGCCACATTAATCCGACGAGGACCCAACGGCCGGACAGGCGCTGGACGTACACGATCTCCTTGGTGCCCGGGCGGAATTCGATGCGGCCTAGATGCGGAGCGCCTCGGTCGTGGCACGAGCGAGGGTGGCGACCTGCTGGTGATGGTCGGTCGGCCATGAAGCGAGCCGCCCCGTGATCGCCGTGCCGACCGCTTGCCTGAAGCGGGCGACCAACTCCCTGCCCCGCTCGGTGAGGACGACCTGAGAGACGCGGCGGTCGTCGGGGTCTGGCCGTCGCTCTACCAGCTCACGCCGTACCAGCCGATCGACCAGGCCGGTGATGTTCGCTTTGTCGCAGTGCATCTGGTTCGCCAACTCGCCATGGGTCAGCTCCTTCGGGGCCACCAGGGTGAGCAGCTGGGCCTGCTGGGGGGTGAGACCGAGTTCGCGACTGGCGGCGGCCCTGACTCCCTCGACCACGCAGCACAGTTCGAGCAGTGCCTCAGCAAGTTCCGGACCCTGTGACGCGTGTGCCATGGGTCGAGAGTAGTTGACAGTTAAGGAGTTCAACTATTTAGTATGTGATCTCAACTGTTGATATCCAATACTATTGGAGCGTCATGTCACTGGCCACGACCGATCGAGTAGCCGTTGTCACCGGAAGTTCGCGCGGGATCGGCCGGGCCGTCGCGCTACGGTTCGCCGCCGCAGGGACGGCCGTCGTGGTCAACTACCGCAGCGACGAGTCCTCGGCGAAGCGAGCGGTCGCCGAGATCGAGTCAGGCGGCGGCCGCGCCGTGATGGTGCGCGCGGACACCGCCGACCCGGCGGAACTCCGCACACTGTTCGACGCGGCCGAGCACCACTACGGTCGCCTGGACGTGCTGGTGCACAATGCCGCCGGCTTCGTGCGCGGTCCGCTGACCGCGGCCACCGACCGTGACTACCAGCACGCCTTCTCGCTGAACGCCCACGCCACATTCGTCGCGCTACGCGAGGCCGGGCGCACGATGCGCGACGGCGGCCGGATCGTCTTCATCTCCTCCGCGGCCACCCGCGTCAATCCGCAGGGAGAAGCCCTCTATGCGGCCAGCAAGGCCGCCGGTGAACACCTCGTCCGCGCCGTCGCCCGTGAGTTCGGCGCCCGCGGCATCACCGTCAACAGCGTGCTACCCGGACCGACCAACACCGATGGGTTCGCATCGGCGTCCGCTCCCGTTGAAGCGCTCATCGCCCAGACCCCGCTCGGCCGACTGGCCGAGCCGGAGGACATCGCAGAGGTCGTCAACTTCCTCGCCTCCGACGCGGCCAGATGGATCACCGGTCAAAGCATCACCGTCGACGGCGGCCTGTGCTGACCCGCTCACCACCCGACCCACGGGAAACTGCCCAGGCCCGGCCTACGCCCGGCGCACCCGCACTGGCCGACACGCAGTGCGCCGACCCGCTCACCCACACTCGGCAACCGGCCTGCCCGCGCACCCGCCCTGGTCAACGCTCTTGGCCGCCCTCGGCAGAACGGCGCCCGAACCGATCGCCCGCCTCGGGCTGTGGTGGTGCCGGACGTGTGGCGGTTCTGGTTGCGGTGGGAGGTGGTCAGAGGTCGAGGACGGCCAGGACGAAGCGGACTTCGCGGGTGCTCGCGTTGCCGTAGGAGTGGGGGCGGTCGCCGACGAAGACGGCGGCCGTACCGGCCTCGACCAGGTCGGACCGGCCGTCCACGCCCAGGGTGAGCGTGCCCTCCTGGACGTACACGATCTCCTTGGTGCCCGGCACGTGCGCGTCGCTCTCGCGCGTCTCGCCAGGCTGGAGCACCCAGTTCCACAGCTCCAGCGACGGGCGCGGGTCGCTGCCGGCCAGTAGCGTTCCCGTCCCGCCGTGCTCGCCCTCCCACAGCACGACGTGCCGCTCCGGGCGGAACATCCGCACCGGCGGCTCCTCCTCGACCTGGACGAGCCGGGTGAGCGGCACCCCCAGCGCGTCGGAGATCCGGATGAGCGTCCCCAGGTTCGGGTTGCCGCGCCCCTGCTCCAGCCCGACCAGCACGCCCTTGCTCACCCCGGCGCGCCCGGCGAGCTCGTCCAGGCTCCACCCGTGCCCGGCCCGCAGCGCCCGCACCGTCCGCGCCACGGCCTCGCCGATCGCCTCCTGACCGCTCAAGCGCCCTCCAGCCGCCTCGCTCCGGTCCGCCGCATGCCAGTCTCCCGCACGCGCGGGGCACGCCGACGTCGCGTGCCCCAACGTCGGCCACGTAAAGGACGGCCCCGAATGCCGCTGAGACGCGTCGACCGCACCTTCAGCGCTGGCGGTGAACTCCCTATCCAGGTCGGCGGCCGGGACTGGAAGCGGGCGGCCGGACGTTGCTTCACTTTGGATCCTCCGCCACGGTCGGTATGATGATATGTCGATGTCATTAAAGTGACCGTGCGGAGGATGGGGATGCTGGAGCGAATCGTGGTGGACGAGGCCGTGCGGGAGCTGCGTCCCGACTTCGCCGTGCTCGTCATGACCGCCGAGGGGCTGGAGAACGGGCCGAGCGACGAGACCGGCGAGGGATGGCTGGCCGAGGCGGCGAAGGCGGCGGACCCGGACGACCCGCACGTCGAGGCGTGGCGCGAGGCCTACCGCGCGTTCGGGGCCAAGCCGCAGCGGACCCGGCCCTCGGTGGACGCGCTGCTGCGCCGGGCCGACGCGCTCCCCTCCATCAACAGGGTCGTGGACGCCTACAACGCGGTGAGCGTCGAGTACGCGCTGCCCATCGGCGGCGAGGACCTGGACGCCTACCGGGGACCGGCGCGGCTGGTCAGGGCCACCGGCGACGAGCCGTTCGACGTGGTCGCGGGCGGTGAGCCCGCGGTCGAGCACCCGAACCCCGGCGAGGTCGTCTGGCGGGACGACCAGGGCGTCACCTGCCGGCGCTGGAACTGGCGCCAGTGCGTCCGGACGCGGCTGACGGAGACCACGAAGAACGGCCTTTTCCTCCTCGAACGCCTGGAGCCGTACCCCCTCGACCGGCTGGCCGAGGCCGGCGACCGGCTCGCGGAGCGGCTGCGGACGATCTCGCCCGGCGTGCGGATCGAGACCAGGCTGATCGGCGGGCGTTGATGGTCACGGTTCTCGCCCTGGCCGCCGCCCTCGCCTACGGGGTCGCCGACTTCCTCGGCGGGACCGTGACCCGTGGATCCACCGCGATCAGAGCGCTGACCTGGTGCGTTCCGATCGGGCTGGCGGTCGTGCTGGTGTCGGCGCTGCTCACCGGCGGTGACGTGAGCCCCGGGCCGATGGCCTGGGGGTTCGTGGCCGGCCTCTGCGGCGGCGGCGGGCTGATCGCTTTCTACCGGGCCCTCGCGCGGGGCCCGATGAGCGTGGTGGCGCCGGTGTCGGCGCTGGCCGCGGCCGTGATCCCGGTGGCCGTGGGCGTCGCCCAGGGCGAGCGGCTGGACGCGTCCGTCCTGCTCGGCGTCCTGCTCTGCCTCGTCGCGATCGGCCTGGTCAGCATGGAGGCCGGCGACGGACCGGCGGCTGAGGGGGCCGGACGGCGGCGTCTCCTGGACTCGGGCCCGGTGATGGCCGCCCTGTCCGGCAGTTGTTTCGGCGTCTTCTTCGTCCTGCTGAAGGAGGCGGGGGACGGCACCGGGCTCTGGCCGATCGTCGGCGCCCGCCTCGGCAATCTCGCCATCGTCGCGGTCGCGCTGCTGTTCCTGGCGGCCCGCGGCGGAAACGCGGGCCCGAGGCTGTCCGGCCGGAAGCTGATCGTCCTGGCGCTGCTGTCCGGGAGCCTGGACGCGGGGGCGAACGTGCTGTACTTTCTCGCGGTCCACCACGGCATGCTCAGCCTCGCGGCCGTCCTCACGTCCCTCTACCCGGCGATCACCGTCCTGCTGGCGAGAGTCGCCTACAGCGAGCGCCTGCGGGCCGTCCAGCGCGTCGGCATGGCCGTCGCCGTGGCGGGCGTGGCCCTCGTCACGGTCGGCTGACGGCTGCTCAGGATCGCCGAGCCCTTCCCAGGAGCTGCGACATCGCAGTTCCTGCCGAACCGGCCTCGGACTGCGGCCGGAGACCGAAGAGTGGAGGCCCGGCAGATCTGCCGGGCCCCAGACTGGGCGACAGCCGGCGCGTGCGCGCCGACTACCGCTGCTCCTCGTCGACGGTCGTGTCCGTCGTGTGCCGGGCGGCATCCGAGCCGGTCCGCCCGTCGCGGTCACCGGTCGAGACGCGGCTGCGGCCGCTGGCCTCGGTCTCGATCCCGTAGACGGTGGGGTTGGCGGGGTCGTCGAAGCGGTCGACGTTCGAGATCCCGAAAACGAGTTCGCGCATGGCAGTTTCACCTGTGTTTCTTGTCTGTTCGTCTCGTCCGGTCGATGTCCGGACGAGCCAGCCGTGTGGTTCGGCTGTAGATGACTGTGCGGCTACGGCGGAAGAACGCAAGCACGGGCGGCGGCGGGCCTCGAAAGGCGCCAGGCGCGCGAGCGAGGCGTGTCCATCCCCGTCTCATGCTCAGACAGAGCAAGGCGCGGGATTATTGCCGACCGGCCTCGCCCCTGAGGAGTGGCGTGTTCCGGACGCGTTCGAGGGCGTTATTCATGAACTCGTTCGCGTGCATCTCGTCAACGGCCGCCACGGCTGGAAGCCGCCCGGTTCCGCCGTTATGAGGACACCGGAGTCCGTCGAATTCCTGGAAAGATGCGGCGGTCTAGATGATCTCTGGAAAAGGGGGCGTCCGGCGGTGTATGCATGGTCTGACGTTCTTGGACGGTCAGGGGAGGGGCAGTGCGTGCCGGGCTGAGACTGGCGGACAGGTACCGGCTCGACTCCCTGCTGGGACGCGGCGGGATGGGCGAGGTGTGGCGCGGCCTGGACGAGCGGCTCGGCCGCCCGGTCGCGGTCAAGCTCCTCACGGCGCCGGCGGGGGCGGACGCCCGGCTGGTCAGCCGGTTCCGCCGGGAGGCGGAGATCATGGCCCGGCTCCGCCATCCGGGAATCGTCGTCGTCCATGACGCCGGCGAGGACGAGCAGCTGCTCTTCCTGGTGATGGAGCTCCTCGACGGGGAGGATCTGTCCGCGCTGCTGAAGCGCCACCCGCAGGGCCTGCCGGTCGACCGGGCGAGGCGGCTGACGGCGGAGATCGCCGACGCGCTGCACGCGGCTCACCAGCAGGGGGTGGTGCACCGCGACGTCAAGCCCGCCAACGTGATGGTCCGCCCCGGTGACCGGGTGACCGTCATGGACTTCGGAATCGCCCGATACGCCGACCAGGTCACGGAGCTGACCGGCAGCGCGATCCTCGGGACGCCCGCCTACATGGCGCCGGAACAGTTCGAGAAGGCGCACGAGCCAACGCGGCAGACGGATCTGTACGCGCTGGGCGGGTTGCTGTTCGCGCTGCTCACCGGCCGGACGCCGTTCGACGGGGACAGCCTGCGCGCCTTGATCCGTGAGATCGTTCTCACCGATCCGCCGAGGCCGCGTGGGGTGCGTCCGGACGTCCCCGAAGATCTCGACGAACTCGCGCACGCGCTGCTGGCCAAGGATCCGCGTGACCGGCCGCCGGACGCCCGCACCGTCGCCGAGCGGCTCCGGGCCGTTCCCGCGCCCCAGCCGGCGGCGAGACCGTCAGTGCCGGGGCAGGCCTCGTTCCAGGATCAGGCGCCGGTACCGGGGCCGGTGCTCCCCCCGCCTTCGCCTCCGCCCCCGGGCCTGGGGACGGGGCCGACGGTGGAGGCCCCGCCGGTGCCGGCGTCCGCGACGGTCGTCGGGGAGCAGGAATCGTCGACCTCTCTGAGGGGCGTGCTCCTGACGGCGGCCGGGATCCTCGCCGTGATCACGGGCGGCGGGTTCCTGCTGCAGAACCCCATGGGGCTCTGGGTGGACGACGGAAAGTTCTCCACGCTCCCCGCGTGCGGTCGTCTCCCGACGCCCAGTGTTCCGGACGCGGAGGTCTCTCTGACGAAAAGTCCGCAGGGCACCAAGGATTCGGCGAAGTGCACCTGGTCGGTCCTGCCCAAGGACTTCGCTGACAGGGGCAGCATCTCCCTTGAGTTCAAGCGCTACGGCAAGAAGAACTGGGAGTCGGGAGCCGACAACGCGCACGCGGCGTTGGTGAGAGAGAGCGGAGGGATGAACACCCTCTCCGGAGTGGGGGACGAAGGGAATCACATAGATCCGCCGTCCTACTTGGATGAGCCGCAGGTGATGTTCCGCGTGGACAATCTCACGGCTGACATCAGCATGAACGACCGCGAAGAGCAGGACGTCACTGAGAAGAACGAAGTCGCCTATGCCAGAAAACTCGCGGCGGCCCTTCTCAAGGAATCCGCGCGCTGACCGGGGCGAGAGGCCCCCAGCGCACGAGACGCCTCGAAACGGGCGGCTCGACCAGGGTGCGGCGGGCTGGAAAGCGTCGAGGGCGGGACCGTTGGTCCCGCCCTCTGTGCGTCTGGCCAGGTGGACGGCCATCCGGGTGGCGGTGGTGGTGGGATTCGAACCCACGGAAGCTTGCACTTCACACGCTTTCGAGGCGTGCGCCCTCGTCCACTAGGCGACACCACCGCGGGAGAGCCTACCCGACTCTGCGGCGCGCGAAGAACTCGATTAGCGGGGCGGCGCACTCGTCGGCCATCACCTCGGCGATCACCTCGGGGCGATGGTTGAGGCGCCGGTCGCGGACGACGTCCCACAGCGACCCGACCGCGCCCGCCTTCGGGTCGACGGCGCCGTAGACGACGCGGTCCAGCCGGGCCTGGACGGACGCGCCCGCGCACATCGTGCACGGCTCCAGCGTCACGACGAGCGTGCAGCCGGACAGCCGCCACTCGCCGAGGACCGCCGCCGCCCGCCGCATCGCGACGATCTCCGCGTGGCCGGTCGGGTCGGCGGTCCGCTCGCGCTCGTTGCGGCCCGTTCCGATGATCTCGCCGGTCGCGTCGAGGACGACGGCGCCGACGGGGATCTCGCCGTCCGCGGCCGCCTCGCGGGCCGCGTCGAGGGCCCGGAGCATCGCCGGCCGGAACGTCGCGACGACCGGATCGCGCGCGTCAGTCACGGAGGCGGTCGAACTCCTCGCCGAATCCGGCCTGCTCGGCGACGGCGAGGAGCGCGTCGCCGGGCAGGGCGCGCTCGCCGAGCTCGCCGAGCCGCCCGGCGTCGACCCCGAGGTCCTCCAGCAGGGCCGCGTCGCCCGCGGCGTCGCCGTCCGGCACCTCGCCGACGAGCTGCTGGAACAGCGAGGCGAGCCCGTCCTCGCGGACGGCGGAGATGTAGGGGCGCGGCTCGCCGTCGCGGTCGAGCCGGACGATCGCGAACCAGTCGTCGTCCTGCTCGACCAGCAGCACGACCGGGTCGCCGTAGGACTCGACGGCGGCCTCCCGCATCAGGTCGGCGACGTCGTCGACGTTCTCCGCCTCGTCGAGCACGGCCTCGGCTCCGACCCAGCCCTGGGGGGTCTGCGCGAACACGGCGGCGAAGTAGGACACGTGCTCATTGTGACCCACGCCGTCTGCCCGGTCACACCCCCCTTGTGCGGAATCGGCGCCCGGCTGCCCGGAAGCGGTTGTGAATAAACTTCGCGTTCTTGTCCGGTGACGGACGTCCGGCGTCCTTCCCTCGGTTCACGCGAGTCCGCATACTGCTCAGCGATCGCCATCCCGGGAGGAGTGTCATGGGTGCGGACGAACTGACCAGGCGCGGGTTCCTGGCGGGGACGGCGGGCGCCGCGGCGATCATCGCGGCGGGCACCGCCTCCGGATCGTCGGCCCAGGCCCACGCGGCGGAACTGGCCGCCGCCCGGCGCGCCCCCGTCGCCGACCTCCCCGATCCGGAGGAGTCCGGCATCGACCACATCGTCGTGGTGATGATGGAGAACCGGTCCTTCGACCACTACATGGGCTGGCTGCCCGGCGCCGACGGCCGCCAGGCCGGACTCACCTTCACCGACGCCGGCGGCAACGAGCACGACACCCACCACCTGAAGGTGCCGTGGGGGTGCGGCTTCAACGACCCCGACCACTCCTACCAGGGCGGACGGACCGAGTACAACGGCGGCCGGTGCGACGGATGGCTGCGCGCCGGCGACAACGACGTGTTCTCCATCGGCTACTACGAGGCTCCCGACCTCGGCTTCCACGGCCGCGCCGCCCTCGACTGGACGGTCTGCGACCGCTACTTCCCGGCGATCATGTCGTCCACCTTCCCCAACCGGATCTTCCAGCACGCCGGGCAGACCGACCGGATCTCCAACTCGCTGACGATCTCGGAGACCACCACGATCTGGGACCGGCTGAAGGCCAGGGGGATCTCCTGCCGGTACTACTTCAGCGACGTGCCGTTCACCGCGCTGTGGGGCCTGCGGCACCTCGACATCAGCCGGAACATCGCCGAGTTCCGCGCCGACGCCCGCGACGGCCGGCTGCCCGCGGTCAGCTTCGTCGAGCCGGGCTTCCTCGGCGAACTGTTCCTGCCCGGCATGTCCGAGGACGAGCACCCGCTCGCCGACATCCGCTTCGGCCAGGCGTTCCTCAACGAGGTCTACACGGCGCTCGTCACCTCGCCGAACTGGCCCCGGACCCTGTTCGTCATCAACTACGACGAGTGGGGCGGGTTCTTCGACCACGTCCCGCCGCCGGAGGGGCCCGACCCGCGGCCCGACCTCGGCACCGGCCTGCGCGGCTTCCGCGTCCCCTGCCTGCTGATCTCCCCGCGGGCGCGGCGCGGGGCCGTCGCGCACGAGGTGTACGACCACACGTCCGTCCTGAAGGCGATCGAGTGGCGCTGGGGCCTGGAGCCGCTGACCGTGCGGGACGCCGCGGCCCGCAACATCGCCGAGGTCCTGAACTTCGCCGACCCGCCCGACACGCGCGCCCCCCGCTACGACGCCAAGCGCCCGATCAGCCTCGGCTGCCTCGACCCGCAGCACAGCCACACCGGCGACGACTGGGCGGGTCTCAGCGCTTACGCACGGCGCAGCGGCTTCCCGGGCTGACCCTCGGCCGGGGCGGCGGGCAGGGCGGCGGCGGCCGGGTCAGGGGACGGCGTCGAGGGCGCGTTCGAAGGCCGGGGCGAAACCGATGCGGCCGGCGATGCTGAGGAGCATCTCGTCCGGGTAGAGCTCCAGGTCGCCGGAGATCGCGCCGAGCTCCATCTCGTCCAGCCCGAGGTCGGCGAAGATCGACATGTCGCCGACCGGGAGGACCTGGTCGAGCTCCTCCTCGTCCGGGATCGGGATGTCGAGGTAGTCCAGGACCTGGCCGGCGAGCGGCCAGTCGACCGACGCCGTCACGTCCGACAGGAACACCATGACCTCGTCGCCGAGCAGGCGGATGGCGACGAAGAAGTCGTCGCCGACCGACACCAGCCCGACCGTGCCGCCGAGGCTCGGCTGCTGGCGCAGGGCATGGATCAGCCCCGCGAGGTCCTCGGTCAGCGCGACCGGAAGGATCTCCGCCTCCCAGCCCTCGTCTTCCCGGTACACCACCACGGCGAAGTCCGTCGCGTCCACATCCGTCATTTCCACCCCACCGGCACGTCTCCTGCCAGGGCATGGTCGCAGATGCGGCGCGCACTCGCGTGCCCCACCACCAAACTCGCCGCCGCACCCGGAGATGAGGCCGGGAGCCTGCGCCGATCACGGTGCCCGGCGGCATGAACCTAACCGATCTGGATCAATTGATGCGGAACGTGCGCCGGCGAAGTGCCGCGTGGATCCGCGCGCGGCGCGACCGGTGCGGCGTCACGCGGCGGCGCAGCTCGCGGGCCTCGGCGAGTTCGCGCAGGAAGACCGCCCTGCGGCGCAGGTGCTCGCGCACCTGCTCGGGGGAGATGTCGCCCTGGGGCCCGGGGCGCCGCGCGGCGTCCTCGGCTGTGACTTCGGTCACCGCGGGGTCGCCGGACGGGGGATGGTCGTCGGGGGCCGACGCGCGAGCGGGCGGATCGGGCGCGGATTCCCGGGCCCGCGAGCCGCTCGGCTGCTGATCGCTCTCGCTGTTCATACCGCCATCCTGCCCAGCTCAGCGGCGACCTATCCTGGCGCCCCGAACCGCCCGGCGGGGTGGGCTACCGTGAGCGCATGCAGACCCTCGCCGTCGACCACCCGCTCGTCGCGCACAAGCTCACGACCCTGCGGGACGTCCGCACCGACTCCCCGACGTTCCGCCGCCTGGCCGACGAACTGGTCACCCTGCTCGCCTACGAGGCGACCCGCGACGTCAGGGTCGCCGAGGCCACCGTGCAGACGCCGCTCGTCCCGGCGCAGGGCGTCCAGCTCGCGAGCCCGAAGCCGCTCGTCGTGCCGATCCTGCGCGCGGGCCTCGGGATGCTGGACGGGATGACGCGGCTGCTGCCCACCGCCGAGGTCGGCTTCCTCGGGATGATCCGGGACGAGGGGACCCTCCAGGCCCAGACCTACGCGTCGCGGCTGCCGGACGACCTGTCCGGGCGGCAGTGCTACGTCCTCGACCCCATGCTCGCGACCGGCGGGACGCTGGCCGCCGCCATCCGGCTGCTGTTCGAGCGCGGCGCCGACGACGTCACGGCGCTCTGCCTCCTCGCCGCCCCCGAGGGGCTGAAGTACCTGGAGCAGGCCTTCTCCGACATCTCGGCGCCCATCAAGGTGGTCACGGCCGCGATCGACTCCCACCTCAACGAGCAGGGCTTCATCATGCCCGGCCTCGGCGACGCGGGGGACCGGCTCTACGGCGTCGTCTGATCCCTCCGGCAGGGGCCGGTTTCCCCGACTGACCTGCGATGTTCGTTCCCGACGGCAGGGGGTACCACAACCTCTACGGAACGCGAGCGCGCGTTCCCCTCCGCCGTCCCGGCACAGGGGACCGTCACGGACCGGGCGGCGCGAGCGAGCTTCGGGGACACATGATGGCTCACCCAGGGGATGGCGACCTTCCGCGCTACATCGAGATCGGTGAACGGCTCACCGAGGAGTTCCGCGACACCCACAGCGCCGACACGGTGGAACGGTGCGTGGCCGCCGCGCGCCACGGCGCCGAGGAGGTGACCGGATCGGCTCCGTCCGACCTCGTGGAGCGGATCGCGCGCCGGCATCTGGAGGTGCTGGCGACCGTCGCGGCCGAGAAGCGCCGCAAGGCGCGCCGCTCCTCGCTGGACAACGCACCCTGACCCCGCGGGCGGGCGCCGCGCGCCGTCGCGCTGCTTTGCCGCCCGTGTGGGCTGTGCGAAACTGCTACCGGGGTCCGTGGGTCTACGCTCCGGGAGGCAGTCGTGCCGGCCAAGAAGTACCTCACGTGGGCCGCTGCGGCTTTCGTGGCGTTCTATGTCATCACGCAACCGAACGGCGCGGCCCGGACGGTGGACACCGCCGCAACGGGCATCTCCTCCGCCGCCGACTCCATCGCCACCTTCGTCAACTCGCTCGCCTGAGGCCGCATGAGACTCGTCACTCCCGGCGACTCCGCGCCGGCGTCCGTCAACAAGTACCTGCTCCCCCACGAGAACCAGGTGATCACGGTACGGCGCCACCCGGCCGTGCTGATGGTCCCGGTCGGGCTCCTGCTCGGCGGCCTCATCCTCGCGGGCCTGCTGAGCCAGACGCTCGCCGAGAGCGGCGGCGCGGTGTTCAGCTGGGTCTGGTGGGGCTGGCTGATCCTTCTCGCCTGGTTCGTCTGGCGGGTGGCGGAGTGGTCCGTCGACTACTTCGTCATCACCAACCAGCGGATGCTGCTCACCACCGGCCTCATCACCCGCAAGGTCGCGATGATGCCGCTGGCCAAGGTCACCGACATGAGCTTCAAGCGGACGATCGCGGGCCGCATGCTCGGCTACGGGGAGTTCGTGCTGGAGTCCGCCGGCCAGGACCAGGCCCTCACGAACGTGGACTTCCTCCCGTACCCCGAGCAGCTCTACCTCGAGGTCTGCGAGATGATCTTCCCGAACAAGAACCCGGCGCCGGAGGAGGCGCTCCCTCCGCCCCCGCCGCCGCGCCGTCCCCGCGTGCCGGATGACGCGCCCGACCCCGACGCGCAGGACGCGCCCACCGCCACGCTGCCGAAGGGCGACGACCCCGACGGGGAGATCTAGCCCCGCGACGCGGTCGATGCGAGAAGCCGGGCACGGTCGTGCCCGGCTTTTCCGTTGCCGCAGGGGGCCCTGCGAGGTCCTCGCGGCGATCTGAGACGATGCAGGTCGGCCCGGCCCCCCTCACCGGCCGCACCGCCGGACGCAGGACGCGGCGGTCCGCGGAACGCGCGGTCCGGCACCGCCCTTACCGGCCGATCCCGCTGGGAGCGGTCCCAACCGCGCGGAAACGCGGGCAGGTCGTCCGGTACTGGCCGGAATGCGCGAGAGGCTGATCAATATCGGCGGTCTCTGCGATCTTCCCGGGACGGTCGGATACCGTCGGCGAATGACAGACGTCGCGATCGACGGGAGGGCCCGCCGGCGCGAACCGGCGAATCTCGCCGAGGCGCCGTGCGCGCGGGCCTTCCGGCCGGTCTCTTCTCCTGTCGCTTCCTTGCTCTCGATGTGTGATAACCCGCAATGTGCAATCATGTCGGCACCCCAGCCGCCTGTTTACTTCCGCTAAGTGAGTCCACATGCCGGGTCCAGGCAACGTCGGCGAACGTGTCCGCAACCTGCGGCTGACCAGACGCTTGTCGCAGGCACAGCTCGCCGGTCACGACCTTTCCGACAGTTACATCTCTTTGATCGAGTCGGGCAAGCGCACGCCGACGCCGACCGTCCTGCGCATGCTGGCCGAGCGCCTCGGCTGCACCCCCGAGTACCTCGCCGAGGGCGTCGAGCCGGAGCAGCGCGCCCATCTCGAGGTGCGGGAGCGGCACGCTCATCTGGCGCTGCTGCGCGGCGACCCCGCGACGGCCGAGGCCGGGTTCGACGAGGTGATCGCCCGCAGCGACGACCCGGACCTCACGGGCCGCGCCCGGCTGGGCCGCGCCCGCGCCCTGGAGGAGCTGGGCCGCACGGACCGCGCGATCGAGCTGTTCGAGGAGCTGCGCGAGCAGGCCGAACGCGACCCGGGCCGGGCGAGCTGGCTGCCCCCGGTGATCGCGCTGGCCCGGTCGTACCACACCGTCGGCGACCTGGGGCAGGCCGTGGCGCTGGGCGAGCGGGCCCTCGAACGGCTGGAGCGGCTCGGTCTCCACGCCGGCCACGAGTACACCGAGGCCGGACGCATCCTGCTGCTCGCCTATGTGGATCGCTCCGATCCCGTCCGCGCCCACGAGCTCGGGCGGCGCCTCCTGCACCCCGACGGGTCCGGGGACGCCGAGCCGCTGAGCGTCCACTACCAGCGGGCCAGCATGCGCGCGCTGGACGAGGGGGCGGTGGGCGACTCCCTGTACTTCGCCGACCAGGCCCTCGCCGCGCGCACGGACGCGACTCCGACGCAGGCGCACGCGCGCCTCGCCCTCGCCGGGGCCAAGGCGCTGCTCAGAGGGGTCAGGCCGTTCTCCGCCGCGGCCCCGCCCGCCCCGGAGCCCTCCGCTGAGTACGGGTTCGAGCGCCCGCGTCAGGAAGGAACCTGCGAAGCGGCCCGGGAGGCGCTCGCCCTCCTCCAGCACGCGACCGGCCTGGACGACGCCGAAAGCACCGAGAGCACCATCGCCAAGGCCCGTGCGCTCGTCCTCGTCGGCGACCTGGACGAGGCGATCGCCGCGCTCGAACAGTTCCTCGACACCGGCATGGCCCTCTCCGCCCCCACGAGCGGACGCACCATGGCGCCTCAACCCGCCGACGACCTGGGAGTTCGCACCCAGAAGACCGTCCTGGCCCGGCTGGTCCTGGCCCGCGCGCGGGTGGCCCAGGGAAACACGACGGCCGCCCAGGTCGTCCTTCGCGCCGCCTCAGAACAACTGGCGACCCTTCCCGAGGGGCGTCCGGCGGCGCACCTCTACAGGGAACTCGGCGAACTCTACGAACTCATCGAGTCTCCCGAGAACGCCGCCACCGCCTACCGCCAGGCCCTTGAGGCGGCCGGCCTGTCGGTCTTCAACCGCGTCCCCCTGAGCGCTCCCCACTAGAGCGCTCGCCCACAGGAAGGCGAGGCGGCCGCGACAGCGCGTGCCGCCTCGCCTTCCTGCCGGTGTGCGTCATCACATTCGTTCGCACAACTGCGTGTTGACCTGCGGATTCGAGTCTTCCCGCCGGGCAGCGCGACCCGTACGGCGGTGAAGCGGAATAGATCAGGGGGCGCGGGTGTCGTATTCTTCAGACATGGGATGACTGGTTGACTGGAGGTTCGGGTGACTCTGCGGACGGCACGGCGGTCCTCGCTGGTCGACCAGGTGATCGACCAGCTCAGGGGCGAGATCACCGAGGGCGGCTGGCCGGTGGGCGCCAAGATCCCGCCGGAGCCGGTGCTGTCGGAGACGCTCGGGGTCGGGCGCAACACCGTCCGTGAGGCGGTGCGGGCGCTGACCCACGCGGGGCTCCTGGAGAGCCGCCAGGGCGACGGGACGTACGTGCGCGCCACGAGCGAGCTGTCCGGGGCCGTCCGGCGGCGCCTGGAGACCGCGGAACTCGTCGAGATCCTCGAGGTCCGGCGGGGGTTCGAGGTGGAGGCGGCCAGGCTCGCCGCCACCCGGCGCACCGACGCCGACATCGCCGCCATCGCGGTCGCGCTCGCGCGCCGGGACGCGGCCTGGGCGGCGGGCGAGCACTCGGCGTTCGTCGAGGCGGACCTCGAATTCCACACCGCCGTCGTCGAGGCCACCCACAACCGCGTCCTGACGGACCTGTACCGCGACTTCAGCGCGGCGCTCCGGGCCAGCATCGGCGCGGCCGGGAGCCTGCTCGAACACGCCGACGTCCCGCACGGCCCCATCGCGGCCGCCATCGAGGCGGGAGACGCCGACGCCGCCACTCGGGCGACCCACGCGTGTCTCGACCAGATCCTCGCCTCGACCGTCCCGCCGTCCGGGACGGCTCCGCAGGAGACCTAGCGCGGGAGCGCAGGCCCGCACCATGACCGGGAGCGAGACCCGCTCCCCATGGGCGGCCGTCGTGGTGCCCGGCAAGTGGCAGGACACGGGCACCGGAACGCAGCAGAACCGAGCTCGACGCAGCAGACCCTGCGATCGAAGCGACCGAACAACGAAGGTGACATGAACAGCTCCACGACTCCAGGTTCCCGGGTCGCGGCCGTCTGGTCGCTCGTCGGCTTGGTCCTGCTGACGATCAACCTGCGCGCCGCGATCACGGGGATCTCCCCGGTGCTCGGCGACCTCCGGGACGCGTTCGGGCTGTCGGGCGCGGAGACCGGCGTCCTCACCACGCTGCCGGTGCTGTGCCTGGGCGTGTTCGCGGCCGTCGCGCCGGTCGTCGCGCGCCGGTTCGGCACCGAGACCGCGATCGCCGGCTCCCTCGTCATGATCACGGCGGGGATCGTGCTGCGGGTGGTGCAGTCCCCGGTCTCGCTCTACGTTGGAACGGTCCTGGCCGGGGCGGGGATCGCGATGGGCAACGTCCTCATGCCAGCCGTGATCAAGCGCGCGTTCCCGTCCCGCCTGGGCTCGCTGACCGGCCTCGCGATGATGCTGATGGCGGCCAGCGGCGCGGTCGCCGCCGGTCTCGCGGTGCCGCTGGAGGCGGCGGGCGGCTGGCGGCTCGCGCTCGCCGTCTGGGCCGTCCCGTCGCTGGTCGCCGCGCTCGTGTGGGGGCCGCTCGCCCTGCGCGGCCGCCGCGCCCCGACGCCTCCGGTCACCGCCCCGCGCGCCGGAGGATCGTTGCTGCGCTCCCCGACCGCCTGGGCCGTCGCCGCGTTCATGGGCCTGGCGTCGCTGATGTTCTACGTGCTGCTGTCGTGGCTGCCGGAGATCATGCGCGACGCCGGCCACCCGGCCGCCACCGCCGGGATGATGGTCTCCACCATGATGATCGTCGGGATCCCGCTGGGCTTCCTGGTGCCGGTGTTCGCCGCCCGCCTGCGCGACCAGCGCCCCCTCGTCGTCGCCGTCGCGGCCACGATGGTCGTCGGCCTGGTCGGGCTGCTGCTCGCCCCGTCCGCCGGGTGGACGTGGGTCGTGATCCTCGGCATCGGCACCGGCAGCGCGTTCCCGCTGGCCTTCACGCTGCTCAGCCTCCGCTCGCCGAACCCGTCGACCGCCGCGGGCCTGTCGGGGATGGCGCAGACGGGCGGCTACCTGCTCGCCGCGGCCGGACCGCTCGCGGTCGGCGTCCTGCACGACGCCACGGGCGGCTGGAACGTGCCAGTGGCCCTGCTGCTCGTCCTGGTGGTCCCGGAGGTCGTGGTGGGTCTGCTGGCCGCGCGGCCCGGGTTCGTCCACCCGGCACGGCCGGCGGCGCCGCTGGTCGAGCCGAAGGCCCTCCCGGCGCCGGAGCCCGCCCGCAGCCGCTGATCAGGACATGTCGACGGCGTCGAGGTCGAGGACGCGCGCGTGCAGGACGAGCCGCTGGTGCAGCGCCGCCCGGAGCGCGCGGTGCAGGCCGTCCTCCAGGTAGAGCTCGCCGTGCCACTGGACCACGTGGGGGAACAGGTCGCCGTAGAAGGTGGAGTCCTTCGACAGCAGCGACTGGAGATCCATCTCCCGCTTGGTGCTGACGAGCTGGTCGAGGCGGACCTGGCGAGGAGGGATCTTGGCCCAGTCCCGGGACGAGAGACCGTGCTCTGGATAGGGCCTTCCTTCACCCACCGCCTTGAAGATCACCCTTCGAGTCTAAGGGCTCGCCCGTGCGCGGAGAAGGCGCGCAACAACTTGCGTCACTCCGCTTTCCAGATTCGGTAAACCAGTTACCGCCCAGCTCAGCCCGCCCGTGACTTAGCACCGGGCGGGCGGGCCGGAGCCGATCACGCCTGGTGCTCCGACCAGATGTAGGCGCCGGGAAGCAGATCCGCCACGGGAACGGCGCGCAGATCGCCGTCCCTGCCGACGATGACGCGGATGGACGGGAAGTAGTCGAGAAGGACCTGCCGGCACCGCCCGCAGGGAGACATCACCCCGCGGTCGCCGCTCCCCACGGCGACGACCGTGTCCAGGTGGTGGGCGCCCTGGGCGGCGGCCGCACCGATCACGGCCAGCTCCGCGCACGGCCCGCCCGTGAAGTGGTGGACGTTCATCGCCGTGACGATCCGCCCGTCCCCCGCGCGAGCGGCGGCCGCCACCGTGTGCTCGTCCCCCTTGCTGTTGTCGGCGGCAACGCGCCCGGCCACCTCGACGAGTTCGTAGTCGACCGTCATGTCCTTCTCCCAGCGTCCAGAGATCTTCGAGTACCGCGCGCCGCTCAGTCGTCCACGCGGGCGAGCGGTTCGCGGGTCCAGCCGCCGAAGCCCAGGCGTTCGTACAGCCGTACCGGCGAGTCGACGTCGTCCGCGGTCGCCGCCGTGATGCCGATGTCCATGATCACAGTTTATTCACCGCGATCTTCGCGAGCCGGACGCGCGGCCGCCTTCCGGGCGGGTCAGGCGCCGGCCGGCACGACGACGACCTTGCCGGGGAGGGTCCCCGCGGCGGCCCGGGCGTGGACCGACGCCAGGTCCGCCAGCGGGACGCGCTCGGCGACGTCGACGGTCAGCGCGCCGCGGTCCACCCGCGCCACGAGTTCCGCCAGTTGCCCGGCGTCGCTGCGGACGTAGACGTCGACGGCCCGCACGCCGCGCCGCTCGTCGGCCGGGGCGGGCATCCACACGGTGGTGCCGACCACCACGCCGCCGTCGCGGACCAGGCCGGCCAGCGCCGCGAACTCCTCGGGGTCGATCGGCGCGAGGTTGAGCAGGACGTCGACCGGCTCGGTCACCGCGGCGCTCACCCGGGTGGCGGTGTGGTCGACGACCTCGTCGGCGCCCGCCGCCCTGACGTGCTCGGCGCTGCGGGGGCTGGCGGTGGCGATCACGTGGGCGCCGGCCGCCTTGGCCAGCTGCACCGCGTAGCCGCCCACGGCTCCGCCGGCGCCGCTGACCAGGATCCGCTGCCCGGCCTTCAGCCCGGCGTGGTCGAAGAGCGCCTGCCACGCGGTGAGACCGACCAGCGGCAGCGCGGCCGCGTCGGCGAGCGGGATGCTCGCCGGAGCCGGCGCGAGGACCTCGGCGGGCGCGAGGACGTACTCCGCCGAGGCGCCGTCGTCGACGAACGGCAGGAAGCCGACGACCCGGTCGCCGATCTCCAGGCCGTTCACGCCCTCACCGAGCGCGTCGACCGTTCCGGCGACGTCCAGCCCGGGGATGTGCGGCAGGGTCAGGGGCATCGGGCCCTGCATGAACCCCGCGCGGATGTTGCCGTCGACGCCGTTGAACGTCGTCGCGGCGACGCGGACCCGCACCTGCCCGGCGCCCGGCACCGGCTGGTCGACGTCCTCGTAGCGCAGGACGTCGGGCTCTCCGTACTCGTGGAATCGCACTGCCTTCATCGTGGTGCCTCACTTCCGCCAAGAGTGCTTCGAATCCGAAGCACTTGCCCACACGGTAGCAGTGCTTCGAATCTGAAGCAAGTGCTTTGAAATTGAAGCAGATGGTAGGGTTTCGGCATGTCTGAGACACCGCCGTCCCTGGACGCCGTCCAGCTGGGTGCGTACTTCGCCCTCATGGAGGTGGCGGGCCTGCTCCGGCACGCGGTCGAGCAGCAGCTGCGGGAGGCCGGCGACCTCAGCTACGTGCAGTTCCAGCTCCTGGCGCGCCTCGGGCTCGACTCGCCGAGCGGCAGTGAGCGCATGACCGACCTGGCCGACGGCGTCGTCTACAGCCGCAGCGGACTGACCTATCAGGCCGGCCTGCTCGAGAAGGCGGGGCTGGTCAGGCGCACGCGCTCCGCGGACGACGACCGGGGCGTCACGGTCACGATCACCGACGCGGGGCGGGAGCTGCTCGCCAAGGTGCTCCCCGGCCACGTCGAGGTCCTGAGCCGGCAGCTCTTCCAGCCGCTGTCGCGCGAGGACGCCCAGGCTCTGGCCGACCTGCTGTCGCCGGTGCGCGACCACATGCGCGCCGCGCCGCCCCGTTCGGCGGCGCCCCGCCGCCGGCGGTAGCACGCCGGCGGCCGAGCGGATCAGTTCTCGATCACCTGGGGCGTTCTCGGCAGGCCCGTCACCGAGGTCACCACCGAGTACAGGCCGGTCGTCGCGGTGATGAACAGGCGGTTGTTCTTGGGGCCGCCGAAAGTGATGTTGGAGACGGGCTCGGGGACGCGGATGCGCCCGATGAGCGTGGCGTCCGGTGCGTAACAGTGCACGCCGTCCTCCAGGGCCGCCGCCCACAGCCGCCCGTCCCGGTCGAAACGGATGTTGTCGAACCTGGCGGCGCCGTCGCGGGCCTCGGCGAAGACATCGCCATCCGAGAGCGTGCCGTCGTCGCGGACGTCGAAGACGCGGATGTGCGCGGCCCGGGTGTCGGACACGAAAAGGCGGCGCTCGTCCAGGGAGAACACAAGGCCGTTCGGCCCGCCGAAGCCGTCGGCGACCAGGCGGACCTCGCCGGTCGCCGGATCGGCCCGGTAGACGTTGCAGGCCCCGATCTCGCTCTCGGCGCGGTGCCCCTCGTAGTCGCTGGCGATGCCGAAGTCGGGGTCGGAGAACCAGACCGACCCGTCGGAGCGCACGACCGCGTCGTTCGGGCTGTTGAGGCGCCTGCCCTCGTAGCGGTCGGCGATGACGGTGACGGCGCCGTCCGGCTCGGTCCTGGTGACCCTGCGCCCGCCCTGCTCGCAGGTGATCAACCGGCCCTGCCCGTCGAGGGTGTTGCCGTTGCTGTGGCCGGCCGGCGCGCGGAACGTCGAGACCGCGCCGGTGGCCTCGTCCCAGCGGAGCATGCGGTCGTTGGGGATGTCGCTCCAGATGAGCTGCCGCCACGCGGGCAGGTAGAGGGGGCCCTCCGCCCAGCGGCCGTCGGAGTGCAGGCGTTCGAGGTGCTGGTCGCCGTGGCAGCAACGTCCGGTGCGGAAGCGCTCGTCCAGAATCTCATATACCCCGTCGGCCGCTTCCCTGGGCATGGTTTCCCCTCATAGTGTTCTGACTGAATATCGTTCAGAGCAACTTCGGGATGATCGTACGCGATACAGTCATCCTGTGAGGAACGTGGATGACATCGATCGTCAGCTGCTGGAACTCCTCCAGCAGGACGCCACCCGGTCCTACACGGCGCTCGGCACGGCGGTCGGCCTGTCGGCCGGGGCCGTCCACGAGCGGGTCCGGAAGATGCGCGAGCGGGGCGTCATCCGGCGGACCAGCGTGGACGTGGAGCCGGCCGCGCTCGGGCAGGGCGTGCTGGCCTTCGCCCTGATCGACTCCTCGGTCTGGATGGGCGACCGCGCCGCCGAGTTCGCCGCCATCCCGGAGGTGCAGGAGGCCCACGTCGTCGCGGGCAGCGCGTCCGTGCTCGTCAAGGTGCGGACGTCGACGACCGCGCGGCTCCAGGACGTCCTGCGGCGGCTGTACGACATCCAGGGCGTCAGCGGGACGAAGGCGACGGTCGTCCTGGAGACGTTCTTCGAACGCCCGATCTCCCCGATGGGCCAGTGACCCCGCCCCGCCGGGGGCAAGGCCCGGAACCGTCGTGATCGTCTTTTCGTCCGAACCGGCATGACCGAAATCGAACCGTCGGCCGTTCCGGATTCGCCCGACGCCTGGCGTGCCCTCGCCACCGACTGGGCCGAGACCTCAGGCGTCCGCACGCGGCGGTACACGGACCTCATGCAAGGAGCGGCGGCTCATGTGGGTGCCGCCCCTCAGGGGCCGCACACCCTGGCGTGGACGCTGGGCGTCCTCACGCTGGCCGCCCGCCTGGATGGAATGGCTCTGCTCGATGCGTCGCCGGTCGTGGCCGCCATGACCACGGCGGCCGAACGGCTGGACGGCGCGCCCTGCGACCACGCCGACCACCCGTATCTGACGGACTTCGACGCCGAGAATCTCACCTGGAGGTTCCGGCCGGAGGAGACGGCGCTGCGGGTGGTGGGCGCCGGACCGCCCCTGGACGACCCCGGCCGGTGGAACTGCCCGCGCAATGTCGCCGGGTTCGCGCGGGCTGCGGCCGAGGCCGTCTTCCCCGGAGCATTCGACGACGTCCCCGTCCAGGCACCCGCGAGTGTCGGGCGGGGGCTGGAGTACCTCTCCGACGTGATCTATGACCACCCCTACGGCGACCCCTACGAGACTCTCGTCGACGAGGCCCGCGCCCTGCTGGAGGCCGCGCGCGAGGACACGCCCGAACTGCCTGGCCTGGTGGTCGCCAACTGCGCGCTGCTTCCCTACGCCGTCTCCGAGCGGGTCGAGTCCGTCGAGGTCCTGGACGAGATCATCACCGCCCTCGAAGCGGCGGCGCGACGCTGCGACGACGCCCCGGCGTGCGACCACGCCGCCCATCCGGACCTCGACGACTTCGAGGACTACCGCAGAGACGCCGAACTGATGCTCACCCCCGGAGGCCGGCGCGCCTACCGATGGCGGCAGCGATCGCTGGGCGGTCTCCCGCTGGAGGCCTGGACCTGCCGCCACCACTTCGGGATCGAGGCCGAGGTCGCGCTGGACGAGTTGCGCGAAGCCCGTGCGGAGGCGGCCGCCGAAGCCGGGCAGGCCGACGAAGAGGCTGAGGAGCCTCGGCCGTAGCGAGGCGACTGCGGCCTAGAAGCACCGAAGGGCGGCACCTGTAGGTGCCGCCCTTCGTCATGTTCTGCCGCTAAGCGAGCGGAGGATACGAGATTCGAACTCGTGAGGGCGTGAACCCAACACGCTTTCCAAGCGTGCGCCCTAGGCCACTAGGCGAATCCTCCACGCGGAAGCCTACCGGTTCTCGGGCAGTGACCTGACATCAATAACGGCGTCGACCGGGATCGGTCCGTAGACGTGGGGGAACAGCTCGTCCCCGGCGGGCTCGTGGCGGACGGGCGCGTCGAGGCGGGAGACGTCGATGACCAGCAGAACCAGGGCGTCGCGAGGGACGTCGCCGTAGAAGCGGCCCAGCACGCCGTCCACCTGGGCGAGGTCGGACGAGCAGTGGATGAAGCCCTCCTCGTCCAGGGTCCGGCCCAGGGTGGACATGGTGTACGCCACGCCGGTGCTCCGGGCGGATTCCCAGTGGGTTCGTTCGGCGATGTGCAGGAGCGTGTCCTGGGAAGAGGCGGGCATGGGCGGAGACTACGCTGGAATGCGTGGCCATCCGGGGCCGGGGATGCCATAGACTTTGGGCAGACCCCTCGCACGGCGTCACCCTGTGAACCTCCCCAGGGCCGGAAGGCAGCAAGGATAAGCAGGCTCTGGCGGGTGTGCGGGGGGTCCCTTGGTTTGACGGCGACCGGCCCGCGACGGCCGGTCCACGGCGACACGGCGCTTCTGACGCTCTGCTTCTCGAGGGAGGGCGGACCCCCGATGAGTCTGGCTCTGTACCGCAAGTACCGGCCAGCGACGTTCGCCGAGCTGAAGGGGCAGGAACACGTCGCGGATCCCCTCCAGCAGGCGCTGCGCAACGGCCGGATCAACCACGCGTACCTGTTCAGCGGTCCGCGCGGCTGCGGCAAGACGTCCAGCGCCCGGATCCTCGCCCGCTCGCTGAACTGCGAGGAGGGGCCGACCCCCGACCCGTGCGGCAAGTGCGACTCGTGCGTCGCGCTCGGACCGTCCGGGACCGGGCACATCGACGTGATCGAGATCGACGCCGCCTCCCACGGCGGAGTCGACGATGCCCGCGACCTGCGGGAACGGGCCTTCTTCGCCCCGGTCGCGGCGCGCTTCAAGGTGTACATCATCGACGAGGCGCACATGGTCACCCGCGAGGGCTTCAACGCGCTGCTGAAGCTCGTCGAGGAGCCGCCGCCGCACCTGAAGTTCGTGTTCGCGACGACCGAGCCGGAGAAGGTCATCGGGACGATCCGGTCCCGGACCCACCACTACCCGTTCCGGCTGATCCCGCCGGGCGTCCTCCAGGACCTCGTCGAGGAGATCCTCAAGAGCGAGGACGTCCCGTACGAGGCGTCCGCGCTGCCGCTGGCCGTCCGGGCCGGCGCCGGCTCCGCGCGCGACACGCTGTCGATCCTCGACCAGCTCCTCGCCGGATCGGACGAGAAGGGCATCACGTACGCGCGGGCCGTGTCGCTGCTCGGCTACACCGACTCCGCGCTGCTGGACGAGGTCGTCGCGGCCTTCGCCTCCCGGGACGGCGCCGCCGTGTTCGCCGCGATCGACCGCGTGATCGAGAGCGGCCAGGACCCGCGCCGCTTCACCGCCGACCTGCTGGAGCGCCTCCGCGACCTGGTGATCCTGTCGAACGTCCCGGAGGCCGCGGGCTCCGGGCTGCTGAACTTCCCGCCGGACGAGCTGGAGCGCATGCGGCGCCAGGCGTCCTCGATGGGGCCCGGGGAGCTGACGCGTGCCGCCGATCTGCTGCACACCGGGCTCACGGAGATGCGGGGCGCCACGTCCCCGCGGCTGCTGCTGGAACTGATCTGCGCCCGGATCCTGCTGCCGGCCGCGTACGAGGACGAGGCGTCCATGTTCGCGCGCCTCGACCGTCTGGAACGCCAGGCCGGCCAGGGCGGCTTCGGCGGTGGCCAGGGCGGCTTCGGCGGTGGCCAGGGCGGCTTCGGCGGCGGGCAGGGCGGTGACCCTCTGGCGCAGGCCTTCGCGTCCGCGGCGCCGTCGGCGGCCCCCGCCCCGGGCGGCGCGGGGCAGGGTGGTGCCGCGCAGGGTGGTCCCGCGCAGGGTGGTCCCGCGCAGGGTGGTCCCGCGCAGGGTGGTCCCGCGCAGGGTGGTTCCGCGCAGGAAACGCCGGGCCAGCCAGGTCAGTCAGGTCAGTCTGGGCCGCAAGGACACTCGGGGCCGCAAGGACAGCAAGGACAGCCGGGGGGGACGTCTTCTCGCGACGGGGGTTCTCAAACTCCCGGAACCCAGTCCCCTCCCTCCCGGGGGGCCGACCCCACTTCCAGTGTCAACCCCGCCCCCGGTACGGCACACGCAGAATCCGGTTCTGTGGATAACCGTGGAGCCGTCCCGGCCACGACCGCTCCGAACACAGCCGCTCCAGCCACGGCAGCCGCAGCCACCCCGGTCCCAGGCACCCCGCCCGCGGCCGCCTCGGCTACGACTAGCCCGGCTGCGGCGGCTCAGTCCTCGGCCGCGCCGACCGCCGCGCGGCCCGCGTCCAGCGCACCGCCCGCACCCTGCAGCGCACCACCGGCGCCCGCCGCGTCGAGCGCAGGTGGCGGAGGGGCGGACTTCTCCACCATCCAGCGGCTCTGGCCGGACGTCGTCGAGGCCGTCAAGCAGAAGAGCCGCGCCACCTGGATGGTCATCATGTCCGGGGTGCAGCCGATCTCGCTCGAGGGCAGGATCCTCACCCTCGGCTTCGACGCGGAGGGACGCCGCCTCGGCTTCGTCAACGGCGGCCGCGACGCCGTCCTGCGCGAGGTCTTCAAGGAGCGGATGGGCGTCGACTGGCGGATCGAGACGGTCGTGGGCGGATCGCCCGGCGGCGGGTCCCCACCGGGGGGAAGGCCGGGCCCTAGCTCGGGGTTCGGTGGGGCGGCCACACCGAACCCGGCACCGCAGCCGCGGCCGCCCGCCCAGCCGTCCGCGCGCCCGTCCGCGCCGAGCGCCGACCGGCGCCCGGAGCCGCCGCCTCCGCCGCCGGACAAGCCCCCGCCGCCGCCCGAACCCTCTCCCGTGGACGAGAGCGACGAGGTCGACCCGGAGGGCGACGCCGACGCCGACGGCACCGAGGCGGAGATGAGCGGGATGGCCCTCATCCAGCGCGAACTCGGCGGCCAGATCATCCGCGAGATCGACAACTCGGCTTCCTGAGCCCAGCGTGCCGAGCCCGGCGGCAGGGCCGGGAGGCGGCCGAATCCCGGATCTGCTTCCGAAATGGCGCGCTGGGGTCCTCGCGTACCGAAACGGCCTGGGAACCCGTAGTCTCGTGGGACGGACGTCCGGTGGCTGGCGGAGCGCCAGAGAGAAGGCCCTCGGGGGCCGGAAGAGGGAGTGCACCGTGGAACCCGGTGGTCAGCTGAACATGCAGGAACTCCTGCAGCAGGCGCAGGCCATGCAGGAGCAGCTCTTCAACGCCCAGCGCGAACTCGCGGAGACCGAGGTGACGGGGACCGCCGGCGGCGGGCTCGTGACCGCGACGGTCAACGGGCAGGGCGAGGTCACGGGCCTGGCGATCGACCCGAAGGCGATCGACGTCGACGACCCGGCCGACACGGCGGAGACGGTCGCCGACCTGGTGCTGGCCGCGATCCGCGACGCCGCCCGCGAGGCGCAGGAGCTCCAGCAGGAGAAGATGGGCCCGCTCGCCCAGGGGCTCGGCGGCGGCGGGGGCATCCCCGGCGGCTTCCCCGGCCTCGGCGGCGCCTGAACCGGGGCGCGGGCAGAAGACGACCAGTAAAGGAGGGGTCCGTTGTACGAAGGGGTGGTCCAGAACCTCATCGACGAGCTGGGCAGGCTGCCCGGCGTCGGCCCCAAGAGCGCGCAGCGGATCGCCTTCCACCTCCTCGCAGCCGATCCGGCCGACGTCGAGCGCCTCGGCAAGGCGCTCAAGGAGGTCAAGGACAAGGTCCGCTTCTGTAAAACCTGTGGGAACGTCGCGGAGGAAGAGGAATGCCGGATCTGCCGTGACGCGCGCCGCGACCCCCACGTCATCTGCGTGGTGGAGGAGTCCAAGGACGTCGTCGCGATCGAGAAGACCCGCGAGTTCCGGGGCCGCTACCACGTGCTCGGCGGCGCGATCAGCCCGATCGAGGGGGTCGGGCCGGACGACCTGCGCATCCGCGAGCTGATGCAGCGGCTCGCGGACGGGACGGTGACCGAGCTGATCCTCGCGACCGACCCCAACCTGGAGGGCGAGGCGACCGCGACCTACCTCGCCCGGCTGGTCAAGCCCATGGACATCACCGTCACCCGACTGGCCAGCGGCCTTCCGGTGGGTGGCGACCTCGAGTACGCCGACGAGGTCACGCTGGGCCGCGCATTCGAAGGACGGAGGCTGCTCGATGTCTGACACCAACAGCCCGCAGGACTGGAACGCCCTCGCCGAACGCGTCGCGTGCCACGTCGACAACTACCTGGACGGCCTGGAGGCGGTGGCCCGCGGCGACGGCGGGACGCACACCATCCCGCTGCTCCTGCTGGAGGTGTCGCAGGTCATCCTGGCGGGCGCGCAGCTCGGTGCCAGCGCCGACGTGATCCTCCCGGACAACTGGGAGCCCGAGGTGGGCGACGACCCCGACCTCGACTCGATCCGGCAGGGCCTGGCCGAGCGCCTCCAGGCGATGGACGAGTACGTCGAGGTCTTCGACCCCTACAAGGACACCGAGCCGACCTCCTACCGGCTGTCGGACGACCTTGTGGACGTCGCCAGCGACCTCGTCCACGGGCTCCGCCACTACAACCAGGACCGTCCCCTGGAGGCCCTCTGGTGGTGGCAGTACTCGTACTTCAACCACTGGGGCAACCACGCCGGCGCCGCCCTGCGAGCCCTGCACGCCTTCGTCGCCAACGCCCGCCTGAGCGTCGCCACGGAAGCGGCCACGGAAGCCGCCCCCGCCTGATCTGACCGGGTCCCGCCCGACCCGACCGGCTCGCCTAGCCGGACGCGGCGGGGCCGGTTCGCGCGCCGAGCGCCCACGCGATCAGCTCGGCCGCCTTCTCGACGTCCGAGCCGATCTGGCCGCTGCCTCCGGACCGCCAGGCGAACTGTTCGAGGTCGTCGTCCCAGGCGACCCGGGCCTCCTGCCCCCGGTAGGAGACGTGCAGCAGTCCGCCGCCGCCGTCCGGCCGCGCCGCCGCCACCTGCGGGGCCTTCCGGCGCAGCGCGGCGTAGAGGGACGGCAGGGGTCCCCGGCGAACCTTCGGCAACTCGTCCAATCCGCCCATCAGCTCTCCCATCGACTCCTTCACCGCCGCCCCGCACAGCACCGCCCCGAGCCGCTGTACGAGCACGACGGCTCCCTGGTGGACGAGATGGCCCCGGCACCCCGCCAACGTCTGCCTTTACATAGACGCTTGACCCCACGTCCGGGTGGTCCTCAGAAATGATCTGGACGGGGCCGAGGAGGCCTCATAGCGCTTACGGCACGGCAACCCTCGTGTCACCAGCGCCCCAGGAACCCCATCGACCCAGCACTTGGCCCCTTAACGCCCCAGCCCCCAGCCCCAGCCCCAGTCCGCCGGCCTCGGCCGGGTCGACCGGTCAACCCTTCTTGAGAGAGCCGGCGGGAGCAGGCGACGTCGCGGGCAGGCTCGCCGGCTCGGCAAGCGAGACCTCGACGGCCTTGCGCGTCCCCCAGTCGCCGACCCGGCGGCACGTGCACATCGCGTACAGGTAGAGCGGGCGCAGCACCAGCAGCCGCCACAGCGCGATCAACGGCGTGCATGCGAACAGCGCCGCGCGCGACCACGGCGATTCGTCGCTGCGCCGCACCGTGAAGATGCGCAGGCCCGACAGGTAGCACAGGACGATCCCCACCTGCGTCCCGGAAGCCGCGACCGCGCCGAGGTTCGCCCGTGAGGAGGGGTCGAGCAGCAGTACCGACGGCAGCAGCACTGCGAGCACCAGGTGCAGGTACTCGCTCACCGTCATCCAGAACACGGCACCGGTCACCGGCATGTACCGCAGCCACCACAGGTGCCGCACGGTCGTCCCGCGCATCCAGCGCAGCTGCTGCTTCAGGTAGTGGTCCAGCCGTTCTGGAACCAGCGTGAACGCGATCGCGCTCGGCTGATGGACGGTGTCACCCTGGAGCAGCGCGTAGAACGTGAGCATCGAGTCGTCGTTCATCTGCATCGGCCGGCCGGCGAACCGCTCGTGCTCGTACACGCCCGCGGAGCGGCGGACGACGTCGCCGCGGTAGAACGCCAGCGTCCCCGAGTTGATCGTCACCCGCCGCAGCACCGACTGGGCGCTGCGCACGCCGCGCGTGAACGGCAGGTACAGGACGCACGTCATCCGGGTGAGCAGGCTCGCCGTCCGGTTGAGGACCAGGACGTGCCCGGCCACCGACTGCACGCGCGGGTCCGCGAACGGCAGCAGCCCCTCCCGGACGGCGTGCCGGTCGAGGACGGAGTCGCTGTCGAGCGTGACGAAGACGTCGGCGTCGTCGGTGGCGAGGACGTGCATCTGCGCGAACCGCTTGCCCCGGTTCGGGGTGCGCTCCCAGGCGGTCTCGACGCCGAGCGCCGACGCGGCCTCCTCGAACTCGCGGCGCACGTCGTCGAGGGTGGCGGGCCTGCCGCGGGCGTCCACGGATCCGTCGTCGACGACGAGGACGCGGTCGACCCGGCGGCTCTGGGCCAGCACGGAGCGCAGGCATGCCCGCAGCGCCGCCGGATCCTCGTTGTAGACGGGCACCTGGACGGCCACGGTCAAAGCGTCGAGGGCCGCGCGCTGCTCGCCGGACGCCCGGAACGGCCGCTCCATCCAGGACACCGGAACCCACCACAACGTCAGGAACGAGGCCGTCCAGGCGACGCACATCGCCCCGAACGAGGTCGTGAACGTGGTGACGGTCGCGACGAGATGGGTCATGGCCCAGACTGCGAACCCGGCCAGCGGCAGCGCCGCCAGCATGATCCGGGTCCGCGGCGGGACGTAACGGGCGGTCGGTGCCTGGAACTCAGTGCTCAAGCGGCCCGCGCCCGCGCCGGAACCCGAATCTCACGAGCACCGAGCCGAGCAGCACCAGGCCGAGGGCGGCGGCGGCCAACCAGGTGTGGCCCATCGCGAGTCCCGTGTAGGCGAGCGTTCCGCCGGTGGCCGCCGACCCGTAGGACATGGTGAGACCCTTCGCCACAGTTTGATCATCATCCTCGCCGTACCCCGCGGCCCCTCAAGTGATCACCGGCCCGGCGCAAAGGGTCTCCCTCCGGCCGCCGCGGGTTCAGGGCGTGCGCGGGGCGTGGAGGGGGACCCGGTCGTCGCGCCGCTCCCCGGCGGGCGGCACCGCATCGTCGCGACCGTCGACGAGGCGCCCAAGGAGCCGACCGCCGCCGACGTCCAGGCGCTCCTGGACGCGCGCGGCCCCAGGCGCCGTCCCGCGCTGGTCGAGGACGTCGTGTGGAGTTCGCGCTTCCGCGTCCACCACAGGCTGGCGGCGCGCTACCGCGCGGGCCGCGTCTTCCTGGCCGGCGACTCCGCCCACGTCCACAGCCCGGCGGGCGGGCAGGGGATGAACACCGGCATCCAGGACGCCCTCAACCTCGCCGGCAAGCTCGCCGCCGTGCTGGGCGACGGCGCCCCCGACTCCGTACTGGACGAGTACGAGACCGAGCGCCGTCCCGTAGCCGAGCAGGTCGTCGCGTTCACCGACAGGATGACCCACGTCGCGACCGTGGGCAGCCCCGTGCTGCGCGGCGCGCGCAACACCCTGCTGCGCACTCTCGACTGGATCCCCGCCGTCCACCGCACGATGGCGATGAACCTCTCCGAGCTGTCCACCGATCCCGCTCGCCGCTGAGCCTGTTGCCGCGGCCGCGGGGGAGGGCGCAGCATGCGGGGGTGCGATATTCGATCAACATTCCGAACTTCGGGGACTTCGCCGACCCCAGGACCGTCGCGCGCGTCGCCGCGGCGGCGGAGCAGGCCGGGTGGGACGGGTTGTTCGTGTGGGACCACGTCGTCCATGTGAGGAGCGACCGCAAGTCCTTCGGCGATCCGTGGATGCTGCTGACGGCGGCGGCGCTGGCGACCGAGCGGATCAGGCTCGGGACGCTGGTCACGCCGGTCCCGCGGCGGCGTCCGCAGCAGCTGGCCCGCCAGGTCGCCACGCTGGACGTCCTGAGCGGCGGCCGGGTCGTCTTCGGGGCGGGCCTCGGCGGTCCGGTCGCCGACGAGTACGGGGCGTTCGGCGAGCCCACCGACCCCGCTCTTCTGGCCGAGCGCCTGGACGAGGGGCTCGGCCTGCTCGAACGCTACTGGTCCGGCGAACCGGTCACGCATCACGGGCGGCACTACCGGGCCGACGACGTGGCGCTGCTGCCCGCGACGGCGCAGCGGCCGCGGCCGCCGGTGTGGATCGCCGGGCTCTGGCCCAACCGGCGGCCGATGCGGCGGGCCGCCCGCTGGGACGGCGCCGTCCCGCTGTTCGGCCCCGGCTCCCACGGCCGCGCGCCCGCCGTGGAGGACGTCCGCGACCTGGCCGCCTACGTCCGGCGGCACCGGGAGGGCGACGGGCCCTTCGAGATCGTCGTCGGCGGCGCCAGCCCCGCCGACGCCCGCGACCTGGTCGGCCCGCTGGCCGACGCGGGCGCCACCTGGTGGGACGAGCGCCGGATCATCGGCACCGAGGAGAACGAGCGCCTCGAACCCGTCCTGCGCCGCATCGAGCAGGGTCCGCCCGCGCTCTAGCCCCGCGGCACGGCCGAGCGGGGCCTGTCGCGGGACGGGCTGTGATCCTCGCGCGCCGCGGGGCTCAGCGGCGGTAGGCGAGGACGTCGCGCGCCACGGCGTCGCGTTCGGCGGCCTCCCGCTCGGCCTCCCGCCGTTCGGCTTCGACGCGGGCGTCGTAGGCGGTCCGGGCGGCGGCGATCGCGCTCTGGTGCTCCTCCGTCCACACGACGAGCGACCGGATCGTCGCGTGCAGCGTCGCGCCCATCGGCGTGAGCGCGTAGTCGACCCGCGGCGGGACGGTCGGGTGCACGGTGCGGCTGACGAGCCCGTCCCGTTCGAGGTGCCGGAGCGTCCGCGCGAGCATCCGCTGGCTGATGCCGTCGATCCGGCGGCGGAGCTCGGTGAAGCGCAGGGAGCGCTGGTCGAGCAGCGCGATGACGAGCAGCGACCACTTGTCCGCGATGCGGTCGAGGATCTGCCGGACCTCGCAGTCGTTGCGGGTGTCCCACTGCAGAACGGCCTCGTCCGCATCGGTAACCCCGCAGTAACCGGGGGACGCGAATGTTCCGTCTTCCATGCCTCCCGATGGTGTCGGACGATGCTGCCGGTAACAAGAGGGAACCGGCGTCCATCAGGGGAACCGGTGCCTCGACGGAGAGGAGCCGGGTCATGTCCACATCCGCGTCCCGCATGGACCGCCGCGCCTGGGCGTCGCTGCTGGTCCTGTGCGGTGCGGTCTTCCTGGAGGGGATCGACGTGGCGATGCTCAACGTCGCGCTGCCGTCGATCCGGGCGGACCTGGGGTTGTCGACCGGGATGCTGAGCGGCGTCATCAGCGCCTACGTGCTCGGCTACGGCGGGTTCATGCTGCTCGGCGGGCGCACCGCCGACCTGCTGGGCCGGCGCCGGGTCTTCCTGTTCTGGCTGACGGTCTTCCTGGTGTTCTCGGGACTCGGCGGCCTCGCCACCGAGGGCTGGATGCTGCTGGTCGCGCGGTTCGTCACCGGCGTCGCGTCGGCGTTCATGGCCCCGGCGGGGCTCGCGCTGGTGACCGCCGCGTTCCCGGCCGGGCCGGCGCGCACCCGGGCGCTCGGCGTCTACGCCGGGACGGCCGCGGGCGGCTTCTCGCTCGGCCTCGTCGCCGGCGGCCTGCTGACGTCGCTCGGCTGGCGCTGGGTGTTCTTCGCGCCGGTGATCCTGTCGGCGCTGCTGCTGGCGGCGGCCGTCCCGCTGGTCGCCGACCCGGACGCCGCCGGGCCGCGGAGGGGGCTCCGCGACTTCGACCTGCCGGGCGCGTTCGCCGTCACGGGCGCCATGCTCCTCCTCGTCTACGGGGTCGTCCGGCTGGAGCACCCCGGCGAGGGCGCCGCGCTGACCGCCGTCGTCCTCGCCGCGGGCCTGCTCCTCCTCGCCGCCTTCACCGTGATCGAGCGCCGGTCGCCCAGCCCGCTCGTCCGGCTCGGCGTCCTGCGGTCGGCCGCCCTCGTCCGGACGGACGCGAGCGCGCTGCTGTTCATCGGCGCCTTCGCCGGATTCCAGTTCCTGATGACCTTGTACCTGCAGGAACTGCGGGGATGGACGACCTGGCAGACCGGGCTGGCGATGCTCGTCATCGGCGTCGACACCGTGCTCGCGCCGACGCTGACCCCGCGCCTGGTGAACCGCTTCGGCAACCCGCGGGTCCTGCTGGGCGGCCTCGTCCTCGCGGCCGTCTCCTACGGGCTCTTCCTGCCGGTCGGGCTCGACTGGGCCTACGCCGTCATGTTCCCGATCATGGCGCTGCTCGGCCTGGCGTTCTCCCTGGCCTACGGCCCGCTGACGATGGCGGCCACGGACGGCGTCGACGAGAGCGAGCACGGCCTGGCGGGCGGCCTGCTCTACACGGCGATCCAGTTCGGCACGGCCCTCGGCCTTTCCGCCGTGACGGCCGTCCAGGTCGCGGCGCTCGGCGGGGGCGGCTCCCCCGAAGCCCGCCTCGACGCACTGCGAACGGCCCTGGCCGTCCCCTTCGCCGCGGCCGTCGCCGCCGCGCTGATCACGGCGTTCGGCCTCCGAACCCGTCCCGCGAGGGCGACCGAACCGGCACAGGCCCCCATCAAGACCGCCGCCTAGGCCCGAACGAGAGGAATCGACGGGCGGGCGTGCCGTGACCGGCACGCCCGCCCGATGGCGGCGCGGAGCGCTACGTGATCGGCGCCTTCCAGGTCGCCTCCCAGGTCTGCGGCCCGACGATGCCGTCGACGTTCAGCCCCTTCTCCTTCTGGAAGGCCGCGCAGACCTCCTCCGAGTGGGTGCCGTAGATCCCGTCGACCACGAGGCTCGTCCAGCCGCGCTTGAACATCTTGTCCTGCCAGGTGCGGACGTCGTCGCCCTGCATCAGGGCGAGGAACCGGCCCGGCCAGGGCGGAGCCTGCACCGCTTCCTGAACGCTCTGCTGGGTCATGCTGATCGCCTCCTCACGGATTGGCGGGTTGATTCACTTGTTCGCGCTCGCGGGCCGCCGATCGCCGTCGCCGCTCGGCACCGGCACCGCCGTCGGCACGGACGTCGTCGCCGTCGCCTGCGGAACCGTCTCCCGCGGCGTCTTCGGATCGGCGGTCCCGTGAACGCCTTCCAGCACTTCGCGGCCCTGCTTGTCCACGAAGTTGGTGAACAGCTCCTGCGAGTAGCCGAGCAGGACCGCCCAGGCGATGATCTGGCCCGACGAGTCGAGGGCGCTGAGCCCCGGGACGAACTCGCCGCGCAGGAGCAGGAGCCCGAGCACGGCCACGAGCGCCCCGGTGGGAAGTTTCAGGAGTGCCAGGGCCACGGGGATGCCGAAGGAGGTCGTGGATCCCTTGACCTTCCGCAGAGCGGAGGCGGCCGCGATACAGGCCGCCGTGACCCCGGCGATCTCGACGATGGCGTAGTCCCCAGGCGACGCGACCGAGCCTGGGGAAGGCAGGGGCGACGCGCTGGAGGTCCTGCTGGGACAGGCGACCTGGTTCCCCGGCGTGAAGCACAGCGGCACGGCCGACTTCCAGATGGCCCCGGCCACGGCGATGCCGCACGCGAGGCAGAACAGGCCGAGCGCGGTGAGCCAGACGAGGCGCGCGAAGTTCGCCGCGCGCAGCCTCTCCTTGAGAGAGGCCTCCCGCGCGGCGTCGACCGCGTCCAGCACGGCCGACAGCGCCGGGGCCGACGGCGTGGAATCGTCGGTGCCGCGCGTCGCCGTCCACCAGTGTTGCCGGCCTCCCGTGTCCTGGGCGGCGTGGTTCGCCGACCCCGCCTGCTGCAGTTCCCACGCGGCCTTCTCGGCGGCGATGCGGCGGGTGTCGTCCGGGGGGAGATGCTGCTTGATGATGGCGAACAGGTCCGGCAGGTGAGGTGCGAGTTCCTCGGGGGGAAGCGTCCGCAACCACATGGTGCGTGCGGAGTTGACGTACATCTGCGCCGCTGCCACATGCGACGCGCTCCGGCCCCGAGGGTGCTCGTCGATGTCGAGGACCCGGCGGGCATCGTCCAGGGCCAGGAAGGCGTTCGAGACGAGTTGCGCCTGCTCGGTGGAGCGGGGGCGCGCGCTCTTCGAGTTCAGTTGCGCGTCCAGTTCCCGGACGTTCGCGTGCACTCCCTCGCAGAGGACCCAGGACGTCCGCTCACGGTTCCACTCGTGTATCCGCGACGCGATCGGCATCCGCGCCAGCCAACGCCACATCGGCACCCCTCGGTACGGCACTCGCCCGTGCACCGCCCTCGATCCCCACGCTATTCGGGCGTCTCGGCCGCCGGGATCCATGGCGCGTACATTCTGCGCCACGGTCGTCCCTACCGCCCGGCCCGCTGCGCAAGGCCGCGCCACCCGGGGTGACGCCCCGCGAAAGCCACCGAACACCGCCGGCGCCATCCGGTGGATGGGCACCGGCGATCGGCGGTGACGCGTCGGCGGGCCGGACCCGGGCGGTCAGTCCTGGATGGTGATCTCGGTGGTCACCGGGGACGGGCCGAGCACCCAGGTGGCGGTGATCTTCACCTTCGTCCCGATCGGGACGGACCGGTCCACCCCGACGGGGAAGCTTCGCCCGACGTCGGAGGACGACAGCTGCAGCTCGGGCGGCACGGTGACGCCCGGGGTGTCGCTCGTCAGCTTGATCACCGCGCCGAACGGGTGCCAGACGTCGCCGAGTCCCACCACGCCGTAGTTCGGCCAGTAGCCGGGGGTGTTCCGGATCTCCCTGACCTGGCCGACGGAGAACTGCTTGGGCACCCCGATCAGGCTGGAGGTCATCACGTTGTTGCCGAGGTCCGCCGTCATCCCCACGTGGCGCGGGCTCCTGTCGGCGGAGACGCTGATCGGGAACGTGGCGCTGGTGGCGCCCGCGGGCACGACGACGTAGGGCGCGGAGTAGGCAGTCCCGTTCCAGGTCGGGTCGTTGCGGATGTCGACGGCGAGCCCGCCGACGGGCGCCGGTGACTGGATGCGCACGGTGCCGGTGACCGTCGTGCCGGTCACCGCGATCGCCTCCCCGTACTGCTGCTTGACCCAGAAGTTCGTCACCCCTTGCTCGCGCCAGTCCGGCGGCACCACAGTGATGGCCGTTTCCGCCGCGGTGCCGTTGGCGGACGCCTGCAGCCGCGTCGCGGTCGTCTCGCTTCCCGACTCCACCCGGATCGGGAAGGTGACGGTCTGCTTACCCTCCGGCACGGTGACCTTGCGCCCGGTCGACCTGGCGTAGTTCGGATCCCCGAACTCGGTCAGGTCGCGCAGCTCGACGACGGTCCCGCCGGCGGGCGCGGGCTCGGTCAGGGTGACCTTCTGGAGCGCCTCCTGCCCGGCGCTGATGGTGGACGGTGTGACGCTCGTCGACTCGACGGCGACGGCCGCCGCCCGCGCGGTGAGGGGGGTCGCCAGGCCGAGCAGCAGCGGCGCGGCGGCCAGCACGGCGGCGCGGCGGCCCACGGCCGCCTTGGAGAGGTTTGCCATGATCGCTATCCAAAGATCAACGAGGGTCGTTCCGCCAGGCTGGGACGTCGCACGTCAGACACTCGTAATAACCGGTAGGCGATCTGCCCGAGGAGACCCGTGCGTTCGAACGCCCGGTCCGGGCCCCGATCTCCCGGCCTGACGAGCCCCGCTCGCCGGGCCGGGAGGGTGGGCCGAGGAAGGCGACGACGTCCGGGGGCTGCCGGGGACGGGGAGAGTTACCTGGTCGTGATCCATGGGTTCCGCCTCTGTAGACTCGATGACCAGAAACGCCCGACCCCGATCCGAGGAGCGCCCACTCGTGGCTCTTGTCGTGCAGAAGTACGGTGGCTCCTCCGTCGCCGACGCCGAAGGCGTCAAGCGGGTCGCCCAGCGCATCGTCGCAACGAAGAAGGCGGGCAACGACGTGGTCGTCGTGGTCTCCGCCATGGGCGACACGACGGATGACCTCATCGACATGGCCAAGCAGGTCAGCCCCCTGCCGCCCGGCCGTGAGCTGGACATGCTGCTCACCGCCGGCGAGCGGATCTCGATGGCGCTGCTGGCCATGGCCATCGCGAACCTGGGCCACGAGGCCCGCTCGTTCACCGGCTCCCAGGCCGGTGTGATCACCGACGGCTCGCACGGCAAAGCCAAGATCATCGATGTGACGCCGGGACGGATCCGGACCGCGCTGGACGGCGGCTCGATCTGCATCGTGGCCGGATTCCAGGGCGTCTCGCAGGGGACCAAGGACATCACGACGCTCGGCCGCGGCGGGTCCGACACCACGGCCGTCGCGCTCGCGGCGGCGCTCGACGCCGACGTCTGCGAGATCTACTCCGACGTCGACGGCGTCTTCACCGCCGACCCGCGCATCGTGACCGCCGCGCGCAAGATCCCGAAGATCTCCTACGAGGAGATGCTGGAGATGGCGGCCAGCGGGGCGAAGATCCTGCATCTGCGCTGCGTGGAGTACGCGCGCCGCTACAACATCCCGATCCACGTGCGGTCCTCGTTCAGCCAGAAGGTGGGGACGTGGGTCGTCGACAGCAGCGAGATCGAAGGACAGGACATGGAGCAGGCGATCATCTCCGGCGTCGCGCACGACCGGAGCGAGGCCAAGATCACCGTGGTCGGGGTGCCCGACAAGGTCGGTGAGGCCGCCACGATCTTCACGGTGCTGTCCGAGGCCGAGATCAACATCGACATGATCGTGCAGAACGTGTCGGCGGCGTCGACCGGGCGCACCGACATCTCGTTCACGCTGCCGTCCACCGACGGGCAGAGCGCCCTCACCGCGCTGAACAAGCTCAAGGAGAAGATCGGCTTCGAGTCGCTGCGCTACGACGACCGCATCGGCAAGGTGTCGCTGATCGGCGCCGGGATGCGCTCGCACCCGGGCGTCACCGCGTCGCTGTTCGGCGCGATCGCCGAGGCCGGCGTGAACATCGAGATGATCTCCACCTCGGAGATCCGGATCTCGGTCGTCGTCGCCCAGGACGACATCGACACCGCCGTCGCCGCCGCGCACCGCGCCTTCGACCTGGACGCCGAGCAGGTCGAGGCCGTCGTCTACGGGGGCACCGGCCGCTGACCGCACGCCGAAGCGGGCCGCACGGGTCGTCGTGCGGCCCGCTTCGGCATGCCCGGCCTGTGGCGCATGACGCTGATGCCGACCGCCCCCGGTGGCAGGGTCGTATAGGGAACCGCCCGGACGCGGCGGGAGTTGGACGTGCGGACACGACTCGACGGCGAGAGGGTGACGCGACCATGGCCCCGAATGCCCGGACGGCCGGCGCGAGGACCAGCGGGACGGACGGGCCGACGCTCGCCGTCGTCGGAGCCACGGGGGCCGTCGGGGCCGTGATGATCGACCTGCTGACCACCCGCCGCGACGTGTACGGGGAGATCCGGCTGGTCGCCTCGCCCCGGTCGGCGGGACGGGCGCTGCCGCTGCGGGGCGCCCAGGCCCCGGTGGCGGCGCTGGCGCCCGAGGTGTTCGACGGCGTCGACATCGCGGTGTTCGCGGTGCCCGACGCGGTGGCCGCGCGGTGGGCGCCCGTCGCGACGGACCGCGGCGCCGTGGCGGTCGACCACTCTGGGGCGTTCCGGATGGCGCCGGACGTGCCGCTCGTCGTCCCGGAGGTGAACCCGGAGCGGGTGCGCCGGCGTCCCCGCGGGATCGTCGCGAGCCCCGGCTGCACCACGCTCTCGATGATCACGGTGGTCGGCGCGCTGCACCAGCGGTACGGGCTGCGGGAGCTCGTCGTGTCGTCCTACCAGGCCGCGTCGGGGGCGGGGGTGGAGGGCGTCGACACGCTGTACGAGCAGATGGAGAAGGTCGGCGGCGACCGCGCGCTCGGCACCCGCGCGGGCGACCTGCGCCGCGCGGTGGGCGAGCTCGGGCCGTTCCCGGCGCCGCTCGCGATGAACGTCGTGCCGTGGGCGGGCGAGGTGCGCGACGGCGGCTGGAGCTCGGAGGAGCTCGGGATCCGGGAGGAGGCGAGGAAGGTGCTCGGCCTGCGCGACCTGCGGGTGACGGCGACCTGCGTCCGCGTCCCGGTGGTGACGGCGCACTCGCTGTCGGTCCACGCGGTGTTCGAGAACCGGGTTGACCAGCGGGAGGCGCAGGCCGTCCTCGCCGGGTCGCCCGGCGTCGTCCTGTGCGACAACCCGGAGACGCAGGAGTTCCCGACGCCCGCGGACGTCGTCGGCACCGACCCCGCCTGGGTGGGGCGGGTGCGGCGCTCGCTGGACGATCCGAAGGCGCTCGACCTCTTCCTCTGCGGCGACAACCTCCGCAACGGCGCCGCGCTCAACACCGCCCAGATCGCCGAGCTGGTCGCCGCCGAGCTCACCCCCTGAGGGCCGCGAGGACGGCGGCGGTGTCCAGGTAGAAGGGGCGGAACTCGCTGACCAGGCCGTCCCGCACCGTGATCCACTGCAGGACGGACGTGTCGACCTCCCGCCCGGTCGCGCGGGCCCGGAAGACGCAGTCGTTGCGGACCGTCACCGTCTCGCCGTCCACGGCGTAGTGCTGCTCGCGGAACGTCAGCTCCGACCACAGCTCGCTCATCACGGCCATGAACCGCTCCATGCCGTCGTGGCCGCGCCACGTCCCGCCGTAGGGGAGGCTGGGCGCCTGGTGCATGACGACGTCCGGGGTGAGATGGGCGGCCATCACGGAGAAGTCCCCCTTGCCGGGGCCGCCGGCGGCCAGGTAGTCCGCCTCGGCGGCGTAGAAGCGTTCGAGTGCTTTCAGGGCATCGGCCATGCTCGGTGAAACACCGGGCCCGGGCGCCGGGTTGCGCCGCGCGGCGGGCGGCGCCATGAGCGGGAGGCCGTACTCGGGCTTAGGGTGGCATGCGTGACCGAGACGAAGGCCGTGAAGTCCGAGCAGACGCGCGCCCTGATCGTCGAAACGGCGCTGCGCCTGTTCCGGGAGCGGGGATACGAGCAGACGACCATGCGGGCGATCGCCAAGGAGGCGGGTGTCTCGGTCGGCAACGCCTACTACTACTTCGGGTCCAAGGAAGAGCTGATCCAGGCGTACTACGACGAGCTGCAGGACGAGCACGTCGCCGCCTGCAGGGCCGTCCTCGACACCGAGCGCGAGTTCGCGCCCCGGCTGCTGGGCGTCCTCAGGGCCCGGGTCGACACGATGGTCCCGTACCACGAGTTCGCCGGGAAGTTCTTCAAGTTCGCCGCCGAGCCGACCAGCCCGCTCAACCCGTTCAGCGCCGAGTCCGGGCCCGCCCGCGACTCGGCGGTGGCGATCTACCGCGAGGTCGTCGAGGGCTCCGACCTGAAGATCGACAAAGAGTTCCGGGCGGAGCTGCCCGAGCTGCTGTGGATCTACTCGATGGGCATCGTGCTGTACTGGGTGCACGACAGCTCGCCCGGCTGCCGCAAGACCTACCTCCTCGTCGAGCGGACGGTCCCGCTGGTCAACCGCATGGTCGCGATGTCGCGCATCCCCGGCTTCAAGTCGGTGACCCGCGAGCTGGTGGGCATCATCCGCGAGGTCCGCGCCTGATCGTGATGTCCCAGTGGTCCTTCTCGCGGGCGAAGACGACGCCCTCGGGGGACCGGTGGAGCCGCGCGCCGTCCCCGCGCACGCCGGTGAACGGGTAGCGCCGCACCGCCTCGTCGACGCAGGCTCCGGTCGCGATGTCGATCTTGTAGCCGTTGGCGTGGCTGTAGGCGCCGCCCGCGTGCCCGTGCTCGGTGCCGCCGGTGACGACGATCTCGCAGCCGCTCGACTCCGCGAACTCGATCAGGCTCCTGATCGTCCCCCACCGGATGCCCTCGAAGGAGGTGCAGGTCCGCACCGTCCGGTCGGAGCAGCCGCCGGTGGAGCGCCAGCCGATGCCGCTCGCCCGCAGCGCGTACTCGGCGAACTGCTGGTCCAGGCGCTGCGAGCTCGGCAGGTCCGGCGGATCGTCGCGCGGCGGGACGGTCCGTCTCCGCGCGGCCGGCGACCCGGCTCCGGGACGGGGCGCGGGCACCGTGGCGAGCAGGCGCCCGGCCGGGATCGGCGGCCCGGCGTCGGACGCGGGCGGCGGACCCGGTGGAGGGCGGGTCGCGGCGGACGCGCGGGGAGGGGCGAGCGCGAGCATCGTGGCGGCGATGGCGAGCGCGGTCGCGGCGGCCGCCCGGCGGAAGGCCGGATGACCGGCGACGCCGGGCGCGCGGCCGCACCTCGACGGCATGGCGCAGTGGACGCTGCACGGCCGTGGCATGGGCGATCCCCCCGATCGGTGACGTCCGGGGGGCGAGAGCCGGTCCTCGCTGGACCGGTGGTGCGGTCGGCCGATCGGAGGGATGCCCGAAGGGTCGATCTTGTAAACCCGGGCCGGGCGGGGCGGCCCGCCCGGCCCGGGGAAAGATCACGACATGCCGAGATGTTTCCGGGCGAAGTCGATCTCGGCGGCCATCTGGGTGATGCGCTCCTCGACGACGAGGGAGCCGTGGCCCGCGTCGTACCGGTACACCTCGTGCGGGCGCCCCAGCTCCGTGAGCCGCGCCAGGTAGTTGTCGATCTGCCGGATGGGGCAGCGCGGGTCGTTCTCCCCCGCCAGGACCAGCACCGGCGCCTTGACCCGCTCGACGTAGGTGATGGGGGACGACTCGCGGTACCGCTCCGGCACCTCCTCCGGCGAACCGCCGAACAGGGACCGGTCGAACGCCTGCAGGCCCTCCATCTCGTCCTCGTACGCGGCGACGTAGTCGGCCACCGGAACGGCCGCGACCGCGACGCTCCAGTCGTCCGGCTGCGTGCCGATCCCGAGCAGGGTGAGGAACCCTCCCCACGACCCGCCGGTCAGCACCAGCCGCGCCGGGTCGGCGAGGCCCGACTCCACCGCCCAGTCGCGGACGGCCTTGATGTCCTCCAGCTCGGTGATGCCGACGCGCCCCTCGATGGCGTCGCGCCATTCGGAGCCGTAGCCGGTCGAGCCCCGGTAGTTGACGCGGACGACCGCGAAACCGTGGTCGACCCATGCGGCGACGGCGGGGGCGAAGGAGTCGTCGTCCTGCGCGGTCGGCCCGCCGTGGACGTCGAAGACGGTCGGGTGGGGGCGGTCGCCCTCCGGCTTGCTGACCAGCGCGTGGATGCGGCCGCCTGGGCCGTCCACCCACACGTCCTCGACCGGGACGGACGGCGGCGCCGCGGGCCCGGGCGGGGCGAGCACGACCGCGCCGGACGTCGAGCGGATCACCGGCGGCTCGGCGGCCGACGACCAGAAGAACTCGACCGTCCCGTCCGGCCGGACGTCGGCCCCGCCGAGCACCCCGCGCGGCGTGTCGATCCTGGTCAGGTCCCCGCCGGTCAGGTCGTAGCGGTACAGCTCGTCGCGCGCCTCGTGCGAGTGGGAGACCAGCAGCGCGGCCCCGTCGGGGTACCAGGTCGCGCCGATCTCGCCGGGCAGGTCGAGGACGATCTCCTGCTCGGTGCCCGCGACCGGGTCCCAGATGAGCATCTCCTCCCGCCCGCGCCGCTCGTGGTGGACCAGGAGCCGCGGGTCGCCGTCGACCGGGGCGAACCCGGCGCCGTAGACCCCCTTGCCCGGCCCGTCCCACAGGTCGGCGACCGGGGAGCCGTCCTGCCGCACGACCCGCAGCGCCATGTGGCGGCTGTCGCCGTGCTCGCTGTGCCCGATCGCGATCAGGGACTCGTCCCGCGAGACGTCGGCGACGTGGGCGTCCTCCGCGTGGTGGTAGATCACCTCCGGCGCGGCGCCCGCCCGGCACAGGTGGACGCTGTTGCCCTCTCCCGTCGTCCGCCCGATCACGGCGAGGCCGCTGCGGCCCAGCGCCAGCCCCGACGGGTACGACGGCTCCAGCTCGGGAACGGCCGGAACGCTCTCGGTCTCCCCGAACGGGACGCGCTTCCACACGCCGAACTCGTCGCCGTCCGTGTCGGCGAACCACCACACCCACTCGCCGGACGGGTCGACGGTCCCGGCCCAGGTCCCGTTGGGGCGGTCGGTCACCTGGCGCTGCTCGCCCGTCTCGCGGTCCCAGGTGTAGATCTCCCAAGTCCCGCTCACGTTGGAGCGGAAGATGCTGCGGCTCGGGGCGTCTCGCGCCCATCGGGGCAGGCTGATCCGCGCGGCCCGGAAACGCGCCTTCCAGCGCTCGTCGTCGACCATCCCCCCAGTATCGCCGACCCTTCCGCGCTGTCCTTCGTGCCGGGTCAGGGGGCGCCGGCGACGAAGGTGAGTTCCTGGGGGGAGGGCACCAGTTCCACCGTGGTGCCGGGCCGGAGCTCCTCGCCGAGGACGGCGGTGATCGCGTCGGTGAGGGCGGCGGCCAGGTTCGCGCTGATCTCGGCGGCGTCGGGACGGTCGAAGGCGGCGGCGCGCACGCCCATGACCAGCGAGACGTTCGTGTCCACGGCCTTCCCGCCCTGCGCGAAGCGGCCGGCGGGGACGCCGGACAGGCGGATGCCCACCAGCCCGCGGGCCCATTCGCCGTAGACGCCGACGATGGCCTCGGTCAGCGCGGTGACGAGTTCGGATTCGCGGCCCGCCAGCTTGTCCTCTGGCAGGTGGGCGGTCAGGTGCGGCACAGTGGTCCCCGTTCTCTTTGGCTTCAAAGGCTTTGACCTCAAAGATAACTGGGGAGGGTGGCGATGTCCACCGGATCGGGCGGTCCGGCCGTCGACGAGGCCGTCCGCACCCTGCTGCTGCTCATGCCGCGCCTCGTCGGCCGCGCCAAGCGGTTGCCCATTCCACCGGCGCTCCAGGGCCTCGACCTGGCGCCGCGCCATCTCGCGCTGCTGGCCCACCTGGAGTACGACGGCCCGGCCAGCGTCAACGAGCTGGCCGCCCGGCTGGAGGTCGCCCCGACGACCGTCAGCCTCATGGTGAGCGAGCTGTCGCGGCCGGGCGTCCTGGAGCGCACCGCCGACCCCGCCGACCGCCGCCGCCGCATCGTCGCCATCGCCCCCGCCTTCGCCGCGCCGATCGGCGAATGGCTCTCCGGCAGCGCCTCCGCCTGGGAACGCGTCATGCGCGACCTCGCCCCCACCGAGCGCGCCACGGTCATCAGCGCTCTGCGCGCCTATGAGGCCGCCCTGGAACAGGGTCCCGCCGAACGTCAGGACGCCGATCCGGGATAGCGGTCGTCTTCGCCTGGCCCGGCGCTGGTCAGAGGGTTTGCCGCTTACGGCCGAGTGGCGTCAGCTGCTTCGTGCCGGCCAGCGTGCGGTGGACGGTGCGGGCCACCCGTTCGATGGTGGCGATCCCGTAGGCCATGGACGGGGTGTCCTGGGTGAGGACGACGATCATGTAGTCCTCGCCGTGCCCGTCGAAACTCCCGATGCTGTGGACGCGCCAGCGCCGCTCCGGGCGGGGCAGCCAGCCGTTCTTCACATGCCAGGCGACCTCGGGAGGACGCCCCGCGGGGGTCCCCCACCGCTGCGCCGGGACGACCTCGTGCATCAGCCTCAGCGCGTAGGCGCGGGCCCCGGCGGGCAGGAGCGCGTTCGGCGCGGTGAGGCGCCTCAGCAGTTCGATCTCGTCGTGCGCGGTGATCTGGGTGAGTCCCCAGTGGCCGTCCGGCTCCAGTTCGGTCCGCGTCATCCCGGCCCGGTCGATGAAGTCCGCGATGCGGGCACGTCCCAGCGAGCGCCACAGCTCGGACGTCGCGCGGTTGTCCGAGCGGGTGATCATCCTGCGGGCGCGGAGCCTCTCGGCCGCCGTCAGCGGGCGCTCCTCGTCGACGGCCCGGCGCAGCAGCGCGCCCAGGACCGTGACCTTGACGACGCTCGCCGAGTCGTAGCGGCGCCCGGCCGCGACCGCGCAGCGGATGCCGCGCCGGCGGTCGTACACGGCGACGGACTCGGTCCCGGCGCGGCCGCGCAGCGCCTGCCCGATCCGCGCGCCGAGCCGCTCGGCGGCCTTCGGGTGCCGGAGCGACGTGCAGGGGCCGTCCGGGGCCGCGGCCCGGGCGGGCGCGGCGGTCGGCAGCAGCGCGGCCGCGAGCGCGAGCGCGGCGATGGATCGTGCCATCCGGCCACGCTATTGATCATGAAAGCCGGGACGGGGCGTCCGGGGCCCGTGCTTCGGTAAAGGACGGCTCAGGGACTGGCCAGGCGGCCGAGCAGCTCGTCGATCGCGGCGCGGACCTGCCGGTCCATGGCCCGGGCGAAGCCGGCCTCGACCGTGACCTGGGCGCCGGGGCGCAGCCGGGCGATGGTCTCGGTGAGGGCCCCGAGGTGCCGGTCGTCGACGGCCTCGTCCAGCCGCCCGACGACGTGCGTCGTGATCAGCCGGACGAACATCGCGGCGAGGTCGTCCATGCTGCGCTGGAGCTCCTGCCCGGTCGCGAGCACGGCGTCCAGCGGCACCCCCGCCCGCACCAGCGTCACCGTGGCGTCGAGCTGGCGGCGGCTCCAGTGGGTGACGCGGTCGCCGTCCACCTCGATGTGCCCGAGCGCGACGGCCCGCTCGACGGCCTCCGGGCCGACCTCGCCGGGGAACAGCGCGGCCAGCTCGTCCAGCGTCATCGTCACCGGGACCTCGTTCGACCACGGGGTCGTGACCGCCTTCTCGACGCCGAGCACGGTGCCGATGTCGCGGCCCTGCTCCCAGGCGGCCAGCAGCTCGCGGATGCCCTCCAGGGTGTGCCCGCGGTCCAGCAGATTCCCGATCATGCGGAGGCGGGCCAGATGGTCCTCGGAGTACAGGCCGATGCGCCCCTCGCGGCGGGGCGGCGGCAGAAGCTTGCGCTCCTGGTAGTACCGCAGGGTCCGCACCGGGACCCCGGCGGCCGTGGCGAGTTCGCCGATGCGGTACTCGCGGGCCCCGGCGCCGGGACGGCCGCCCTGTTCCTCCGTCGGCTCTTCGCTCACGGCGGCCAGCATAGTTCGCGGCCGGTCCCGGCCACGTCCCGCATCGCGCGGCGACGGAACGCCGGCGGGGTCGCGCACGTCAGATCCCCGTCGTTGCCGACGCCCCCTGCCGGAAAGAAAGGCGAAAGATGCTGAAGACCCGTTCCGCGGCCCTCGCGCTCGTCGGTCTGGTCGCCGCGTTCGGGCTGACCGCCTGCGGTCAGGACCGGTGGTGCGAGCACGATGCGACCGACACGAAGGTGAGCGACCGCTTCTGCAAGAACAACACTCCCGGGTACGAGTGGGAGTCGGACGGCGGAGGCCACAAGAAGAAGTCGTCCAAGCACAAGACGGTCAAGAAGACCAAGTCGCGCCACTGACCTCCCGGGCGGCCCGGAAGCCGGGACGGCCCTGGCCGGACGAACCGAGCCGGGGCCGCATGGTCGTTGCTCAGCCGGGGCAGTGGAGCCGTGCCTCCCCGCTCTTCTCTCGATGCTCGTCCCAGCCCTCGACGACATCGCCGACGACCGCGGTCCGGTAGGTCTCCCTGCCCGAGGTCTGGTCGCACGGAATCGTCGCCTTGGCCTGGAGATACGACCCCCACTTCCTGACGGTGAGGGAGTTCTGACTCGTGTTGCAGGCCCAGCGGCCGCCTGGAATGCGCTGGCAGAGCGACACTTCGAAGGCGATGTATCCGGGCTTGTCGCAGATGATGCTGCCGTAGCCGACGACCTGGGCGGACGTGCCCTTCCCCCTGATGGACGGGCGCCAGGCACGCAGAACGCAATTCTTCTTCGCTTCTTGGAGCTGGGAGGACGGTGCGGTCTTCACCTGCACCTTGGAACCGGCCCTGGCCTCGGTGTCCGAGGCGCGGCTCGCCGTTTCCCCGTGTCCCTGGAGACCCGAGAAGAACATCAGAGCAGCCGTCATGACGCTGCACACTGCACCGCTTGCGGCGATGTCGACAATTCGGCGCCTCATCGAGTCCCGTCCCTCCGCACGTTCTTCCAGGTGAGAACACGCTAGGAAGAATCGGGTCCCGCACTTCAGGGCCCTAGGGCCCCGTCCGGCTCAGGCCGGGCCCCAATACGTGGAGAGGGTCTCGCCGTGCCCGCGGGAACATGCGGCGGGCCGGGCCGATCATCCGGGAGGCGCCGGACGGCGGCGGCTACGTGGCGCGCCGCGCCGTCGTCGTGCGGCGCTGCCGGCGCCGGGGCGCCTCGTCCTCGGCGCGGGACGCCTCGGCGGCGAGCAGGTCGGCGAGCGAGCGGGGGAGGATGTCCTCGCGGCGGTCGGCGAACGGTGAACGCATGATCCCTCCCGGATCAGGCGGCGGTGGTCAGGTCGGGGTAGGCCGCGTACACGCTGGTGAGGGCCCAGCGCATCCGGGCCAGGAAGGCGTCCGGATGGTCGCCGGCCTCCTGGGCGACGGCGGCGGTCCAGCGGGAGACGTCCCCGCCGCAGGCCCCGAAGCGGTCGTTGATCGTGGTGCGGACCTGCTCGGCGGAGGGGCGGTCGGACTCCTGCAGCGGGGAGGTGAACAGGATCTCGGCGAGGTCGGACGCGTTCATCGAGGTGAGGCTCGGCATGGTCGACATCGGAGTGCCTTCTTCCTGCGGGAGACTTCCTTGTCACCCTTCTGCTGATAACGACTCTGCCTTCCCCGCGGATTCATCGCCATAGGGGAAAACCCCGATCCGGGGTGGAGTTCTCCCCCCGGGTCACCCCTGAGCAGGCCTAGGAACGGGACGAAAAGGCGTCCGCGAGGGCCTTGCGGAAGGCGCGTACGGCCGGGTGGGAGCCGCTTCCCCGGCGGGACGCCGTGAACAGGCGGCGGGTACGGTGCTCCTCCGGCAGCTCGACGACGGGCACGGCGGGCGGGCCGTCCTGCCAGACCAGGCCCGGGAGCAGCGCGGCGGCGTGGCCGCGCTCGACCAGCCGCAGATGCAGCAGCAGGTCGGTCGACTCGAAGCGCACGTCCGGCTCGAAGCCCGCCTCCCGGCACAGCCGCGTCGCCCACCGCCGGGACGCCGTGCCCTCCGGCTCCATCGCCCAGGGACTCTCCGCCAGGTCGCGCAGGCCCGCGCCCGGCGACGGCGAGGGGAGCGCGAGGCGGATCTCGTCCGTCCCGAGCTCCTCGTGGTCGACGCCCGCCGGGCGGGGGCTCGGGTCGCCCGGGTACTCCTCGGTGATCACCAGGTCGAAGTCGCGCGCGAGCAGGGCGGGCAGGGCGCTCTCCGGCTCCCGCTGCGTGATCTCGATCCGGAGCCGCGGGTGGGCGTCGCGCAGCGCGCTGAGCGCGTCGGGGACGAGCGCGAGCGCGGCCGTCTGGAACGCGGCGACCCGCAGCACCCCCGTGATCCCGTGCAGGGACGCGGCGAGGTCGGCCTCCGCGCGTTCGAGGCGCTCCAGCACGGCCTCGGTGTGCGCGACGAGGATCTCGGCCTGCGCGGTCAGCCGGACGCGGCGGCCCACCGGCTCCAGCAGCGGCACCCCGGCCTCCCTCTCCAGGACGGACAGCTGCTGCGAGATCGAGGACGGGCTGTAGGAGAGGGCCTCGGCGACGGCGGCGAGCGTCCCCCGGTGCTTCAGCTCGCGCAGGAGCCGGAGCCGGTGCAGGTCCAGCATGGCCGCTCCATTCATCGGCTCGGATGACGATTATCGCTCGGAAACATTCGCTGGACCGATCGGAGTCCGGCGCGGGACGGTGTTCGCCATGGTCACGGCCCCCGCCTCGCTAGCCCGTTCGTCCTGGTTCGCCCGTCCGGCCGCGCGCGACTGGACGTGCCCGCCCGCGCCGCGCGACGTCGCCGCCTTCCACCGGACGCTCCCCGGCCACGCCGCGACGCCGCTCGTCGAGCTGCCGTCTCTGGCGGCCGAACTCGGCGCCCGGCGGGTGTTCGTCAAGGACGAGTCGGCGCGCCTCGGCCTGCCCGCCTTCAAGATCCTCGGCGCCTCGTGGGGCGTCCACCGGGCGCTCTGCGACCGGCTGGGCCTCGCGCCCGGCGGGACGTCCCTCGCCGATCTGCGGTCGGCGCGGCCGGACGTCCGGCTCGTGACGGCGACGGACGGCAACCACGGCCGCGCGGTCGCGGCGATGGCCCGGCTGCTGGGGCTGGCAGCGGAGGTCTGCGTCCCGCACGGCGTCCACCCCGAGGCGGTGGCGGCGATCAAGGCGGAGGGCGCGGCCGTGACCGAGATACCGGCGTCCTACGACGAGGCGGTGCGGGCCGCCGCCGACGCCGCGGCCGTCGACCCGTCGGCGCTGCTCGTCCAGGACACCGCATGGCCGGGCTACGAACGCGTGCCGCAATGGATAGTCGAGGGCTACTCCACCCTCTTCAGCGAGATAGACGAACAACTCGCCGAGGTGGGGGCCGCCCCAGCGGGCCTTGTGGCCATTCCAGTGGGGGTGGGGTCGCTGGCCCAGGCGGCTGTGACTCACTACCGCTCTGGACAGTCCGCTCCCACGTTGCTCTCCGTCGAACCCGATGCGGCGCCCTGCGTCCTGGCGAGCCTCCACCAGGACAGGCCGCTGACCGTCAGGACACGGCCGACCACCATGGCGGGGTTGAACTGCGCAACTCCGTCGACTCTCGCTTGGCCCGTCCTACGCGCCGGCCTGGACGCCGCCGTAGCGGTCACCGACGCGTCCGCGGCCCGCGCCGCGCATGACCTGGCCCGCCTCGGGGTCGCGGCCGGGCCGTGCGGCGCCGCCTCCCTCGCGGGGGCCCGTGCCGCGCTGGCGCCGGACCGCCGCCCGCTCCTCGCGGCCGGGCACGGGGAAACGGCCGTCCTCCTGGCCACGGAGGGGCGGGCCGCCAACCCCGCTTAACGACATTTCGGAAAAGGGGGCAGCGGATCTGACCTACGCGCCGGTAACATAATCTCACCGCATCCGCCTGGATCGGTGTGCTCTCGGCCCACGCTCCCGGTCGTCCCCGGGGACGAGCAACGAGAGGGGACGCGCCATGCAGCCCACTCTGGACCAGTTCCTCGCCGACCGCCTCGACGAGATCACCGCCGAGGTCGCCGGAGAGATCGCCGAGCGCGTCCCCGCCTACACGCACCTGCGGGCGCGCGAGATCCTCGCCCTCGTCCGGGACGCCCTCGCCGCCTACACCGGCGCCCGCGAGACGGCCGCCGTGCTCGACGCGTTCCGCGCCCTCGGCGCCAGCCAGGCCCGCGCGGGGCACGACGTCCGGCACTTCGAGTCCGCGCTGCGCACCGGCGCCCGCGTCCTGATCCGCCGGACGGCCGGCGCCGCCGCCGGCCTCTACCCGCCCACGGCCGAGTACGTCACGGTCATGGAGCAGGCGTTCAGCGCGGAGGGCCGCATCGTCCAGGCCGCCGTCGAGGGCCACCGCAGGGCCGGGCGGCACGCCGGGACGCGCCGCCTCCGCACCCTCGTCTCCGAGAACTAGCGCCGCCGGACGGCCCTCTCGTTCGGCACGCAGTGCGTCATCCTCAGGCCGTCGACGTCCCGCGGACCGTTCTGGCCGAGGTTCTTCAGCCGCTGCTGGTCCTCCTCGGTGAGGTCCTGCCCGGGCAGCGGGCCGAGGTTCTTGACGTCGTCGGCGGAGATGCCGAGCCCCTGGCCGACGCGCAGCCCGAGATCGTCCTCGGCGAGCAGGAAGTGCCACACCATGCGCTCCTGGACGGGACGCGCGCACTCCGAGATCAGCTCGGCGAAGTTGCGCACCAGGTCGTCGCGCTCCCACTCCTCCATGAGCAGGTAGCGCTGGCCCGCCTGCTTGTAGTCGTTCGCCCGGGCGATGCGCTTGCGGGTGAGGCGCCCCGTGATCTCCGGGCCCTGCTCGTCGTGCGTCGGGTACTCGCCCTCGCGCAGGCCCCCGGTGATGGACGGCTCGTAGTTCACGTGGGGGTTCGCCCCTCCGGCGTCCACGTGGTACGCCATCTGCCCATCGCGCTGGTTCGTCCGCACATGGGTGCCCTTGGCCCGGTTGACGGGCAGTTGGAGGTAGTTCGGGCCGACCCGGTGGCGCTGCGTGTCGCTGTAGGAGAACGTCCGCCCGACGAGCATCTTGTCGTCGGAGAAGTCGAGCCCGTCGACCAGGACGCCGGTGCCGAACGAGATCTGCTCGTTCTCGGCGAAGTTGTCCTCGACGTTCCGGTCGAGGACGATCCGCCCGACCGGCTTCGGCGGGAAATCGTTCTCCGGCCACACCTTCGTGTCGTCGAGGGGATCGAAGTCCAGCTCCGGGTGCTCATGGTCGTCCATCATCTGGACGACCAGCTCCCACTCCGGGAACTCCCCGCGGTCGATGGCCTCGTGGAGGTCCTTCGTCGCGTGCCCGAGGTCGTCGGCCTGCACGGCGGCGGCGTCCTCCGCCGTCATGCTGCGCACGCCCTGCTTCGGCATCCAGTGGTACTTCACGAGCTTGGTCTCGCCCGTCTGGTTCACCCACTTGTAGGTGTTCACGCCGAATCCCTGCATGTGCCGGTAGTCGGCCGGGATCCCGCGCGGGCTGAACAGGTTGACGAGCATGTGCATCGACTCAGGCGTCTGCGACATGAAGTCGAAGATGCGCGCCGGCTCCTGCCGGAACGTCACCGGATCGGGTTTGAGGGCGTGGATGACGTCGGGGAACTTGATGGCGTCCCGGATGAAGAAGACCGCCAGGTTGTTGCCGACGAGGTCCCAGTTGCCGTCCTCGGTGTAGAACTTGATGGCGAACCCGCGCGGGTCCCGCGCCGTCTCCGCCGAGTCGCGCCCGCCGATGACCGTGGAGAACCGCAGCGCGATGGGAGTGCGCTTGCCCTCCCCGTGGAACAGCCTGGCGCGGGTGTAGTTCGCGATCGGCTCGTCGCCCCATTTCCCGTACGCCTCGAAGAACCCGTACGCCGTCACGCCGCGCGCGTGCACGACCCGCTCCGGGATGCGCTCCCGGTCGAAATGGCTGATCTTCTCCAGAAACTGGTAGTTCTCCAAGGTGGCCGGGCCCCGAGAGCCCACCGTGCGCTGGTTCTGGTTGTCGTACACCGGGTGGCCCTGCCGGTTGGTCAGCACCGGACGGTCGTCCCCCGGCTGTGGCCCCATGCTCGCAACGTCCGTCACGACGCCTGTCTCCTCTCACCCGCTCTCGCTGGCGCCCTACCCGGCGCGGGACAGAGGAAGGTCTGCACCAGGTAAACCCTCCCGGGCGCGCGCACAGCCGGCCTGCGGACCGCCGGAAGCCCGGCGCCGCGCGGCCGGTCATTCGGTGAGGGCGGCGGCGAGGTCGTCCACGTGCCTGGAGACCGGGCCCAGGGTGAGCAGCCCGCTCTGCGCGCCCGCCAGTTCGCCCGCGGCCGGGACGAGTTCGTCGTGCGCGCGCCGCATCGCCGGCCGGTCGCCCACCGCGATGGCGGCCTGCCCGGTGAGGCACCACAGGGCTTCGAACAGCAGGTCCCGTGGCGGGTCGGGGACGTCCCGCAGCGCCGCGGCGGCCTCGCCGGGACGTCCGCGCGCCAGCAGCACCAGAGGCCGGGCCCAGGGCAGGTACGGCCCCCAGTCGGCGGGCCCGGTCTGGGCGGGCAGCCGGTGCTGGACGCGCAGGCAGAGGAGGGCGAGCGGCAGCAACCCCTCCTCCAGACCGGGCATTCCGCAGCCCTCCATGTGCGCGGCCGCGGCCCGGTACGCGCTCTCGGCCGCCTCGAACGACGCCTCGCCGGACGCGGCGAGCCGCAGAGCCCGGTACCAGGTCGTGAACACGCCGACCAGCGGGCGCTCGTGCCGCTCGGCGAGGCGGTCGGCGGCGTCCGCGTGCCGGTCGGCCCCGCCGAAGTCGCCGAGCGCGGCGCGGGCCTGGACCCGGACGAGATGACCGAGCACCTCGTAGCTCGACAGGTCGTTGCGCGCCGACACGTCCACCAGCTCCGCGCCGATCTCGTCCCGCCGCGGCGCCAGCCCCGCCCGGTCGAACGCCTGCATGAACGCGCCGTTCAGCGCGAACGCGAGGAGCGCTGGATCGTCCAACTCGCGGGCAACCCGCACGGCCGCCCGCGCCGCCTCGCGCCCCCGGTCGTCGCGGGCACCGCGCGACTCCAGCGCGATCGTGGCCAGCAGCCGGGCCCGCGCGGCCTCGTGCCCGTCCTCCGGCAGCCCGGCGAGGGCGCGCTCCGCCGCCGCCACCACTCCGGCCGCCTGGCGCGGATCATCCGACCGGGTCCAGATCGCCGGGACGTCGAACGCGCCGATCACCCGGGCGGTCAGCTCCGCGTCGCCCAGATCCTCGGCCGCCGTGACGACCGCCAGGCGCTGCTCCCGGGCCGCCTCCAGGCCCCCGGCGCCGGTCACCGCGAGGCTCCGCAGCAGGCCGACCGTCGACTCCAGCCGGGCACGCGCACCGGACGCGACCGTCCGGTCGTATGCCTCGGCCGCCTGGGCCCACACGCGCGACGCCGCGTCCCGGGCGGGTTCCAGGTGGTCGGCCTGCTGGAGGATGTCCTCCTCCAGGCGGCGCAAGGTCGGACCGGGGTCCAACCCCAGTTCCTCGACCAGAAGGCCGCGGGCCCTGTGCAGGACGGCCAGTGCGTCGCCTTGACGGCCGGTCCGGTAGAGGGCGAGCGCCAGTAGACGCCAGGCGTCCTCGCGCCAGGGATGGTCGGCGACATGCGCGTCCAGATCCGGTATCGCCTCGGCGGCCAGGCCCTGCGCCAGCCGCGCCTCGGCCTTCCGCTCGACGGCGCGCAGCCGCAGCTCGGCCAGCCGGGAGTGCTCCGCCCGCGCCCACGGCTCCTCGGCGAACTCGGCGTAGGCGGGGCCGCGCCACCAGCCCAGCGCCTCGTCCAGCGCGACGGCCAGTTCGGCGGGGGGACGGTCCGAGGCCACGACCCGCTCGAAACGCCAGGCGTCCACGGCCTCGGGCCCGGCGCGCAGCGCGTAGCCCGGACCCTCGGTGACCAGCAGCCGGGGCGGCGTCCTCGGCGGGCGATCCGGTTCGAGGACGCGCCGCAGCGCCGCCACGAAGGTGCGGACGGCGCCGACCGCGTCCGCCGGCGGATCGACCCACAGATCGTCCACGATCCGGGACACCGGCACCACGCGCCCCCGCGCGACGATCAGGCGGGCCAGGACGGCGCGGTGCCGAGGCCCCTTCAGGGCGATCGCGTCCCCGTGCCCGTCCCAGGCCGTCACCGGCCCCAGCACCCCGAACAGGACCTCCACGCCCTCACGGTATAGCGCGCTCATCGGATGCTCATCCGCGCCCGGCAGCCTGGGACGCATGCCAACGATCAGCGATTTCGACTACCAGCGCGTCCCCGTCGCCGAGGGCGTGTCCCTCAACGCGGCGGTCGGCGGATCGGGCCCCCCGATCGTCCTGCTGCACGGCTTCCCGCAGACCCACCTGATGTGGCGGCACGTCGCCCGCGACCTCGCCGCCGACCACACGGTCATCGTCCCCGACCTGCGCGGGTACGGCGAGAGCGACAAACCGTCCGACGGCTACTCCAAGCGGACCATGGCCGCCGACACCGTCGCGCTCGCCCGCGCCCTCGGCCACGACCGCTTCGCCCTCGCCGGCCACGACCGCGGCGCGCACGTCGCGTTCCGCGCCGGCCTCGACCACCCCGGCACGATCACCCATCTCGCCTGCCTGGACATTCTGCCGACCCTGGACATGTGGGACGTCATGCGCGGCGCGTCGGCCGCCGTCGGCTTCCACCTGTACCTGATGGCGCAGCCGCCCGGCCTCCCCGAGCAGATGATCTCCGGCGCCCCGGACGCCTTCTTCGGCCACTTCCTCGACGCGTGGACGAACGACCCGTCCGCGATCCCGCCCGACGTCCGCGCCGCCTACCTGGACGCCTGCCGCGCCGCCGTCCCCTCGATCGTCGCGGACTACCGCGCGTCCGCCGGGATCGACGTCGACCACGACACGGCCGACCGGGAAGCGGGCAACCGCCTGCGGATGCCCGTCACCGTCCTCCAGCAGGACTGGGGCGCCGCCCTCGGCTACGACGCCGCCGCGCTGTGGGGCGCATGGGCGGCCGACCTCCGCCATGAGACCGTCACGTGCGGCCACTTCATGGCAGAGGAGGCGCCCGCGGAGGTGGCGAAGTCCCTCAGGACGCTCCTGGAGCGATGAGCGAGACGCAGGGGCGGCCCCGCGGCCAGCAGAAGGGCGGGCCGCCGCTACCAGAAGGGCGGGCCGCCCTGCGTCGCCGCCCACACCCACACGTAGATGATGAAGCCGGTGGCGACCAGCCCAAGCAGCATTTCCCAGTTGGGCGGCGACGCGCTCCGTCCGCGCCTGCGGTTCATGGCGATCGTCCGTTCGTCCGGTGTGCCTCGTCGTGACTGACCTAGCCGGAGACGTCCCGAACAATCCCAGCAACGGGCAAACTCAGCGGAGGTAGTCCTCGAAGCCCTCGGCCAGGGACTCGGCCATGATCTGCCTGAACGCGGCACTCGACATCCTGGCCGCGTCCCCTGGGTTCTTCATGTTCCCGCACTCGATGAAGACGGCCGGCACGGTGGACATGTTCAGCCCGCCGAGATCGTCCCGCCGGTCGAGCCCGTCCTTCCCGAGGTAGTCGGCGTAGGGCATGCTCGTCCCCGACCGGTAGGCGTCGCGGATCGCTGTCCCCAGGCGGGCGGACGGGGCGACGATCCCCCTGTTCCCGCCCACGGGCATCGGCAGGATGACGTGGAAGCCGTGCCTGGCTGCCGCCGCACCGTCGCCATGAATCGACAGCGTCGCGTCGGCGCGCGCCCGGTTCCCGATCGTCGCCCGCTCCGTGACGCAGGGCCCCACCCCCGCGTCGCTGCCGCGCGTCAGCGTCACCCTGGCGCCCCTGGCCCGCAGCGCCTTCGCCAGCCGGTTCGAGACGTCCCAGGTGAAGGCGTGCTCGGCGTAACCGTCCGCGGTGGCGGTCCCGGTCGTGTTGCAGGCCTTGCGGCCGTTCCCGACCCACACCGGCCGGCTGATCGCTTCCGGATGGGCCGCGTTCCCGCCGTTGTGCCCGGGATCGAGCACGATCACCTTTCCGCTGAGGGGTCCCGGCGCGGCGGATCCGCCGCCCTTCGAGGCCGGCGGCGGCCCGCTGCCCGTGGCGGGCCGAGCATGGCAGGCGAGCAGTCCCAGGCAGACCAGGCAAGCCGCCACGGGCTTCCCAACGAGCTTCTCCATGAGCCGGCTCCCCCCTCGCCCTCACCGGGATTTCTGCGCCGGGCCTCGCGGCGCCAAACGGAACGGGCGGGAGGTCGTCCCTCCCGCCCGTTATGTCCGCCGCCGGCGTCAGCTCTTCGTGAACTGGGCGATGGCGCCGAGCACCACCGCGTCGGCGAGGTAGCCGAGGTGGGTCTGGCAGGCCACGTAGTGGTTGTTCGCGCCGTCCAGGCGGGTGCTGGTGTAGGGGATGATGATGCCGTCGCACGGCGAGTACCAGGTGGCGTACTGCGTGCTGCCGGGCGTCTCGTCCCCCGCGCTGATCTGCTGGATGAACGTCGACCCGGGGAGCATCTGCCGGCACGTCTCGAAGGCCGTGCAGGCGGTGGCGTACGTCGTCCCGTGGTTGGCGCCCGCGATCGACGCCAGGTGCGCGACGTTCGGGTTCCCGTTCAGCACCTTCAGGTAGTACTGGCTGACCAGACCGCCCATGGAGTGGTTGACGATGTCGACCTGGGAGGCGCCGGTCCGCGACTTCACCTGGTTCACGTAGGAGGCGAGCCCCGCCGCGTTCTGCTTGTTGTCGCCGTAGGAGTTGTACTCGTAGGCGAACAGCTGGTCGCTGCTGTAGCCCGCTGCGCGGAACACCGACATGGCGGTGACCCAGTTGGACGCGTTGCCGGTGTACCCGTGCACGAACACCACGGGCCGCGGCCCGGCCGCCTGCGCCGGCGCGAGGCCGAATCCGAACGCCGCCAGCGCCGCGAGCAAAGCGATGACGGAACCGAGGACCTTTCTCATGGAACCTCCAGGGGTGGGACAGCCAACGCCCCGGAGTCTGAACCCCGCCCTCCCGGAGAGCATCGGCGAAATCACCGGCCTCCTGGACGGAAGCGCGCAAAAGGATCGGGCGGCTGACGGCCGTCAGCCCCCGCCGTCAGCCCCCGCTGCGCTGAACCTCACCGCGCAAGTCCACGAAGCCGGCCCCGCTGAACCGCCGAGCCGGCCCCGACCGCTACCGCACCTCAAAAAGGGCTGCCGCCCGCCTCAGCTGGGAGACGGGCGGCGAAGGATGCCACGGCTACGGGCTGGGAATCAGAACGGGGAGCGGGCGCGAGCGCGCCGCCCGGCGTCCCCGCTGCGGCCGACGGCACGCGAGGAGCTGCGGAACGGCTTGCTCAGCAGCCGCCCGAGCCCGCCCGGAGCGGAAGAACCCGCACGTGACCCCACCCCCAGCGCGCGCTGGGTCCCTCGCTGCGGATGCCGCGACAACCTCGGCAGCAGGAACGCCAGAACCAGCAGAACAGCACAGACACCCACGATGGCGACAATAACCATGAAACCCGCCCTTTCAGCCGTTTACGGTCAAAGCCGCTCTACCCTCACTTGACCGAGCCATGCAGCCCGTCCCTCAGGACCGCGAGGGCACGACCTGGCTGACGCTTCGACGAACCGGGCGGCAGACGGTGTGCGCGGGCCCCGAGTTGCGTCACGCCGCCCGGGCAGGGGAGCGGAAGACCTCGCGGGCGTGCCAGGCGATGTGCTGGTCCTCCACGTCCGGAAAGGCCTTCTGCGGCGTGCTGATCGGGCGTCCGGCCAGAGCGTGAACCTGATGGCGGGCGGCCGGACCGCGCCCGACGTAGTGCACCGACACGGTGACCCGCCGATCCTCGGCTATGCCGAGCGCGCCCTTGTCGAAGAGCTTGTGGTGCAGCGCGCACAGGCAGATGCCGTTGGTGATGTCGTCGGGCCCGTCAAAGGCCCACCATCGGACGTGCGCGGCGTCCAGCCCGACCGCGGTCCCGTTCAGCCAGCCGTCATAGCCGCAGAACGCGCACTGGTACTCGTAGGCGACCATGATCTGCTCGCGGAAGGCCCGGTCGCGCCGCCGCGGGATCACCGCGCCCGCGGCCTCGATCGACTCCAGGTCGATCCCGGCGGCCGCGCAGATGTCGTCATGCAGCGAGGGTTCGAAGTTGACGTCCAGAATGGCGCGGCAAAGCTGGGGCAACAACCGCGGATCATCCCGCAGCGCGGCCGCCAGTTCCCCGGTCAGCCGCCCCCGCGCGGCCTGAGCCCGCAGGCCGCCGACACCGGGTCCCGGACTGCCGCCCCCGTCGGCGGTCCGCACCTCCCACAAACCGTCGCTGGTCAGATAGTGGAAGGGATATGCGGGACTGGTCTTCCGGGGCGGCCCGAACTCCCGCAACAGCCCGGCGAGGTGCTCCTCGACCTCGCTGTAGAAGATCGGCGCATCACCGCACCGCTGAAAGTGCCCGAGCGCGTACAACAACAGCAAAGGCTTATGCGGCGCCCGCTCCCCACCCCGCGACCACCTGCGGACCCCCGTAACCCGCTCAACCCAGTCCACACCCGGCACCCTACGGGAACCGCAATGGCGAGATCACGCCCGTTGATGATCAAAGGTCTCCCGCGGACGGAGACGGCCACTGCCGGACAAACCTCCATTGCTCTCCGGAGCCGGAGGAGCCGAATCGTAGAATCACTCTGCCGGCATCGGGCGGCGCCTTCTGGAGACGAGATGGAACTCCGGCATTTCCGGTACTTTTTAGCGGTTGTCGAGCAAGGCTCGTTCACCCGGGCGGCCCAGGCACTCCACATATCCCAACCGACCCTCAGCCAGCAGATCCGCGTCCTCGAACGCGAGGTGGGCGCGACGCTGCTCGTCCGGGAGCCGGGCGGGATCGCACCCACAGCGTCCGGAGCGGTCTTCTACGAACACGTCGTCGCCATCCTCGCCGCCACCGCGGACGCCGTCTCGGCGGCCCGCCACCGGGCCGCCGGCCCGCGCACTCTCCGCATCGGAATCGCCGGTCCCCTGCCGGGAGACGTCCAGGTGCCTGTGATCAGCGCGTTCAAAGCGGCGTTTCCGGAAGTGCGGACGGCCTGGCGGGCCCTGGAACTCAACGAACTGGACCGGCCGCTCCTCGACGGAGACGTGGACGTCGCCTTGATCCGCCTCCCCGTCGACCCTGAGCGGCTCGACTGGGAAGTCCTCGTCGACGACGAACCCCGTGCCGTCCTGGTGCCGACCGGACACCCGCTGGCAGAAGCCGGCACGCTCACGCTCGAAGACGTCATCGACGCCGCCTTCGTCGCGATCGCCGACAGCGTCCCCCTGACCGCGCAGCGCTGGTGGACCTTCTACGAGGAGCGGAACCACGAGGACGCGCGGTTCCTCGGCGAGCCGGTGGACACCGTCGCCGCCGCCGCGCTCTCCATCCGGCTGAACGGCGTCCCCTGCCCCGGGCCGTTCGCGCTGCGCGACACCCTGGCGCCCTCAGGGATCGAGACCCTGCCGATGACCGGACTCTCCCCGACGGTCACGGTCGCAGCCCGACGGCGCTCCGACGAGGGCCTTCCGGAGGTCTTCTGCGAACTCGCCGCACGAACCGTCCGGGAACTGCGTGCCGCGGGCGCCATATAGACACGCTCTATAGCCGCATAGACAACAAGTCTTGGCCCTCGGAAGCCGCTGCTCAGTACATTTCGCGTGAGCACGGACGGGGGAATCATGGGAGAAATAAGAATTTCAGAGATAGGCGGGGACCTCAGCGGGACGGTGGTGAACGGCGACCACGCCCTCGTCGTCAGCGGCCCCGGCTCCACGGTCAACTACGTCGGCACACCACCCGACCCCGCCCCGCGCAAACAGCCTCACGGTCGCCCTCTGCCTCGTGCTGAGAAACCCCTGGGGCGTGACCGAGAACTGCATGCACTGGAAGAAGGGCTCGCCGCCCGCGGCCGCGTCCAGGTCTACGGTGAGCGCGGTTCCGGGAAAACGACGCTGCTGTGCGAACTCGCCGCCAGGCAGGCCAAGGCGGGCCGCTCCGTCGTCTACCTGCCGGTCGCCGACGTGCCGGCGGAAGACGTCATCCAGGAAGTCTTCAAGGCGTGCTACGCCATCTCCGGATACCGGCCCGCCCAGGACGTCATGGCGCGGCTGATGTCGTCGATCGAAGCCCTGCTCGTCCTGGACGACTATGCGGGAACGAGCACCGACCTGGCCGAACTTCTGGCCGCCGTCCCGTCCTGTGACATCGCAGTAGCCGGCCCGACGCGCATGCTGTTCGGCGAGGGAACCGCACTCGAACTGCGCGGCCTGGACGCAGACGCCGCACGAGACCTTCTCGTCCGGAAACTCGGCCGTGACCTCCGAGACGACGAGCTCGCCGCCGCGGACGAACTGCGGCGCGCCACCGGGGGCCGTCCACTCGCCCTGGTACGCGCGGCCGCGACCATGCGGGCGGACGGCCTCCACTCCTCCCTCGACCCGGGCGCCCTCACCGAAGCACTCGCCGCCGCACTCAACGCACCCGCCCGCGCCGTCCTGGGCCTACTGTGCGCGGTCGACGGCGTCCCGGTCCCGCTCCCCCTGCTCACCGCCCTTGTACTGGACGCCCACCAGGACCACGGTGAGATCTCGTCCTCAGCCGGTAGCGCCGCGACCTCGGAAAACCCCACTGCAAAGGCCGGGGGGTCTGGCGACGTAGCCGAAGCGTTGTCAATGCTGGAACATGCCCGGCTGGTAAGCGAAGGACCACTCGGCTACACGACGACCGACAAAGCGGCGACCGAGGTGGCCGCGCTGGCAGGTAGCGAATTCGACGCCGCCGGGTGTGCGGCGCGGCTGGCCGACTGGGCCAAGCGAGCGTCGATCGCAGAGACCAGCGACGTAGCCCCCCTGATCGTCCGGGTTCTGCGGGCCGCCCTGGAAGCCGAGGCACACGCACCAGCCCGCGACCTCGCCCGAGCCGCCGCACCGAGGCTGGCACTCTCCCTCCACTGGGGGTCCTGGACCGAAGTGCTCTCCCTGGGCCTGCGCGCCGCACGGGCCCTCGGCTCGACCGAAGACGAGTCGTACTTCAAGAACGAGCAGGCAGCGCGGTTGAAGGCGGCGGGCAAAGGGGCGGCGATCGGTGGGGCAGCGGCGACAGCGGTCGTGGCGCACAAAGCCCTGGCAGGGCACGCGGCCCAAACCGTCACGAAACCGAAGGGCACGACGCAGCGCCTGCTGGCCAAACCCGCGGTCAGCGGCATCGCCGCCGCCACGGGCGTCGCCGCAGTGGTCGGCGGAATCGGCTACATGGGCCTGCGGTCCCCGGCCCCCCTCTCCGGAGAGAAAGCGGCACAGCCCCAGATCGTCGAGTCCTCGCCTTCCTCACCACAAGGCCGTCACACGAGGTTCCGACCTCCAGGACAGGACGAAGGAAAGACCCCGCCCCGCAATGGCGACGATCCGACCAGGAGAGGCGACCCCCCACCCGCCGGACCCGACCCGGGGCCCGACCCGAAACCCCCTCCCACCCCGTCGTGCGACACGAAGTCGCACACGTTCGAGCTCGGTGGCATTCTCACCTTCCAGGTGCCGGAATCATCCGAATGGAAGCCCTTCAAACGCAGCATCACCTGGAAGTCGTACCCAGGATGGGAAAGGTGCTGGGGCAACGGCGATATAGCAAATTACAAGGTGGACGGACCAGACCGGCAGTACTTCATCGTCAAGCCGATAGATTGCCCGCGGCAGCTCCGTCCAGACCAGAGCTGCCACTTCTCCATCGACATCCGGTTGCCCGACTACATGTCGCGCTCCGCCTATATCCGCGTACCCGTCCCCGGTCGGCCGTGGGGCATTCAATGGGATCTTGATGCGGAAGCGCTGCCGCCAGAGAGCCCCACCGTCCAGCCGAGCCCAGACCCGTCCACGACATGAGGGGAGACACCATGGGGGAAGGCAACAACCTGCACATCGGCAGCATCGGCGGCGACCTCAGCGGCAACGTCCTGAACGGTCGGAACATCGAACTGCACCAGGAGACACCGCGCCCCCTCCCAGAGGACCTGGCCGCCTTGGCCACCTACGCCCAAGCAATAATCCAGGCGCTCCCGGTGCTGGCCTTGGCCGCCGATCAGCAGCAGAACCTCCAGGTCCACGCCACCGAAATCCTGAACGAGATACAAGCCCCTCACCCCGAACGCGACCGCCTGACACGCCTCTGCTCCTCCCTTCAATCAATCCTGGAAAACGCAGCAGGCGGTGCCCTAGCCACGGTCCTGCTGGCCACGGTCATCCAATAGTCCACTGGTAAAGAAATGGTGGCAGACCGGCTCTTCGTCCAGCCGGTAAAAGGAGCCTTGACGCGGGCTCCACCCACCGAGGGGAGCTGCGCCCGCGATGCCCGTCCGGACCCTCCGTCGGCGCGGGCCATACTCGTACTGCGGTGCCGCCCGGGCACCACAGCACGAGGGGAGCGAGATGGCTGAGGTGCTGGTCTTCCACCACGGGCACGGGCTGACCGCCGGCGTCCGTGAGTTCGCCGAGCAGCTGCGACGGGCCGGACACACCGTTCACGTCCCAGACCTGTTCGAGGGGCAGACATTCGACAGCCTCGAGAACGGCATGAGCTACACCGAGGACGTCGGATTCGGCACGATCATCGCGCGCGGAACCGCAGCCACCGAGCGACTGCCTGCTGAACTCGTCTATCTCGGGTTCTCGCTCGGAGTCCTGCCGGCGCAGAAGCTGGCCCAGACCCGCCCCGGCGCAAAGGGTGCGCTGCTGCTGGAGGCGTGCCTCCCGGTCACGGAGTTCGGCGGTGCCTGGCCCGACGACGTCCCGGTCCAGATCCACGGCATGGACGCGGATCCGTTCTTCGCAGGGGAGGGCGACATCGACGCAGCCCGGGCGCTCGTCGAAACGGCGGCAGATGCCGAACTGTTCCTCTACCCCGGCGACAGGCACCTGTTCACCGACAGCAGCCTGCCATCGCACGACGAACACGCCGCAACCCAGGCCACCGATCGAGTCCTGAAGTTCCTCGACCGCATCAAATGACCCGGCTCTGCCGACGTGGATCAGTCGCCGTGAATGCCTATGGCCAAGACTCGGTCGTTGCTCAGCTCCCGTAGCCGCTGCCCAGGGAGACGGGTGAGATCTAGGCTGGGTGGGAGCCTCACGGCTACGGCGACGAACGGTGTGAGGGCGGGATTGTGCAGCCGGGACTGGAATTGGCGGGCCGGTACCGCCTGGAGACGTTGCTGGGTCGCGGCGGCATGGGCGAGGTGTGGCGCGGGCTCGACCTGTCGTTGGAGCGTCCTGTCGCGTTGAAGGTTCTGCTGCCCAACTGGCGCGATGAGAGCGAAATGGCCCAGGCGATGGGCAGGTTCCGCCGCGAGGGCCGGGCCGCCGCCCGCCTGTCCCACCCGGCCATCGCTGCGGTCTTCGACGTCGGTGAGGAACGCGGGCACCCGTTCCTTGTCCTTGAGCTGCTGACTGGGCAGGACCTGCGCAAGATTCTGGAACGGCAACCCGGCGGCCTGCCCATTGAGCTGGTACTGGACTACGGGGCCCAGGTGGCCGAAGGGCTGGCAGCCGCGCACGCGGCCGGGGTAGTGCATCGCGATATCAAGCCAGCCAATCTGATGCTGCTGCCAAGCGGGCAGGTGAAAATCTGCGACTTCGGCATCGCCAGACTGCAGGGCGCCACTGCGGGACTGTCAGCGACAGGCGTCCGAATGGGAACTTTCGCTTACATGCCTCCCGAACAGGCCGCCGGCAAGCCCCTGGACGGACGGGCCGACCTGTACGCCCTCGGCTGCACTCTCTTCCACATGCTCACCGGCCGGTACGTCTTCCCTGGCGACGATCTGCAAGCCATCGTCGCCCAGCACTTGGCCCGTCCTGCCCCTTCTCCCCGCGCGCTGCGGCCCGACACCCCCGCTGCTCTGGACGCGCTCATCCTGGCCCTGCTCGCCAAAACTCCCGATGACCGCCCCGCGGATGCCGCCGCCGTAGCACGCGAACTAAGGCGTATCGGGCGACCGACCTCACCGGTGAAAGCCCGGTACGTGCTGCCCGATCCGGCGGCGTTGCGGCCCGGGAGTGTGTCCAAGCCGCGGACGAAGGCCAATGACACGGTGGTGAACGCGCTGACGGGGGTGTTGGAGCAGTTCGATATCGATGCGCAGGTGACGGGGTTCACGCGGGGGCCGACGATCACGCGGTATGAGATCGAGCTGGGTCCGGCGGTGAAGGTGGAGAAGGTCACCGCGCTGACCAAGAACATCGCCTACGCGGTGAAGAGCGCTGATGTGCGGATCATCTCGCCGATTCCCGGTAAGTCGGCGATCGGGGTGGAGATCCCCAACACCGACAAGGACATCGTCAGTCTGGGTGACGTGCTGCGCTCGCCGGCCGCGACGAACGAGCATCATCCGATGATCGTGGGGCTGGGCAAGGACGTCGAGGGCCGCACGGTGGTGGCGAACCTGGCGAAGATGCCGCACATCCTGATCGCGGGCGCGACCGGGGCCGGCAAGTCGACGTGCATCAACGGGTTGATCAC